>JBEKMJ010000004.1:0-189774 GCA_050008575.1 Bryobacteraceae bacterium
CCAGGGATCGGATGAAAACCGGGGCCACGCTCTTGCGCGGGTATTGAACGCCAGTGTGTTGACGGCCTTAGCTTGCCGAATCCAATTCCATCATCGCAAACCTGTCAAGTGGAGCCCGGTTTTGGCGCCAGAGAGGTTCCCGAAGGGACCGCCAGTGCTCTTGCCGACACAGGCGAGCAAAGCTCGCCTTCTACGGGTCCTGGAGGACCCGTGCAGGACTGAAGTCCTGCCCCACGGACCTTACACCTTCTCCGGCACTACATACGGTGCGCGATAATTCCGCGTCAACATCTTATCAGCCTCGTCGTCGCCCACGAATCGCTCCGTCGCCGGATCGAACTGCAGTTGCCGCCCGAGCCGGTATGAGATATTTCCCAAATGCGCCAGCGACGACGCCAGATGCGCCGTCTCCACTGGCCCGTCCAGGTCGCTCTGCTTGCGGCTCTCCACGGCTTTGATGAAGTTGGCGTAGTGGTCGCCGCCCGCCTTGCGCTTCGGACCCGGCTCGCGCTTCTCGCCCAGAAACACCTCGTAAGAATCGTAGCCATTGATCGCCAGATAGCCTTCCGACCCATAGAAAATGTTACCCACGCCGACGCCGCCCTCCGTGTTCGTACACCACGGACGCACTTCAAACTGGATGATCTTTTTCTGTTCGGGGTAGTGATACACGGAGGTCAGTGTTTCGGGCGTCTCCTTATCGTCGTCCCACAGAAACTTGCCTCCCATGGAAGCGACTCGCGTGGGCAGCCCGACTCCCAAGCCCCACATGCACATGTCCGTTTCGTGTATGCCCTGATTGCCCACGTCGCCGTTGCCGTAATCCCAGTGCCAGTGCCAGTTGTAATGCACCAGCGCGCGCGTGAAGGGGCGCTCCTGCACGGGACCTTGCCAGATATCCCAATTCAAATAGTCGGGCGCAGCCTCGTTGCCCTTGTGGCCCACCGATGGACGCCATCGGAACACCAGGCCGCGCGCCATATAGACGTTGCCGATCACGCCCTTGTTCATCAACTGCACGGCTTCCTTGATCGCCTCCGAGCTGCGCAGTTGCACTCCGTGCTGCACGATGCGGTTGTATTTGTGCGCCGCCTCGATCATCCGGCGGCCTTCGTAGATGTTATGCGCGCCGGGCTTTTCGACATACACGTCCTTGCCCGCCTGGCAGGCCCAGATCGCGGCCAGCGCGTGCCAGTGGTTGGGAGTCGCGATACTGACCGCGTCGATTTCCTTGTTGTCGAAGACCTTGCGCAAATCCTGCTCGGTTTGCACTTTGCGGTGATACTTGGTCTCGAACTGTTCCGCGCGCTCGGTCAACAGGTTGCGGTCGGGATCGCACAGCATCACCACTTCGGCGTTGGGCAGCGCGTTGAATCCGTAGATATGATCCCTGCCGCGGCCATTGATACCCAGCACGGCCACCCGTATGCGGCGGTTGGCGGAGGCTTTGCCCGCCATCAGTGAAACGGCTCCCGCCGCGCCCAACACAAAACTTCTTCGGCTATTCATAAAGGAACCTCTGTGGGGAATTCTAGCACCGCGACTACCTTACCAATTTCTCGGCCAGGTCTTCCGCGATATCGGCCTTCACCCGGACCACCCCGCCCTCTTGCTTCACCTGGATTCCATCCAAGGCGCGCTGGAGGTCCGGTTGTTTGCGTGGCACGCCCATGCGCGCCAGGGCCGCCAACCCGCGCAACGAGTCCGCCAGGTTTCTGGCGTCCGCCTCCGTGCGGCAATCTCCGGTGACTGCGGCGTGGGCTCCGCTGCGCAAATCGACGGTAAGGCTGGCGCCTTCCACCGAGCGCAGCATACGGTCCAAGTTGCTCAAATTTCCCATCTCGCGGAGTTGGCCGGGCGTTGCTCCTCTCCACCCCTCGACCACGGCCCAGATCTGCGTATCGGCGGGCAGCGCTTGGGCGCGCGCCATCAAATCGTGCGGGGCGCCATGGCCGCCGCTCTTATATTGATCGATGGCCGCGCGCACGGCCGCGGTTGGGCCGCCCAGCGCGATGCTCTTGTCGATGAACGCGATGGCATCGCTACCGAATTTCGTATAGAGCGTGCAGCCCTTGTAATCGCTCGCATTCAGACTGCCGGCGGGCATTGCCGTAAAGGTGCCATGCGCGACCGCCAGCACATTCTTGCCGTCGCTGGCCACCAGCAGATCGCGTATATCCCGGCTCGGATCGAAGCCCGATTCCGTACGAAACTGGTCGAAGCGCGGCAGCCGGTTTCCCTCCGCCAACTTGTGATATATCGGCGCTGCGCGGATCTGATCCATGCGCAAGCCCGCTAACGCCACCGTATCCGGCGGAATGAAGGCAGCCAGGGCTGGGTCGACGGGGCCGTGACGGGTCAGGCCGCCGCATCCGGAAAGCAGCGCCGCAAGTGCCAAGTGGGGCAGGCGTCTACGCCTGCGGCGGGTCTCCAGACCCGTCCCCCGCGAAGAGCGGGTCCTGGAGGACCCGCGCAGACCTGGAGGTCCGCCCCACAAGGAGTTCATACATGCCTCACTGTCATTATGCCAGTGGAACTGCGCGATAATCTGACTTAATGGTACCGGTCGCCGCCGCGCCTTATCGACTCAAGGACAGCCCGTACAGCAGTCACAGCCTGCTGCTGGCTAGTTTGCCGCCCTCGGGCGACGGCCGCCGCGTGCTTGACGTAGGCTGCGCCGGCGGCTATCTGGGCGCGATCCTCGCCAGCCGCGGCTATCGCGTGACCGGCATCGATTCGCCCGGGGCCGCGCGCGCCGGCTTCCCGGACTCCATCGACCTGCTGGAAGCCGATCTGGATCTGGGGCTGCCGCATTTAACCGGGCGTTTCGATTACGCGATCTGCGCGGACGTGCTGGAGCACCTGCGCCGTCCCGCGTTGCTGTTGCGCGATTTGCGCGCGGTGCTCGCCCCCGGCGGACGGCTGGCCTGCTCCCTTCCCAACAGTGGCCACGCTTACTTCCGCTGGAAGGTTCTCACAGGCCACTTTCCGGCCGAAGACCGCGGGCTGTTCGACCGCACGCATCTGCATTTCTATACCTGGCGCGGCTGGCTCGATCTGTTCCAGGCCGCCGGATTCCGCATCGAAACTCTGCGGTGCTCGGGCGTGCCCATCGGTCTGGCGCTGCCAAAATGGGAAGGCTCGGCCCTGGTACGATCGCTCGAGCGAATGTCGTACGAAGCGGCGCGCCGGTGGAAGAACATGTTCGCTTATCAATTCATCGTCACCGCCGCGCCGGAAATCGAATCATGACGGATAAGCCCAAAGTCGTAGTGGTCATGCCGGCTTACAATGCGGCCAAGACTCTGCACATGACCTATCAGGACCTGCCGCACGAGCTTGTGGACCTGGTCATCCTGGTGGACGACGGCAGCTCCGACGAAACCGCCCAAATCGCGCGCGACATGGGTCTGGAACTGTTCGTCCACAATCGCAACTACGGATACGGGGCCAATCAGAAGACGTGCTACAGAGAGGCGCTCAAGGCGGGCGCGGATATCGTGGTGATGGTGCACCCGGATTATCAGTACGATCCCACCTTACTGCCCGAGATTGTCCGGCCCATCCAGGAAGGCCGCGCCGACGCTGTCCTGGGATCGCGCCTGATGGGCACCAATCCCATCAAGCAAGGCATGCCCTGGTGGAAATACGTTTCCAATCGCTTTCTCACCTGGGCCGAGAATGTCACTTTCGGCTTGAACCTTTCCGAGTATCATACCGGCTACCGCGCGTTTCGCAGAGAGGTGCTGGAATCGGTGAACCTGGAAACCAACTCCGACAAGTTCATCTTCGACCAGGAGATTATGGCGCAGATGGTGGCGCTGGGCATGCGCATCACCGAGGTGCCGGTGCCCACCCGCTACTTCGCGCAGGCCTCGTCGGCATCGTTTTTCCAAAGCACCATCTACGGCTTCTCCATCCTGGTGCTGCTGGGAAAGTATCTGATGTACCGCTGGGGATGGGGTTACCATCGCCAGTTCGATAGCTTGCAACGCCGCTATCAATCCGGCGCCCAGCCGGCTGGGCGGAAGAGTTAGCGGTGCGGCGCGCCAAACTTCCGCTGGATTTACTGCTGATCTTTCTCTTTACCGCGGCGCTGATCAAACCGCTGTTCCAGGCGAAGTATCTGGACCGTTGGGATTCCATCGAAAGCACCTTCATCGCGGATGGCCGTTTTCTGAACGAACATCTGCCGCACCCGCAGTGGGATCCGCTCTGGTATTGCGGCACGCGTTACGACTATCTCTATCCACCCGTTTTGCGCTATGGCACCGCCTTGCTATCGCTCGTCTTCATTCCGGTTAAGGCCTATCACTTTTATACGGCTCTGCTGTATTCGATCGGAATCGCGGGAGTGTATTTTCTGATGTGGGTGATAAGCCGGTCGCGCGGCGCGGCATGGCTGGCGGCGGCGGCTTCGGCGCTGGTGTCGCCTGCGTTTCTGGTGATTCCACACCCATGGAGGTCGTTGTATCTGACGCCGTGGCGCTTATGGATACTGGCGCGCTATGGCGAGGGGCCACACGTCTCGTCGCTGGCGCTGTTGCCGTTCGCGCTAGCCTTTGCCTGGCTGGCATTGGAGAAGCGCCGCCCCGCATGCCTGGCTGCGGCCGGGATCTGCTCCGCGCTGGTAGCGCTCACCAATTTCTACGGTGCGACGGCGCTGGCGATCCTTTATCCCATCGTGGCCTGGAGCCTTTGGGTCACACACCGCGACCATCGGCTGTGGCTGCGCGCCGTCGCGATTCCAGCGTTGGCGTATGGGCTCTCGGCATTCTGGCTGACGCCCTCCTACTTGCAGATCACCCTGCGGAATCTGCAATTTGTATCGCCTTCGGGCAATACCTGGTCGGTGGTGTTGCTTGCCGCCGTAGCCGCGGTCTTCGCGTGGCTTTCGCTCGCTGCCGGATCTCGAAAGCCGGACCGCGCCTACCCGGTCTTCCTCTGCGGGAGCCTGCTGTTTCTGGGATTAAACGTTTTGGGCTACTTCTATTTCAATTTTCGCGTCATGGGACAGCCGCACCGCCTGATTTCGGAACTCGACTTGGTGCTGACTTTGGCGGGCGTCGAGTTGCTGCGGCGATTGTGGAACTGGCCCTTGACCTTACCCTCGCGGCTGCGAATAGCGCGTGCACTGGCGGCAATGATCGTGTTATTCGCGTTGTGGGAGGCGCGGCATTACGTCCGGCATGCGTGGGAGTTGTATCCGCCCGAAAGGGATTACCGGCAGCGCGTTGAGTACCGTATGTCCGAGTGGATGGCCGGCCATCTCCCGGCAGCGCGCACATTTGTGTCCGGGTCCGTGCGTTTTTGGTGGGATACCTGGCATGACCTGGCCCAAGTGGGCGGTGGATCCGACCAGGGCGTGCTGAATACCAAAGTGTTCCCGGCGAATTGGGAAATCCTGCTGGGACCTGATCCGGAATTGGCGGTGCGTTGGCTGACCGCTCTGGGCGCGGATGCGGTGATCGTCTCAGACGAGCGCTCGCAGGAGACCTACCACGACTTCAAGTTCCCGGATAAGTTCGCGGGCGTGCTCCCGGCATTGTACGACGATGGTCGGGGCAACACGATCTATGGGGTTCCCCGGCGTTATCCGTCGCAGGCGCGCGTGGTGGATCGCGCGGGGTTCGACACCCTGCAACCGCTGCGGCAATCGAATCTCGACCTGCTGCGGGCATATACCGCGGCGATCGAAGAGGGACCCGATTCACCCGCCACCACCGCCTGGCATGGAAGCGACGAACTGCGCGTGCATGCCCGCGTAGCGCAAGGGCAATCCATCCTGGTGCAGGTGACGTACGATCCGGCCTGGCATGCCTACGCCGAGGGACAAGCGCTACCGGTACACAGAGATCGAGGAGCGGACTTCAGCGTCATCGACGCGCCGCCTGGAGAATACGACATCGCGTTCGTCTTCGAGACGCCCCTGGAGAACCGCATCGGCTGGGTGCTCACGTGCCTGTCCCTCGCGCTGTGTCTCTTCTTCGCCAAAGTCCCATAAGTATCCAAATCACACCCGCGGCGAAAGCCAGCCGCTGGATCGCGCGCGTCCACCGGCCTTCGGCGCCGCCATCGTAAGTCAGTTGGACCGTGCATAACCCGCTGCATCGCGGGTCGATCGCCATTTGCCCCAGCTTATCGCCGAGGACGGGCACGGGCCGGCCGTCCACCGAGGCGTTCCAGCCTTTATCCCAACTGATCTGTACGCTCAGGATCTGATCCGGGCGCAGATTCGCCGTGACGCTCGCGGCGCTGGGCGCGCGCCAGCGAAACTGCGCCGGCGGATACGCGGGACTTTCAAGCGCGGCGAGATAAGGCTGCATGACGATGGAGTCGTACGCCACGGGCGGCAGTTGCACCAGGTCGCCGGCCAGCATCACGTGGGCGAGAGAGCGCGTACGCCGCGGGACATCGTAAATCGCGTCGCCGCCATCCCGCCAGAGTTCAGTCATGCCGGCGAACTTCTCGGGATGCGCGATGGGATGGAAGAACTCCGCGCTGTCTTTGCCGCCCGCGATCACAGCGTCGACACCGAATGCGCGCATCAGGTCGATCGTAAGTTGCTGCCGCTCACCCGCCATAATCTGAAAGATAATGTGGGTCAGCAGCGGGTTCGTAATACCGTTGTCGAAACCGCCCCCGATCTGCGGCGATCCGCTGAACGCGTTGAGCCAGAAACCGATGCTTCCGGCGGCGAAGACGCGTGCGCCGGGCAGGTTCCGGTTCAGCCATTGCGCAGATTTGTACTCGATGGTGCGCCGGATGTCGATGGGCTGTTCCAAGGCGCGTGCAGCGCGGCGCTCCCGCTTGACCATGGGCACGCAGGCAACCACGGCGGCCAGGGCCAAGGCCATCGCCGCGCGGCGATTTAACCGCCGGAGCAGGGGCCAGATGGCGAACGCCGCCCCCAGCCAGATTGCCATATCCATCTCCAAGGTGTAACGCCCCGGTTGCGGCACCAGCGATAGATTGAACCAGTAACCGCCGAGCGCGGTGCATGCGGTGACCAGCAGGAACAACAGCGCGAACCGCATGTGGCGCGGCGCGTTCCACCGCGACATCAGCCACGCGGCCAGCACGAAGGCCAGCACGACGACGCCCGTCAACAGGCGATGTGCGCCGTTGAATTCATAATCGCGGGCCACGTGCGGCGCGTTGGCGCGGATCACCGCGATGGTGGCCGGGGAGAGCCACGGTATCGCCAGAGTGTAGGCATAAGTTCCCACCGCCGCCACGCGCAGCCAGGCGGGAATCGGGTTTCGGCCGGACGGCAACCCGGCGGCCAGGTACGCGGTAATCGCCATGGCCAGCGCCATTCCACCCAGCCAGTTGCTCATGGGCACACTGGCGACGGCCAACGCAGCAACCACCCAATACAGCGGCTTGCGCTTCGCGAACGCGACGTGAAGCATCCCGATGGCCAGCGGCAGAAGACAGAGGGACGCGATGTGCGGACCTTCTCCGTAGGCCACCAGGTCCTGGAGGCGGCGCGCGCCGGACCAGCCGGCGGCATCCAAGCGAATCTCTTTCACCAACAGGCAACTGGGCGAAAAGATCGAGTAACCGGCGCCCACGGCAAACGCCCAGGCGCGATTTCCGCACAGCCGCCACGCCATCCAGAACAATGCGGACGGGCCGAGCGAGTAGAACAGCGCGGTCACGAAGTGGTACGCCAAGCCAGGCGAGACACCGGTTAGGGAGAGAACCAGCCCGCAGATCCAATGCAACAGCGGCGGGTAGGTGTCGGGGTAGGGAATGCCACCGTACCACAGCGGGAACCAACCCATGTCCTTCCAGTGTTGGGAGGCGTAGCGCGCGAGCCCTATATAGGCGGCCTCGATGGATCCCATCTGGCGCGTGTAATCGGTGTGAAACAGGCCCAGCGTGATGTAGGCGTTGAGCGCGAACAGGAGCGCGGCGCAGCCGAGGGTATTGGCGCACGCTCGCAGCCTCGGCGCTAGCATTCGATTACGTTCACCGCCAGCCCGCCCAGCGACGTTTCCTTGTAGTGCGAGCGCATATCCAGGCCGGTCTGGTACATCGTCCGGATCACCTGATCGAGCGTCACCTTGTGGCCACCTTCTTCCGACATCGCCATACGCGCGGCGTTCACCGCCTTCACCGCCCCAAACGCGTTGCGCTCGATGCAGGGAATCTGCACCAGGCCGCCGATGGGATCGCAGGTCATGCCGAGGTTGTGCTCCATGCCGATTTCGGCGGCGTGCTCGACCGCTTCGTTCGACCCATTCAATGCGGCCACCAACCCACCGGCGGCCATGGAGCAGGCTACGCCGACTTCGCCCTGGCATCCGACTTCCGCGCCGGAGATCGAGGCGTTTTCCTTGTACAGAATCCCGATGGCGCCCGCCGCCAGGAAATAGCGGAAGATTCCGTCTTCGCTGGGGGACGGAGCGAACTGCCGGTAGTAATGCGCCACGGCCGGGATCACGCCTGCCGCTCCGTTAGTGGGCGCGGTCACTACGCGGCCGCCGGCGGCGTTCTCCTCATTCACCGCGATGGCATACAGGTTGATCCAGTCGATGGTGCGCAACGGATCGTTGTCGGCCGCGGCCAGGAGTCTACGGTGCATTTCGGGTGCGCGCCGACGCACGTCCAGGCCACCCGGCAGCAGTCCGCCGGTGGTGAGCCCGCGCAGGGTGCACTCCTGCATCACGGTCCAGATGCGGACGATGCGCTCGCGAATCTCGGCCTCGCCGCGCAGCGCCTTCTCGTTCTCCAGCATCATGGCCCAAACCGGCAGACCCGAGTCGTCGCCTTGCGCCAGCATTTCCGCGGCGCTCGAAAAAGGATACGGCAATTTCACGGCATCGCTCGCGGCGGCAGGCGGCTGTCCTTCGCGCTCGATGAACCCCCCGCCTACGGAGTAGTAGACTTCCTGGCGAACGATCGCGCCCGCGTTGTCGAAAGCGGTAAACCGCATGCCGTTGGGGTGGCCCGGCAGCACGATGTCGCCGCGGAAGAGCAGGTCGCGGGTTTCGTCGAACGGGATGGCGGGGCCGCCGATGAGGGCGATGCGTTTGGCTTCGCGGACGCCGCGAACCAGACCGTCGATGCGGGCCGGATCGACTTGATCCGGCTCCTGTCCCAGGAGTCCCAGGATGACCGCGCGATCCGTGCCGTGTCCACGGCCGGTCAGTCCGAGGGATCCGTACAGTTCGATTTGGATTCTGGCGACGGGCGCGCGATCAGGGCCCGCGGCAAAGGCTCGGGCGGCGCGCATGGGTCC
The DNA here is from genome assembly GCA_050008575.1 of Bryobacteraceae bacterium. Taxonomy (GTDB): domain Bacteria; phylum Acidobacteriota; class Terriglobia; order Bryobacterales; family Bryobacteraceae; genus Bog-159. The sequence continues at coordinate 9,251 of JBEKMJ010000004.1, forward strand.
GACTGTGTGAGAACTGGAGGGTCCGATGCCGATTTTAAAAAGCTCGAAGACGCTGGTGTTCACGCGCCCCCCGAACGGGTGTTCGCACGAGTGCGAACACGGCACGTTAAGAACGTGCGCCACATATTGCCTCCACCAAGCCGTCGATTGTGAACACGGATGCCTCCACTGTCACGTCAATTCCCAAATCGCGGGCGGTGGCGGAGGTGATCGGACCAATGGAGGCAACCTTCACTCCAGCCAGCGCTCCGCCGAGCGTTTCCGCGCCGGCCATGGCGACGAAGTTCCTCACGGTGGAAGAACTGGTGAAGGTGATCCAGTCCGGCTTCTCCGGCAACTCTAGCCCGCCCGCCGGAGCCACCGTGCGATAGGCTTCCACCACGTCCACCACCGCGCCGCGCCGCGCCAGCTCGACCGGCACCAGATCTCGGGCGACGGCGGCGCGCGGCAGCAGGATGCGCTGGCCCGCCAGATTATAAACGGCGAACGCGGCGAGCATGCCTTCGGCAACATAATCCTTGCCCATCACATCGACTTTCAGGTGCAGATCTTCGACGGCGGCCCGCGTGGCGGGACCAATGGCGCAGATGCGCGCGCGCAACGCCCGCAAGTCTACGGCCGACCGGTCCAGGCGTTCCATGAAGAAGCGCACGCCGTTGGCGCTGGTGAAGATCAGCCAGTCGTACGAGCCGAGGTTGGCAATGGCCTGGTCGAGCGGGTCGTAATCGAGCGCGGGCTGAATCTCGATGGTGGGCAGCTCGATCGCCTCCGCGCCCAGCGCGCGCAGCCTGGACGCGAGCGCTTCGGCCTGGCCGCGGGCGCGCGTCACCACGATGCGCTGCCCGAACAGCGGCAGGCGCTCGAACCAGTTGAGCTTGTCGCGCAGCCCCACGACTTCGCCGATGACAATTGTCGCAGGCGGTTTCAGGTCATGTTGGTGGATCAACCCGGGCAGCGTGGCCAACGTTCCCGCCAGCGTATGCTGGTCGGGACGCGTGCCCCAGCGCACCGCCATGGCGGGTGTTCCGGGGGCCCTGCCGTGGGCGATCAGCGCGCGTGCGATTTCGTCGAAGGCGAAGATGCCCATGAAGATCACCAACGTCTCCGTTAGGCCAACCTTGCTCCAATCGATGCCCGCGGCATCGTGGCCGGTCACGAAGGTCACGACTTTGGTATGCTCGCGGTGCGTGAGCGGCACGCCCGTGTACGCCGCGATACCCAGCGGCGACGTGACTCCCGGCACGATTTCGAAAACCACGCCCGCGGCGGCCAGCGCTTCGGCTTCTTCGCCGCCGCGGCCGAAGATGAACGGGTCGCCCCCCTTCAAGCGCACGACGTTCAAGCCGCGCCGCGCGCGGTCGATCATCATGGCGCAAATCTCCTCCTGGCTGAAGGCGTGCACGGATTTCTTCTTGCCCACGTAGATCCGCTCGGCCTGCGCGGGCGCCAGATCCAGCAGCGCGGGGTTGGCAAGATAGTCGTAGAGGACGGCATCGGCCAGTTCCAGCAGGCGGCGACCCTTCAAGGTGATGAGTTCGGGATCGCCCGGCCCGGCGCCTACCAGGTAGACCTTGCTCATCCGTAAACGCCCTCCAGAATGGTGTCCGCACCCGCGGCCAGCAACGCTTCCCCTAACTCGCGGCCGATGCGCCGGGCATCCGCGGCGGAGCCTTCCGAACGATCGCGCACAAGCTGTACGCCATCCGGCGAAACAACCGCGGCCTGCAGAGAGAGACGATCGCCGCTTACGGTGGCATAGGCCCCGATGGGGACTTGGCAGCCACCGCCTAGAGCGGCTAGGAGAGCGCGCTCCGCGGTGACCGCGTAGTGGGTCGGCGCATGATTGAGTTGCCGACAGGCCGCGAAACCCGGCTGGCCGGTTTCGATCGCCAGCGCGCCTTGCCCTACCGCCGGACAGACGATATCGGGCGATAGAATCTCGGCGATGCGATCCGCCCAACCCAGCCGTTTCAGACCGGCCGCCGCCAGCACGATGGCGTCATACTGACCCTCATCCAGCTTGCGCAGGCGCGTATCCAGATTGCCGCGCACCGGTTCGATGCGCAGATCGGGCCGCACCTTGCGCAACTGCGCCGCGCGCCGCAGCGAGCTGGTGCCCAGCCTGGCGCCCGCGGGCAGGTCCGCCAGCCGCTTGCCGACCAGGGCGTCGCGCGGATCTTCGCGCTCGGGAGTGGCCGCCAGCACCAGCCCCGCGGGCAACTCCGTGGGCAGATCCTTCAAGCTATGCACCGCCAGGTCCGCGCGGCCTGCGAGCAGGGCTGCTTCGATTTCCTTGGTGAACAGGCCCTTGCCGCCCACCTGCGCCAGTGGCACGTCGGTGATCTTGTCGCCGGTGGTCTTGATGATGTCGATGCGGCTCGGGTATCCTAAGGCAGCCAGTTGCCCCTGCACCCAATGTGCCTGCCACAAGGCGAGTTGAGAGCCTCTGGAGGCGATGATCAACATAGTCTTGTACGCACTTGCATCAGATCAGAACCACGAAGCCGAGCATGGCCATCAGTGCGAAGACCGCGAAAGGGGCGGCCTCTGGCTGTCCCTGCACCGATAGTTCCCAAACACCAGGTCCGGATGCGCGCGAGCTGGCCGCGCCGGCGAAATCGCGATGGCCGACGATGTCTTTCCAGAAATCGGCCTTGGAGATTACCCGAGCTCTTATAGCACCCGACGCCAATCCAAACTCGATTGTAAGACCCGTAGCGCCGGGATCCTTTGCGGCCGGTGTCAGGAACCCCAAGAATGCGCTATCGCGGTAATGGCAGATCGCCCACAGCGGGGCGGTGCGATCTACCTGTCTCCACTCCGGCAGATTGGGCGGCAGTGCACGCCGCTCCGGAGATGAACCGATCCGCGAGACCATTTCGCTGAAGAATTCGCGATGATTGCAAACCATCATCAGATCCGGCTTGACCAAAGAGACCAGGTACGTGTCCCTGTCCTGCCGATCGTTTTGCGATCCCTTGGAAATCCAAACGCGATACCCCATGATGGAGTCTTCGGGTGGTCTGCCTATGAGCGACTCCTTAACCGGCTCGCTAAAGGCGTACACGGCGCAGCCTTGATAAGGAATCATGCCCAACGCACCGGTTTGGGCATCGGGCGGGGGCTCGCGCTCGTCCTCCCCGAAGCGGCGGGCGGCCAACGCCGCCAGCCGAACGGTACGGCCGGTTAGCCCTTTTAGTACGTTGTCTTTTTCGGCCGCCCAGAGAAGTCCGAGCACATAACTCTGTGCCAGTTCCAGCGCGGGGTGGAACGCGGTGCGATCTTCGGCCATGATCGTGAACGGCTGCTGAGCGACCACAAGCGTTTCGGTATCGGACGGCAGCCACGTCAGTATCGAGTCGGTTAATTCAATTCCAGCAGCAGCCATTTGCTGATTGCGCGCGTCGCGAACCGACTCCTTCAGGGAGCGGCTGAGTTGCGCAGCGTTCGGCCAGTCCGCCGCCAAGATGGCGGCTTCGAGTTGATCGGCGAGCTTCATCAAATCGGCACGGGCGGGTGCTTGCGCGGTCAACGCCGAGACTGCCAGCATAAGTAAAATCGCGAGGCGCATCATCGATAATCCACGAAGCCGAGCATGGTCATCGCCACGTGTAATGGCCACGGGCCTCTTGTCTTAAGGTCCGAAATCAAGCGCCAAACTCCTGGTTCTGGGTGGTCAACATCGAATTCGCGTGCCAGAAGGTCGGGTCCCCCACCGCGCGGCGGCATCGGAGCCTCGGTCAAATAGCGGATTTCCAGTCTCTGCCGGACCGGATCGAACCGTACGGTGGCGCCTGTGGCGAAGCCCTCCAGCCGGGGAATCTGGGCTACATAAGGCGGCTGTTCCCGCGCTGGCTGGGGTTGAGCGGCGAGATGCCGCAGTCCCCAGAATGGAGCGCTACGATCGACCTGGCGCCACTCCGGCAAATCCGTGGGAAGGGCGTGAGAACGCTGCCCGCCGGCGATCTGCCGCAGGATCTGGGCCAACAGTTCGCGCCGATGTGCCACGATGAGGAGGTCCGGCCGCGCCAGCCCGATCCAATTCTCATCCTCGCGTTGCGCGGGTGCTACTCCCGGCTCAGTGATAAAGGACGAGAGAACCTTCGCGCTGGCATGCCACACCGGCTTCCCCTGAAGGGACTCATCAGGCTGCGGGAGTTCGACAGCATCGGCAAAGAAGTAGAAGTAAGCGACGTCTTGCACCGCTAGCGACGGAGGACCTCCAAACTCTCCCCGACGGATTTGTCCGGCCGCCGCAACGACCAGCCGGACTGTATGTCTGCCAAGGGCCCGGTATATGTTGCCTTCATTCAGCGCGATCAGGCGGTCCACACAAAACAACTGTATCGGCCGCTCGGACAGCAGTTCGGCGGAATCGTCCGGCTTGATGGGGAAAGGCGTCTGGTTCACCCAAAGACTCTCTGTGTCGTCAGGCAGCCAAGTGAGCACTTCCTGGACCCGCTGGTCTGCGTCGCGTATCAGCCAAGCGTTATACCTCTGTTGAACGGCGTCGTCCAGTCTATTCGCGAGCTCGGCTGCCACGGCGAGTGAATCGTTCCGGATCGCTGTGCGCAACTCCGGCATCAGCGGACTTAGGTTGGATTGACCAGGTGTCTGCGCTGCCACGCCAACGGAGAGCAACGTGAACCATAAGACTCGGCGCATAAGTGACCTACTGTCCGGTATTCTAACAGGCGTCGTGTGTCCCGGTTCGGAACCCCTCCCTCACTGCCGGGGCTCGGTAAGGTGAAACACCTTGCGAATCGCCGCGATCACCGGCGCGCCATCGGGCTGCCCCGCCTGCGCCCGCAGCTCCGAGATCGGCCCGTGCGCCACTTTGTTGATAATGCCGCGCGTCAGCATCTCCCAGGCCTCTTCCTGCTCCCGCGTCACCGGACCAAACTTGCGCCGCACCTTGTCGATCTCCGCCAGGCGTATGCGCTCCAACTCCTCCTGCAGGCTGACGATCGTGGGCGTGATTTCCTGCACCTTGAGGCGGGCCATCATGCGCTCCACCTCCTGCTTCACGATATCCTCGGCGCGCTCCGCCTCCTTCAGGCGCTCGCGCAAATTGGCGTTCACCACTTCCTGCAGGTCGTCGATGTCGTATAGGAAGACGTTGTCCAGATCGTTGACGGACGGCTCGATGTTCCGCGGCACCGCAATATCGATCAGGAACATGGGCTTGTTGCGCCGCGCGCCGATCACCCGCTGCATCTCGTCCTTGTGCAGGATGTAGTGCGGCGCGCCGCTGGACGCGATCAGAATATCCACCTCCGGCAGCATGGCGACAAAGCGGTTGTACTCGACGGGCGTGCCTTGAAACAGCTTCGCCATCTCGATGGCGCGTTCGTGCGTGCGATTGGTGACGAAAACGTGCGTGGCGCCGGAGCGCCGCAGGTGCCGGGCAGCCAGTTCCGACATCTTACCCGCGCCCGCGATCATCACCGTGCGGTTGTTCAGCGAGCCGAAGATCTTGCGCGCCAGCTCCACCGCCGCATAGCTCACCGATACCGCCATCTGGCCGATGCCGGTTTCCGAGCGCACCCGCTTGGCCACGCTGAAGGCGCGCTCCAGCAGGCCCTCCAGCCATCCGCAGAGGGCCCCCTGCGTCTTGGCGATGCCGTAGGCGTTCTTAAGCTGACCCAGGATTTGCGGTTCGCCCACCACCATTGAATCCAGGCTGGAAGCCACGCGGAACAGATGATGGATGGCGTTCTGGCCCGCATGCCGGTAAAGGTACGGCTCGACCGAGGCGGCCGGCATCATACGCGATTCGCGCAGAAAGTCGTCGACCAGCGCCTGCGGGTCCAATGAATCGTCCGTGGTGACCGTGATTTCGACGCGGTTGCAGGTGGAGAGGATGCAAGCTTCCGAGACGCCCGCGCGCGACTTCAGCGACCGCAAGGCGTCGGGCAGAGAAGGCTCCGGGAACGCCAGGCATTCCCGCACCTCTACGGGCGCAGTCTTGTGGCTGACGCCTGTGACCAGCAGCTTCATGGTTTCAACAGCCAGCTTCCCAGCCGCGCATGCGCCACCCAGGTTACGGCCGATAGCCCCACCACCACGATCACCATGATGGCGGCCTTCCGGCCGCGCCATCCGGCTGTGACCCGCAGAAACACCATGGCCAGGTAGCATCCCCAGGTGATGAACGAAATGCCGATGGCCGGCTGGCTGATCCAAGCCGTCTTGTGCTCGATGAACGCCCAGGTGGTGGCGGCGATCACCGCCAGCGTCATCAGCACGAAGCCCACCGCCATCGACCGGGAGATCAATTCATCCAGCGTGCCCAGCGGCGGCAGGCGGTAATAAAGCTTGCGCGGCTTCTTGCGCTTGAGTTCGCGCTCCTGGAACAGGTAAAGCAGCGAGGCTCCGGCGGTGAACGCCAGCGCCGCGAAGCCCAGCAGGACCAGCGTGATGTGCACGTCCAGCCAGGCGTTGCGGATGACCGGGCTGGTCCAGGCGTCCACCGGGTTGCCCAGTGTCGAAACCAAGGTCATGACGAAGACCAGGGGGAAGATAAAGACGCTGAGGCTTTCGGTTTTATAACGCCAATACACGAACAGGAACAGCGCGGTGATGAGGAAGGCGCACATGGAGAGCGTTTCGTAGAAGTTGGCGATGGGGCAGTGATTCATCAGCAGCCCTTCTTCCACGATGGAGACGCCATGCAGGACCGCGCCGATGGAGAGCGCGGTCAGAGAAACCCGGAAAAGGTGCTCGCGTTTGCGGACCAGCGTGAGGATGGCGTGCAGCAGGCCGAGGGAGTACAGGGCCGCGGCCACGCGCAGCCAGATGACACTCATTTCAGCCATGGAGTGCGCCGTTCAAGGGGGTCGATTGAAATAATAGTATAGCGTGGGGCGGCGGGGGTTTCGCTGGATGGCGCGTACCTGAGAGGTTGTCCATTGTGGCAGGCCCTATAGGCCTGCTACTCAGTTCGGCGATAGCGTCGTGAACGGAGCGGATCGGGTCGCCCTGCGGCTTGGCCGCCCAGGTCTAACGTCCCCTGGTTCTGTGGTCCTGGCGCGCGGCTCATCAGGCGTAAGGACCTAGCTGCAAGGGTCTGCACTTGATCGAGGGTGGCCTGGAGCTCTTTGATCTGTCTTTCAAGGTCGGCTCTACGGCTGTCGGTCTCGCGGGAAGAGCTGGTCCCGTCGGTCGCAAGCCTTAGTTGACAGGCCGCCCCAGGAACGATCTCAACCGATACCACCCTGGGGAACATCCTTGGCAGCTCTCCAAAGACTTCGTTTCCCGCGAACGTCTTCGCCAGCCAGCAGTATTCCTCCCAGCCCCCGGAGCTCACGAAGACGGGGTCCCTGCAGCCCGCCCTGTGAAGGTATGATCGGAGGCGCGTTGTCAGATCTTCAACGACCGTCGATCGAGATCGGGCATTCAGAGTTCCTAAACGTGAACGGTCATACCACTTTGATCGCGCGTCGGTCACGGCAGCGATGGTGTCGGGCCGCATAGGCCAGCGCTGCCCGAATGTCGTCCGCAGCCAACCGCGGATAGGCGTCCAAGAGATCTTCGACCACCGCACCCTCCGCGAGCTTGCGGAGCAAGAGTTCGACGGGTATGCGCGTTCCGCGAATTACGGGCTTACCCTGCATGACGCCTGGATTGATCTCGATGCGATCAGTCACGGTTTGAACCCCGCTTCAATTGTACAACATCGATTCAGGCGGTCTCGGAGCGGTACACTTGAAGGCGATGGCAACGGTGATCGAGATAGGCAGCCTGATCGCCCCGACATTCGGGGCGGCCGCCCATGCATTGCCGGGACGGGCGTTTCAATTCGCCGCATCGCCCGGTGGCACCAGATGGGTCTTGTCGCCGAAGAGATCGTCCGCAAGTTTGGCCACCTCTCGCTGGCGCAGGTTCACGCGGCCCTAGCGTATTACCAGGCCAATCAGGGCGAGATCAACGCGGACCTGGAAGCCGAGGCGCGGGAGGCTGAGGCCCTGGAACGACAGGACCGACGCTGTCGGCAACGATAAGCACAGAAGCCAACGATAACCGACTATGACGAGAATCCAGCGTCCTGTCGCGCAAACCGAGCGGGGAAGAGGTCGCCTTCGGGACCCGGAAGGCAAGAGTAACCGCCTCAGCCCAGAAGATTTGGGCTTGCTCGCGAGGCGACTCGCGGCAGCGTCGATCCCGCTGGAGACGGCCCGGATCAAAGAGCGTCTCACTCGCGGCTTCTACGGAATCTGAAGGCCACGTCTTTCCTCAGCCCCCCGCGAACTCCGTCATACAATGTACCTATGCGTTTGCTTACAGCACTTCTAACGCTGGCGTGCGCCGCGGCCTGCCGGGCCGATACTCTCACGCTGCGCGATGGGCAGGTGGTTCAGGGAACCTATATGGGCGGCACCGCCCGCACGGTCAAGATGCAAGTGGACGACACCGTCAAGACCTACGACGTGACCGACATCGCCACGCTGCAATTCACTCCTCCAGCGCCCACCGCGTCCGCGAGGCCCAGTACGGCCGGCGCCAAAGTGCGGAAGGCGCCCGCTGCCGCGCCGGAGCGCATATGAAAACGGCGATCGCTCTGGTGTCATTGGCACTTCCTTTGGCCATGGGACTCTGCGCGCAAAAAATCCCCGTGGAAGGCCTGGCGGACAGCCCCGTGCGCGCGGTGATTTACGAAGATCTGCAATGCCCCGACTGCGCCGACTTCCGGCGCATGCTGGACGACAAGCTGCTGCCGCGATACGCCGGCAAAGTGGCGTTCGTGCATCGCGATTTCCCCTTGGCGAAACACGCCTGGGCCCGGCGCGCAGCCATCGCGGCGCGCTTCTTCGCCGACCGGAAACCGGAACTGGCCCTAGAATACCGGCGTTACGCCATGGCGAACCAGGGCGCCACCAACGACGCCAACTTCAACACACGGCTGGCGGAGTTCGCCAAGGCGCACGATATCGATCCGGACGCAGCCATCGCGGCGCTCTCCAATGGCCGATACGCGGAGCTGGTGGAGCAGGACTATCAGGACGGAGTGTCGCGCGGCGTGGTGCACACTCCCACGGTATTCGTGAACGGCAAGCCATTCGTCGAAACCTTCTCGTTCGAAGAGATTTCGAAGGGCATTGACGAAGCGCTGGCTCAATCCCACTAGCCCCAGCCCGCTAGCGCGGAATGTAAATTCGTCGCCCGGCCCTCCGCGGCGTCGCCGCCTTTCCCATATCATCGATGTATGATCCTTTCCGTGCACCATTCCAAACCACCGCGGGCCAAGTCGTGCCTCGCGCTTGCCGCCGGACTCGTCCTCGGACTCGTTTCCTTGCCGGCGGCCTTTGGTCAGACCCCGTGGACCAATTTTGCCAAGGAGGCGCAGCATAACGCGGCGTCCACCATCGCATCCCAGTCGTTGAACGGCATTCACTGGCAGACGCCCGTGGATCTGGACCCGCAATACTCCGGGAGTGAATTGCTGATTCATTACGGTACGCCTCTGATTACGGCTGCCAATACGGTCATCGTCCCGGTGAAAACGGAGGCGGACGGAGGCTTCCGCGTGGATGCGCGTAGCGCCGCCGACGGCACCCTGGAATGGAGTGCGCCGACAGACTACGTGCTGCCCCCGAAGCATGGGTGGACGCCTGAGTTCGGCCCAGCCCTCACGGCAGATCGGCTTTACTTTCCGGCCGCGGGAGGCACCATCCTTTATCGCGACCACCCCGACTCGGCTACCGGGACGGAGGGCCGCCTCGCCTTCTACGGGTTGTCGAACTACCAGGCAGATCCTTCCGGATTCGCCGACAGCGTGTATATCGACGCGCCGCTCACCACCGATCCGAGCGGGAATATCTATTTTGGCTTCCTGGTAGTTGGCGCCAGCCCGTTATCCGGGCTGACCAGCGGGATCGCGCGCATCGGCGCCGACGGACAAGGGACTTGGATCCCGGTGACCACCGCTGCCTCGGACCTGACCATGACGGAAGTCGCCTACAACTGCGCTCCCGGCTTGAACTGGGACCGCACCACGCTTTATATCGCCGTAAGCAACCAAATCGGTGGTTATCTGGTAGCCCTGAACAGCACCACGCTGGCGCCCGTGGCGCGCGTACAACTCAAAGATCCGAAGTCGGGGAAGGACGCTTCGCTCAGCGACGACTCGTCGGCATCCCCAACCGCAGGGCCTGACGGAGATGTGTATTACGGAGTGCTCGAGAACCCACCTGGGGAAAACGGCGGCCGCGGCTGGATGTTGCATTTCAATGCCGCCCTTTCAGAGACGAAAACTCCCGGCGCTTTCGGCTGGGACGATACCGCCTCCGTGGTGCCGGCCTCGATGGTTACGTCATATACCGGCACGTCCAGCTATCTCCTGATGACGAAGTACAACAGCTACTACAACGAGGAGAACAGAATTGCCATCCTGGACCCGAATGCCACGGAGATCGACCCGGTTACCGGCGAAACCGTGATGAACGAAGTTCTCAGCATCTTGGGTCCTACCTCCAACCCCGATGGACGAGGCGTAAAGGAATGGTGCATCAACTCCGCGGCGGTGGACATCCCGGGCAAGTCCATTCTGGCGAATAACGAGGATGGCAAGATGTACCGCTGGGATCTGACCACGAATACGCTAAGCCAGACGGTGGTCCTCACGGAAGGCTTGGGAGAAGCCTATACGCCCACCGCCATCGGCATGGACGGCACGGCATACGCCATCAATAACGCGATTTTATTCGCCCTGGGGAATTAAGGGCAGCGCCCGGGGAAACGCGCATTCTACTGGTTGTCGAGCAGCCTCTGCTTCAGCCTGCCGATTTCCAGGCTGCAGAAGGTTGGCCGCCCGCCCTGCCGCGGATGCGCGCGCCCATCGTTGCCGAATTCCATGTATTGTTCGGAGGCGGCGGTGTAGGGGCGCCACCGCGGAAGTCCGCCGCCATTCGGATCGCCCGTCTTGGCGAAGTTGGTCCAATAGCTTTGCATGGCGGCGGCCAGCGCCTCGTCCTGCGTCGCGAAGGTCAGCCAGTTCCACACAGGATGGCGCAGCGCGCCGAATACGTACGGCAGTTCCAGGCTGTGAAAGGACCCCAGATCGCCTTCCCCCTTGCCGGGTATCGACCGGCGAAACCGATACACGAACGACGGGTGTCCGGCGGCGGCATTGAGCTCGGCCATGGCGGCGGCCGGACACGTCATCAGCGCATCGTTCAGCCATTCGTCCGCGGCGGCGGTGCGGCCCATGTGGGTGTCGACGACGTAAGCGGCCATGGCGACCGGCGCCATATTTCCGTAACTGATGCGCAGCGTCTTCCGGGGTCCTGGATCGGCGGCCGAGGGAGCCCCGGCTGCGCCGCGAAAGGCGCTGGCTTCGCGCCCGTTATTGCCGATCAGCAGGCCGGCCGGTTGCTGACGCCCAGTGGCGAAAACCGCCTGCGGCGTACGTGGGAGGACCCAGCCATCCAGCACGAATTCGGGATTTGGTTCTTCCTTGGCGGCGTCCACCGCGGCTTTAAGTATGGCTTGCGCCGGCAGCGCGCGCAGGCGCTCGATGGTGGAACCGCCGGCAAGCTTGGCGACGCGCTCGCCGAACCGCTCGGCTCGCCGAAGAGTGTGGGCATAGGCAATGCCGGCCACCGGGCCGCTCTCCATGATGGCGCGCGCGAAAAGTCCGCCCGTGAGCGGAGAACACATCAGCATGCCGGCGTCGATGGAGCCTGCGGATTCGCCGAAGACCGTGACGCGCGCGGGATCGCCGCCAAACTTCGCGATGTTGTCGTGCACCCACCGCAAAGCGGCGATCTGATCCAGCAATCCGTAGTTGCCGGAAGACCGGTGCGGCGATTCGCGGGTCAGTTCGGGGTGGGCAAAGAAGCCCAGCGGACCGAGCCGGTAATTAATGGTCACCACCAGCACGCCATGCCGGGCCAGTTCCGCGCCATCGTAGCCCGTCTCGTTGCCGCTGCCGATCCGGTTGGAGCCGCCATGCATCCAGAACATCACCGCCCGCGGTTCCTGCACCGGCCATTCTGGCGTCCAGATGTTCAGATACAGGCAGTCTTCGGAAAGCTCCCAGCGGGGCGTGGCGAGGGTTTCGCCGTAGCGGCGCGCCAATGGCGCAAGGAAGGCGCCGGTGCCAATCGGATTCTGAACACAGGCGGCCGAGTATTGCGTGGCATCGCGCACGCCTAGCCAGGGCTTGACCGGTTGCGGCTCGCGCCACCGCAGCGCGCCCACTGGCGGTTCGGCAAACGGGATTGCCTTGAAGACGGCGCCCGGCGAGGCCAGGTAGCCGCGGATGGCGCCGCCCGTTACGTGGACGGTGGGGATGGGCTGGGCGAAGGCCGCGACGGCTACCAGAAATAGTATCAACGCAGGCGGCCTTCGAGGCCGCCGCAGGCTGCGAGCCTGCCCCACGTTAGCGCTCGACATGGCCGCCGAACTGATAGCGCATCGCCGAAAGCAGCTTATCGGCAAAATCCTCCTCGCCGCGAGAGCTGAAGCGCTGATACAGCGCGGCACTCAGCACCGGCGCGGGTGTGGACTCGTCGATGGCCGCGGTAATGGTCCAGCGGCCTTCGCCGGAATCGGAAACGCGCCCGGAGAAACCGCCCAAGTCGGACTGCTGGAAGAGGGCGATGGCAGTCAGGTCGAGCAGCCACGAAGCCACTACGCTGCCGCGCCGCCACACCTCGGCGATGTCAGCCAGATTGAGGTCGAATCGATAGTTTTCGGGATTACGCATAGGGGCGGTTTCGGCGTCGGCGTCGCGGCTCTGCTTCCCGGCGTTAGCGTGCTTCAGAATGTTGAGTCCTTCGGCATAGGCAGCCATGATGCCGTATTCAATGCCGTTATGCACCATCTTCACGAAGTGACCCGCGCCGGACGGGCCGCAATACAAATAACCTTCTTCGGCGGTGCCGCCGGCCTTCTCGCGCCCCGGCGTGCGATCCGCGTTGCCGCGGCCGGGCGCCAGCGTCTTGAAGATCGGATCGAGATGTTGGACGATCTCCGGCTCCCCGCCAATCATCTGGCAGAAGCCGCGCTCCAGCCCCCAGACGCCGCCGCTGGTGCCCACATCCACGTAGTGCAGGCGCTTGACGTCCAGTTCCTTGGCGCGGCGAATGTCGTCGATGTAATAGGAATTGCCGCCGTCGATGACGATGTCGCCGCTTTCCATGCGCGCCGACAGATCCGCGAGGGTGCCATCCACGGCGGCCGCGGGAATCATCAACCAGACGGCGCGTGGCGGCGGAAGCGCTTTCAATAGATGGTCGAGCGTGACCGCTCCGGTTGCGCCTTCGCCCTCCAGCTTCGCGACGTTCGCGCGATCCTGATCCCACACCACGCATTGGTGTCCGCCGCGCATCAGGCGGCGCACCATGTTGGCGCCCATCCGTCCCAGACCGATCATCCCAAGCTGCATTCGTTTCCCTCCATTCTCTTAGGGTAGCTTAGGCAGCGCCTGGCGCTGCCCTACCAGCACTTCTACTCCGCGGGGCGGCAAATCCACAGCGGACGCCGATTCGCCATCGTGGAGCACGCGTTGCATGGGGCGCGGCAGCGTGATGCGCTGCGGAGTTTTGGTGTGATTGATCAGCACGAACACTTCCTTGGCTGCGCCCACGCGGCGCGACACTTCCACGCCTTCCGGCACAGGTCCCAGCGCCGGCTGCAACCCGGCGAGCCGGATCATCCACTGCGTCGCCGCGCGCATGAGGGTGTCGTCGAGCCATGCGCCGATATAGGCGATGCGCCCTTTCCCGGCTTTCCCGGAAAGGACCGCGGGCTGTCCGTCGAGCCATCCGTTACTTTCGCCGTAAGTGAGCAGGACTTCCGCGCCGTCAGCCTTCAGTCGCTCAGCCCATATCCGCGCCTTGCCGCTGCCCCACGCGCCGGAAACCGGCACGTCGTCGTTCAACGCGTAGAATTGTTCCACGCGGCCACCGAGTAACGGAACCAGCGGCCCGGGCTGCCGCGCCGGCTGCAGCGCATTGTAAGTATCCTTCATTCCGGAGCGCGGCCCCAGCACTAAGTGGCCGCCGCCGTTCACATACTCAATCAGACGCTGACTCACGTCGTCCGGCAGCACATTCAAGCCCGGCGCGATCACCAGGCGGTATGCCGTGAGCGGCGCGGCAGGACCCACGATATCGACTTGCTGCAGCATCTCGTGCACCGGCTTGTAGTAGCTGAGCAGCAGTCCCACCGGATCGAAATTGCGATTGTGCCGCTGGTTATCGATCGCCCACCGGCTGTCGTACGAATGCAAAATCGCGACGTCCGCCATGGGACTGGTGCCCGCCAGCGCATCGCTCGCCTGCTCGAATTCGCGGCCGATTTGCGCGACTTCCTCATACAGCGGAACGGGAGTGCCGTCGGCTCCGACCAACGTGCCGTGATACTCCTCCTGGCCGTTGAGCGCACTGCGCCACTGCCAGTAACTCACGGCGTCGGCGCCATGCCCGACGGCTTGCCAGGCCATCTCGCGCACCTCGCCGCGATCCAGCGCGTTGTTCACCGGCGACCAGTTCACGAAGCCGGGCTGGGTCTCCATCACCCAGAAATTCTTGCGCTTGAAACCTCGCGTCAGGTCGTGCGTCATGCCGTTGCGCGCGGCGTCCAGGTGGCCGCTGCCCACATAGTCGTCCCACGATGCCAGATCCAGTTCCTCGGTTAGCGCGTAATGGTCGAACACATCGTACCAGCCCATGAAATTGGAGGTAATGAACTGACGCGGCTCGCTGGCGGCGCGGATGGCCGCCACCTGGATGTGCTGGAAGTCGCGCAGGGACGCCGTCAAGAAGCGCTTGAACTCCAGGTCGAGCCCGGGATTGCCGCCCGGACCCATCGGAATCTGGCTCCAATCCGTGTAAGTCTGGCTCCAGTATTCGGTGGTCCAGTGCCGGTTGAGCGCATCGAGCGTACCGTACTTTTCGCGCAGCCAGTCCTGAAACTGGCGATGGGTTTCTTCGTCCCACGAGAATGCGCCGTACTCGTTGTCGATCTGCCAGCCGATCACGTTCGGGTTGTGGCCAAAGCGCCGCGCCAGTTGTTCGGCGATGCGGCGGCAAAACTCGCGATAGCGCGCGCTGGTGGGCGACCCCTGCTGGCGATTGCCATGCTTCGCCTTGCGCCCGTCCTGCTCGGTGCGCAGCGTGTCCGGATACTTTTGGGTCAGCCAGGCGGGCGGAGCGGCGCTGGGCGTGCCGATGACGACCGAGATGCCATGTTGCGCCGCCAGCGCCACCGCGCGGTCCAGCCAGTCGAGATCGAACTGGCCCTCCCGCGGCTCCAGGCGGCTCCAGGCGAATTCGGCAACGCGCACTACGTGGATGTGGGCAGCTTCCATGAGCTTCAAATCCTCGGGCCAGCGCGGCTCCGGCCATTGCTCCGGATACCAGGCGTCGCCCAAGAGGACAGCGGGCCGCTGGGCGGCGAGGGACGTAAGCGGCAGGATGGCGCACAACAGCGCCAAGGCGGCGGTCAACGGTTTGTGTAGCATAACGAGGTATTCTAACGTGGGGCGGCGCCATGCGCCGCCTGGGATGCTGGCCGAAGAGCGGGTTCCGGAGAACCCGCGCGGAGGCTGGCGCCGCCCGACGTCCTCGCCGAAAACCGCATGTCCCGTGCCAGCGCAAGGACGCCGCCCCGTTTGAGAGGCCTGACGGACCTGCCCCACTAAAAGGCCAATCTCAAGAGCCGGCTAAGAGCCGGCCTAGGCGAGCGTAGCTCGCCAGTGTCGGCAGGAGTGCCGACACGGCACGCACGAGTGCGTGCGCCACGAGGGCTACCCAACTGAAATGGCCAATCTCCAGAGCCGGCTAAAAGCCGGCCGCGGGCATAATTGCCCGCCCTCCAATTCATGCAGAATTGGCATTGGGCAGGGCGCCCGCGCCACGAGGGCGACGCGTTAGAGGGGCGCATCGCTGAACTCTTTCACGGGGATGCCATTTTCGGCGCGGTAGAGGACTTCGCTCTGGCCATCGCCTTTCATCCAGGTGACCTGGTACCTGGCGGGCGGGGTCTCGTCCTTTCCTTTTCCTTTCTTTCCGTTCTTTTCGTGGGGCGGTGGGTCGGCCTGAGGTTGTTCGGGCGGTTTCGGGCGGGCGGCTTTGAGGCGCTCAAGTGCGTCGCAAGCCTTTGTGTATGAGCGGTCCAGGCGGCCGCTGGCTTGCGTCATGCGGTCGAAGATGGAGACGCGGGCGAGGATGTCGAGACCTGCCATTTGGGCTTCGCGCTGGAAGCGGTCCGCGCGCAATTGCATCCACTGGGCGATAGCGGCCTGGTAGAGTAGGTGCCGCTCGTGGGGGGTTTGGGGCTGATATTGGTTTTCGAGATCGGCGTGGAGTTGGTCAAAATCCTCCTGCTTTTCGTCTGGCAGGAGGAGGGTTCTGGCGCGTAGGCCATGGCGCACGGCGTTCATGGAAGAGGCGGCCTTTCCGGCGTCGGTTTTGGGACCCGAAGAGTGGCGTGCATTGCGGCGGCTGGCCGCGGCTTTCTTCTTTGATGTCATGTGATTACCTCATTTCTTACAAACGAACCTACGGGGGCGAGTTGCGCTCGCCAACATCGACAAAATTCGTCGATGTTCGAGGGGGCGATGGGGCGATGGAGCGAGACGGCGATTGCGGCGGTTGTGGGGCGGGGAGGGCGGGTTCTTTCTGGCTACAGATTAGCATCGCGGTGGGTTGGAAATGAGCGGGGTGTGACAGGGCTGGGGCTGTAGGTGATTGGAAAATTGGGAGAAAGGGGGAATCGGGGATTTATTGCGGATGTGTGACTGTTACCGTAACCAATCTCCCGATGCGGGATCAAAGCCCCCGCCTACCAGGCCAGTTGCGCTCGCCTCCACAGGCTAAAGCCCATGCCACCAAACTCCGCCGCCGCAGGTTGGGAGCTTGCCCCACAAAAAGCTGGAAAACTAAGGGGCAATGGCCTGCCCCCGCGGCCGGCGCTTAACGAAAGGCAACTTGCCGCGGTACGCGCCGTCCAGCCATGCTGGGAGCAGTAGATTGACTGAACCGCCTATTGACGCCGCCCCGCTGCTCTCCGTCCGGATTTCCGCGGACTACCGCGCGCGCCAGCAAGTCCTAAGCAACGCCGCATTCGATATGGAACGCGGAGAGATCGTGGGTCTGGCCGGCCAGAGCGGTTCGGGCAAGAGCACCATCGCCCTCGCCATCATGCGGCTGCTCCACTTCAAGGGCGGCGCCGTGCGCGGCGAGATCCATTTTCGCGGCTGCGACCTGCTGCGCGCGACCGAACGCGAAATGCGCGCCATTCGCGGCCGTGAGATCTCCCTGGTCCTGCAGAATCCGGTTTCCGCCCTGAACCCGGCGCTGCGTATCGGCACGCAATTGTCGGAGGCCTGGGAAGCCCACGACCACGCGCCACGCGACCGCCGCGAAACCGCCATCTTCGATGCCCTGGAGGCCGTCAGCCTCACCGTCGACCGGCCCTTCCTGCGCCGCTATCCCGCCGAACTGAGCGTGGGACAGGCCCAGCGCGTGCTCATCGCCATGGCCATACTGCATCGGCCCGCGCTGCTGATCGCCGACGAGGCCACCAGTGCGCTCGACGCGCTCACCCAATCCGAAATCCTGCGCCTGTTCGCCCGCCTCAATCGCGAGCTTTCGATGGCAATCCTATATATCTCGCACGATCTGCTGTCGATCGCGTCGCTCTGCCAGCGCGTGGCCATTCTGCACGAAGGTGAAATCGTGGAATTCGCGCCAGTGGAGAGCATTTTCCATTACCCCGCGCACCCCTATACGCGGCGGCTTATCGATGCCATCCCCACGCCGCCGCTGTCGGGCGAGGCGCGCGCGTTCGCCTGAGCGGCGCAACCGCACCGTGAAGACCTGGCTGGTTGTGTAGCTTCCATTCGGGGCCGTAACAGGCGATCGGCCGGCACTTGCATCGGCCGGCGGTTCACGCAGATCCCTTGCGTGGAGGCTACGGTACCGACAGGAGCCGGCTATAGAGGCGAGCGTAGCTCGCCTCTATAGGCTAAAGCCTATGCCACCACGCCCTGCAAAAAGCGGCCTACGAGGCCGCCGCAGGCTGCGAGCGTGCCCCACCAAAAGGCGGCGGCGGCCAGGGTTAGGAAACTAAGTGGCGTTATCTTAAGTTAGCCGCTTATTATTAACTGTTCCCGTTAACCTTGGCGAGTTCATTCCGAACGATACTATCCTAGGCCATAACCTAATCATTATCTTGGTACAGAAAGTACTTTCTTATCGGATAATTGATTTGAATATAGAGCGCATAGAGCGTATGTTACTGGTATGGCAATGACCGCGAAGGTACTCTCACTAGGAGGCGGAACTGCGGGCCGCTTCAATTTCCACCGCGCGGTACCCCGCCATAACCAGGAGGACGCGGGTCCCGAAACACGGTACCGGCAGGACCATCTTAGGGCGGCGCAGGCCCAGGATGAGGGCAACATCTTGAGCGGCGCCGTGGTCAGAAGCGAGCGCATGAAGGCCGTCTTCCGCCTGGTGGAAAAAATAGCGCGCACCAACGCCACGGTCCTGATCGGCGGCGAGAGCGGATCCGGCAAAGAGGTGGTGGCGCGCGCCGTGCATAACCTCTCCCTGCGGTGCGAGCGTCCCTGGGTGGATATCAACTGCGGCGCGCTGCCGGACCACCTGGTGGAGAGCGAACTGTTTGGCTACGAGAAGGGCGCGTTCAGCGGCGCGGAAGGGCAAAAGCCGGGCATGTTCGAACTCGCCAGCGGCGGGACTTTGTTCCTGGACGAAATCGGGGAACTCGACGCCAAGATGCAGGTGAAACTGTTGCGTGTCCTGGACGGCGTGCCGTACTACAGGCTGGGGGGCACGCGCAAGGTCGCGGTGGACGCGCGCATTGTGGCCGCTACAAACAAGAATCTGGAGCAGGCCGTGGAGGCAGGCACATTCCGCGGAGACCTGTATCACAGGCTGAACCAGGTCAGTATCCAGGTGCCGCCCTTGCGCGAGCGGGTGGAAGATGTGGCGCCTCTGGCCTATCACTTCTTGCATGAAGTGGACCCACGGCTGGAATTGGGAGAGGACGCTCTGAACGCGCTCGAAGACCACGGCTGGCCCGGCAATGTGCGGGAACTGCGCAATGCGATCACGCGCGCGGCGGTCCTGGCGGAGAGTTGGGAGATCCGCGCCGCCGATCTGAGCCTGCGGCCGTGCCCGCAAGGGCCCGTGGCGCGGCCGGAGTTGAAAAGCCAATTGGGCGGCCTCGAAGAGCAAGTGATTCGCGAGGCGCTCGAAAAATCGGGAGGCAGGCAGGATGTGGCGGCGGGACTGCTGGGCATCTCGCGGCGCACCTTGTTGAGGAGACTGAAGGAGTATAAGACGCGCGCCAGCACCGAAGTGTGCGCTTCTCCCGCGTAATCACATGAACATCAAGGCGAAGCTCTACGTCGCGATGGTTAGTTTCGCCGGCATGGGCGTCATCGGGATGACCTTGTACCGGTGGCATTCCGACGACCTCTATCGCTTCTGCTTCTATCTTGTCCTGTCGTCCCTGGCAGCCGGCCTGAAGGTGACTCTGCCGGGAATTCGGGGGACGATGTCGGTTTGTTTCCTGTTCGTGTTCATCGGCATCGCCGACTTGAATGCGCCTGAAACCTTGCTCATCGGCTGTGCCGGCACGGTGGTGCAGTGCCTTTGGAAGTCAAAACAGCGGCCCAAGGCGTTCCAGGTGGCGTTCAGCATAGCGAACACCGGCATCGCGGTAACGCTGGCATATTCCTTCTACCATTGGCCTCTACTGCAACGCTTCGAGCATATCGGTCCTTTGCTGCTGATCGCCACCGGCCTGGCCTACTACACTCTGAACACCGTTCCGATCGCGGAGGTCATCTCTCTCTCCGAGGGAAAGAACTTCGTCGAGACGTGGCATAACTGTTATTTCTGGTCGTTTCCATTCTACCTGGTGGGCGCTTCGGTGGCGTGGATCATCAGTCTCTTCACCAAACAGATGCACTGGCAAGGCTCTATCGTGCTGCTGCCGGTGATCTATTTGATCTACCGTTCATATCAGCTCTATCTGGCGCGATTGGAAGACGAGAGACGGCACGTGGAGTCGATTGCCGAGCTGCATATGCGCACGATCGAAGCATTGGCCCTGGCGATTGAAGCGAAAGATCACACCACTCACGAGCATCTGCGGCGCGTCCGGGTTTATGCGGTTGAAATAGGCAAGCAATTGGGACTATCCGAGGAGGAACTGGAAGCCCTCAAGGCGGCCGCGCTGCTGCACGACATAGGGAAGCTGGCCGTGCCGGAGCATATCATATCCAAACCGGGCCGGCTGACTCAGGAAGAATTCGAGAAGATGAAAATCCACCCCGTGGTGGGAGCGGAGATTCTGGAGCGCGTCGCGTTTCCCTATCCGGTGGCTCCGATCGTGAGAGCGCATCACGAGAAGTGGGATGGAAGCGGTTACCCCTACGGACTCAGCGGCGAGGAAATACCTATTGGGGCGCGCATCCTATCGGCGGTGGACTGCCTGGACGCGCTGGCTTCCGACCGCCAATACCGGCGCGCACTGGAACTAAACGAAGCCATGAACGAGGTGGTGGCGCAGGCCGGCAAGAGCTTCGACCCGCGCGTGGTGCTTATCTTGAAGCGGCACTACGTCGAGCTCGAGCGATTGGCGCAGGCCACTCCGCAAACCACCGCCAAACTATCGACGGACGTGAGAATTGAAAGAGGCTCGGAACCGGCGGCCGGATATCAAGGCGCGGCACCGCACACGGCTCCAGGCAATGAATACGACTTTCTGTGCTCGATCGCGGCGGCGCGGCAGGAAGTGCAGTTGTTGTTTGAATTGGTACAGGATCTGGGCAACTCCTTAAGCTTGGATGAAACCCTTTCCGTAGTGGCGGCCCGCTTGCGGAAAATCGTCCCTTATGACGCCATTGCCATTTATGTACGGGTTGACGGAAAATTAGTCCCGCAGTATGTGAATGGAGAAGACTTCCGGCTATTCACTTCACTGGAGATACCGGTGGGAGAAGGTCTCTCGGGCTGGGTGGCGGAAAACCGCAAGCCTATCTTGAATGGTAACCCGTCCGTGGAGCCGGGGTATCTGGCGGATCCGGCTAAGTTCAGCACGCTAAGATCCGCGCTGGCGGTTCCGCTGGAAGGATTGAGCGGAGCGATCGGCGTGATGACGTTATACCGCGCGGAGCATGACGCGTTCTCCCGCGACCATCTGCGCATCCTGCTGGCGATCAGCAGCAAGGTATCGCTGGCAGTGGAGAACGCGTTGATCTTCCGCCAGGTCGAAGACTCGGCGACCACGGACTATCTTTCCGGATTGCCGAATGCGCGTTCCCTGTTTCTGCGGCTGGACAGCGAAGTGGCGCGCTGCAGCCGGAGCCGGGAGCCCCTGTGCGTGGTGGTCTGCGATCTGGATGGCTTCAAGCAGATCAACGACCGGTTCGGCCACCTGGAAGGCAATAAGGTGTTGCGG
This sequence comes from Bryobacteraceae bacterium, assembly GCA_050008575.1. GTDB lineage: Bacteria > Acidobacteriota > Terriglobia > Bryobacterales > Bryobacteraceae > Bog-159. The sequence continues at coordinate 30,695 of JBEKMJ010000004.1, forward strand.
CTGGTGGCGGACGCGCTGCGCAGCCGCTGCCGCGAATACGATTATGTGGCGCGCATGGGCGGCGACGAATTCGTGCTGCTGTTGCCGGGCAGCGACCGGAGATCGATCCAGGGGCGCATCGCCGAAATCCGCCAGATCGCGATCGGAACGGGAATGCCGGCTGGAGGCGGCGTTTCCATGAGTATTGGCGAGGCTTATTATCCGGAAGACGGCTCCGATGCGGAGGAACTGCTGGCCGAAGCCGACAAGCGCATGTACAAAGCCAAACAGCTTCGGAAGAAGTATAGGATGGCGGTCTATCCGCAGACGGCCGTCGAGGTTGCGGCTACCGCATGACAAGGCCGGGCGGCCTGCGAGGCCGCCCCACTTAGGTTCTTGGAACGTGGAGAGTTAAATTATGAAACTGCGGTCGATACTGTTGGGGCTGGCTGTAGCATTGGCTCCGGCATATGGTCAGTATGGCGGCGAATTGCGATTCTGTTTACAGGGCGAACCCAAGACATTCAATCCTCTATTAGTAGAAGACGATCCGTCCGAAGTGGTCCGCTATCTGACCGGCGGTGTCCTCATCCGGGTAAACAGGTCGACGCAAGAGGTGGAGCCCGAATTGGCTGCCTCGTGGAAGATAGACAAGAACGGCAAACGCGTCACGTTTCAGCTCCGGCGAGGACTCAGTTTCTCCGACGGAACTCCGTTTACAGCCGAAGATGTGGCCGGGACCATGCGCATGGTAATGGACCCGAAGCTGCATGCGCCCGTGGGGGACGCATTCCGTTCGGGGCCTGGCGCGGCCGATATTACAGTAACGGGCCCGGACCGGATCGCTATCGCTTTTCCATCCGTCGTATCCGGTATGGAGCGGCTCTTCGATCAAGTGGCTATCATGTCGGCCAAGTCTCCGAAGAAAGAGGCGGCGGTACTGGGACCTTTTTACGTAGCGGATTACAAGGCGGGGTCCGAAGTGCTGCTGAAAAAGAATCCGCACTACTGGAAGCGGGATGCGCTAGGCCGCGCACTACCTTACCTGGATTCGATCCGGCTGTCGATTCAACAGAACCGGACGATGGAGACGGTGCGATTCGAGCGCGGCGAACTGCATCTGATTAATAGCGTCGCGCCGGATAACTTTGAGAAACTGGCCGGCGAATCGCCGCAGGCTGTCAGTGATATCGGCCCCGGGCTGGAATCGGAGTTGCTCTGGTTCAACCAGGCGCCGGGCGCGCCACTGCCCGATTTCAAGAAGGCGTGGTTCCGGTCGGCGGCGTTCCGCCGGGCGGTCCTGCAGGCGATCAATCGCGGCGATCTTTGCCGCGTAGTCTATCATGGGCACGCCAGCCCGGCGGTAGGGCCGATTTCGCCGGCGAACCGGCATTGGTACAACACGGGCTTGAAGCCCATGCCTTTCGATCGCGCGGCGGCTCTGCGCAGCCTGGCGCAGGATGGCTTTGAGATGAAAGGCGGCGCCCTGCGCGACCGCCAGGGGAATCCGGTGGAGTTCTCCGTGGTCACCAACGCGGGAAACCTGTCACGGGAGAAAATGGCCGCCATGATCCAGCAGGACCTGGGGTCAATCGGCATCAGGCTCAACGTGGTGACTCTGGATTTCGCTTCCTTGATCGAGCGGTTGACCAAGACTTTCGCGTATGAGGCGTGCCTGCTCGGCATGGCTAATGTGGACTTAGATCCTAATCTGCAGATGAACGTGTGGTTAAGCTCCGCGAGCAATCATCAATGGAACCCGAGTCAGAAGGCGCCCGCGACGCCTTGGGAAGCGGAAATCGACCGCCTGATGCAGGCGCAGGCCGCGGAAAGCAACCCGGCGCTGCGGAAGCGGGACTTCGACCGTGTACAGGAGATCGCTTGGGAGCAGGCGCCTTTCTTGTATCTCGTAAATAAGAACACGCTCATTGCGGTGTCGCCGTCACTGCACAACGTGAAGGCGGCGCTAATCCGGCCGTATACTTACTGGAATGTCGAACGTCTTTCGCTTTCGACTCAAGTGGCAAGCACGCGGCCCCGATAGCCCGCCCCTGCTCCGCGGCTTATACTTGAGTGGGGCAGAACTCCAGTCCTGCCAGGATGGGCCCGCGGCCCACGAATCGCGATGAAAACCCGCGTGGGGCGGCGCCGTGCGCCGCCGAAGAGCGGGCCTGCGAGGCCCGCGCAGGCTGCGAGCCTGCCCCACGGCGGCGGACGGAATGTCGAAACGCAGCGGGTTTTCGACCGTGAGCGTAACGAAATCGGCCCTGACCGCAGGCCACAAAGATTGGGCGAGCCCCGCTCCCGGTATTCACATACAATGGCACTGAGGTGCAATCGCGATGAATTACTACCAGGAGAACCATGCCGCTTTTCTGGAAGGGCTGAAGACGTGGCTGCGCATTCCCAGCATCAGTACGCTTTCCGAGCACAAGCCCGATATCCGGCGCGCGGCCGAGTTCGCCTTAAACGAGTTGCGCGCCGCCGGGCTCACGGGCGAACTGATCGAAGGCGACGGCAATCCGCTGGTCTACGCGGAGTGGCTGGGCGCGCCCGGCAAGCCGACGCTGCTGCTGTACGGCCACTACGATGTGCAGCCGCCCGATCCACTGGATGAGTGGAAATCTCCGCCGTTTGATCCGGAGGTTCGCGGGAACGATATCTTCGGGCGCGGAACATCCGACGACAAGGGCCAGACCTACATCCTGATCAAAGCCGTGGAAGGCCTGCTGAAGACGCGCGGCAAGCTGCCGGTGAACGTGAAATTCCTGATCGAGGGTGAGGAGGAGACCGGCGGCGAGCACATCGAGGGCTACGTCGCGCAGAAGCCCGCGCGCCTCAAATCCGACGCGGCCATCATCTGCGATACCGAGATGTTCGCGCCGGAACTGCCCACCATCTGCGTGGGGCTGCGCGGCATGGTGTACGCGGAATTGCATGTGGAAGGCGCCAACCACGATCTGCACTCCGGCGTGTATGGCGGAGCGGCCCCCAACCCATTGCAGGCGGTCGCCGAAATCGTCAGCGCGTTGAAGGACCGCGACGGCCATATTCAGATTCCGGGCTTCTACGACCGCGTAGTCCCGCCCAGCGCCAAGGAACGCGAGGCTTGGGACCGGCTGCCTTTCGACGAGCGCGACTACATCGACAAAGAGATGGGCGCGCGCGAGTTGGTGGGCGAGCCGGGAATCCCGCTGTTCGAACGGCTATGGGCGCGGCCCACGTTCGAAGTGCACGGCATTCGGGGCGGCTTCACCGGCGAAGGCGCCAAGACCGTGATCCCGGCGCGCGCGGTGGCCAAGATCAGCACCCGGCTGGTTGCCGATCAGGACCCCGTCGAAGCCGCCGGGCAATTGAAGCAGGCAATCGCCAAGGCCTGCCCGCGCGGCGTAACCGCCGAGTTGAGGGTGTTGCATTCGGCGCCGCCCTCGCTGGTGAACCCCGACAACCTCTTTATACACGCCGCGGCCGATGCCATGTCCGAGATCTTCGGCAAGCCTACGGTCTATATCCGCTCCGGCGGATCGATTCCCATTGTGGCGGCCTTTGAGCAGAGCCTCGGCATTCCCAGCGTGATGATGGGTTTCGGGCTGCCGGACGACAATCTGCACGCCCCCAACGAGAAGCTGCATCTGCCGAACTTCTACCGTGGGATTGAAGCCGTGGCGCGGTATCTGGATTTGTTGGGCTGAGCATCAGTGGTTCAGGCTCGCAGCCTGCGCGGGCTTCGCAGGCCCGCTCCGCGGCGCGCGAAACTCGCCAGGGGCAGCGCATGGCGCTGCCCCACCGGGATGGTATAATCCCTAGAGAACTGGAGGATGCACACGTGAAGTTCTTTCTGGATACCGCCAACCTGGACGAGCTGAAAAAGGGCGCCGACTGGGGCGTGGTCGATGGCGTGACAACCAATCCCACGCTCATCGCCAAGGAAGGCCGGGCGCTGGAAGACCAGATCCGGCTCATCTGCGACATCGTGGATGGCGACATCAGCGCCGAGGTCGTCTCCACCGAATCCGGCCAGATGGTCCGGGAAGGCCGCCAACTAGCCCGTTTGCATAAGAACGTGGTCGTGAAATGCCCGCTGACGCGGGACGGCATTAAGGCCACCTCGATCCTGAGCAAGGATGGCATCCGGGTCAACGTCACGTTGTGCTTCTCGGCGGCGCAGGCGCTATTGGCTGCCAAGGCCGGCGCATACATCGTGAGCCCCTTCGTGGGCCGGTTGGACGATATCGGCTGGACCGGCATGGATCTGATCAAGGGCATCGTCCAAATCTATAAGATCCACGGCTTCACGACCCAGGTGCTGGCGGCCTCAATACGCTCTCCAACGCACGTGGTGGACGCCGCCGCGGCAGGCGCGCACATTGCCACCATGCCCCTGAAGGTGCTGGATATGCTCTTCAATCATCCGCTCACCGACAAGGGCCTCGAGCAGTTCCTGAAGGACTGGGCCAAAGTGTTCCAGGAAGCCCCGGTCGCCGGCTGACCCGCGCGGAAGGTGCACACAACGGCCGATAGCATTACCGCGACGCTGCTGGGCGTCCTGGTTGTTCTGCTGGCAGTCATTGGCGCGCGCGCGTGGCGGCGCTCCCGGATCTCGCCGGATGAGAAAGAACGCCGCCGCCGTTTCATGTTGCTATCGGCCGGCAAGATGGGCGACGCCAACCTGCTGGACATCCATGAGGGCCTGCTGGTCTATTCCTACGCGGTGCGCGGCGTGGAATACACCGCCTCGCAGGATGTTTCCAGGCTGATGCCGTTTGTGCCTGAAGAGGTCGCGTCACTCGGCCATATTTCCGTAAAGTACGACCCGCGAAACCCGGCCAATTCCATCGTGCTGGCCGAGGAATGGAGCGGGCTGCGCGCCTGACAGGCTGCGAAAAAATTGGATTCAAGGCGACGCGGGAGTCTGGCTCTCCAGAAACCCACTCGCCAACCTGTCGATTTGCGAGGTGCGGGGCTAAAGCCCCGCGCGGGATAAATCCCGCCCCCCAAGACCTTGGGTTTCTGTCCCTGGTGACGGCCCCGGCCGTTTGCGCCGCCCTTGTCACTCGTCAAGTGACAGCCGTGTCACCTATCGGTCCCGCGCATCCCGCGCACCGTCCCAAACACCCTTATGCCGCAATGATTTAAACGCAGCCCATCTTGTGGCATCCCCGATGCTTTAGAAAAGCCGTGGATAAGCAAATGAAGCACGGACAAGATTCAAATAACGCCATCGGGAGAGAACAAGAAATGTTACATTCGGTTAATTGCGATGTCACGGGCCGGCAGCAGCAGCCTTCCCCAGATCATGCGGTTTGGGGCGATATAAGCCGGCCGACGGCCGCCTCGATTCTTCGCCAGAGCGTGCGCCTTGCGGCGCTCGCGCTCTTTGTGGCGTGCGGCCTGGCAATGGCCGGCTCCAAGGTATCGAGCGACCTGCAACAGATGCTCGCCGGCAACGGAGACATCGAAGTCATCGTGCAATTCAACCATATACCTACCGCTGCCGATCTGAAGCCGTTTGCCGCCAACCAGATCGTACGGACCTTCCGGCACATCAAGGCAGTCCACCTGCTGCTGCCGCCGGCCGGGATCCGGGCGCTGGAAGCGAATCCTCTGGTCACTTATATGTCGCCCAATCGGGCGGTGTCCGGCACTCTCGATGTCACCACGCAGACCGTCGGCGCGAACGCCGCCTGGCAATCCGGGTGGAACGGCACCGGCGTCGGCGTGGCCGTAGTCGATAGCGGCATATACGCGCACGACGACCTCAAGTCCGCCTCCGGCAGCGGTTCCCGCATCGTTTACAGCCAGAGCTTCGTTACCGGGCTGACGGGCACCGACCTCTACGGCCACGGCACGCATGTCGCGGGTATCATCGGTTCGAACGGCGCGGATTCCACTGGTTCGGGTTTCACGCGCACCTTCAATGGCGTTGCGCCCAATGTTAATCTGATCAACTTGCAAGTATTGGATCAGAACGGATCGGGAACGGATAGCAACGTGGTAGCGGCGATCGATGAGGCCATCACCTTGCAAAGCACATACAACATCCGGGTCTTGAACCTATCGGTCGGCCAGACGGTCTACGAGAGCTACAAGCTCGATCCTCTCTGCCAGGCGGTGGAAGCCGCTTGGAGCAGCGGCATCGTGGTAGTGGTGGCGGCCGGCAATAACGGGCGGAACACGCTAGGCAGCCTGCCCCTATACGGGACCATCACTTCGCCGGGAAGCGATCCCTATGTGATCACCGTTGGCGCAACCAACACGCACGGCTCGACCAACGTATCGGGCGACACGATTGCCAGCTATAGCTCCGATGGCCCGACCTCTATCGATCATATCGCCAAGCCCGACCTGGTGGCTCCCGGCGACAATGTAGTTTCGTTGATGGCTCCGAACAATACGCTCGCGGCGACATATCCGTCTACGCTTACCGCTAACTCCTATTACGAATCGGGAAGCCCGGCGGGCACATCCACAACCTACTTCTGCTTGAGCGGCACCAGCATGGCCACCCCGGTGGTGAGCGGCGCCGCCGCGCTTCTGATCCAGAAGACTCCGTCGCTGACCCCGGATCAAGTGAAAGCCCGGCTGATGAAGACCGCCAGCAAGAGCTTCTCGCTCTATACCAGCGCGCAGGACATGGTCCACCATTTCAATTACCAGAACATATCGGACATCTTCACACTTGGCGCCGGCCAGGTGAACGTCACCGCCGCGCTCGCCAGCACCGACACTGTCGGGGTGCCGGCAATCTCGCCCCAGGCGATCATGAATTCGAACGGCCAGGTGACCTTGATGTTCGCGGAGAACATCGTATGGGGCACCAACATCGTATGGGGCACTAACATCGTATGGGGCACTAATATCGTGTGGGGCACCAACATCGTGTGGGGCACCTCTGTGCTTACGGGGCAGACTCTGAATGCTTTCTCGGTCCTCTGGGCTGGCACCGGCGCCGCCTGGGTAAATGCGACGAATATCGTTTGGGGCACCACCACCCTGCCTGTGTCCCTGATCCAGCCACTGGACGCGGACGACGGCGACCAATAGGGCGCACTATTCCCGAGTGCATTACGCATACACCGAGGTGACTTATGCCGAACAACGCAAAAGTCTATATCTCCCTGGTGAGCGCGGCAGGAATAGCGGCGATGGCGTACGCCTTCCTGGATCCCCCGTGGCCTCACGACCTGTTCCGCCTTGGTACTTATCTCCTGCTGTCGCTGCTGGCCGCGACTCTCAAACTGAGGCTGCCGGGCCTCACGGGTACGATGTCCATGGGCTTTGTGCTTGTACTGCTCGGTATCTCGGAAATGGCTCTTCCTGAAACCATGCTCATCGCCTGCGCCGGCGTGGTGGTGCAATGTCTGTGGCGGGCAAAACCCCGGCCGGCGCCTGTGCAGGCGCTCTTCAGCGTGTGCGCGGTGGCAGTGAGCCTGACGCTGGCTTATGCGTGTTCCCAGTTCGTGCGCACACAGTTCCACGCGGAGTCTGTCTCCATTGTTTTGGCTGTGGCCACGTGCCTTTATTTCATCGCTAATTCCCTGTTGGTTTCGGGCGTGGTGTCGCTGGTAAAACGCGAGCCGTTGCGGGTGGTCTGGCAGCAGTGTTACCTATTCGCCTTTCCGTACTATCTGCTGGGCGGCGCGATCGCTGGGCTGATGTCCGCCTCCGGCCGCGAACTGGGATGGAAGCCGCCGCTGTTGATCCTGCCGGCCATGGGCCTGGTGTTTCTGTTCTACCGTTTGTACCTGGCCCGGCTTGAGATGCTCCCGGCCGTGAATACGCCGGCCGCATCGCTGCACACCGTGAAGACCCGCAGCGCGTAGAACGACTCCAGTCAAGAGGAGGCTGACGGTCCCGGCGAGTGGGTCACTCGTACTCGCCGTGGAGCGGGCCTGCGAGGCCCGCTCCACAGCGGCCTGTTATGGCACGCGGAAGGGCACATTGCTCGAAAGCGTGCCGATCGGGGCCGCCACCTGGACTGTGCCGGTCGTCGCCCCGGCGGGAACGGCGGCGGTGATTTCGGTACTCGAAACGACTTCGAAGACAGCATCCGTGCCGTTAAAGCTGACACGCGTGGCGCCGGCCATGTCCGTCCCCAGAATCGTGACGGCCTTGCCCGGCTTACCTGAAGTGGGCTGCGTTTCGACGAAGGGGCCCAAGCCCACCGACAGCGTGAACACCGTGCCGAATCGAAACGCGTCGGGGTAGTTGATGTCCGCGCCTCCCCAAGTCGTTCCATAGAAGGCCCCGTTGGTGGCCTGGATCATACCGGGATTCGGGAGCGTCGCCCTCCGGGCATCCGGTTTGGGAGCAGAAGCTGTATAGCGTCGTCACCGCGCCCGCCGGGGTCAGTTTGAATAACGTGCCAGATCCGCCGTTGAGGCTTTCGAAGTACAGCCCGCCGAAAACCGTTGTTCCGTAGAAGTTCCCATCGGTGGCCTGGACCAGGCCCGAGGGGTCGAAACCATCGGTGCAATTGGACTGGGCGCAGAAGCTGTATAGAGTGGTCAGCCTGCCGCTGGGAGCGATCTTGAAGACCGTGCCGTCGCCTTCCGCTGGGCCATTTCCTCCGCCATACTTGGTTGTCCCGTAGAAATCCCCATCGGTAGCCTGGATTAGCACCCCGTTGGGCGATTGGCCATCCACGCAGCGCTTCCTACTGCAAAAACTATAAAGTGTGGTGAGCGTGCCCGCTGGAGTCATTTTGTAGACCGTGCCTGCGCTGGCCCGCGATGTCCCGCCCGTAACCGTCGTTCCGTAGAAATCCCCGTTGGTGGCCAGGACCAGCCCCGCGGGGCTGGCGCCGTCCGTACAGTTGGCCGCGGAGCAGAAACTGTGAAGCGTCGTCAGCGTGCCACTTGGAGTGAGGCTGAAGAAAGTGCCGCCGCCGTTGGCTCCGCCGTTCCCCGTTGTCCCGTAGAAATCCCCGTTCGCGCCCAGGACCAGCCCCGCCCTGGGGTTCCCGCCGTCTGCGCAGTTGGCGAGGGCGCAAAAGCTGTATAGCGATGTGAACACGCCCGTCGGGGTGATTTCGAAAACCACGCCACAACCGCCTGAGGTGGCGCAGTTGGCCCCGCCGTACTCGGTGGCTCCATAGAAATTCCCGTTGTCCCCCTGCACCAATCCGCCCGCCGGCTCATCGCCGTCCGTGCAGCCCGTCGCGGAGCAAAAGCTGTATAGAGCGGTCAACGCGCCGGCCGGGGTGATTTTGAAGAACGTGCCGGCGCCGGAACCATAGTACCCGGGGTTGGCCCCGCCGTTAACCGTGGTCCCGTGCAGGTTGCCGTCAGTGGCCTGGACCACCGCTCCGGGGTAACTGCCGTCCGTGCCATCGAAACTCTGCAACATGGTGAAAGTCTGCGCGGGCACGGCCATGGCCGCGGCGGCGCATAGCCCCAAGACCGCGCCCGATGCTTTTACGATTCTTTGCATGGATGTCTCCTAATGTGTCACATTTTGCAAACGGCTGGTTCACCTGGGCCAGACGCGGCTAAGTGGTAGGAGGGGGGCATGTGACCGTGCCCGCCGGGTCCGAGGCCGGAATGGCGGAGAACCCGGTGATTGCCAGATTAGGCGAGTTCAAGGGACTGCTTCCTTCCGAGAACTCCAGGAGGAGTCCCCCGATGGCGTTCCAGGGTATCGGGCCTTCAGTGGTAGTGAAAGTCGTAAAGGGAATGTCCACAGTGAATGGGGCGTTGGACGCCAGCAGGCCGCAGCTCTCGGCTGCATACATATTCGTGTTGGCTCCGTACCACACCGATGCCGAGAGTACGATGTTCGTCGAGAGCCCCTGGAAGCTGACGCGGAACCGGTCGTAAGGGGGGCTCAGATTGAGGTTCAGCGGCGTGTCCCCGTAGTTGGCCGGACCCCAATACAACTGAATCAACGGGCTTGCGTCGAAGCCGTTCGACCAGATCAACGCGGAGGGAACTTTCTTTGTCGTGCTGGGCCGGACTTGCAATATCGATTCCTGCCCGAATTCGCTGCCGCCGGGACCATACACAATAGAAATGTAACGGGTGCCGACGACGATTCCCGCACCAGTCTGAGTGGCAGTGTGGCTGCCGGACGTGGCCGTGAGTTTGCCCGCTCCGGTCGAAAAATCGTCGAGCGTCAGATCCTGGGCCCGAAGCGTGTGCGGCATCAAGGCCATGGCCGCCGCGGCCAGCATAGCGGCCCCACTAAAAGCGTTCGTCTTGAAATTCATATTCGTTTCTCCTTTGTGAGAGTGACTCACTCTCTGCACTATAAGGTGGGCGGGAATTTTAGACCATACCGAAACCTGGGGGTTGAAATGCAACTGGAATCGGGTGGAGACTACCCCCCATTTTCAGGGGGTACCGGCGGGACTTCGTTTCGGATGAGCCGCGGAAGACTGTCGCTTAGACCGTCCTTGGCGATCCACTGGGATGCTCCGGCGGCCAACGCCTCCGCCCACGCGGCATCCGGCTCGTAAGTGGTCAGTCCGATGATGCGGGCGCCGGCGTCGCGCGCGCGGATCTTGCGGATGGCTCCGATGGCCGCTTGCGACGGCAGGTCCAGATCCATGAGCGTCACATCGGGCCGCTGCTCGATATACATTTGAAGCGCTTCCTCACCCATCGCCGCGGCGCCCACCAGTTGCATGTCGGGCTGCAGGCGGACAAGGAGTGACAGCCCCTCGCGCATTAGAGAATTCTGGTCGACGGCAAGGACGCGAATGACTTTGTTAAACCCCACCGGTCCCAGACTACCGGGGATAGGCGAGGAAAGGAACACCCAAAACCGGGGGGAAGATAACCCCTGATTTCAGGGGTATTGAAAGTCAGTGGGGAGGCGGCCTACGAGGCCGCCGCAGGCTGCGAGCCTGCCCCACGGAACGGCAAGAATCGAGAAGCGGCCCCTGGCGGCGTTTTTGTATGCTGGAGTTGTCGATTTCGCGGCGCCGCATTCGATATAAAGGTAGGAGCAAGAACATATGACCGAAAGCTACATCGCATTCTGGCGCGAACTGAAATTCGCGGTGCGCTCGCTGGCACGCACCAAAGGGCTGACCATTACAGTGATCCTGACGCTGGCGCTGGGCATTGGCGCCAACTCGGCCATGTTCAGCGTGGTGCGGGGCGTGCTGCTGCGGCCGTTGGCCAACCGCGACGAGAACCGGCTGATCTACATCCACCAGAGCGCGCGCGGCATCGGGGCCGAAAACGCCGCCTTCTCGGTTCCGGAGATCCGGGACCTGCGCGAGCGGGTGAAATCGCTGAGCGCTTTCGGCGACTTTTCCACCATCGGATTCACCATGGTGGGGCTGGGAGCGCCGCGCGAAGTGCGAGCGGGCGTGGTGGGCGGATCCTATTTCGATGTGATGGGGCTGCATCCGGTGCTGGGGCGCCTGCTGGATGCGCGGGACGATGGTCCGGCGGCGTCCGGCGCGGCGGTATTGACTTACCGTTTCTGGACCGGGCTAAAGAAAGATCCTACCGTGGTCGGCAAGGTCATCAGGCTGGGGACGCGTTCCGCGACCGTGGTGGGCGTGGTGGAACCGTCGGTGCCGTATCCGGCGGAGACAGAACTGTTCGCCAACGTGGTGACCAGTCCGCATCATCTTTCGGCCACCATGGTGACGGGACGGGTGCATCGGATGACGGACCTGTTCGCGCGGCTGGCGCCGGGCGCAACGCTGGAGTCGGCGCGCGCCGAACTGCGGGTGGTACATGGCGCAATGATGAAGGAGCACCCGGAAGCCTACCCGGTGAAAGCGGATTTCAAGATTGACGCGGTGCGGTTGCGGGAGCAGATCACGTCGCGGGCGAAGACGGTGCTGCTGGTGCTGCTGGCGGCGGCGGGGCTGGTGTTTGTGATCGCGTGCTCGAACGTAGCGAACCTGATCCTGGCGCGGACGGTGCGGCGGGAAGGCGAACTGGCGGTGCGCGCGGCGCTGGGCGCAAGCGCGGGGGCGCTGCGGCGGACATTACTGGCGGAAACTTTGCTGCTCGGCTTGGCGGGCGCGGCGGTGGGAGTGCTGAGCGCGCGGCCCATGGTGGCCATCCTGGCGCGGTATGCCTCGCGGTTTTCGGTCCGCGCGCTGGATCTGACGGTGGATTTCAGCATGCTGTGGGTGGGCGCGGCGCTGGCGGTGGTGGCGGCGCTGCTGCTGGCGTTTGTCCCGCGGCTGCCTTCGGCCGACGGAGCGCGGGGACTCGGTTTGTCGAGCGGCGGCACGCGCGTTACCGGCAGCACCAACCGGCGGCTGCGGGTATTCGCCATCACCCAGATCGCGGCGTGTTTTGTGCTGCTGGCCGGGGCAGGCATGCTGCTGAAGACCCTGTTGGCTCTGCAAGCTGTCGAGACGGGCTACGATGTGCGGCATGTGCTGGCGTTGAATGTGCCCGCGAATCAATACGGAAAGACGCCCGGGCAAATCGTGGACTTCTACAAGGAGGCGATCCGGAAGATTACGGCGCTGCCAGGCGTGGATCGCGTGGCGATGGGCGTTTTCGTGCCCTGGCGGGATGCAGGCAGCTTCGGCCCTGGACTCGAATTCACCACGGAAGGCCGGGTGCGCGCAACGGGTGAAGAAGATCCGCACGGGCGGATGCGGACGATTTCGCCGGGATTCTTCGCGGCGCTGGGGATTCCGATGATCGCCGGGCGCGATTTCAACGAGGCGGACCGGCGGGACAGCGAGAAGGTGGTGATCGTGAGCCAGAGCGTGGCACAGCGGATGTTTCCGGGGCAGGACGCGGTGAACCATCACCTGATGTGGACGGATCCGGTGCTGAAGTTCATCGACATCAGCTCGGAGCCGCGGCGCATTGTGGGGGTGGCCGCCGACGTGGACGACGAGAACGTGGTGCCGGGTCCGGCGCTGACGGTGTATCACCCGTTTGAGCAACTGGGGATTTGGGGCGGCAGGCTGTTCATCCACGCGCACGGGGACCTGTACGCCCTGGTAACTCCGGTGACGCGGATCGTGCGGGAAATGTCGCCGGAAACGCCCGTGGAGCGGGCCGCGACGTTGGAAGATATCCGCACCGAAGTGCTGACGCCGGATCGGCTGAACACGCTGGTATTCGGAGGGTTCGCGACGGTGGCGCTGGCGATCGCGGTGGTGGGGGTGGCGGGCGTGCTGGCGTTTTCGGTGAGCCAGCGGACGCGCGAGTTCGGCATCCGGCTGGCGGTGGGGGCGCAGCCGCGGCATCTGGTAAATGGAGTGATCGGGCAGGGCGCGGTGATCGCGGCGGCGGGTGTGGCGGCGGGCGGGGTATGCGGGTTCGCGCTGGCGCAGCTTGCGGGCAGCTATATCGAGGCCGTGAAGATGCCGGGCGCGGCGGTGGTGGCGGGATCGGCGGTGGTGCTGCTGGCGGCGGCGGTGATCGCCTCGGTGCTGCCGGCGTTGCGGGCGGCGCGGGTGGATGTGGTGCAGGCGTTGCGGGGGGATTGAGGGGCGGAAGACAGAATAAGTCAGGAGTCCGAAGTGCGCGGCCGCGACCGGCGCGGCTGGCTCTCCAGGCGAGTCGTCGGTTTCTTTTTGATCGGGGGCCACGCCACCGTAGCCTTCGTAAGATAGGTCTTGCCGAGGGGCGGCATATCCGAGTAGTCGATATCGGCATCCTTCATACGATCAAGTCTCGCCAAGTCGCTTGCGATAGATTTCTTGCTCATGCCGTGCTTATCAGGTCTCGGAAGAGCGTGACGATTTCTGTTCCGATGTCGGCTGGCTCACGCCCCAGCAGATCCTCAAGGTAGTTGTCAACGGTTGCAGTGTCGTCGGCGGGAGGATCGCTTCGTAGTATGACAATTGCCCAGCACAGAGCATGGAGCTGCCGTTCGTCGAAAGTGCCTGGCGGTTTTCCCCGTGCCCTCAGATCGCCGATTTCACTCAGCAATGTCCGAAGATCTGTCCAAAGCGAGTCGATCAAGTCCCTCATCTCCTCGGCAGCGTTCGGTAGGCGCTCGGGCGCTACCTCCTGCAAAACGGCTCTGGCGGCGAAGCTGTGCGGGCGGTGTCGCATGGCGCTTCGGCGGAGGTCGTCCCAGCGCCGGTCAACTGCGGCCCGTGCCGCGTCCCCGTACGCCCTGGATCGCTGGCTTCGCACTTCGGGATCGAGATTCAGGCCCAAAAGGTCGATGGCTTCCTGCACGCGCGATCGCTCGGCCGCGTTGAGGACCGGATTCGGGACCAGCTTGGCAGTGGCAGTGTCCCAATCGATTGTCAGCCACGCCTCCACAGGGTCTTCCGCCGGGTCCAATAGGACGCGCTTTTCCGCACCAATTGTGTCCCGAGTAGCGTAAGTGCACCGAGTGGCGCCGGGAAAAAGAGGAAAGGTCGCTTTCTTTCGGTAACGATTGCAGACCGTGCAGCCGAGGAAGTAGTTCGAGCATTCATAGGCCAGCCACCAATAGCCCCCGTGAGCCTCGTCATCCTCCATGGCCCCTTTCGGTCGAAAGTGCTCAACATCCAGTCCGTCGATGCCGATCCCGCAATAAGCGCAGACTCTGCCCTGCATGGCATGCAGCGAGCCTTTGACATCGGTCTTCGTCCAATGCCCGGAAAACGATGTCGGAGCGGTCCCGGTCCGTTCGTATTCCGCGCGGTCACTGAGACGCCTTCGACCAGCGAGCCCGCTGTCGGCCATCGTGGGAACTGTGTATTGCGGTCGTCGCAACCGTCGCATGTTCAGCGCTTCAGAGTCTTAAGGATCTCCTTGAACTCCGCAACCTGCTTCCCGGCGTCCTCTTCGTTCGTGGTAGGCGAGACACGCATCAGACGGGCCACCTCTGCGTCGTCCCTCCCGGCGCCGTTGTCCGACTTTCGGAGTTCCTCCGCCATGGCTGCCCCCATCGGCCTGGTTCCCATTAACCACTCGTATATTTGGTCCGACGTAAAGCCGAGGATCTGCCTGTCCAGTTCGCGGACGTTTCCGTCGCGGTCGCGATCGAGCGCAATGATTTCGTTTGCGTCGAAGTTGGCGAGCACCAAAGGGGAATGTGTTGTCACGATGAATTGCACCTTCGGAAGAGCTTTTCGGAGTCGGGGAACCAACTCCCGTTGCAGGCTCGGGTGCAGATGAAGGTCAATTTCATCGATCAGCACGATCGCGTGGATATCGGCGGGGTTGGCGTTCGCAGCCAAATCCGGCTTTTTCTCGCACCAGAAGGCGCACAGGTCCGCCATCCAGGCAGCCGCAGAACGAAAACCGTCCGGTAGATCGATAGCCTCGACGAGGTCCGTGTCTGCGACGGTGAAGCGGATTCCGGGAACGGTCATTGCGAACTGCAACTCGGGGCCGAGCACCTGCCGAACGAGGTTCTGGAAGATCTCCACGAAAGGCTTACTCGCCGGTTGTCGTCCCATCAGAACGTCGCTGCCTGCCAGTTGGCTGAGGGGATCAAACAATGTGATCAGGTGACGGGCGTCCGGGCTGAGGTTCTCACTGCCGGAATCGATCCGGGGAGAGAGATTCCGCGTGGCGCCGTAGCCGGCGATCACTAGTTGCCGGACTCGGTTCCACGATGGGGCGGGTGCGGGCGGGGCGAGGGGCGGTCCCCCGGTTGTCACAATCCGTCCCTCGTCGATGTCCAACCGCAAGGGGATCAATCGATCAGGCTCCGGCGCCCTTAGTACGGCTTCGACTCCGGCCCGCATTTGATTGAATAGGTCCACGAGCCGGCGCATGCGCCTGAGCCGCTCACCGCCCAGTTCGAGAGCTAGTGGGTACCCCAGCAGCACAACACCAAGCGTTGTAAGACACTCGACTTCCCGGCTCCGTTGATGCCAGCAATGCAGGTCCACCGCCCTTCCAGGCTCGATTGTCGGTCGAAGCGCAGTTCGAGGCGTTCGAAGCAACGGAAATTCGTCAGACGAAGCGATCCACGTAGACGCCGGTCGAAAAGAGACTGGCGATCGTCTGTCTGATGAACGCGTAGGCGTTCAGAGAGTTCTGCTCCTCAATGCCAAAGAACTCTCGGGTCCAGTGAAAGTCATTTGGTCCCCAGATTGTGATATGCCAGGACGGAGAATCCTGGTTTTCGTGAATCTGTACTCGCCAATCTCCATTCCGCGCACCAAGGGCGTCCAGGACAGCCTCTTGCAACGCGACACGGGCCGCAGGATCAGGAAGGTTGTTGGAAACTCGGACCGCCATGAACGTATGGTAGCGCGCTCTACCCGCCGGCGATGGCACCCACGATCAAGAACGGTTCCTCTCCCGAAGCGACGGCTGAGGGCAGCGGGGCGTCCGGCGGCGCATGCGACAGATCCTCCTGGCAGGCGAAGAAGCGCACGAAGGGGCGGCGCTGTTGCGTCACCTGATCGCGGATGGTCCCGCGCAGCGCCGGATAGCGGGCCTCCAGCGCGTCGAGGATCGCGCGCTGCGTGACTGGGCCCGCGACGTCGAGCTGCACTTCGCCCGAGATATGGGCCAGGTTCCGCAGATGCGCCGGGAGTTCGACGCGGATCATGGCAGCGTCTGCACCTCGACCGACAGCACTGCCGGAAGATCGCGAACGATGGGCGCCCAATGGTTGCCGGCATCGGCCGACGCGTAGACCTGCCCGCCCGTGGTGCCGAAATACACGCCGCACTCGTCGAGCGAGTCGACGGCCATGGCATCGCGAAACACGTTCACGTAGCAGTCGCGTTGCGGCAGGCCATTGGTGAGCGGCTCCCACTCGTTGCCGCCGGTGCGGCTGCGGTACACGCGCAGCTTGCCCTCGGGCGGATAGTGCTCCGAATCGCTCTTGATGGGGACGACGTAAACCGTGTCAGGCTCGTGAGCATGCACGTCGATGACGAAGCCGAAATCGACCGGCAGGTTGCCGCTGATCTTCCGCCACGAGTCGCCGGCATCGTCGCTGCGCATGACGTCCCAATGCTTCTGCATGAACAGCACGTCCGGGCGCGACGGATGCATGGCCACATGGTGGACGCAGTGGCCGACCTCGGCGGTAGGCTCGGGGATGGTCTTGGAGTACAGTCCACGGTTGATGGGCCGCCAGGTCTGGCCGCCGTCGCCGGTGCGGAACGCGCCCGCGGCGGAGATGGCGATATAGATGCGCCGCGGATCGGCCGGATCGAGAATGATGGTGTGCAGGCACATGCCGCCGGCGCCGGGCTGCCAGTGGGGACCGGAGCCGTGGCCGCGCAGTCCGGGGAGTTCGTGCCAGTTCTGGCCGCCGTCGGTCGAGCGGAAGATGGCGGCATCTTCAACGCCGGCGTAGACGGTATCGGGATCGGTGAGGGACGGTTCCAGATGCCAGACGCGCTTGAACTCCCAGGGGTGGGGCGTGCCGTCGTACCACTGGTGCGTGCCGGTGACGCCGTCGTACGCGAACTTGTTGCCCACTGGAGTCCAAGTCCGGCCGCCGTCGTCGGAGCGCTGGATCAACTGTCCGAACCAGCCGCTGGACTGGGACGCATAGAGGCGATTGGGGTCGGCGGGCGAGCCTTTAATGTGGTACATTTCCCAGCCGCCGAAGTGCGGGCCGCCGACGTCCCATTGTTCGCGCTTGCCGTCGGATGTGAGGACGAATGCGCCTTTGCGGGTGCCTACCAGAACGCGTATTTTGCTCATCGTTTTCTCGTGGAATATTTCACCGGCTGAAGCCTGTGCTACCTGGCAATCCCTCGATTTCCAAGACTGGACGGATTTCGACGGTGCCCTTGCGCGCGCCTGGAATGCGGGCGGCTATGTCGATGGCCTCGTCGAGATCTTTGGCGTCGACCAGGAAATAGCCGCCGAGTTGCTCGCGGGTCTCGGCAAAGGGACCGTCGGTGACGAGCCGTTTGCCGTCGCGCACCTGGACGCTGGTGGCTGTCGCGACAGGCTGCAGCGGGGCGGTGGCCAGGTACTGTCCGTTTCGCCGGAGCTGCTGCGCGAGCTCGGTCGACTCGGCGAAACAGCGCTGGCGTTCGGATTCGGTCCAGGCTTGTTCGCCGGTGTAGATCAGCAACATGTATTTCATAAGACTATGTCGAACGGCGCGCGTTCGAATCGACATTCCAGGCTGAAAAACCAATATAATCGATTATGCCCGCGGACGCCGCGAAGGCCGTCGAAGCGGTCTATCACTCGGATTGGGGTCTGATCGTCGCCACACTGATCGGGATCACCCGCGACTTCGATCTGGCCGAGGAAGCCGCGCAGGAAGCCTTCACCGCGGCGGTGGACCAATGGCCGATGTCCGGCATCCCCGAGTTCCCGCGCGCATGGATCATTCAGACGGCCCGGCACAAGGCTATAGACCGCATCCGGCGCCAGGCCGTGTTGAAGGAGAAGCTGGAAACGTACGCCGCCGACGGGTTCGTGCGCGAGATTGAAGAACCGGATTACGACACCGACGAAATCCACGACGACCGGCTTCGCCTGATTTTCACCTGTTGCCATCCAGCGCTGGCGCCGGAAGCGCAAGTGGCGCTGACGCTGCGTACGTTGTGCGGCCTGGAGACGGATGAGATTGCGCGCGCGTTCCTGGTGCCTGTGGCGACCATGGCGCAGAGGCTGGTGCGGGCGAAACGGAAGATCCGGGACGCCGGCATTCCGTATAGCGTGCCGCAGACGAACGACATGGCGGATCGGCTGGACGCGGTGTTGACGGTCGTCTATCTGGTCTTCAACGAAGGCTACGCGGCCACGCGCGGCGGACCGCTGGTACGGACCGATCTGTGCGCCGAAGCCATCCGGCTGGGGCGCCTGGTGCGGACGTTGACCGCTCCGCAGCCTCCAGCGGAAGCCAGCGCGCTACTGGCCCTGATGCTGCTGCACGACGCCCGCCGGGTGGCGCGTCTGGACGAGGCCGGGGATCTGGTGGTTCTGGAGGAACAGGATCGCAGCCGGTGGGACCGGCGGCAGATCGCCGAGGCTTTGCCGCTCGTGGACGAGGCGCTCGCCGGCGGACCGGGTCCGTACGCGTTGCAGGCGGCGATATCGGCGCTGCATTGCCGGGCGGCGCGCACCGAAGATACGGACTGGCCGCAGATCGTGCGGCTGTATGATGTGCTGGCACGGCTGCAACCGTCGCCGGTGGTGGCGCTGAATCGTGCGGTCGCGGTGGCTATGGCGAATGGTCCTGAGGCGGGGATCGAGATCGTTAACAGGCTGGCGGCGGCGAGCGATTTGGATGGCTATCATCTGCTGCATGCCGCGCGCGCCGATTTGCTGCGGCGGATGGGATCGTTCGCGGAGGCGGCGGAGAGCTACCGGCGTGCGCTGGAGTTGGTGACGAATGACAGCGAGCGGCGGTTTTTGGAGCGGCGGCTGCGGGAGGTGCAGGCGGCGAACCGATAGCATGAATCAAGAGCGATGAAACCAAGAGCGATTCTGCTGGCGTGCGTTGCGGCCGCCTGCGCATCCGCCCAAGTAATGCCAACGTTGCCGGGAACAACCAGTTCTGGCGGTATCGCCGTCGGTGATGTTACAGGGGACGGCTATCCCGATATAGTCTCCTCCGAAGGGTACATCGTCTTTGGTACGGCCAGCGGCGCCTCCCCGCCCGTCTCCTACGCGGTTGTAGACTTCCAAGGCACCCATGCCATTGGTCTGGTTCTGGCCGACTTGCGAACGAGCGGCCTGACGGATATCGTCACGGATTCGTATGGTGGCGTCTCAGTGATCCTGAGCCTGGGCAAAGGCAAATACGAGGACGGGGAGTGGACTGCGGCCGCCGATGGCGCGGACTGCGGTGTGACCGGAGACTCAATGGCGATGGCAAAGCGGATCTGGCCGTAATTACACCTTCCGGCATTTCCATCCTGTTGGGCACCGGCAACGCCCAAGCGCCGTTTAAAGCCGGGGCTATAGCCAGGCTAGTTGAAGGCTAGTTGCCACGCAGCGCGATCATGGGGTCGATGCGCGATGCGCGGCGCGCCGGGATGTATCCCGCGATCAAGGCCACGGCGCTCAGCAACAGCATCATGCCGGCGAATGCCGCCGGATCGGTAGGCTCGGTGTTGAATAGCAGCGCCGCGATCCATTTGGCGGCAAGCAGAGATGTCGCGGTTCCCAATGCGATGCCCGCCAGCACCAGCCGCATGGTTCCGGCGATCACGCCGAGTTGTACGCGCTCCGTGGTGGCGCCCAACGCCATGCGGATGCCGATCTCCTGCGTCTGCCGCGTCACCGAATACGAAATAACGCCATAGATGCCGAGGGAAGCCAGCAGCAGACCCAGCCCGGCGAAGATGGCAACCAGCAGCGCAAAGAAGCGCCGAGGCGAGATGGCGTGATCCACGACGCTTTGAACCGGACGGAATTCGGCGGCGGGCTGCTCGGGATTATAGACCCGCAGCGTGCGCATCAGGCTTGACGCCAGGGCCTCGGGCGGCACCTGCGAACGCACCACCAGTTCCGCGCCTTCCGGATCGGCTTGCGTCTCGGGCAGGTACATTTCGATGCCGGAGCTATCCTCCACGCTGCATTCGCGTACATCGGCGATCACGCCAATGACGCGTGTGTCCACCCCGTTGACCAGGGCGGTGCGTCCGACGGGGTTTTGCCCGGGCCAATGGTAGCGGGCGGCTGCCTGGTTGACGATCACCACGCGCTCGCTGCGGGGCTGGTCCTGCCAGTTGAAGTCGCGGCCCGCACGCAGTTGCATGCCGATGGCGCGCAGGTAGCCGGGCGTCGCGATGTAAACGAAAGCTGCCTGCGTCTCGTTCTTGCCGTAAATCCTGCCCTTGGCTCCAAGGCCCCAGCTGCGATTGCGGTCGAGCGGCAACATATCCACGATACCGGCCGACTGTATGCCGGGAACCGCGGAGACGCGGCGCAGGATTTCCTGCAGGATCGGGCCGCGCCGTTCGGCTTTGCCGCCATCGTCATAGTCGATCTTGATGGAGGCGGCGCGGTTGGGCTGAAATCCCAGATCGACATCCAGCACGCGCAGAAAGCTGCGCAGCATCAGGCCGGCGCCTACCAGCAGGACACACGCCAGCGCGACTTCGGAGACTACCAGCACGGCGCGCATGCGTTCGTGTTTTCGGCCGGCGCTCAAGCCGTGTCCGGTATCCTTGAGCGCATCCTGCAGATTGCCGCTGGAGACTTTGAGGCTGGGCGCCAGGCCAAACAGAAGCGCGGCCGCGAGCGCGATGAGGAGCGTCCAGGCGAGCGCGGCGCCATCTACGCGGATCGTGCTGAGCAGCGGGAGCGCAATGGAACCCTGCCGGGCGAGATACCCGGTGACCGCGAATGCGATGCCAATGCCGAGCGCGGCGCCCCCGGCGGCCAGCACCAAGCTCTCGGTGAGCAGTTGGCGGACGATGCGCCCGCGTCCGGCGCCCAGCGCGCCGCGCATGGCGAACTCCTTAGCGCGGGCGGCGGCGCGGGCCAGCAGCAGGTTCGACAGGTTCACGCAGACGATGAGCAGGATCAGGCCCACCGCGCACCACAGCACCACTAGTGAGCGGCGCAGCTTACCGCTGACGTGGTCCTTCAAGCCGGTCATGGCGGTCGCGTAATCCTCGTACCAATCCTTGTGGGCGGCCCTGAGCTGCGGCATCAGGACATCCACTTCGGCCTGCGCCTGGGCCACCGTGACGCCGGGTCTGAGGCGGCCCAGCAGCGCCAGCGTGTTCCCGTCGTTGCGCAGCAGATCCATGATGCCGGGGACGAAGATATCCATCTTCAAGCCGGGGGCGAAGACGGAACCGAAATCGAATGAGGCTGGCAGCACGCCCACGACAGTCACGGGACGGTTGTTGAGGACCAGCGCCTGCCCTACGATGGCGGGATCGGCGGCAAACTGCCGCTGCCAGAAGAAGTAACCGAGTAAGACCGCGGCACGGCCGCCTTTTTGGCACTCTTCCCGCGTGAACAGGCGTCCGAGGAAAGGCCGGACGCCCAACGTGGGGAAGAAGTTTTCGGCCACCGGGACAGCGGCAAGCTGTTGCGGCTCGCCGCGGCCCGTCAGCTTGTAATCGGAATCGCCGAAGAAGGGATCGTAGGCGGTCACGTCCTCAAAAGAGCGATTGTGGCGCAGGAACTCTTCATAGACAGACACTGTGTAGGTAACGGCGGAAAGGCCGCCCACACCGCGCTCGCTCGACATCCACACGAGCTGCCGCGGATCGCGAAAGGGCAGGGGGCGCAGCAGGATAGTGTTCACCACGCTGAAGACCGCGATGTTGGCGCCGATGCCCAGGGCCAGAATCAGGACGGCGACCGAAGCGAATCCGCGGTCGCGGCGCAGCGTGCGAAAGGTATAGCGCAGATCCTGGAGCAACACGTCGAGCGCCGGCAGGCCGCGTGCCTCGCGATGCCGCTCCTGCGATTGCGCGACGCCGCCGAAGCGCACCAGGGCCTGGCGGCTGGCCTCCTCGGGCGTGAGCCCGCGCCGCAGATTCTCTTCGATGGCGAATGCCAGGTGCGATGCCATTTCCGAATCCAGGTCGCGATCCAGGGGCGATTTGTGGAAGAACGCGCGCAAGCGTTCGAGTGCACGCCTCACCGGTCACCGCCTTCGTGCTGCATGGCCAGCACACGGCCGATTACTCCGGAGAGCCTCTCCCAATAGGCGGCATCCTGGGCCAGTTGTTTGCGGCCGCGTTTGGTAATCGAATAGTACTTGGCTTTGCGGTTGTGGTCCGAAGTGCCCCACTCGGCCGAAATCCAGCCGCGCTGTTGCAGCCGCACGAGGGCAGCATAGATCGTCCCCTGATTCAGCAGGACGGCGTCTCCGCTGGCCTGTTCAATGCGGCGGGCGATGCCGTAGCCGTGCAGCGATCCCATGGCGGCCAACGTTTGCAGCACCATCAGGTCGAGGGTGCCTTGCAGCAGGTCGAGTTTTTTCTCCGGCAAATTTTGCCTCCTGTGTTATTCCCACAGTAGCAAGGCCGGCTTCATGTGTCAAGGCCACAGGAGGGACGCCAAGTGGGGCAGGACTCCAGTCCTGCGCGGGTCCTCCAGGACCCGCCCTTGGGGTAACGAAATCAGCCGCGACCACGCTGGAGTCCTGTCGTGGCGAGCGAAGCTCGCCTGTGTTGGCAGGAGTGCCAACACGGCACGCTGAGAGCGTGCGCCACGCGGGCTCCAACCCACTAATCCGCGCGGAGCATCCGGGCGGGGTCGATGCGCACGGCGTGGATCACTGCCGGCAGCGCGGCCAGCAAGGCCGCCGCCAGAATCGTTATCGAGGGCAGGGCCAGGAACCCCGCCGCCGTGGGCTTCACCTGATATAGCAGACCTTCGATATATCGCGCCGACGCCATAGCCAACGCGAGGCCCGCCAGCGCGCCCGCCAGCACCATGGCGAATATTTCCACCGTCACTAATCGCGCGATGTTGCCGGCGGGCGCGCCGATGGCCACCCGGATGCCAATTTCGCGCTGCCGTTCGACGACGGAATACTCGAGCACGCCGTACAGACCGATGCCCGCGAGCAGCAGGGCGACCATCGCGAAAAACACCGCCAGCAGAGCCAGCAGCCGCTCGCGGACGGTGTGCGACTGGTTGATCTCGACCTGCGTGCGGATGTTGGTGACACGAAATTCCGGACGCGCCCGCGGCACCTCGCGGCGCAGGATCGGCGCCATCGCCGCCGGGTTCGGCGCGGCCGTGCGCACGATGAAGGTTGCCGAGCTTCTGGGCTGCGAATAAATCGGGACATAGGCCGTGGGGGTGATCGGCTCGCGCATATTCCGGTAACGCGCGTCCCGCAGCCAGCCGACGATCTGAAATCGGGTTCGGGCGCCGTCTCCCTCCACCTTTTCGAACAGCTTCCCGACCGGATCCGCGCCGTCGAAATAGCGCCTCGCGAACGCCTGGTTGACGATCGCGACACCAGGAAATTTATCGGTCTGGCGGAAGTCGCGGCCATCGATGAAGGGAATCTTCAGCGTGTCCGCCCAGCCGGGCGAGACGTTCAGAAAGTAGGCCAGGTCGCCGGCGGGTCGCGCGCCACCGATCGAAACAACGCCGTTCCAGCCGTTCCCGTTTAGCAGGGGCCATCCGGCCAGGGCGACTGTTTCGACGCCCGGCAGCGCGCGCAGACGCTCGGTCACCTCGTCCCAGAACGCCATGGGCTGCTGGCGCGGGGAGAGCGTATCGAGATTGACGATGCGTTCGGCGGAAAAACCGGTGGGCTGATTGGCGAGCCGGCGGAGCGTAACGGCGAACAGTCCGGCGACGAAGAGCACCAGAAAGCAGAAGGCAACCTGCGCGGCGATCAGGGCATGCATCAGGCGTCGCCGCGAGTGCGGGTCGTCTCCGCCCTTCAGCGAGTTGGCCGGCTTCACGGACGAGGCACGCAGCGCGGGGGCCAGCCCGAACAGGAGCACCACGCCGAGGGTCAGCGCCAACCCGAATGCCGCCACCCGCCAATCCGGCGCGAGCACCAGGCGCGCGGGGTTGTCCGGCGGATTGATCCTGCCCGCGACGAACGGCGCGGACCACCATGCAAACAGCCATCCGGCGACGGCTGCGAGAATGCCGAGCATGGCGCCTTCCACCATGACGAGTTGCACCAGCCGCCCGCGTCCTGCGCCGATCGCGACGCGTAGCGCCATCTCACGAGCCCGCGCCGCGGCCTGCGCCGTCATCAGATTCGCAACGTTTGCGCACGCGATGAGCAATACCAGCGCTACGAGCGCGGCGAGCGCCGCCAGCGCCCGGCGGTATTCCTTTTGCATGTCTGAGATGCCCGCGGCCGCGTGCTCCATCAGTAGCGTCTGCCGGAAAAAGCGATCGATGTACCGCTGGGGCATGCCGGTGAACTCTTTGGCCCGCTCCTGGTTGACGGCGTGGTAGGTCGCACGTAGTTTCTCAAAAACAGGTTCGGCGGCGACGCCGTTCCGGAGACGCACAAGCACGCGGAACCAACTCCAAGTGGGATGGGTGACCCCGGCATGCATCGCCATGGGAATGAAGATGTCGGTGATTGTGCCGGGCTCGGTGCCGGTAAAGGATTCCGGGCCGACGCCGACAACCTCGAAAATGCCCATATCCGCGCGGAATGTGCGGCCCACCGCTTTCGGATCGAGGCCAAAGCGGCGCCTCCAATAGTCGTAAGAAATGACGACGTAGGGGTGCGCGCCGGGCGTGACATCGTCGTTTGCGGTGAGCAGCCGCCCCGCGGCGGGCCGCAGCCCGAGCGAGGTGAACATCCATCCGGAGACGTTCTGCACGTACGCTTTCTCCATCTCCTCATCCGAGCCGTAGGTCAGGTCGGCGCGGCCGGTGTAGGAGACCGCGATCAGTTCGGCCTGAGGCTTTACGGCCGCGCGCATCTGGCGGAACAACGGATATTCGTAGCTGTCGTCTATGCGGCGATTGCCGTCGAAATCGACGCTCTGGCGAAAAAGCCCGTACAACCGATCGGGCTCGGCCACCGGCAAGGGCCGCAGCAGCACGGCGTCGATCAGCCGGAATGCAGAGGTGCACGCGCCGATTCCCAGAGCCAGCGATAGGACCGCGGCGGCGGTGCTCACTTTTCGCTTCAAGAGCTGCCGCCAGCCGAAGATGGCGTCGGCGCGCAGTGAATCGAGCCACGGGATCATACGGATGTCGCGGCTCTCTTCGCGGCGTGCGAGCGGTGAGCCGAATGCGCCTCTGGCTTCGGCTGGAGCGCGTCCCTGCGCGACAGCTTCTGCGATATGGGAAGCGAGTTCTTCGTCAATCTCGCGGCGCAAGCGCTCGCCGCGAAACATGTTTGCAATGCGTTGCCACCACATAGATTGGCCGCTCCTCAATCCGCCCGCAGCATCGCCACGGGATCGATGCGCACGGCGTGGAATATAGCCGGGAGCGCGGCCAGCAGCGCGGCCGCCAGGATGGTCAGCGCCGGGAGCGCCAGCATGGCCGGATCGCCGGCCTTCACCCCATAGAGCAGCGCCTCGATGTAGCGCACCGATGCCACGCCGAGTGCGAGGCCGGCCAGCGCGCCCACCAGCACCATGGCGAAGATCTCCACGGTCACCAGCCGCGCGATGTTGCCGGCGGGCGCGCCGACCGCCATGCGAATGCCGATTTCGCGCCGCCGCTGCAGCACCGAGTAGTCCAGCACACCATACAAGCCGACCGCCGCGAGCAACAGCGCGACCGCGGCGAAGAACAGCCCGAGCATGGCCAGCAGGCGCTCGCGGAGGGTTTGCGCACGGACCAACTCCGCTTGTGTGCGGATGTTACCGACGCGGAATTCGGGCCGCGCGCGCGGCACTTCGCGGCGCAGGATGGACGCCAGCGCCATGGGGTTCGCATACGACGTACGCACCATGAAGGTGGCGCCGCGCATAGGCTCCACTGCGCCAAGCCGGCCGGTGCGGCGAATCGGAACAAAGACCGCCGGCAAAATAGGCTCGCGGACGTCGCGGTATGGCGCGTCGCGGATGACGCCTATCACCTTGCAGGGAAGCTCGCCGCCCTTCGCGAACGATTGTCCAATGGGATTCTCGCCCTTAAAAAACTCCTTGGCGAATGTTTCGTTGACAATCGCCGCGCCCGGCATCGTGTCGGCAGGCCGGAAGTCTCTGCCGGCAATGAAAGGAATCTTCATCGTGTCTACCCAGCCGGGCGAAACGGCCAGGAAGTAGGCGAGATCCGGGCCGGGAGGCGCTCCGTTCACCGAAATGAAACCGTTCCAGGCGTTTCCGTCGAGCAGCGGCCACCCTGCCAGCGCGACCGCCTCCACGCCTGGCACCGTGCGCAGATGTTCGGCCACCTGGTCCCAAAAAACGGGATCCTCTTCGCGTTGCGCGACCGTGTGCAGCAGCAACAATCGGTCGGCGGAGAACCCGGTAGGACGGTGAGACAAACGCTCGAAGGTGGCCGCAAACAGGCCGGCGACAAACAACACCAGAAAACAGAAGGCCACTTGTGCCGCGATCAGCGCATGCATCATGCGCCGCCGCGTATGCGGGTCCTCTCCGCCTCTGAGTGCGCTGGCCGGCTGGACCGTCGAAGCGCGCAGCGCGGGCGTCAGACCGAACGACAGCATCACGGCCAGGGTCAGCGCCAGGCCGAATCCCAGCACTCGCCAGTCCGCGGGCAGGTCCAAACGCACTGGATTGCCGGGCGGGTTGATCATGCCCACCACAAACGGCGCGGACCACCAGGCAAACAGCCCGCCCATCGCGCCCGCCAACAGCGCGAGAATGGCGCTCTCCACGAGCACCAGTTGCACCAGGCGCAGGCGTCCCGCCCCAATCGATACACGCAGCGCCATCTCGCGCGCCCGTGACGCAGCCTGGGCAGTCATCAGGTTGGCGACGTTGGCGCACGCAATCAGCAACACCAGCGCCACCAGCATGCCCAGCGCAATGAGGGAACGGTGGTACTCGTTCTGTAGATTGGAGGCGCCGGCGGCCGCGGGCTCCAGCACCAGCTTTTGGGCCAGGAACGCTTCAATGAATTTCTTGCTCATGCCGGTGAAGCCCTTGGCCCTCTCCTCCTCGAAGGCGTGCGAGGCGGCATCGAGTTTCGCGCGAAGCGGCCCGACGGCCACACCCGCCTTCAGTTGCGCCAACGTCCGGTGCCAGGTCCAGTCGTCGTGGATGGCGCCCGGATGCATCATGGTGGGCACGAATACATCGGTTACGGTGCCTTTCTCCGTGCCGGTGAAGGGCGCCGGGCCGACTCCCACGATTTCGTAAAGGTCGTCGCCCATGCGAAACGTGCGCCCGACGGCCTTCGGATCCTGGCCGAAGCGGCGCGTCCAATAGTCGTAAGACAGGACGGCGTACGGATGCGCGCGCGGTTTCAGATCGTCGTTTTCCGTGAGCAGCCGGCCCAGGGTGGGGCGCAGGCCGAACGTGCCAAACATCCAGCCGGAGACATATTGCACGACGGCTTTTTCCATCTCGGAGTCCGCCTTGTATGTGAGGTCCATGCGGTCCGCATAGGAGACGGCTATCAACTCAGCTTGATCCTTCACGGCGGCGCGCATCAGTTGGAACGACGGATAAGCCCATTGGTCGAACGATTGCATCTTGCCGTCGTAGAACGCTTCGCGGGCGAGAGCGTACAGCCGTTCGGGATTGGCCACTGGCAGCGGGCGCAGCAGCAGCGCATCGATGAGCCGGAAGGCGCCTGTGCATGCGCCGATCGCCAGCGCCAGCGACAGGATCGCGGCGGCGGAAGTGACCTTTCTCCTGACGAGTTGCCGCCAGCCGAAGATGGCGTCCGCCCTCAAGGATGCGAGCCACGGGACGAGCCGGATATCGCGGCTCTCTTCGCGGTACCGGAGCGTGGAGCCGAACGTACGGCGCGCTTCGGCGGGGTCGCGGCCTTGCGCGATGGCTTCTTCGATGTGCGACTGAACTTCTTCGTCGATTTCGCGGCTCAAACTACGCCAGCGAACTACATTTGCGATGCGTGACCATAACGACATATCAGACCGTCCTTAGAACGCGATTCACGGCCGAAGTCACCGCCTGCCAGCGCGACTGTTCGACGTCAAGCTGCTTCTTGCCGGCGGCCGTCAATTCATAGATACGCGCCCGCCGCCCAGTGTCCTTGGTGATCCATTCGGCGCGAATCCAGCCGGCTTCCTCCATGCGGTGCAGGGCGGGATAGAGGGAGCCTTCCTCGGCGCGGAGCACGTCGCCGGACCAGTCCTTGACGGCGGACATGATGGCGTAGCCATGCAGGCGCGGCCGGCGGGAGAGGATCTTCAAAACGAGGAGATCGAGGGATCCCTGGAGAGAGTCGGTTTTAGGCATACTCAGACTTCATAATATACAGACGTCTGAGTATTTGCAAGGATAGGAGAATTCTTGCGTCGTGGCGCAGGCACGCATGCCTGCCGCGCTGACACTCCTGTCGGCGCAGGCGAGCGCGGCTCGCCTGCTCACAGGCTCAAGCCTGTGGCACCTTGCTACAATTCGGGAATGCCTAATGAAACATATGCCCTGTTCGACACCACCGAGGGATCCTTCAAAGTGAAGCTGTTCGCCGACAAGGCGCCCAAGACGGTGGAAAACTTCGTCTCGCTCGCGGATGGCTCAAAGACCGGCAAGCCCTTCTACGACGGCACCGTCTTCCACCGCGTGATCCCTAATTTCATGATTCAGGGCGGCGATCCGGAAGGCACGGGACGCGGCGGTCCGGGGTACAAGTTCGCCGACGAGTTTCATCCCACGCTGAAGCACCACAAGCATGGCTTCCTGTCGATGGCCAACGCCGGCCCCAATACCAACGGCAGCCAGTTCTTCGTCACCGTGGCGGCCACGCCGTGGCTCGACAACAAACACAGCATCTTCGGCGAAGTGATCGAAGGCTACGACGTGGTGAAGAAGATCTCCGAAGCGCCGCGCTCGAGCCAGGACCGGCCGGTGAAGGAAGTGCGCGTCAACTCCGTGAAGATCGAAAGGACCTAGCCATGAAGCGCGTACTGCTGTTGCTGGCCTTCTCTGCCGCCGCCTTCGCGCAGGATGGATTCCAACCGCTGTTCAACGGCAAGAACCTGGACGGTTGGGACGGCGATCCGCGCATGTGGAGCGTGCGCGACGGCATGATCGTGGGGCACACCGAAGGCGTCACGATGACGGACAATTCGTTCCTCATTAGCAAGCAGCCGTACAAAAACTTCATCTTGCGCGCCGAAATGAAGTTGCGCAACCACAACAGCGGCATTCAATTTCGCAGCGACGCGCTGGCTAACTGGGTGGTGCGCGGATACCAGGCGGACGCCGCCCAGGATAACTACTGGGGCAACATCTACGAGGAAAAAGGCCGCGGCACCCTGGTGGATGGCTGGAAGGGCAAAGCCGAAAAAGTAGTCAAGCTGCAGGATTGGAACGATTACGAGATTCTCTGCGACGGCGACCACATCAAGCTGACGCTGAACGGCACAGTAACCGCCGACCTGCACGATTCGGCGCGGTTGGAAGGCATCATCGCGTTCCAGTTGCATCAGGGTCCGCCCATGGAAGTCTACTTCCGCAACGTGCGGATCAAGATTCTGCAGTAAGGACGCACGCCCCCCTTGCGAATAGCGATTTTCGGCGGCACCTTCGATCCCATCCACAATGCGCATCTGGCGGTGGCGCGGGAAGCCGCCGCGCGCTTCCAACTCGACCGCGTGTGGCTGGTGCCCGCGGAAAGGCCGCCGCACAAGCACGGTGTAACGCACGCGCCGTATGCCGACCGCCTCGCGATGGTGGAGATGGCTTGCCGCGGCGAGCTGAAGCTGGAAGCCTCGCGCCTGGAGGAGGGGACGGCCAGCAGCTACTCGATCGATACCATCGAGAAGGTGCGGGCGCGTCTGGCCTCCGGCGACCGGTTGTTTTTTGTGATCGGCGCGGATGCCTTCGCGGAGATCGAGAGCTGGCGGCGGTGGCAGGACGTGGTGCGGGCCGTGGAATTTATTGTGGTCAGCCGGCCGGGGCATGGGTACGACACTCCGGCGGCGGCTACGGTGCATCGGCTGGAAGCTGTGGACCTGCCGGTTTCGTCTTCCGAAATCCGGCGCAGGCTGGCGGCCGGCGACGATGGCGTGGAGGTGCCCCCGGCAGTGCTCGAGTATATACGCGCGCGGGGACTGTATCGCAAGTAGGCCGTCAGGGCGCGATCATGAACACTACGCCGCAGCTACCCCCGCACGCTGCGCTTGTGTTACCGCCGCCGTAAGTATCGCCGTAGAGATTGCCCGCCGAGTCCCGGAACAGACCCGCCATGGGTCGCGCCCCGTCCGCTCCCCCCGTAAAGGTGTACAGCACTGTCTGCCGGCCGGTTGTGTCCAGTTTGTAGACCACTCCGTGGTTCGCTGCGCCGCCCCCGGATGCAGCGCCGTAAAGATTGCCTTCCGGATCTTGGGCCAGGCCGGCCACCGGATAACCTCCATCCGCTCCGCCAGTGAAGCTGTAGAGTACCGTCTCCGTGCCGGCAGTATCCAACCTGAACACTATTCCGTAGCCCGATGCACCCCCGAACTCGGTTGTGCCGTAGAAATTGCCCGCCGCGTCTTGGATCAGACCTGCGACGGGCCTGCCCCCGTCGCCCACATCCACTCGGAAAGTATGCAGCGCCGTCTCTGTGCCGGTCTTGTCCAGCTTGAACACCGTTCCGACATTAGTATCGCCGCCTTCATTGGTGGTGCCGTAGAGATTGCCTGCGGAGTCTTGGATCAGGCCCGCGTACGGGCGACGGCCATCCCCTCCCGCGAAACTATGCAACACCGTTTCGCCGGTCTTATCGAGTTTGAATATTGTTCCATCGTTCGTATCGCCGCCTCTCTTAGTAGTGCCGTAGAGATTGCCCGCCGAGTCCCGCATCAGACCGGCGTAGGGGAACTTCCCGTCCCCGGTTCTGGTCCCAAAGCGATGCAGCACGGTCTCCGTGCCGGCCGCATCCACTTTGTAGACTGTCCCCCAGCCAGCGCCACCGAACTCAGTGGTCCCGTAGAGATTGCCCGCCGGGTCTCGGATGAGCGCTGCTTCGGGTTGGCCGCCGTCGATTTCGCCCGTGAAGGTATACAGCACCGCGAGGCCGGTCTCATCCAACCGGAACACGTTTCCATTGTCCGCTGCACCGCCGAATGAAGTGGTGCCGAAGAGACTGCCTGCCGGGTCCGCGATCAGACCTGCCTCTGGATTCGACCCATCGGTCCCCGCGAAACGGTGCAGGACGGTATACGTCTGCGCCTGCGTCCACGCTACGCCAAACGTCATCAGCGCGAATATCGCGGTCGTCAACGCTTGCCCTATCATCGCCACAAGCCCTCCATCTGGCAGGAGGATACCACGCATATCGGACGACTCTAGCGGGAATCTCGCGGTAGGGGTACTAGCCCTCGGCCTCCAGCGGTGTGACCGGATCTAAGAACCGCCACAAGAAAACCGCCGCCGCATAGATTGCCGCCGAAACGTAGAACGTCATATCCCAGTTGTTATTGGTCGCCCGCAGCATATATCCAATGATAGTGGGCGATGCCGCGCCTCCCAGATTGCCCATCATATTCATGGCGCCCGACAGCGTGCCCGCGTACTTGCCGCCGACGTCCATGCAGGCGCCCCACGAGCCAGGCATCACCAGGTCGTTGCTGAAGCTGGCGAGCCCCATGGCGAGCATGGCCGGCAGCGGATTGTGAAAGCGCGTCGAAACCACCAATAGGATGCTCGCGCCGCTGAAGCCGACATACGCGAGCAGCCGGCGGGTCTTCAACGTGCTGCCCGTGAGACGGGTGAGGGGCGCGGCGATGAACCCGCTCACCAGCGAGCCGAGTCCGCCCAGGAAGAGCGGCAGGATGCCGAACAAGGCGCTGGCGCCCAGTTCCAGCCCGCGCGCCTCCTTCAAGTAAGTGGGCAGCCAGGTGATATAGAAATACCAGCCGTAGGAAGAGCAGAAGTATTGTCCGCACAGCAGCCAGACTTGCGGCGAAGCGGCGAACTTCCGCCACGGAACGTGCGCGTGGCCGGCTGCCAGCGCTTCGTTGGGCGCGAGGAGCTGCCGCTCGGCGTCGTTCAGGCCGCGGCTGTCGCGCGGATGATCGCGATACCAGCCATAGAAGAGGATGGCCCAGACCACGCCGACGCCGCCGAAAAGCTCGAAGGCATGCCGCCATGACACCACCTGGATGGCGAGATAGACCAACGGCGGAGTGAACGCGCCGCCCCAGCGCGCGCTCAGCCACATGATGCCCTGCGCGCGCACGCGCTCGTGATGCGGGAGCCAGGTGGTAAAGGTCTTGGTCAAGTTGGGGAAGCAGCCGGCTTCCCCCGCGCCGAACAGGGAGCGCGTTACCGCCAGGGAGACGAAATTCCAGGCCCATCCGGTGGCCGCTGTGAAGAACGACCACCACAGCACGATGCGCAGCAATACGCGGCGCGGGCCCATCCAGTCGCCCAGAAATCCGCCTGGTATTTCGAACAGCGCGTAGGCCCACGCGAAGGCGGAGAAAGCGTAGCCCATCTGTACTTTCGTTAGGTGCAGGTCCGCGCGGATGGCGGGCGCAGCGAACGAGATGCAAACGCGATCGATGTAGGTGACCACGGCCAGGGTCACTGCGAACACCACGACCCAATACCGGACGTGGGTGGGACGCTGCCGCTCTTGTGGCATCGGGGCCAACATCTATTAAGCCACAGATGAGGGGCGCGCGCCGCATGCGGTGGCTGGTGGCTGGTGGATATGCCACCTGCGATACTGAAGTGGATGGAGTTTGAAAGCGTCGCGGCCAATTTGCGGGAATCGTTCCGCGTGGTCGCGGCGCACCGTTGCGGGGGCGAGTTGCAGGAGATGGATGGCGTGTCGATCGCCTCGGCGGGCGTCACTTTCCAGATGTTCAATGCGGCGTTTCTCTCGGCGCCGGTGGTTTCCGAAGCGCAGATGGACCTGCGGGCGGCGCAGGCTGCCGTACACTTTGCGGCCCGCGGACAGCGGTGGGCCTATTGGATCTGCCACGGTTGGCTGGACGGGCGCACGCGGCGGCGATTGCAATCGGTTCTCCGAAAGCGCAATCTTTACCAGGCCGTGGAACTGCCCGGGATGCTCGCCGAAGAGGTATTGCTTCCGGTGCGTGAGCTTCCCACCATGGAATTGCGGCGGGTGTGCGACGGACCGGTGAAGGATGCCTTTTGCGCCATCGGCTCGACGTGCTTCAACGTGCCGCTGGTCTGGTTTTGCGAAGTCTTCGACAGCCCCGGCGTCTGGAGCGATTTCGCGGCCTATGTCGGATACGTGGATGGCGAGCCGGTATCCACGGCGGCCACGGTCATCGGCGGCGGTGTGGTGGGCGTATATAACGTAGCGACCATGCCCGGCCGCCGCTGCGGCGGGTACGGCGAGGCCGTGATGCGCCATGCGCTGGAGCAGGCGCGCCGCGAGCACGGCCTTTCGCGGACGATCCTGCAATCGACCCCGCAGGGGTTCGAGTTGTACCAGCGCATGGGGTACCGGACGGTGACCAGCATCGCCGTGTTCTGTTCGTGACTCAATTGACGGTGAACGATGACTTGCTCTCGCCGGACCCGACCGCGGTCGAAATCTCCAGCGGGCCGGTGGCTGCGCCGCTGGGAACCACGACGGTCAACTCATCCTGCGTGATGACGGTGGCGTGGCGGACGCGCCGTTGCCGAAAGTCACGCTCTTCACTTGAATGAAGTGTTGGCCCTTGACGGTCACTTTGGTTCCCACCGCGCCCGACGTGGGACTGAAGCTGGCGACTTCGGGAAGTAGCGGCTTCAGGCCCAAGTCTAATTGGAATAGCGTACCGCCGCCGTACGCCAGATCCACGGCAGGTGCGACGTCGCCCGGTACGCGGTTGCGGGACAGGCGCGGACGCCTGTCCTACGCTAAATACACGCGCGCCAACTCTTCGAAATCCGTGGGCGTCACCAAATGGAACCGCACTTCCATTTTCGAGAGCCGCTCGAAATCGCGCGTCATCTCTTCGGACGGCAGATCCGGTCCGGCTACGAACAACTGTCCCGCCACCACCCGGAACGGCAGTACACGCCATCGCCGCGAAACCTCGGCGGGTACGGCGCGCGTGGCCGGTTCGGAGATTTCGGACGCGTCGGGCGCGGCGAGCGGCAGATTCTGCTGCAGGCTCAAAGCCACGTACAACTCCGCCTCGCTCAACTTGCCGCGGCGGACCAGATATTCTCCCAGGAGCTCGCCGGCGGCTTTGGAGGCCAACGCTTCGTCCACATCGGCCTGGATTAAGTACTGGGAGCCCACCAGGATCTGCCCCAGCGGACGAATCTCCACGTCGAGCGCCACCGGGTTGGGATAGGCGTGCTCGGTCTTAACCCAAACCAGCGGCCGCCCGTGGACTTTCGCGTCGAAATACAGCGCCAACGCCCTTGCCGTAGCCGCGCAATTCAGCCAATTTCCCACCAGCGCGCGTACCGGCACACCCATCGCGAAACGCCACCCGTAGATGCGCCGCGAACACATTGCGCGCACGACCATCTGAAATGCCGACAACACGAAGGTCGCCGAAAACAGCCAAGTCAGGACCGGCTGCCGCATTCCGAAAAGCCAAGGGCGGCCCGTGATCTCACTTTCTCCCCACGTGACGGCGCCATATACAAACAGCAGATTCAGCACGGGCGTGAGCAGGTTCCCGACGATACCTTTGCGGTCGCGCCAGAGCCAGTATTGTTGGCGCGCCGGAGCCCGCCACCCGCGGCGCTCCCAGGATTGCAGCACGATGCCCATCACCCAGCGGGCCCGCTGCCGCACGGCCGTGTGGAAGGTGTGCGGAAAGTATTCGCGCGTGGCCAGCAAGCCATCGCCTTCACGCCGCAACAGCACGAACACCTGGGGGCAGCCCATGGCGTGGATTTGCCAGCCGTTTTCGTAATCTTCGGTGAGGCACGCAGGATCGAACATTCGGTTGGAGTGCGCGACGGCCAGTTTCTCCAGCACCGCGCGCGAGAAGGCCGTGCCCACGCCGTTGCCCGGCAGGAACCCGCCCCACATTTGCCTAACCGGGATGTCCTTGGTCTGGAACTCGGCGAATTCGTCGCAGTACAAACCATGTACCCACTGCCGCAGGGGCGTGGCCAAGGGCAGCACGGGCACCTGTACCATATCGTAGCTGCCCGCGAAATAATTGATCCAACGCAGCGATTCCGGGTGGATCACGTCCTCCGCATCGTGCGTCATTACCGTATCGAACAGGACGCCGTGGCGCTCCTCGTGCGCCAGCATGCGCTGATAGATCCAGTTGAGGCAGTCGGCTTTGGACGTGGGACCGTCGTGCGGGCAGAGCGCCAAGTGCACCCGCGGAAACTTGCGCGCGGCTTCCCGCACGGCGGCGACCGTTTCCGCATCGTTGGGGTACGCGCCCACGAAGAACTCCGCCGCATGATACATGGTGGCCGGGATGTTGCGCTCCAGCATGCTGCCGATCACGGCATGCTCATGCCATAACGGCACGAATATGGCGATGCGCCGGCGCGGCGCCGTATCCACTTCGGCAGTGGTGGGCCACGGGAACCAGGGGCGGCCAAACCAGTGGAGCGCCACCCATCGATACACGAAGGCCGCATCCAGGAGCAGATCGTCCAAGCCGCTGATCAGGACGTATACCGCGAGGGGAACCAGCCAAGCGGCAATCCAGGCATCCAGGGTATACATCCGATAAGGAAGTAGTGCCGGGATACCGGAAAATTCGCAGAAAACTAAGGAGGATAGGCCTACAGTGCCCGACGCCCGCCGGTTGCGGCACGATACCAGTGCATTGAGACCCTGCACAGTGGCGGTGATATTGCCCTGAACATTCCCCTCCAGGAAGACCGTAATCGATTGTCCGGGAGCGACGGCGGCCGGGGAGGCCGCTTGCAGCCCGAGGGCCTGTCTTCTGGCCTTGCGATGAAGCAAATATGGCGGGTACCGGCCGCCTTAAAGGCGGCCAGCGGTACCCGCGCTGTTGTCCCCGCCCTGCATGGTTGTCCCGTAGAAGTTGCCGTCGAGGCCCTGGGTTATAAGCTCCATAGTACGGTTTCGCACCGTTGCCGCCGTTGAAGTTCACCAAGGTCCTGTTTTGCACCCGGAGAGAATTATGCCTGCTGCGGGCTTTCTTCATAAACAACCTGACGCAACCCCGGCACACAGCCTAGTGGACATTGTATCACTTTTGGTACATACTGGATTGTGAGACGCGATGAGCAAAGAACAAAACCCGGAGATGCCGGTCCGGTTTTATCGCACGGAAGCGGGCGGGTCCCCGGTGCTCGATTGGCTGGGCGGCCTCGACAAGGACGACCGCCAGGCTATCGGGCTCGACCTCATGCGAGTGCAGTTCGGCTGGCCGATTGGGCGGCCACTGGTGGGAAGCCTCAAAGATGGTCTTTGGGAAGTGCGCTCGTCGCTTCCGAGCCAGCGGATAGCCCGGCTCATCCGTTGCTTTCACGACCAGATGCTCGTCGTACTGCACGGGTTCATCAAGAAAACGCAGAAAACGCCCGCGGATGACCTGGCCCTGGCGAAACGGAGAATGAAGGAGGTTACGAAATGAAAAAGCGCAACAAGCATATCGGCTCGTCACTGGAGGACTTCCTGAAACAGGAAGGCGTCCTCGAAGAGACCCGCGCGGTCGCGCTGAAAGAGACGCTGGCCTGGCAAGTTCAGCAAGCGATGGAGAAGGACAAAATCAGCAAGGTAGAGATGGCGAGGCGCATGAACACAAGCCGCGCGGCGCTGGATCGTCTTCTCGATCCTGGCAATGCCTCGGTGACGCTGCAAACCCTAACGCGCGCGGCACACGCTATCGGTCGTGATTTGCGCATCGAGCTGGTGTAGGGGCAGGGAAGTAATCGCGCTGCTGCGGCGGCCATCACTCTTTCTTGGCGCTGCGAAAAAGTCCAGCCACGAGTTGCTCGGGCTTTTGAAGCCCTGAGCCGATCTGGAAAGTCCTGCCCTCCTTGGCTGCGGCAAAGCGGAAAAGAGCCCCCGCTATGGATGCGGCCTGATCTTTGAATTTCCGCAACTCGGGGCCATTCGGGGACCTCCCCTGGAGGTGCTTGATGAACGAGGTCATGCTGCCTTCTAGCTCGACTGTAGGCTTGTCGTGAAGCTTCGCCTGGGTGCCGAGGTGGATCTGGATCAGCCGCGCCTTGGGGCCGAACGGCAGTGGCAGATTGACCCATTTCTGGGTTTCCGGGTGCAGTGCCCTGCCCGCCTCGATGGAGAGCGATAGGAAGCCGTTGCTGCGCTCCCAGATGCGTTCCTCGACGCGGCGGTATGGCAGGGCCGTCCGACAGAAAACGGTATGGTGGTAGGCTATCTCCCGTTCGTCCTCGCCGGCGTGAGACCGCTCGACGGCGTACCGCTGCCCCGCATCAGGGTCTGCGTGCAGGGCGAGCGGCCGAACTGCGGGTCGACGAGGAGCCGTACTGGGTCCGCGAAGGCCGGCTGGTTGAGCGCATTGAAGGCTTCGGCCCCCAACTCAACCGAACATTTTTCGGCGATCCGGAAAGGTGCGGCGCAGGGCCAGGTCGATTTGCGACATGCCGAAGCCGGTAATTAAATCGGCTGCCCGGCCACTGGGATTCGGGGCGCGATAATACGGTCAGGGAACGATAGAAATATGCAGATGTCCTTCTTCGCAATCCTCTGGCTGCTGTTCCTGCTGGTGTTCATACTAAGAGTTGCCGGGGTGAGTCCGGAGTCGCTGCGCCGGCGGCGCTCCCAGTCTTGGCCCTGGGCGAAAACCACTATCGAAAGCGGCTCCGTTGAACCCGTTTCCCAGGGCCGCAGCCGGGTGTATCGGCTCACGCTCGGTTACTCCTATGCCGTCAATGGAGACGAGTATGGCGGCGCCTATACAGAGAGCTTCCGCAGCGAACATGAGGCCCAGAGCGTACTCAAGAGCTTGCAGGAACTACCGCCGCCCGCGCGATACAAGCCAGGGGATCCGTCCGAGTCGGTGATGGACCCTTACCGTGACGCCGCCCTAGGGCTTTAGTTTAGACGGCTCGAGTCTGTGAGGTTTGCGCGCCGCGTCATCGCACCAGGGTCGTCCTTGTGTACACCACCTGAAACCCATTGCGCTCGTAGTTACGCTGCGAAATACTGCCCGGCAGCGTGGCAGCCATGGCCAAGTCACAACCCTCCTCCCCCGCCACGCGCAAGCGCTCCCGGATCAGCGCGCTCTGCAGACCGGCGCCACGAAAGCCCCGCAAAGTGCTGTCCGCAAACAACGCGGCCAAGCCGCTGTGCAAGGCCATGGCTCCGGCCGCGGCCGCCTGTCCGCCGCCAAACGCCAGATAGCAGCGGGAACCGGGCATGTGCCAGATGGCGCGCCCCACATCCATCTCCTCCGCGGTCAGGTCGTCTTTCTCCAGAAAACCGCGTCCTACCGTGCGGGTCCAGAGATACTCGTCGTCCGCGGACGCCAGACGCACGCGCGGATCGGCCTGCGCCTCCGGCCCCGCCAGTGGCCGCACCAGCACGTTATTGAATTCGGTCACGCGATAACCGCGCGCGCCGAGCAGTTCGACCAGCCAGGCGCCGGCGAGAGGACAAAGTTCCAAGCTGACCGCCGCGCCGCGCGCCCGATAAAAGGTTTCCATGCGGTCCATCTCGCCCGCGCCCACTTCGCCGCGCATGCCGAGCCCCACCGCATGCGTCAGCGGCGACTCCGCGCCCACGAAGATGGCAAAACCGCCCGCCACTTCCATCACCGCGGCGCCCAGTCCGGGATTCAGCCGCTGGTGCGCCTCCGCGCACGCCACGCCGGTGAGCGCTTCGAACGCCTCCAGACGGCGCGCCAGGTCGAGTCCCGCGTGTATCATCTTTGCCTCATGAAATTATGCCGGCCGCCAATCCCAGGAAGTTGCGCGATCCCAACAACGACTGTCCGCCGTCGCACACGCAGACCGCGCCGGTGATGTACGCCGCCGCATCCGAGCACAGAAACAGCGCCAGGTCGGCAATCTCGTCTTTGCTGGCGAAGCGTCCCAATGGCACGCTGGCCATGGACTTGCGGCGCGCTTCTTCCGTCGGGGCCAGCCGCCGCATGCCTTCGGTATCGTCCACCGGCCCTGGCGCGATCACGTTGACGCGCACGCCCGCCGCGGCCCATTCGATCGCCAGCGTCTTCGAGAAAATGTCGATGCCCGCCTTGGCCGCGCAGACGTGCGCCTGATAGGCGATGGGCACAAACGCGTGCGTGGCGGAGATACTAATCACGGATGCGCCCGGCTTGCGCAAGTGCTCATAGGCCGCGCGGCAAGTGTTGAAAGTGCCCAGCAGATCGATATCGATCACGGCCTTGAACCCATTGGCGGACATGCCCAGCACGGTCGCCGGGAAATTGCCTGCCGCGCCGCACACCAGAATGTCGATCGCCCCGAACGCCTCCCGCGTCTTACGCAGCGCG
The DNA here is from genome assembly GCA_050008575.1 of Bryobacteraceae bacterium. Classification (GTDB taxonomy): domain Bacteria; phylum Acidobacteriota; class Terriglobia; order Bryobacterales; family Bryobacteraceae; genus Bog-159. The sequence continues at coordinate 70,415 of JBEKMJ010000004.1, forward strand.
TTTTCGCACTCTTCGTAATAGCGCACATCGCCGGCCGCGCCCAAGGCTTCGCCGCCTGCCGCGCGAATGCTTTCGGCCGCGCGGTCGAGTTTCTCCTGCCGGCGTCCCATCAGGCCCACTTTGGCGCCTTGCGCGGCAAAGCGTTCGGCGATGCGCAGATTGATGCCGCTACCACCGCCGGTGATAAACGCTGTTTTGTCCTTCAAAAGACCATCGCGAAATATGTCTGCCACGGTGGCACGGTAGCATCCGGCGCGCAGGAGCGGCAAGCCGGGGCGCGCCGGTCTTACACGGCTACCAGGTCACTGCACCCAGAACCAGCCTCGCCCAGTCTCCTCAAGCCCGGCGTGCCCGAAGACCCCATTCTTGCCGTACGCGGCCCCGGCTGGCACTGTGAATGCGATCGCCGCGCTCCCGTCGAACGAGCCGTTAACACCCGCCGGCACGGTGCCCAACAGAGTACGCGGGTTGTCCCAGAAGACGTTGACCATGTCTCTCGATGCGAAGCCATATCCCGCTGCCGTTACTGTGCTGCCCACGGACCCCGAGTTCGGACTCAGAATCAGGCGCGCCTCCATCCAGAAACTGGCTGCACCCAGCATTCCACTGCTCTCGCCCACACTCACGAAGATGCGCGGGCCATTAACCGACTGGGGCGCGGACGCCGTGGCGGAGAACGAGCCGGCGGCATCCGCCGTAGCGCTAGCCAGGACCGCCGAGCCCACTCCGCTGGTGTAGACCCGCACGCTTTCATTGGGGGCGAACCCGCTACCGGTGAACGTGAGAGCCGACCGGTAGGAGCCGCCGGCCGGGGTGACATCCAGATGCGCGTTCGTGAAAACAGCCTCCCCTATCCGGCTGCGTTGTATTCGGTGAACCACAGGTCACCATCCGGGCCCGTCGTGATCTGGTTGGGTTGGGTAGGCTCGTTCTGCGCGTTACTGGTAGGCACCGGATACAAGGTAACCGCCCCGGCAGTGGTGATTTTTCCGATGTTACAGCACATATCCGTAAACCACAGCGCACCATCCGGACCCGCCGCGATTCCCCACGGGCTTTCGTTGGGCACTGGGTATTCGGTGATATCGCCGGCGGTGGTGATGCGCCCAATCTTGCCGCTGCCATGCTCGGCAAACCACAGCGCCGCGTCCGGCCCTACCGCGATCGAGTCGATCACGCTGTTGGCGGTGGGCACCCGGTATTCCGTGAGGCTGCCCGCGATGGCGATACGGCCGATTCAGCCGGACTCCTGGCCAAACCACAGCGCACCATCCGGTCCGGACACTAACCCGGCAGGGTAACTGCTGGGGAATTGCGTGCCGGGCGGCAGCGGATACTCGGTCAACGCTCCGGTAGTGGCGATGCGCCCGATCTTGTTGTTCACATATTCGGTGAACCACAATGCCCCATCCGGCCCGGTGGCGATGTCATAAGCGTCGCTGCCGTAAGGCAATGGATATTCGGTAACCGCACCGGCGGTGGTGATACGCCCGATCTTGGAACCGGCGACCGGCCCCCCGGTTTCAGCAAACCACAACGCGCCATCCGGTCCCGCCGTGATGCCTAGCGGGTAGCACAGGGCCGTCGGCAAAGGGTACTGGGTAATGGCCCCGGCAGTAGTGATGCGCCCGATAGTGCCGTCCGCCCAACTGGTAAACCAGAGCGCGTTATCCGGCCCAACGGCGATACCCTGGGGCAGGAGCAGTCCCAAAGGCAGGGCGTAGCCGCCGATAGCGACTTGCTGCGCCAACGAAATCTCCGGCGAACTGAGGAACGTCAAACTCAGAAAGATAGCTGCAATTCCGTGCGGGACCGGTACCAAATTGCCGAACATGGTACTGGGTCAGTTTGGTTTTGTGCCGCAACGTTGTTCACAAAATGGAGGGCGGGCAATTCTGCCCGCAGCCGGCTTTCAGCCGGCTAAGGCGAGCTACGCTCGCCTGTGTCGGCAGGAGTGCCGACACGGCACGCACGAGTGCGTGCGCCACGAGGGCCACCCAACTGAAATGGCCAATCTCCAGATTGGCCGCCCTCCGAAACCAAATTGACCCTGGTATTGGGTTTACGCCGCGGCTTTGCGCGACCTTATAATTTGTTACAGCATGCTTGTGGAGTTGTTGGTCGAGAACTACGCAGTAGTCGATCGCATCCGGGTGCGTTTTCATCCGGGGCTGAATCTGTTGACGGGCGAAACAGGCAGCGGCAAGTCCATTGTGGTGGATGCATTTGGCCTGCTTCTGGGCGCCCGCGCGTCGGCCGAGATGATCCGCTCCGGGGAGGCCCGCGCGCGGGTGGCGGGCATCTTCGACGTGCGCGACCGTGCCGACGTGCGCGCGCTGCTGGACCCGGCGGGCTTCGCCATCGAGGATAGCGAGCTGCTGATCGAACGTGAGATTCTGGCGGGCGGCAAGTCGCGTGCCTTCCTCGGGAGCCGTCCGGTGGCGGTCTCGCTGCTGCGCGAGCTCGCGCCTTTGCTGGGCGATATCCACGGACAACACGATCAGCAGCTTTTGTTTTCGCCGGAGGCGCAGCGCGATATGCTCGACAGTTTTGCGGCGGCGGGCGCCGCATCGCTCGAACCGCGGGTCCGCGCCGCGGAGATCTACGCACGCTGGAGGACCGCCGGAGCCGCGCTCGAAACGCTGGAGCGCACCGAGCAGGAAAAACTGCGCCTGCTGGACCTCTGGGAATTCCAGCGCAAGGAGATCGAAAGCGCCGCGCCCATCGCGGGCGAAGATGAAGCCATCGAAGCCGAGCGCCACGTGCTGCAGAACCTGGGCCGCCTGCAGGAGTACGCCGGCACAGCCTATGCCGCGCTCTACGACGCGCCTGAATCCGCTCTGGCGCAGGTGCGGGTGGCTGCCAAGCGCCTGGACGATGTGTGCCGCATCGATCCGTCGCTCGCGGGTCTGGGCGAACAGCTTCAATCGGCGGAACTGGCCATCAAGGAGGCGTCCTACGGCCTGCGGGACTATCTTTCGGGGTTGGAGGCAAATCCCGGCCGGTTGGAGGAGATCGAGAACCGCCTGGCGCTGCTGGACAAGTTGAAGCGCAAATACGGCGCGTCTATTGCCGAGGTGCTGGCATTTCTGGCGGAGGTGCGAGGGCAGATCGAACAGGTGGAGCACGCCGGTGAGCGCATGGAAGAGTTGCGCAAAAAGCGTGAGCGTCTGGCGCGCGATTTCGGGCAGGCCGCCGGCGAATTGACCGTCCTGCGCACCCGCGCCGCGCGCAAGCTGGAGAAGGGCGTCGAGGCGGAACTTGGCTCGCTGGCCATGGAGCGCACCACGTTTCGCATCGAAATCGCTCCGGCTCCCTGGTCTGCGGCCGGCGCCGATCGCGTCGAGTTTTTGGTCTCGCCGAACCTGGGCGAAGAGCCCAAGGCGCTGGAGAAGGTGGCGTCCGGCGGCGAGATTTCGCGTATCGCGCTGGCGCTGAAGACCTGTTTGGCCACGCCCCGGCGCGGCGCCGATGAATCCGGGCCGCCGCGCACCCTGGTCTTCGACGAAGTGGATGCGGGCATCGGCGGCAGCGCGGCGGAAGGTGTGGGCCGGCGGTTGAAAAAGCTGGCCGCCGCGAACCAGGTCTTGTGTGTCACGCACCTGGCGCAGATCGCGGCGTTCGCGGATCATCATTATTGCGTCGAGAAGCGCGAGAGCCAGGGCCGCACGGTGGCTGGGATCGAGGAACTCGACCGGCAGGGCCGCACGCGCGAAGTGGGACGGATGCTATCGGGGCAGGAACTGACGCCGGAGGCGCTGAAGCACGCCGAGCGGCTGATCCAGAGCGCCGGGTGAAAAATCGGGGCGGGCGAAGGGCGGGTCTGGAGACCCGCCGCAGGCGTAGACGCCTGCCCCACAGGCGGATCAACGGCCCAACGAGATGACGATGCCGCCAATGGCGATGAACACGCCTCCGATCAGCACGGCAGCGCTGGGTCTCTGGTGGAAGACCAGCCATGAGATGGCTTGCGCACACAGAAAGAAGAACACCACGTAGAGGCCGAGCAATCGGCCGAAATCCCATGGGGGCGTGTTAACCGTCCAGCCGTAGAGGAACAGCACCGCGGCTCCGGCGAGAAAGAAAAGGAATCGGGGCCCCGTGGCGGAAGACCGCAGACCCATACGGACTAAAGCGTCGCCGCCAGCTTCCAGCAGAGCGGCGAGCAACAACACCGGGAGTATGAGACTCTTGCTCATGCGTGCCGGGCCACCAGGAGCAGCAAGGCGAAGATCGCCACCGGGATCAGGGCCAGCATCGCGTAAAACAAAACTCTGCGCGTCCGCGGAGTGCGCCGCCGCTTCCAATCGCGCAGTTCGGGGCGGTCCGCCACGCCCACCTGGTCCCTATGCTGGAGGTCCCAGGCGAATTCGTGGGCGCTGGCGTAGCGGCTTTTGGGGTCGCGTTCCAGCGCGCGGTAGAGGATTTCCTGAAGCTGAGGGGAAATGCCCGGGTCGATCTCGCGCGGCGGCATGGGATTGTTCAATACGCGGTCGTTCATAATCAGGAAGGGATTGTCGCCGGAAAACGGCGTCTTCCCCGTGAGCATTTCATAAAGCATGATGCCCAAAGCATACAGATCGCTGCGGGCATCCCCGCGTTTCCCTTTCACCTGTTCGGGCGAAATATATTCGGCCGTTCCCATCACCTGCGAAAGCTTGGTGAAGGTCAGCCGCCGCGATCCGGACTTGGCGGCAATGCCAAAATCGATGAGCTTCACATGGTCCCCATCGTCGACCATGATATTGTCGGGCTTCAGATCGCGGTGCACAATTCCCCGCTGGTGAATGTACTCCAGCACTTCGCAGATCCGCAGCGCGATGCGCACCGCGCGCTCCGCCGGAAGCTTCCCTTGCTCATTCAGGATTTGCCGGAGCAGGCGGCCATCCACCCACTCCATCACCATGTAGAACTGGCTGCGGTCTTCGTTCGGCAGGACCTTCATCACACCGGGATGATCCAGGGTTCTGCCGATCTCTTCCTCGCGCCGAAAACGATCGAAGAAAACCGGGTCGCTCTCCATTTCGGGATGCGGGATCTTGATGGCAACCGGCCGGCCCGTGCGCAAATCCGTGCCGCGGAAGATGGAAGCCATGCCGCTATTGGCAACCAGCGCGTCGATGCTGTAATGGTCGAGTTGGTCGCCGGCGGCTACGGAAGCCATAGTCATAGGTTAGCAAGGCGGCTATCGGCTAGTGTAGCTTGTACGGCCGCCCGCGGTACATGCCTACACGTTCGACTTCGCGAACGCGTGCCGCCAGGACGCTGATATTGTCGCTCCCGTCTTTCGCATTGGCCAAGCCCACCAAGTCCTTCACGGCAAGATCCAAGTCACAATTCCGCGTCAGGAGGCGCGTAAGATCGGTTGAGTCGAGAGCGCCGTGCAGACCGTCGGAGCAAAGCACCAGCACATCTCCTGGAAACACCTGACAGCCGCCGGTCTCCACATTTACGAAAAAGCTGGTTCCGAGCGAACGCGTGAGCAGGTGCCGCGTATCCACCGCGGCGGCTTCCCGGTTCGAGAGTATACCCAAGCGTAACTGCTCATTGGCGACCGTATGATCCCGGGTCATAACGCTGGCATGCCCTCTCCTGATGAGATAACAACGCGAATCGCCGGCGTGGGCCAATACCGCGCGATCGAACCGGAGCGCGCAAGCCACTATGGTGGTCGCCATGTTGACACCCCCAGGACTCGCCGCCAGTCCGGCATCCAGCACGTGCGCGTTGGCGGCCTGGATCAGGCGGGTCAGTAAACCCGGCAGCGGCTGTCCCGGAGGCGCGCGGCGAAAGCCGGCGATCACGCTCTCTATGGCCGTACGGGAGGCCACTTCACCGCGTTCTTGTCCACCAACCCCGTCCGCCAGCGCAAACAACCACCCATGGCTGCGCGCCTGCGCAGGTGTGGCCGGGACTACCGATCCAAGGTAGTCTTCGTTGTGTCCACGTACTCGCCCGGGGTCGGATAGTTGCGCGAACTCCACATCCAGCATCTAGTGTACTGCGTCCGTATTCCTGAAGGTTATTGCGCAGAGACTGTGGGGCGGGCAATTCTGCCCGCAGCCGGCTTTCAGGCGGCAGGACCCGCTGGGAAGCGGGTCCGCGGGCTGCATAGCCAGCCCGACAGCCGCTCGGCAGATCCCTTTTCCGCGTTCACACCGCCTCGGTCCGCGCCGCGACCAGCGTGGTCCGCCCCGAGACCTTGCTTGCGCGGATGAAGTAGATTCCGCCATAGACGGCCCATACCGACGCGATCCCCAACGCCAGCAGCGGCTCCATCTTCGTACCATAGCCCATAAACGGTCCTATCAGGTAGAACGCCATGCAGGCCAGGTTGGCGAGCAAGCCGAACACGGGGATGAGCAAATGCCGCACGAGGCTGAATTTTGGATGCTTATGATAGGCCACCAGGCAAATGATGCAACTGAGCCCGTACAGGAGAAAAGTTCCGAAGTTCGAAGCGAGTGTCATGGTGAGCAGGGAACTGGGCAGGGCCGCCATGCTGTCGTGCGTCGTGTATCCAAAGCTCGACCAGAAACCAGGGGGCAGGGCCTTGATGGCCGCGTCTGTCGGCGCCCCGGCGTCGCCAAACGGCATCATTACCGCGACACAACCGATCACCGCGGAAATCGCGGCCAGGATCCAGATAGCCCGATGCGGACTGAGATTCTTGGCATGCAGCTCCCCAAAATATCCATGTAATTCACGATCCTTACCCATGGCGTAGGTCACGCGCGCGCCGGTGTTCATGCAGGAGAGGGTAGTGCCGATCAAGGCCAGGAACACGGTAAACGCCTCGCATAGCATGAAGACCCGGCCGCCTCCGGGACCGAATAGGGCGGTGCCTACCACGATCATCATGTCGCCAATGGGAGCCGCGGAAGCGCCGGCGCTTGGCATGGTATAGCCGCTGTTCAGAAAATAACTAGCGGCAAAGTACTCGAACAAGTAACAAAACAGGCCTTGCACCAGCAGCGACACGATGACCGCGATCGGAATGTCGCGCTTGGCATTCCGGGCTTCGCCGCCCATCGCCGTTACGGATTCGAACCCCACCAGAATCAGAATGGCGACCGTGGCCTGAATGAATGCCCACCCCAGGTTATGAAATCCGACCACCGAGGCGGGTGAAGTGTGGGTGAGGAAGTTGCCTTTTTCGTCTTGCGCGGGATAGGCGATACGATACGGCACCGGCTTTCCGGCCGCGTCGAGCCTGGGTTTCGGAATCCCGTTGGCATCGCGCACAACGGTCTCGGCGGTCTGCCCATTGGCGACGGTCTTCTGCGTCGCGAATTCATAGCTGTAGGCTTCGCTGGTGGTCGAGTCGAACTGATAAGCGATGCTGCCCGGCGCGTGATTGATGCGGTAACCCAGAGCCAGCACGGAGAACAAGACCAGCGCGCTGATCTGAATCACGTTGATCGCGATGCTGACCGAGGTTGAGCCGTTGATGCCGCGATGGGCGATGTAACCTACCAGAAACGCGAATGCGACTGCCACGAGCATCATGAAGGCCGGACCCGGATTAGACGCGCTCATAAAGTTCGGCCATAGAGTGCCTACCAGGTAGCCACAAAGAATTCCCATCACACCAACCATCACGCCCGGATAGACCCAGTAGTAGACGTGCGAGCCCCAGCCGACGATGAACTTCGAAAGGCGGGCGTATCGCCAGGCTTTTTCGTGATTGAGAAAGGCTTGTTCCGCGAAATAGTAAGAACTGCCCGTTCCCGGATATAGCTTCGCCATCTCCGCATAACAGACCGCGGTCGCCAGACACAGCAGCAGCGCGACCACGATGCCAATCCACATGGAGGGCGCGGTGACACCTGTAGTCGCCTGGATCTGGAACGTCAGCCACAGAAAAGCGCCTGGAGCAATCAGCGCCATCGCGTTCATCGTTAAGCCAGTTAGGCCTAAAGTAGACTTCATCCGGACCGGAGCGGTGTCGTCCATATAGTCTTATCCCTTTTTGCGCAAACGATTCCGATCCTGCTATCATATTCGGAACCCAACTTCCGACGAAGCGGAAACTTTCTATCGTGGGCATAAAGGATTTATATCGCTATCGATGGGCTGGACTTATGGGCCGGATAGAGCTCGTCGATGCAGCGGTTCCAGTGCGGCTCACTGAGTCCTGTATCGGATTCGGCGCCAGGGAGCGCCTGGAGTGAAGGCCTTGGGCTTTATTCTGCTCCTGTCTGGCTGGGCGATCGTCTTGGCTGCCATGGCGCTGTTGAGGACAGGGCTTGACCGCGGTGTGTTTGTGACAGCCGGAATCGGCGTGGAGGCGCTGGGGTTGGCGCTGGCAGTTCGCGCGCATCGGCCTCCGCGGGGAGAAAGCGAGTGACGCCCGCGTCTGTCTTGTGCCTGTTTTTCATCTTCCTCGTGCCGTTGGCTGCCGCCGGACTCACCTTGATCAATGCCGGGTTGGGGCGGTCGCGCAGCGCGGCCCATGCCATGCTGGCGGCGCTCTGTGTGATGGCGGTCGCGGCGATTGCGTACACTCTGTGCGGGTTTGCCTGGCAGGGCTTCGCGGGTGGCGCCGCGTACAGCCTGCACGCGGCTGGAAGAGAGTGGAACTGGCTTGCGGCGGAACCACTGTTTCTGCGAGGACGCGCGGTCGACGGTTCAACGGCGTCGCTGGTCCTATTGCTGCAGATGCTGAGCGCCGGCCTGGCGGCACTGATCCCGCTGGGCAGCGGGGCCGACCGCTGGCGCCTGGGTGCCTGTTGCGCGTCCGCGGCAGTACTCGCCGGATGGACTTATCCGCTGTTCGCGCACTGGGTTTGGGGCGGCGGCTGGCTCGCACGGCTAGGAGTCGATTATGGCGCCGGCCAAGGCTTTCTGGATGCGGGCGGAGCGAGCTGCATCCAAGCCGTAGGCGGTCTCACGGCGCTTTCTATCGCGTTGATCCTAGGTCCGCGCCGAGGTAAGTACGCGATCGACGCCCAGCCCGCCGCCATCCCGGGCCACGATGCAGTCGTCGTTCTGTTTGGCTGTTTTCTGGCGTTGCCGGGATGGTTGGGCTTGAATGCGGCGGGCGCCATACTCTGCACTGGCGCTGAACCGGGCCGGGCTGTGCTGGTCGCCATGAATACTACTTTGTCGGCAGCCGCGGCCGTACTGGCGACCGCGGCGGTTACCACCCTGCGTTTCGGCCGGCCGGATGCCTCCCTCTGCGCCAACGGGTGGATTGGCGGACTGGTTGCCAGCAGCGCGGCATGCGCCTTCGTGACTCCCGCAGCCGCGGCCGCGATCGGCTTGGTAGCCGGCCTGCTGGTTACTTTCACAGTGGCTTATATTGAATGGCCGCTGTCGATCGACGACCCCGGCGGCGCGATTTCGGTGCACGCCGCCGGCGGCCTATGGGGCGTGTTGGCGGTCGGCATCTTTGCGCGGTCACCGGACAATGTCTCGGGCCAGTGGCTGGCGCAGCTTGTGGGAGCCGCAACGCTGATCGGGTTTGTGCTGCCGTTGACTTATTCGTTGAACTGGCTGTTGCACCGGCTATACGCGCACCGGGTCGCCCCGGAAGGCGAACGGCAAGGTCTGGACCTTTATGAATTGGGCGCGGGGGCCTACCCGGAGTTCGTAACCCACAACGAAGACTTCACGCAACTGTGAGGTTGCGGCGCCCGCGCGGCGGCCGGTTTATTTGTGGGGCGCCACGTACGCGATCAACCCGAGTAGTACAGTCGGCTGCGTCTTGGACCCGCCGGCTTTATTGGTTTGAAAGAAGGGCACATCCGACCAGTCGTTCCGGAATTCCAACCGGCTCAGCAACCAGCCGGTCATTTTATATTCTCCGGTCAAAGTGAATTCCTGGACATGCTGCGCGGCGCCGGTGGCGAAGCCATTCCGATCGTCGAACCATTCGAGCCGGGAGGCGATCGCATATTTCTTGCCAATGGCGTATCGCGCCGCGACCGCGACACCGGCCCACACGCTAGCGCCGGGACCGATGTTCTTATCGCGGCCGTAGTCGCCATTGAGGTAATAGCTGAACTTGTCGGTGGCGTTGACCTGCACCACCGTGTCAAAGAGATTGCGCAGACCCACAGTGGTGTGGGGCTTCTCCGGGCCGACATAGTAGCTGTTGGTCCAAGTGACCTTCTTCCAGGTATAGGCGCCGTTGAGTCCGACTGTTTTGCCACTGTTAAGTAGTTCTACGCTGTTCCAGCCGTTGACCAGTTGCACGCCCGCCGTGAAGTGAGCGCCAATCGGCATGGAAGCACGGAGGCCAAAGTGATAGTAAGGGATCGCCCACGCGAAGAGCAAGGACCGCGAGTAATTCCAGTTCTGATTTGTCTCGATGACTTCCGCTCCGGCGGAAGTGACGAATTCTCCGGCATCGAGCTGAAGCCCATGCCAGGACTTCGGCTTCAGGCTGACATAAGCTTGTTTGAAGTACTTCCAGTCCTCCGGATCCCGGCCGGAAGCATGTATGACATCGACTGTCTCTCCGAAGCCCACATCGACGTGAAAACCCAGCGGAGCGGGCACGTGGTCGATGGTGAGCATGCCCATGTTGACGTGCGCCGTATCGGACCGCATGTCGAAGTTGCGCAGGCCGTTGAATCCGGACACCGGGCCGTTGGCGTTCCAGTCAACGTAACCGTCGAACATCAAGCTGAAGTCGGTGCCCCATTGCGTCAGGGGCGACTTAGGCGGAGCCGGCGCTGCCGCCGTGGAGCCTTGTGCCGGCGTAACGGCCGGCGCCGCCGAAGAATCCTGGCCAAGCGCCGGATTTACCCCGAGAACACACGCCAGGCTTATGCACAGATAGACGCAGCTTTTCATTTTGTTCCTTCTTGGGGAAGGTGTCCGGAGTTAGCGATACGTAGCTCAGCGTCAGTCTAGCTTTATAAAAAAGTTATAGCAAATAGAAAATTTCGATCAGTCCCATGGAACTGCCGGCTATACGCTGGGTATTGAAGTTTACTACGTGTAGATTGTCCGGGACAGATCCACCGGGTGCAAATTACTCCCAGTAATATCCACTCCGGGCCGAGACGGTGGTGTGCGCCACATTCAGCTTCACGCGAATTCTGTGCCATTTTCCGGGCTGAACCGGCTGAGTAGGACGATAAGCGAGCAGGTATTGGTTTCGCATTGCCAGGACAGCTTTCGTAACGACGCTATTGGCATCGTCCCTGTCGGAAATGGTGAAATGCAGCCCGCCCGTGTACTCGGCCAGATCCCGCAAGAGGGCGAGACCGCGTTGTTCCTCCTGCTGCTCCATGGCCTTCTTGGTGCGCACGCGAGAGTCGATTCCGATGGCGTAGACCTGGACATCCGCTTCCACCGCCAGACGCATCAGTTCGCTTTTGGACCTGCGGCTGTGGTTGTCCATCCCATCGGAAAGTATCAAAATCGCCCGGCGCGGATTGGAAGCCGATCGCATCCGCTCGAGTCCGGCATAGATAGTGTCGATCAGCGCCGTGTCGCCGCCGGCGTTGAGGAAGTTAGCGCTTTCGGCCAGCGATCCCAGGTCTGCAGTAAAGGTGGAAGAAGTATTCGGCCGGCTGGAAACCGCAAACAAAAAGGCTTCGTCCGTGGAGTTGGCGTTGTCGACAAAGGCACGCAGTGCGCGTTTGGCGACGTCGAGTTTGCCCCGCATGCTTCCGCTGGTATCGAAGATGAGTCCAACCGAAGCTGGCGCGTCTTCCGCGCTGAAAGTTACGATACTCTGTCGTGCCGTGTCTTCGAACAGAGTGAAGTTCGATCGGTCGAGTCCGTTGACTGTTGCCCCCCTGCGATCGGTGACCGACACGGGTACAAGCACCAAGCGCGTGTCGGTTCGAATCGGCTGGCCGGCAACTTTTGGCAGGGGGATGGCCAGAAGGAACACCACGGGCAGCCATCTCGACATCCGATTCCCTCCTCTTGGGCCATCCTGCACCACTGAACGGTGGGGCATGAAATGCACCGAGCTGGAACCATGTTAGCCAGCGGCCGATCAATGACGCATAAGGAAGCCCTAAAAAAGTTGTAAAACGATCCGCCGCGCGCGGCGGTTGCGGCGAAGGCCAATGCCTCCATAAATAAAATCTATCGGCAAAACCGTTGCCAGCGGCGCTGCTTGCATCGATAATGGGAGGGTCGAAATTGAGACGGAAATCCAGCCTTCCATCCGGCCCCAGTTTCTCCGCGAACGCCACCGTCCCCGTAGACATCGGATCGAACCATCGATCTAAGAAGTTCCCGGAACCCAGCCACAAGGAGATGAATGAGCAACGAACTGCAAGACTTTCTGCGGCTTTCCTACACGGAATTGGAAGAACTGAACCTGCATGTGAAGGAGCAGCGGATGAATCGCGTTCCGATGCACGAGATTCAGGAGGAGCGTCTCAAGTATCTGACGGACGAGAAACGCATCAAGGCCGTAACCGTGCTATTTAGCGACCTCGAAGGCCGGCTGCATATGCTGGATTACGACAAGAAGTTTCTGACCAAGAGCTGGGACAACCTAACCTTCGACGGTTCTTCCATCCGAGGCTTCACTGCGCAGAAAGAGAGCGATCTGCGGCTGGGAATCGATTGGTCCGCCTTCTATTGGGGTCCGGCCGATGTATTTGGCGCTGGAAAGGCGATGGTGTTCGGCGAGGTCATCGACAAGGACGGTGGGCCTTATGGCGCGGATCTCCGGGCCGTTCTGAAGGCTTATGCAAATGAGGTTTACAAGAAGGAGGGTTACACTCTAAACGCCGCCAACGAGATAGAGGGCTTCCTTTTCAAGGGTGTCAATGCGGAGCGGAATTACCACGAGACGGGCAAGTTCGAATACGTCAGCGCGGGCGGTTACTATCACTCGCTGCCGGGCGATACGCTGCGCCTGTTTATCGACTCCGCCGCCGAAGTACAACGAGCGATGGGTTTCCAGAACGAGAAAGATCACCCGGAGGTGGCTCCCTCGCAGTTCGAAATCAACTACAGCTATGCGGAGGTGGTGGCGGCCGCCGACCAGATCCAGATTTACAAGTTGATCTGCCGCCAGATCGCCACGAAAATGGGGTTGACGGCATGCTTCCTGCCCAAACCGATCGTGGGAGTGAACGGCACTGGTATGCACACGAATGTGTCCATCACCAAGGACGGAAAGAACCTGTTCTGGGACCCGGAGGGACTGGAGAGAATGAGCCAGTTCTCCTGGGAATTCGTCGACCGGATCCTGACGCATGGCAACGACCTCTGCTTGTTGATGAATGCCAGCGTCAATGCCTACCGCCGGCTCGACCCGCACTTCGAAGCGCCAAACCAGCTCAAGGCTTCGGCCACGGATCGCGGCTCGATGGTGCGCATCCCGATCGGCAATTCACGCAGCGCCCGGGTGGAGGTGCGCGCCGTGGCTCCCGACGCGAATCCGTACATGGTGTTGTATGGGGTCTTCAGGACCGGCATCGAGGGCGACATCGCGCAGATCGACAACCTGCGCAACGCGCCCCGGTTCCTGCCGGACAACATTTACGATGCGATCGAGAACTTCGACAAATCGGAGTGGACCACGAAGCTTCTCGGCGAGGATGTAAAGGGACGATACGCCGATTTGAAAAGGGCCGCCGCGGACCGCTGCCCGCGTGCGCTCGGCACCGTGGTGAAGGCGCCCGAAGTACAATACCATCACGAGGTATACACGCAATACCTTTGGAATATGTTCTGAATTTCCGAGCCGCAACCGTGAGGGAGCGGATGGGCGACGATAGGTTATGGACGCGGCCGGCGTTATCATTCAGATCAACGTCTCGCTCGGCGGTATTCCCAAACGCCCGATCGCCGCGGGCATGATCTCGCCGCTGGGCTTGGCGGGCGATGCCCACGCGCACCCGCAGATCCACGGGGGATTGCGTCAGGCGGTGCTCCTCATCGCCGCGGAAACCGTCGACGAATTGAAGGCCCGCGGTTATCCGGTCTATTATGGCGCGCTGGGCGAGAACCTTACCACCCGCGGACTGGACCGGCGCGATTTGCGCGTGGGTCACCAGCTTCGCGCGGGCGGGGCCACGCTGGAGATCGCGAAAGTGCGCGGCCCTTGCGCGGCATTGGATGTCTACGGCCCGGCCATCAAGCAGGAGATTTACGACCCGCTGGTGAAGGCCGGCGACCCCACTTCGCCGCGCTGGGGAATGAGCGGCTTCTACGCGCGCGTCATAGAACCGGGCCCCGTGCATCCGGACGATCCTATTTTGATTCTCACGGCGTTCTGTTGAAATGGCCATTTATTCTGGCTATACTGAATGCGATGGACGTTAGTATCGCAGAAGCCAAGAATCGGCTGACTCAGCTTGTGCGCGCGGTTGAGGAAGGTGAGTTCGTGGTAATCACGCGCAATGGCAAGCCGGTCGCACAACTGGCCCCCCCTCCGCCCAAGCGGCGTAAAGTACGCTTCGGAAGTATGCGGGGCCGCATTCGCCTCCTGCCGGGATGGGACGATCCGGTGGATCTCGACCGCTTCCTAGAGGGCGACATCTGAACGGCTACCTGCTGGACACCAACGTCGCTCTGCTGGCCATGGAGGCGCCAGAGCGGCTATCGCGCGCAGGCCACGCGGCAATCAAGAGGGGGCCGAACGTGCTCAGCGTGATCTCGTATTGGGAAGTGATACTCAAATCCGCCAAGGGTAAGCTCGACGTGGGCGATCCGCGCGCTTGGTGGGAGATCGCGTTGGGCGACTTCGCAGCGACCGTACTGCCCCTGCGCCAGGCCCACGTTGCCGAAATCCACGGCTTACCGGCTATTCATCAAGATCCTTTCGATCGGGCGCTGATAGCGCAGGCCACCGCGGAAGGTCTGGCTTTGGTAACTACGGATGAGAAGATCGCGCTGTATGCATCGGAACGCTTGCGAGTGATCCGGTGATCCGGCGTCGGTTCAGTAAACGTCCTGGTGGCGCAAATTGAAGCGCGCGAGGAAAATACTCGGGGCCAGCCGCATACATCGCCGCCAGCGCAATTGCAAATCCGCAAGCTGCCCGCATCGGAGCCGTCCTTGACCCAATCATACAATGAACGCGGATTGGTCCATTTCTTTTGTTAACAGATCTACCCCAGGCTGCTAAAAGCTATAATCTCAATAGTGGCCCCGTCCGCCTGATCTGCATGCAGCGTCTGCTCGAAGCGGTTGAATTTCGCAATCCATCCCGCGCGCGCGAAGATATTGCGCGCCTCGGCGGCGGCATTCCCGAACGCATCCGCGCCCGCATTCAGTCGCTTCTGGCGTCCGTCCCCGATCCCGACGAGGCCCTGCACTTCCTGGAGCGCCTGCGCGAGGATAGCCCCGCTGCGTTCAACCGCATCACCAGTTCTCCGGCGGTATTGCGCTGCCTGGTTACCACGTTTTCATTCAGCCGATTTCTTTCCGAATCCGTGCTGCAGCATCCGGAATGGCTGTTGCAGGCCGCCGATCCGGGCGATCTGCACCGCATGCTCTCGGCCGAGGAATTCGCGGAGCGGTTGCTGCAATTCCGCGCCGCCGAAGGCCCGGATCTTCCCGCGCCGGTACTCTTGGCGCGCTTCCGCCGGCGGCAGTCGTTGCGCATCCTGCTGCGCGACGTGCTGGGGCTCGCGGCGCTGGCGGACATCACCGGTGAGCTTTCCAACCTGGCCGACGCCATCCTGGATTTCGCGTATCGCCAGATCCGCGAGCAACTCATAGCGCGTCATGGCGAGCCCTCGTTTGAGGGTCCGGACGGCGAACGGCTTCCCTGCGGTTTCGCCGTGATTGCCCTCGGCAAGCTCGGCGGCCAGGAGCTGAACTACAGTTCGGATGTCGACCTGATGTTCGCGTATGCGGGCAACGGCGAAACCGCCGGACCCGACTCCATCACCAACAAGGAATTCTTCAAGAAGGTAGCCAATCAATACACCGAGCTGCTTTCCACGTACACGGCGGATGGCTCCTGCTACCGCGTGGACCTGCGCTTACGTCCCGACGGCCGCCTGGGCGAAGTCTGCATCTCGCTCGATGGCGCCAAACGTTATTACCAGGAGCGCGCCCGCGATTGGGAAAAACAGATGTTGATCAAAGCGCGCGTGTGCGCCGGAGACATGGCCTTGGGCCGCGACCTTCTGGAATTCGTCGAGCCGCTGATCTATTCGACGACGCTGGATTTCCGGGCCGTCGAAGCGGTTTCCGAAGCGCGCGAGCGGATCAGCGAGAAACTGGCATCCAAGCGCGCGCACGCCGGAGTGGATATCAAGCTGATGCCCGGCGGCATTCGCGATATCGAGTTCCTGGTGCAATGCCTGCAACGCCTGCACGGCGGCCGTGAGATTTGGGTGCGGCACGGCGGCACGCTGTTCGCGCTCTCCCGCGTGCACGACAAGAACCTGCTCTCCGCCAGCGAGTACGCGCGGCTGGCCTCCGCCTACGAGTTTCTGCGCCACATCGAGCACCGCCTGCAGTTCTACGACGACCGGCAGACCCACACTTTGCCTACTCATCCGGAGGAACTGGAACTGCTGGCGCGTAAGATGCCGGCGGAAATCGGCGAGCCGCTCACCGCCGAATCGCTCCAGGTGCGCCTGGAGGAGCACCTGGGCAACGTACGCGAGATGTACGCCCGCGTCATCCAGGCGCGCAAGCCCATGTACTACATCCCGCTGGATGGCGACGCGCACGATCGCTGGCAGCCGCTCGACCTGGACCTCCCGCTATCCACGCCGAGTAACCTCACGCGCTATCTGGAGCAGCGCGCACCGCAAGTGGCCGCCGCGCTGGCGCGCGCGAAGCTGAATCGCGGACGCGAGCGTTTCGAGGTTTTTCTGGAGAAAATGTCCGACGATTCCGATTGGCTCTCGCGCCTGGACGCGGATTCCAAGCTGGTGGCGCGCGCGGTGGACATTTTCGAGCACAGCCAGTATTTCGGCGATCAGCTTCTGCGGCATCCCGAAATGCTGGCCGATCTGGAATCGGCCGCCGCGCCGCCCGCGGAAGCCCCCCAGGAAACCATCGCCGACAGCGCGTCGCTGCGCAGCTATTTCCGCCGCCAAATGTTCCGTATCCAGAGCGATAGCCTGCTTCATCCGGCGGCCATCTTTGAAACCCTGGAGCGGACTTCCGATCTGGCCGACGGGGTGATCGCCGCGGCCTACCGCATCGCGCTGCGGGAAGCGCCCCAACCGGCCAATCCGGAGTATCGGCCGGCGCGGCAGATGATGGTCGTCTCGCTGGGACGCCTTGGCATGCGCGAGTTCGACCTGGCTTCGGACGCCGACCTGATCTTCGTCATCCCCGACGAAGACGCCTCCGAACAAGTCTTCTGGACCGCCGTCGCCGAGCGCATGATCAACGCCATCAGCGCGTACACCGGCGACGGGGTGATGTTCACGGTGGACACCCGCTTGCGCCCGAATGGCCGCGAGGGCGCGCTGGTGCAGCCCGAGGGCAGCTATCGCGAGTACTTCGCCAAGCACGCCGAGGCTTGGGAGGGGATCGCGTACATGAAGTCGCGCGCGGTGGCCGGCAACCTGGAACGCGCCACCGAATTCCTGCACAAACTGCAGGAGCTGGACTGGCGGCGCTACGGACAAAGCGGCCGGTCGCGCAAGGAACTGGCGCAAATGCGCGCGCGGCTGGAAAAGGAACAAGCTTCGCGCAATCCCCTGAAGGCGGCCATCGGCGGATACTACGATATCGACTTTGCCTTGATGTACCTTCGGCTGCGCGGCGCCGGTATCTTTTACAAGGTGCTGAACACGCCCGCGCGCATCGATGTCATCGAGCAGATGGGCCACCTGGAGCGCGAGGATGCAGACTTTCTGCGCGACGCCGCCGTGTTCTACCGCGCCATCGATCACGGGTTGCGCGTGGCCAGCGGCTACGCGGGAGGCCACCTGCCCACATCGCCGTCGCAGTCCGAGACGCTCGCGGAACTGGTGCGGCGCTGGACTCCCGACCAATTGCACGATCAGCGGCTGGATTTGAAGCTGGGCGAGATCCGGCAGAAGACGCGGGCATTCTACAACCGCGTCTTCGGAGTTTAGGATTTGGGGGGCGGGCTTCAGCCCGCGCGGGGCATTAGCCCAGCCTCCCTCGTCCGGCGCGCCCTCCGCCTGCTGGCCGCGCCCGCCCTGGTCGGCCTGGTTATAGCTTTCTATTTCCGCGTAGTCTCGGCCAACAACACAACCGTCGCCTTAACGCTGTTGCTCGTCATCTTCGGTATTTCTACCGGATGGGGGCTGCTGGAAGCGACCGTCGCTTCATTCGTCGCAGTGCTCGGATTCAACTATTACTTCCTTCCACCGATCGGATCGTTCGAGGTGCAAGATCCGCAGAATTGGGTCGCGCTCACGGCATTCCTGGTCACTGCGGTGATGGCCAGCCAACTCTCGGTACGGGCTAAACGCCGCACCCTGGAGGCGGTCGAGCGCCGCCGCGAAGTCGAAGGCCTGTACGCGCTCAGCCAAAGCCTGCTGCTCAGCGGGAGTGCGCGCACCGCCAGCCAGGATCTGGTCAGCCGGGTAGTGAGAATCCTGGGCGTGACCACCGCCGCCTTCCACACCAGGTTGACCCACGAAACGTTCCGCTGGGGGCCGGACGATCCGCTGATTTCCGATGAGCAACTGCAAGCCGACCGTGACGAAGCCCTCGTCGATCGCAGCCAGGGAGTGGCCATCGTTCCCGTCCGCCTGGGCGGCCAGGCGCTGGGCAATCTCGGGTTGACCGGACCCCTGCCCTCCGACGAAGTGCTCAATGCGGTCGCCTACCTGGTGGCCATTGGGATCGAACGCGCGCGCACGCTCGAAGAAGCCAGCCGTGCCGAAGCCGCGCGCCAGAGTGAGGTGCTCAAATCCGCGCTGCTGGACGCGCTGGCCCACGATTTCAAGACGCCCCTGACGTCCATTAAAGCGGCCGTCACGAGCCTGCTTGGGCATCCCCGCGCGGATGCGGAGCGCGAGCTAATGACCATCATCGACGAAGAGGCGGACCGGCTGAACCGGCTGGTGGCCGAAGTGCTTGAGATGGTGCGCATCGAAGCGGGCAAGCTGCATCTGGAGAAACGCCCGCAGGACGTCAGTGAGATCATTGGCAGTACCCTCGCGGAGCTCAAACCTGTACTGCACGACCGGCCCGTGGAAGTCCGGCTGCAGGACGGCCTGCCCGCGGCGGATGCCGATTTCGACTTCGTGCAGCAGGTCTTGCGGCAGCTTCTGGACAACGCGCTGAAGTACTCGCCGCCCGGATCGCCCCTGACGATCTCGGCGCGGGCAGGCGAAGGTCGCATCGTAGTCAGCGTGGTGGATCGGGGCAGCGGCATCGACGAGCAGGAGCAACTGCGCATCTTCGATAAATTCTTCCGCGCCCGCGAGCACCGCTTCCGCGTGCCGGGCACCGGCATGGGCCTGGCCATCGCCAAAGGTATCGTGGAAGCGCACGGCGGCAGAATCTGGGTGACCAGCGAGCCGGGCCAGGGATCCGTATTCAGTTTCTCGTTGCCCGTGTTCCGTGGTGAAATGGTTTTGTGAGTGCAGGAAAGATTCTGGTGGTGGACGACGATCCGCAGATCCGCCGTGTGATGCGGGCCACCCTGGTGGGGCACAAGTACGAAGTCACGGAGGCCCGCAACGGCGAAGATGCCTTGACGCGGATTTCCGCCGAGATACCCGACTTGGTGCTGCTGGACATGAACATGCCCGGCATAGGCGGCCTGGAAACCTGTCAGCACTTGCGCTCCGGATCGGACGTGCCCATCATTATTCTTTCCGTGCGCAACAGCGAGAAGGATAAGGTCGCGGCGCTGGATGCCGGCGCCGACGATTACATTACCAAGCCTTTCGGCATGGAAGAGCTGCTGGCGCGCATCCGGGCAGCGCTGCGGCGCGCGCCCACCTCGCCCGAAAGCGGTCCGCACACGGTGTCCACCGCGGACCTCGAAATCGACTTCGATACGCGCCGGATCCACGTGAAGGGAAAAGAAAGGCGCCTCACGCCCAAGGAGTTCGATTTGCTGCGCTATCTCGTCTCGCAGGCCGGCAAGCCGGTGCCGCACCGCGAACTGCTGCAAGCCGTGTGGGGACCGGACTATGGCGACGAGCCCGAGTATCTGCGCGTGTTTATCAATCAGTTGCGCAAGAAGATCGAGCCAAACCCCGCCAAGCCCAAGTACATCCTGACCGAGCCTTGGGTGGGCTATCGCTTCTCCGCAACGTAGCACAAGCCCGCCAGGCTGTCCCTGGCGCTAGTGTCTTGTCCCGCCTTAGGGGGCCCGCGTGGCGCACGCTCTTTGCGTGCCGTGTCGGCACTCTGCCGGCACAGGCGGGCGAAGCTCGCCTGGCACAGGCCTATGCCCCCACAAGGCCCTGCAAGAAGCCAGGCAGAGCTTCGAGGCAGGCGGCCTACGAGGCCGCCGCAGGCTGCGAGCCTGCCCCACCAAATGGCCAATCGACAACGTCCAGCCAGCCGTATGAAAGCCGGAGGCGGGCATCGCGGAACGCTAGAACAACTGCCGTATACCCCACACAAAGCGGGCCGCGAACGCCAGTAGTCCCAGGCCCGCCAGCCGTAGGAACAGCTTCTTGCCCCAGTCTTTCGCTTGCACCTCCGGAAATAGCCCGAAGCTCTCGTTCACCAGGTTGCCGAAGCGCGCCGGTGCGATTAGGATAAACAACCCGGCGGCCACCCAGGCGCCCAGCATCGCGAAATAGACGATTACGATGCCTAGCGCCCGGAGCATGTCTTAGTGCTTTTCCAGGGGCCGGTCCGGCACATCCTGCAAGATCTCGATGCTTCCGCGCCCCATGCGCAGGTAGATCCGCCGCTTCGGCGTCTGGCTGGCGTAATCGAAGTGCGAACCAATCAGAAATTGACTAAAACGGCTCCGGCTCTTGCCCGTAACGTCGGAAGAAACGCTGCCCAGTCTGGTTCTGGCGTCAATCGAGTATGGACCCGGATCCGGCAACATCACGATCATGTCTCCGGTGTGGCTGCGCACATCCAGGTCTCCAGTCACATCGCTTACCCAGACGTAGCCGTTGTCGTGGTGGACTATCAGACGCGAGTCGCGCGGCACATGGATCTTATATTCAACCGTCACGCCGCGTTCGGCTTTGGGCAGGAAGCGATGGCTTCCGGGAGTGATCGTCGAAATCGCCAGCTCTTTATCGGAGCGCCGTTCGACCGTCAGGCGGATCTGCTCGAAGGACTGTTCGGCGCGCTGCTGCTGGCTGGGTTCGTAGAAGCTATTGGTCGACTTGACGACGGCGATCTCTACCTCCGGCTCGTCCCAGCCTTCCACCGTCAAATAGCCGTACGAGTTGTCGATATGAATGGTTCCGCCCGGCGCGAAGGGCACCCGTTCCGTTTTGGTTACTTCAAACGACTGCTTGGGTCCTTTCTCGTAGACCGCCTCCGCGGCTGACAGCGGTATTGTTCCGAGCACGCTCAGGCCGAAAGCCATCACCAGTCCGTTTGTCACGGCAAGTCCCTCGTTCCCACCGCCTGGCGAAGCTGCTCCAGGGCGGTCAAATACGCCGCCACCGCTTGACGGTAGGCGAGTTGGGTGGCGCGATAAGTGCGCTCGGCATCCAGAAAATCGAGCAGCGCCAGACCGCCGCGCCGATAGGCGTACTCGCTGATGTCGCGGCTCTTTTTTGCGACCTCGAGGTAAGTGGACTTATAAAGGTGCGCGATGCGGGCGTTCTCTTGCATCCCCTCGTAGGCGTCTCTTACGTCGGTCAGGACCTGCCCACTGGCGGCCTTCTGCTGTTCCTCCGCTTGCCCGATGGCAATGCGGGTCTGCGCAATATTGCCCTGGTTCCGGTCGAAAATCGCCAGCGGGATGCTGAACGACCAGGTAGCGCCGCTGATGCCGTTCGCGTGCGAGTAGTTGCCGGAAATAGTGGGATCCTGCTTGCCATTCGCCTTAGCCAACGAATATTGGCGGTTGGCGGCGGTAACGCCCAATACCGCCGCACGCAGGTCCGGCCGATTCTGCAAGGCTTTCGCTTGCAGGTCCTCGATAGTCGCCGCCAGCGGCCGATATTCGAATTCGCCAACCACGTCGTAATCCGCGGGCACCGATTCATAACCCAGTTGTTGCCGTAGGTCCGATAGCGACTGCGCTTTGCTGAGCGACGCTTGTTGAACGTCGCTCTCAAACTGCACCAACTGGATTTTAATCTTCAGGTAATCGTTCTCGCTGATGCGGCCGTCTTTGTATTGAATTTCGCCGATCTCGACGGTTCTCTGAAAGCTCTTCACATCCGTCTCGGCGAGTTCCAGAGTCGACTCCGCAAGCTGGGCATTGATGAAGAGCGAACCCACCTGAAATGCAACGCCGCGTTCGTTATCCGTTACCTGCGCGCGGGTCACGGCGGTGGCTGCCTTGGCCGCTTCCCAGCGGCGTGCCCGCTTGTGGCCGCGTTCGATAAGATAGCTCAACCCCATGTCGCCCTCGGTGGACGCTTGGAGGTACGCGGAAATAGACTCGCCTTGCGGGTGGGAGAACAGCGGCAGGTATTCCCAATCCGTGAAGAAGGTCGGGTTCGGGCGCAGGTTGGCGGTGACTTCCGCGGCCTGGTTCTGTTGGATGTTGGTGCGGGCGGCCTGCAGAGTGTGGTTATGCCGGAGCGCCAGTTGGATGGCCTCGTCGAGCGTGATTTTCACCTGTGCCGTCTGCGCCTGTCCAAATGCCGGCCGCGCGGCCGACACCGAGGCCAGCACGGCGCAAACTGCCCAAACTGCGAGTTTAGTGTTCAAAGGAAGCCTCCGGTGTCGGCAGCACATCCTTATCTCCCGCGATCCAGACATAAAACGTGGGCAACAGGACAATGCTCAGCAGCAGATCGGAAATCAGGCCGCCTACGATGACAATCGCAAAGGGCCTTTGCGAATCCGATCCGATGTCATGCGACAGCGCCGCGGGCAGCAATCCCAAAGTCGCCACCAACATGGTCATCATGATCGGGCGAAGCCTCAAGACCGCGCCTTCCACAGCGGCATCCACCACCGAATGGCCTCGCGCGCGGAGTTGGTTGATGTATTCGAGCATGATGACTCCGGTTTGTACCGACACGCCAAACAGCGCCAACATGCCCACGCCCGAGGACACACTAAGGTAGGTCCCGGTAACCACTAAAGCCAGGAAACCTCCTACGCGGGCCAGGCCCACGTTTAACAGGATGAGCATCGACCACTTAAACGAGCGGAACATGGTGTAGAGAATGATGAAGATAACCAGAATGGTCAGCGGGACGATAAGGGCCAGCCGCGCCTCCGCCCGCTTCTCGCTTTCGTATTCGCCCGACCAACCGATGGTATAGCCGGGCGGCATTTTCACTTTTGCCGAGATTTGTTTGACGGAATCTTCCACCGTGGTCCCCAGATCCCGTCCTCTCACGTTGAAGGTCACCGCCACGTAACGGCTGTTGCCTTCCCGGTAAATGTCGTACGCGCCGTCTTTCACATCGACCTTACACAACTGCGCCAAGGATACGCGCTCCCCGCTGGGAGAAAGCAAACGGACGTTTTCAATGGCCCGCGCCGTATTGCGATAGGGCGTCTGGTAGCGCACCACCACGTCGTATCGCTGCTCGCCGATCAGCACTTGACTGACGGCGTTGCCGCCCACGGCGGTTTGAACGGCGTCTTGTATGTCCGCCACGTTGATCCCAAAGCGGGCCGCCTGGCGGCGGTCGATGGTCAAGTCGAGATTCGGCTGGCCGAAATCGCGTAAGAGCTTCACGTCATGCATGCCCGGTATGCCGGACATCACGTTAGTGACCTCTTCGCCTTTCCGCTCGAGGAGTTTCAAGTCGTCTCCGAATATCTTGAGCGCCAAAGAACCCTTAGTGCCCGTCATCGTCTCTCCCACGTTGTCTTCGATGGGTTGCGAGAAGTTCCAGATCGCGCCGGGATACTTTTGCACCGCGCGGTTCATGGCGGCGATCAGTTCCTCTTTGCTTTTGTGAAATACGGGGCGCCATTGGTCGTGCGGCTTCAAATCGACGAAATACTCCGTATTGCCGAACCCCCCAGTGTCCGTCCCATCGTCGGGCCGTCCGACCTGCGACACCACCTTGCTCACTTCCGGGAAGGAGGCGAAAATATAACGCTCGTTGGTGGTGAATTTTTCGCCCTCCGAAAGGCTGGTGCTATTCGCCAGCGTGCCGCGCGCCCAGATCGCGCCCTCATCCAGATGCGGCAGAAACTCCGCTCCAATGACGCCGCCAAATCCCATATAGATCGTTCCCGCCAGGGCGGCTACGCCAATACAGGCTACAAACCACCGATGCTGGACGGCCCAGCGCAGCCGCCGGCGGTATTGCTCCGTAAGAAAATCCATGATCAGGTTGCGTCGTTCCCGGACTCCCTTACGGAAAAATGTGGCCGCCAGCACCGGCGCGATGAGAATCGAAAACGTCATGGCTCCCATCAGGGCGAAGACCACCGTCCACGCCATCGGCCTGAATAGCCTGCCCTCCACGCGCTGCAGCGTGAAGATCGGCATATACGCCGTGATGATAATGGCGATGGCGTAGAACACCGGCCGTTGCACCTCATGGCACGCCTCGCGGATCATCTCCGCAGTCGTCTTCGGAGTTCCCACCACGGTTTCGCGGCGGTCCCGGCTCAGATGGCGGATAATATTCTCCACCATGACCACGGCTCCATCCACTACCATTCCGAAATCCAGTGCGCCCAGCGAGAGAAGGTTAGCCGGAATGTGGCTCAGATCCAGCCAGATCGAAGCAAATAGCAGAGAGAACGGAATCGTCAGCGCCACGATGATAGCGGCGCGCGCATTCAGCAGAAACAGGAAAAGGATGACGCTGACCAGAATCATGCCTTCCGTCAGGTTATGCATCACCGTATGCAACGTGAAATGCAGCAAGTCGCTGCGATCCAGCATGGGAACCACCTCCACGCCGGGTGGCAGAATGCCATGGTTGAGATCGTACACCTTCTTGTGAAGGGCCTCGAGCGTGGGTTCCTCTTCCGCGCCTTTCCGCAACAGCACGCCGCCCTGGATGACATCGGGCTCGTCGATAATGCGCCCGTCCTCCATGTGGTTGGCCCTGGCCATGTGGCCCAATCGGATCTTGGGGCCTTGGGTCACTTCCGCGATGTCCTTCACCCGCAGGGCGGTTCCGGTTTGGGTCTTCAACATCGTCTGTTCGATGTCTTGGACGCCGCTGAACAGACCCAGCGCGCGCACGTTCATCTGTTGCATCCCAACTTCCACAAAGCTGCCGCCGGCGTTGATGTTGTTATTGGAGAGCTGCTGCTCCACCTGGCCGATGCTGAGTCCATACGAGACCAGCTTGGTCGGATCGACGCGCACTTGATACTCGCGCACCGTACCGCCAAAATCGGAAACGTCCACCACATTGGTAACCGACTTGAACTGCTTCAGCAGCACCCAGTCTTCGATGGACCGCAGCTCCATCAGGTCATACCGGGGATTTGTGCTGCGTAGCGTGTACCAATAGATCTGGCCTGTGGTGCTCCAATCCGTGCCGATTTGAGGCTGCAGGTTCTGTCCAGGGGGAAGATTGACCTGCGTGAGTCTTTCGAGGACCTTCTGCCGGTTCCAATCGTTGACGGAGCTGTCGTCGAAGATCATGATCACGAACGACAGGCCGAAAATCGACTCGGACCGCAGAAAGGTCATGTGGGGCATGCCGGCCATTTGAATTTCAATGGGAATCGTGACCTGCTGTTCCACTTCTTCCGCGGAGCGCCCCGCCCATTGAGTAATGACCGTCACATAGTTGTCGGCGATGTCGGGATACGCCTCCACTGGCAAATTGTGAAATGAGATGGCGCCCCAACCGAGCAATAACACGGCCGTAGCCAGCACCACGAACTTGTTGTTAAGCGCAAAGTCTACGAGAGCGCGAATCATTGTGTTTTTCCACGAAAGCGGACGTTTGGCTTACGGTCACTGAGCGAGCACATGGTCTAAGACCAATGCGTTCGTCACCACCTGTTGCCCTGGCTTTAGCCCCGACTTGATTTCCTGTAGACTCACGTTGTCGGCCAAAAGGTCCCCGCTGACGATTTCCACCCGGCGGAACTTATTGCCGGGCGCGGGGACAAATACAAAATCGCGATCGTGCATGTGCAGGATGGCGGCCGCCGGGATAATCGTATGCATCTCCGTGGTCTGGCCGCGGAAAGTGGCCTTGACGAACATGCCCAGCCGCATAATACCGGGATTCGAGACTTCAATACGGACCTTGGCCGTACGAATATTCGGATCGAGCACGGCGCCGATGTTGCCGACCCTTCCCTTAAAGGGGCGATCCGGGTACGCATTTAATTCGATCTCCGCCGTATCGCCCAGCCTGACCCGGGCCAGGTCGTTCTCATACACGTCACAGACAACCCAGGTGGACGACAGGTCGGAGATAGTAAACGGGTACGGTGTGTTGTACGCCTGCACCAGCGATCCGGTGGTCACTTGCTGGTCCGTGAGTATTCCCGAAGTTGGCGCGAAGACATCCACCATGAAAACCGGCTTGTCGGGGTCGTTGCCGAGCAAACGGAGATGTTCGCTCATAGTTTCCACCGCGATCTTGGCCTTGTCTTCCGTGTCCTGCGCCACCTGCAGGTCGTTCAGGGCGATGGCGCCGTGCTGATAAAGGTCCTGCGAGCGTTCATACTGGGTCCGGGCGAGAACCTCGTCCGCCACGGCCATCCGGTAGTTCGAATATGCGCCCGACACGTCGTCGCTGCGAATCGACAACAGTAACTGGCCTTTCTTCACCGTGTCCCCCAGCCGTGCGTGGATGGCCGTTACCCGGCCGGAGGCCAGCGAGACTACCGGGACATTGCGGGAAATATCGGGTGTGACCGAGCCCGTCACGATTAACTCGGAGGTGGCGGGACGCTTCGCGGCGGTCGCCAGTGGAAACTGCTCCGGATGGTCCACGGCAAAGAGATTGATATCCGCGGCCGCTGTGACTTTGGCGTCAGGCGGCGCCGCCGCGGCTTCGTCGACCTTGCCGCCATGGCAGGCGGTCAGCATCGGCAGTAACGAAATAGCGGCGACGAGACAAACGATTCCCAGACCTTTACTTTTCATAGGTAAACCCAACCGGCTACTGGCGGCGCATTTGCTACAGAATAAAGCAAGCCGCATAAGGACCGCATAAGGGAGTAATCAAAAATACAATGCCGGGGCATAGAATCCGTCTATCGGCGGCGTCCGGCCGCCACGCTCACGACGGTTCCCGGAAGCGATAGCCAAAGTGAAGTTCCGTCTGCAAGTACTCCGGAGCGGATGGATCTGCTTCGAGCTTCTTCCGCAACTGATGCACGAACGTGCGTAAGTATTCCAATTCCTGGCCGTACTCCTCGCCCCAAACCGCTCGCAGGAGCTTCGAGTGGGCGATGGGTATGCCAGGGTGACTCATCAGGTAGTGCAACAAGTCGAACTCTTTGGGCGTCAAACGCAAAACGGCTCCCGACCTGCGCACCACGCGCCGGATCGGGTCGAGCTGAATCTCTCCGATCACGATCGGCATTCGGGAATCGATGACCGTCGTAGTAGAGCGCCGCACGGCGGATCTCAAGCGCGCGGCAAGCTCGGGGATGGAGAATGGCTTGGTGATGTAGTCGTCGGCGCCCGCATCCAGCGCCTCGATCTTATCGGACTCCCTGTCGCGAACGGTAAGCATCAGGATCTGTAGGCGCGGGGCGTTCTTCCGAATCTCCCGGCAGGCCTCGATTCCGCCCATGCCGGGCATGTTCACGTCCATAAGGACCGCATCGAACGGGCGCACGGCGGCGGTCCGAACGGCTTGCTCCCCATTCGCGGACTCGGCGACTTCGAAGCCCAGGGCGTCTAATGTCCTTCTAAGCACCCGCCGGAGATCGGGGTCGTCGTCGGTAACTAGAACGCTGCCACGCATGGAAGACATAATCAGTGTGTCTGCGCCTCCTGCGCGGGGAGAGAGATAGAAAAGCGGGTTCCATAACCGGCTTCACCTTCGGCCCACACGCTGCCGCGATGAGATGCCACGATCTTCTTGACGATCGACAACCCCAACCCGGTGCCCGCGGGCAGGTGTTGCGTTTCGGGTGCGCGATAGAATCGTTCAAACACGCGCTCGCGGTCTTGCTGGGCGATCACCAAGCCTTTATTGCGGACGGTGAGCACCACGCCTGTCTCCGTCGCCGTGCACGAAACGTCGATCGGCGAGCCCGGTTCGGAGTACTTGATCGCATTGTCCAGAAGCTGGGCGATAGACGTCACCATCAATTCGGGGTCGGCCAGAATGGGCGCCTCCGTATTGGGCATGGACACACGAAACCTCTTGCGGTCCGTCTCTTGATCCAGTCTCCCGATCGCGGCGGGTATCAGGCTGGAAAAGCGCACCGATTCCCGCTTCGGTTTGAATTCGGTGCTATCCAGCATGGCGGCGCTCAGCAGCCGCGATGCCAGATGATCCAGCGTGCGGGCCTGCTCGTCGATTACCGTGACCAATTCCGTTTGCAGTTCGGACAAGCCGCCCACCGCCAGCAGTCCGGAACTGGCTGTGCGCGCCACCGTCAAGGGCGATTTGAATTGGTGCGCCAGGGCGTCGAGCACGGCCGTCCGCAATTGCTCCGTCTGGCGCTCCGCCTCCGCGCGGGCCTCTTTGCGCAGGGCGCGCATACGCTCCAAGGCCACCGCGCTCAACGAAGCCAACGCCGTGGCCACCAGGTTGGACATCCGGGTGTTGTGTAATGCCAGGCCGCCCACCGCCCGGGTGCCCAGGCGCAGAACACAGTACCAAGTGCGGGTTTCCGGGTCGAAGCTATCCGCCGCCAGGAAATATGCATTGCGGGTCTGCTGTTCCGCCTCCGCCGGCATCTCGCCGCTTTGATACGCGTTCCCCGACATAGCATCGAACAAACGAACTGCTTTGAGATCGAACGTTTCCCCGATCAACGAGGTAATGACGTTCCCGTACTCCCCGCGATTATCCAGCAGCAGTATCCTCCGCGACGTTTCATAGAGGCGTTCCATCTCGCGCCTGCGGGCGATCGCCTCTATGGCTTGCACGCGGGCGTCGAGCGAGAGCCTGCTGATGACCAGAGCCGTGAACTCAAACGCCCCGAGCGCGACCCAGTTTGCCGGACTGTTCACGAAGCTGAATATGGGAGGAACGAAGAAATAGTTCAAGCAGGTAACCGCTACCACGGAGATGAACGTGGCCTGCCAGAATCCGCCGTAGAGCGCGGATAAGACTACCAGGACGAGATACAAGAATCCGGTGAACGCAAAACTCTGACCGAAGTGGAACGAGAGCCAGGTGCAGGCGGCGAGTGCGGCCAGACAAAGGCCGCTGGGCAGCGCGAGTGCAATTTTTTCTTTCAACTTTTGCGCCGTTCGGTCACCCGGCTGCGCTGTCCGCGCGATTGGCCATGCCAGAGACAGCGGTGTGCTTTCCGGGTTATGGAGTGCCGCGAAAGAGAAACTCATAAAGATCCAAGCCCGGCGCTGCGGTGTTTCAACTCATGCACGCAACGACAGTTCAAAGTTCGAGCTTGCCCATGAACTCCATTTCACTCAACTCGAACGTCTGCGCGACGACAATCCGGCCGATTTGCGCCGTGAATTGAATTTGTCCGTCCTTTTTGACGATTTCCGCGGACAAGGGAAACACATAGACGACCACCACATCGCTTTCCCGCTGGAAAACCTCGACGCTGACCGGCCTCACATCCTTTTTCCCCTCGCGCTTCAAGGCGGCGAGGCTCTTCAGAGGTTTGCCCAACTCTTTGGGATCACCCTTAAAATCGCCGCGGGGAACACCGTAGACCGCGATCTGATAGCCGTCGCCCTCCGACGTGGGTGGCTCCACCTCATGCGATTTGATCTCCGCGAGTCGAACCGGGAGTGCGCTTTCCCAACGCAGTTCCAATGTAATGGGCCGTGGAAGAGAACGTGGGCTGCGGTCGTCGCCTCCGAGACCCGAGAACACATTCGGAGACACTTTCTCTCCGCTGCCCTTCGGATCCACGCCCTCGTTGCCGATGCCGCGGGGTTGCCCCATTTGTCCGGCTTCCCTAAGCTGATCCTCGGTCAGCCGGCGCGTGATCGTGGCTTTATTCTCCTTCACCCAAGGCGATCGGGCGAGGATCTGTTTGGCGTCCTCCTCGGTCCACTGGTCGGCCGGCTTGCTCTTCCACGCCGGATCCGCGGCCATGAGGAGCGCCGCGGCTGCCATCGGGCAAACCAGCTGCATCGCGAAACTACGCATCCGTCACTCCATTCGCATAAGCGTGGCGCTAAAACTTCACCATCACGCCAACAGAGGTTTTCACTTCGCTGCGGCGCAGGTCGGGAAACCAGACACTACTGAGTCCGCCCCCGCAGGCAGCTTCCGCTCCCGCGAGGCTGTTGGTACCGGACGTAGCGCCGCTGCTGCAAGTGTAATATTGCGGATCGCCGTTGTTGCCGCCAGGAGGTGTGACTCCGCCTCGGCCGGCGAAATACGGAACATCCGAGTGACGATAACCAACCTCCGCCCACCAGGTGATGTACTGCCGGGGCATGTACTGAAAAGTAATCGTACTATCCCACATGTGGGCCCGTTGGCCCGGGTTTTCCGTGAAGTAAGGCGTACCCGACACGGCGTCGGCGCCGTCGATCGGCGGCAGCAGCGT
This sequence comes from Bryobacteraceae bacterium, assembly GCA_050008575.1. GTDB lineage: Bacteria > Acidobacteriota > Terriglobia > Bryobacterales > Bryobacteraceae > Bog-159. The sequence goes on from JBEKMJ010000004.1 coordinate 101,015, forward strand.
CAGGTAGCGGCCCCAGTTGCTCATCTCTCCGCCGCCCAGCGTCAGGCCAAACTTATCCTTGTGGAACCACATGCGGTCATAGAGCATCCACCCTATAAACGTCGACTTGCCCCTGCTGGGTGCGCCGGTACATTGCAGTCCGCCGCCGTATTGGCATCCCGCGTCGGCCGTGAGGGAGAATGCCATTTTGGAAAGACCCAGACTCTCCGGCTTGTTGTAGTACCTGACCAGGATGCTATCGTCGGTGTGAATACGTTCCGTCTTGGGAAGACCCAGATTATCCTGTCCGTAGCCATACTGGTTCGCGACCAGCTTGAACCATTCCTTCGGCTCCCACAGAAGCTGCCCTCCCAAACCCGGATGCCCGTTATACTTGGCGTAGGATTGCCATCCATTGATGAACCAAGGCTCTATTTTCAATTTGTTCGTGGGGAACCACTGCACGCGCACGCCGTTGAAGAACCAAGGCGTATTTGAAGAGACATACGATGGCTGGTAAGTCCAGTTATCGAAATTGTAGTAACTGAACAGGCCGATGTAAGATACAAAGATACCCGCGTCCACGTTCAGGCCGTGATTCACGTTAAAGTGGTATCCGCCATAAGCTTCCGAAACGTATTTGTAGGCGTCGCGGAGGTCCCATTGGCCAACACCGGCGCTGGCGTCGTTGCGCGGCGTCGTGGTCGCAAACAGGCCATCCATATACAAGATTCTGCCGCGCACGTTCTGCCAGTGGAAGTCGCCGCCGACACTGGCCTGCTCAATCTGGACCTCGCCTGAGCGGAACGACTCGGTCGCACCGACGATGGTGTGATCGATCGGCTGGTTGTAATCCTCCATGTAATGAGTATCGAATCGAACTTCCGGCGTGAAGAATTTCGTGTCCAGCACGGTATCCTTGTTGCGCGGAGTGCCATTGAGCCAGGTAAAGTCGCCATACGCGAAGGGAGTGAAGTTGTCCACTCCGGGAGTGGATTCATTGGCCTGCAGGGCTTCCGGGATGGTTGGCGCAGGCGGCGCCGGAGCGGCCGCGGCCGGCGGCGCCGCGGCTTGCTGGGCAGTCGGCGCAGCCGCTGCCTCCGGCGCAGGTTTTGCCGCGGCCACCAGCGGCCCATGTGGCGCTTCGGCCGCCGGCGTGGCGCCAGCCGCGGCGCTGGACGTCCGCTCGCTCCGTTGCCTTAGCAATTCCGCTTCCAACAGCTCGATCCGCGCCTTCATGGCCGCCAGCTCGGCCGCCACAGACGATTCCGACAAGGGAGCCGCCGCACTCCGGGTCTTCAGTGCCGGATCCGGGACGGATGTCTCGGCCGGCTGCGCGGGCCCATCCGCGGAGGCGAGTTGAACGTTCGCGTACGTGACCTGGTTTTGCGCGATCTCCACTTTGGCCGGTAAGGCCGCGCCGATCCCCTCCGCCCGCGCGTACAGGCGGTACTCGCCCGGCTTGAGATCGGCAATCAGGAAGTTGCCATCGCTTCCGCTCAGCACCGTTCGCTTGATTTTTCCGTCCGCATTTTGCACGGTCACTTGCACGCCGAATACACTTTGCCCGTTAGGTCCCTTCGTGATTCCGTGAAGGACGCCATAGGACGGCGTACCCGCCGCCGCGGCGCTCGGTAGCTCCGCCGCAATCTGAAACGCACGGCCCGGCAGTGCCAGCGCGGCCAGCCCAAGCAGGGTCAGTATCGACTTCCGAAACCACCGACTACCGTTGATAACCGTCATAATCCGTAGGACTCCTGGTGCATAAGGAAATATTGATGTCGACAGGGGGCCTTCCGAATCCGGCAACGCAGCAGGATCGAGTCTCAGTCAGGGAGTAAGGTCTACTGTAGACGCCAGTATGGCAAAGCGATCCTATCAGAGGCATAAGCAAGACATAAAGACTCTATAGAGACTGCTTATCGCCGTAATTAGATCTTTCGATGGCTCCTAAGGAGCAAAACAGCCACCACGATAGCGCGGTGCTCCTAAGGATTGTGTGAGAGACGTATAAGGGTTGTATTAGGCGGGGTGGGTGGGCGCAACGTCCGGGTCTACGGTCCAAACGCCTTCGAAATCAACATAGTAGGAGATCACGGAAAGCTCCGGCAGAGCTTGTCTCAGGCACTCCGCCGCGCGCTGCAACTCGCCGGCGTGATGGCGCGCCTCAGCCTGCGCGTCGCCGCCAAACGTGGCCAGCCCTCCGTAGGCTCCACAGTCGGAATGCACCATGAGCACCACGCGGTCCGTGCCGTGCAGACGTATGGACTTGCGGATTTGCTCCATCACGAACTCCCGCTCCGATTCCTGGTCCGGTGTCGCCAGACACTTGGCGCCGCCCGCCAGCCGAATCGAATCGGGGCGGGCCACGCCGATGCGCTTGAGCAGTTTGCGGAACGCCAGCTCAAAACGGTTGTCGTAACACCAGACCACCGCCGCATCGCAATGATAGCTCTCCCGCGGCGAATCGAAGTGCAGTACCTTTCGCATGATCGCTCCATCGATTAAGATAACGGATATCGTATGATCCAAGGCCGCATCGTCGACCTCAGCCACCCACTGAGCGTCGGCACGCCGGTGTTTCCGGGCGACGGCCCGGTGCGCGTCGCGGTTCTGGACGACGCTTCCGTAAACCTGAGCCGCATCGATCTCAGTGTCCACACGGGCACCCACATGGACGCGCCGTTTCACTTCTTCAACGGCGCGGATACCATCGATCGCATACCCCTGGAGCGCTGCGTGGCGCTCACGCGGCTCGTCGATCTGCGCGACATCGCCCCGAAACACGAGATCCGCCGCGAACATATCGAGACCCGCTGCCCTGCCCCGCTCCGCGCCCGCGCCGCCGTCCTGCACACCGGCTGGGCAGAACATTGGGGCGATCCCCGCTACTTCAACGATCATCCTTGCCTGGCCGCCGATGCCGCCCAGTTCCTGGTGGACTGCGGTGTGCAACTCGTCGGCGTGGACATGCCCTCCGTCGATCGCGCGCCCTATCCTGCCCACCAAATCCTACTGCGCGCCGGCGTGCCGATCGTCGAGAACCTGACCAACCTCGAAGCCATCGGCGCCGATCTGTTTCAGCTTCTCGTGCTGCCGCTCAAGCTTACCGGACGCGACGGCTCGCCCGTACGCGCCGTGGCGTTTATATAAGGTGGCCGGCTGAAGCCTGCCCTACCTTTATTCGCAAATCAGATTAATCTGCCCAATCCCGCCGTTCACACTCACGTGGATGGTCGCGTCCGCCTCCCCCGCGGGCTCGTTCACCCAGCGGTCGCCGCGTTTGGTGAGCCCGCGCGCCGAAATATCCCCGATACCGCCATGCGCTTCGATATCCAAACGCGCGCGCCGCGGCAACCGGATGGTGGCTTCGCCTACGCCCCCGTGCACCCGCACATCCATATCCCCGTGCGGATGGCCGGTCAAGTCCACCTTCATCTCGCCCGCCCCGATTTCCACATCCAGGCTGTGCAGCGCGGTGTTGCCCAAATCGAGGCGGCCCTCGCCGGCGCCCATCTTAACCCTGATATCCATGGGCACGTCTTCGTTCAGCCGCAGCTCCCAATGATTCTTGTCGTTGTTCCCGAGGGAGTGGTGGCTGGATTGCCGGACGGTGAGTATGCCGCGCGAACCGCTGACGTCGTATGCCACCTCCGGCTTGCCGTCGCGGGCGCGATAGCGAAAGTCGCCATCCATAAGCTGCGCCGCGCCGCCGCGCAGGATCAACTCACCGGCGCCCATGTCGATCTGTACCTCGACGGACTTGGCGCCCTTCAAATCGACGGACCGGGATTCCCGCTCGACGCTCCCCGAACCTTCCGTACTGACGTAGCATGCGGGCGCCAACAGCGCCAGCGCCAACGTTCCCGCCAGCCACACGCTGGCTTGGAAACTGGTTTGAAATCTGTATCGGTCCACAGAATGGCCTCCACTCGTAAGCATACGCGAACCGGAGAGCGGGTGTTCCTTATTTGAGGAGAGTGCCGCTAGTGTCCTGTCCCGCCTAATAATTTGATAGGTATCGTAGGGCAGCGCCATGCGCTGCCGCAGGGCTTTTAGCCCCGCGCAGGCCTGGAGGCCCGCCCCACCAAAAGGCCAAAGTCCAGCCAGCCGCCTGAAAGCCGGCTGCGGGCAGAATTGCCCGCGCTCCAATTCGTGCAGAATTCGCGCCGCTAAACCCGACGCAACACCCGCGCCGGCAAAGTAACGATGGCCCACACCAGCTCGAGCACTCCACCCACGGCGATGCCGACGATCCGGAAAGGCAACAGCAGCAGCCAGATCAGCGGATACAAAACCAGGGCGACCAGCGCCAACGGCCAGCAGAAGAACAGCACCACGCACCAAACCAGAAATGTCAGCACAGCACTTCACCGCGGATTGCAGCCTCCGCGTCCTCCACGTCCTGGAATAGCGGGATGATCTCGCCGATCCGCGTCATCTCCAGAACTTCGCGCACCCGTTGGTTGGCGTCCGCCAGGAACAGTTGTCCGCCGCGGCTGGCGAGCGATTTGTGGAGCTCTACGACAAAAGCCAGGCCCGTCGAATCGATATACGGAACAGCGCGCAAATCGATTACAGCCTTGGCGATTCCGATTTCTTCCAGGGATTTCTGCGCGGACACAAGCTCGGCGTCGGAGCCGGTTACGAACCGGCCCTGGAGGCGCAGCAAACAAACACCGTCACGGATTTGAGATTCCAACCGCATACACACTCCGGCAACTGGCCATCTATTGGGTAGTGCATTGGACCAATCAAAACGCTTCACTAATTAGACGATTGAACAGCCCAAAAGGTTCACTAATCCGGAGCTTTCCGTTAGCCGCAAGTGTGGCAAAATAGTGGCCACATGTCCGAAACGGCAGACGTGGTCATCATCGGCGGCGGCATCGTGGGATCGAGCGTCGCCTGGCATCTCACCGCAGCCGGATGCCGCAACGTGTTGGTGATCGAGCGCGAATCCCAGCAGGGCCTGGGATCCACCGGCAAGAGTATGGGCGGTGTACGCGCGCAATTCGCCACCGCGGTCAATATCCGCATGTCGTTATACTCCATCCCGATCTTCGCGGCTTTTAAGGAGATCACCGGGCATCCCTCCGAATACAAGCCGCACGGATACCTTTTCGTGGCTACCACGACGGACCATCTCGCATACCTGCGCCGCAACTTCGCGCGCCAATCCGCCTTGGGCTTGCAGCGCGTCGAGATGCTGGGCCGCGACGACGTGATCCACCGGGTGCCGCAACTGCGCTCCGGCGATATCCTTGGCGGCAGCTTCTGCGCCACCGACGGCTTCGTGGACCCCTATAGCGTCATGAAAGGCTTCATGTCCGCGGCCGAAGAAAGGGGCGCCAGGCTATGGCGCGGCGTTACGGTCACGGGTATCGAGGTGAATGCGCGCGGCGTGGCGGGCGTCCGCACGAGCAACGGCAGCGTGGCCGCGCCCACCGTGGTGAACGCCGCCGGTCCCTGGGCCGCCGAGGTAGCGCGCATGGCGGGCGTAGATCTCCCGATTGTTCCGCTGCGCCGCATGCTGGTGCCCACCGAGCCCTTCCCCGGTTTGCCGGATCGCCTGCCGATGGTAATCGATATGTCCACCGGTTTTCATTTTCGCCCGGAGGGGCTGGGCTTGCTGATGGCCTGGAACGATCCGGATGAGACGCCCGGTTTTAAAACCGCCTTCGATCCGGCGTTCATCGAGAAGATTTTGACGCACGCCGTCAGCCGCGTCCCCTGTTTCGAGGATCTGCAGGTGAACCCGCACCGCGCCTGGGCGGGACTGTATGCGGTCACGCCCGATCATCACGCCATCATCGGCCCAGCTCCGGGAGTGCCCGGGCTTTTCTTCGCGAATGGCTTCAGCGGCCATGGCGTCATGCACTCACCCGCCACCGGCCGCATCACAGCGGATCTGATCCTGCACGGCGCGAGCGATCTGTTGGACGCCCGCGATCTGGGCTTGGAGCGCTTCGCGGAAGGCCGCATGCTCGAAGAAACCGCGGTACTGTAACGTACGGGACGCTCTCGCTTGGGTTGCATCCAATTAGCCCCCGCCGGTGAACTTCCAGCGCCGCCAGTGGACGCAGGCCGTGGGATAATACTCACGGCATGCCCGAGCCCGCTCCGGACACCGATCTCTATTGCCCAACCTGCGGCAAACCAGTCCCCGACCCACTCGTCTGCGGCGATTGCCACGCTGTAATCTGCCGCCGATGCGGCACGGTGCTGGAGCGCATCGACGACTTGGGAATCGGCTGAGATCTGAGTCAAGGTTTCGGCATGAGATCAGGTGAACAGCTTTGCGAACCGCGACCCCGGTTTCACAATCGTCTGGTTCCGCTCCGGCCCCGTTGAGATGCAGCCCACTTCCACGCCGCTCTGTTTCTCCAGGAAATCCAGGTAATCCCGCGCCCGCACGGGCAGTTCGCCGTACGACGAAATGCCGAACGTGGAGTTCCGCCATCCCGGCAGACATTCATAAACCGGTTCCAGCGCGGCCATCCCGTTCACCGTCGCAGGCATGCCGGCGACGTCTTGGCCGCCCGACCGGTAACCCACGCAAACCGGGACCTTTTCCATCTCATCCAGCACGTCGAGCTTGGTCACCACCAGGCTGTCGAAGCCGTTGATCATGGCCGCATAGCGCATCAACGGCACGTCATACCATCCGCAGCGGCGCGGTCGTCCGGTCACCGAGCCGAATTCGTTGCCGCGGTTGCGGATCTGGTCGCCCCAGGAATCCAAAGCTTCCGTGGGGAACGGCCCGCCCCCCACGCGCGTGATATAAGCTTTCGCCACGCCGATGACTTGGTCGATTCGGGTAGGCGGCACGCCCGTACCGGTACAGGCGCCACCCGCCGCGGCGCTCGACGAGGTCACGAACGGATATGTCCCGTGATCGATATCCAGCATAGTGCCCTGCGCCCCTTCGAACATCACGCTCTGCCCCGCGGCGATGGCATCGTTCAGCAGGCGCGCCGTATCGCACACCATGGGACGGATGCGCTCCGCCAGCTTTTCGTATTCGTCGCGAATGCCGGCCGGGTCCAGCCCGTCGTCCACGCCCAGCGCATGTGCGGCCGCCCGATGCTCCGCCACCAGCGTATCGAACAGCGGCTCGAACACTTCGCGATCCATTAGATCCGCGATGCGCATACCTCGCCGCGCGATCTTATCTTCGTAGCAGGGGCCGATACCGCGCGAGGTGGTGCCGATCGAAATCCGCCCGGGCCGCGCGTCGCCCAGCTTTTCCATCAGACGGTGGCTGGGCAGCAGAACCTGCGCCCGATTGCTGATGAACAGATTGCCCTCCACCTGCAAGCCGGCCGCTTCTAGCATCCGGATCTCGTCCAGCAGCGCGGCCGGATCCACCACCAAGCCGTTGCCGATCACCGCCTTCTTGCCGGGCCGCAGAATGCCGCTGGGAATCAGCTTCAACACGAACTTCAAGTCGCCGATACGCACGGTGTGCCCGGCGTTATGCCCGCCCTGGTAACGGGCCACTACGTCGAAGCGTTCCGAGAAAAGGTCGACGACTTTTCCCTTGCCTTCATCGCCCCATTGCGCGCCCAAAACGATTACGTTGCTCATATGGCCAAACGCATTCATCATACCGCATGTGATAACCTGACCTTAAATGCAGCTTTGCGAGGTCTACCTGTCGCTCGGGGAGAGCGGATTTGGGCAACTGATTCGAAGCATCTCGATTGGCAAGCTGAAAACCTATCAACTCTACGCCGCGTTCAAAGCCAGCGCGCATCTGACCAAGCTCAACACGGAATCGTTGCACAAACACATTCCCCGATTCTGGGCGCGCCTGGGCGAGCGAGACGAACAGTTCGCCAAAGATCTGGCCCAGACTGTGTTAGTATCACACCTGGACATGATTGTGGCGGTCCTGGATTTCCTGGAGGTCCCGCACGAAGGCGGGTTCTTCAACAAGGACCTGAACGCGAAGAGCTATTTGACGGAAGGTTGGGCGGAACGGGTTTTCGAGAAATTTCGGGCCGTTTATTCCGAGCCGGTTCTGCTATTTTATATAAATCACCTGTCATGGGAACTGACCGAACAGGCCGAGCCGTTTGCGCCGGCTTCCGCGGCGTGAAAACGCCGGTAAAATTTTTCGGTTGCAAGAGTGCAAAGGAAGCTGTACAATCATGAATCCGTTGGGAGCCTGTACGAGTGGGTCCCGAGCATTGCCGATGCGTCGAGGAACTCGTGGGGAGAGGCTTCCAGAAAACGGAGAAACAGCAACTCCTTGCGGTGCAACGATATTGGTCCGCGAGCGGGGCGACCCGCGCGTGCGGGCCGGTAATGTGTCGTCGGCTTGAACGCGGCTTGAACGCGGCTTGAACGAATGCAGGCCTGTGGGCCTGCGTGAAGTTGGGTGCGTGATTTCGCCCAGTGCGGCACTGGGATTAGGGTGTTTGCTTATGAGTCATTGCGAATTCCACTATTCATATCTTTTGCCCCAAAAACCGGGGATACTTCCCTTCGATGAGACCATCACGAAGTCCTGCCGGCGTTGCGGGGCGACGTTTACCACGAAATCGCGCATCCGGAAACGCTGCGACGCGTGCCAGGAGGTGGTGGCCTACGAGAAGCAGCAGAAGGCCAACGCCCGCCTGAAGGCGCGGCGGGCAGCCAAGCGGGCCTTGCTGCGCGGGTGATCCAGTCGCCGCACGGCTTTGGCCGGGACGAGCTCGCCATCCTGCGTCGCCTCAAGACGCCCGAGAGGATCCAATCTTTCCTCGATAGCGAGATCGGCTACAACAAGGAACCTCAAGGCGCTACGTGTCGCTCACCGCGCCGGGTTCTGCGCGACCGGCTGGCGCATTGCATGGAGGGCGCGCTATTCGGCGCTGCGGCGTTGCGCGTGAGCGGATTTCCCCCCCTGCTGCTGGATCTGGAAGCGGTACGCGACGACGATCACGTGTTGGCCATCTTCCGCCAGCGCGGGCATTGGGGCGCCGTCGCCAAATCCAACTATTCGGGCCTGCGATTCCGCGAGCCCGTATATCGCACGCTGCGCGAGCTGGCCATGTCGTATTTTGAACACTACTTCAATCTGGCCGGCGAGAAGACCCTGCGCAACTACTCGCGCCCTGTGAACCTGCGGCGTTTCGACCCGCTCGGCTGGATGACCGCCGAAGCCGACGTTTGGGAGATTCCGCAATATTTGATCGGCATCCCGCACACGCCGTTATTAGGGACGAATCTGACTCGCCGGTTGAACCGCGTGGATGCGCGCCTGCTGGCGGCGGGCAAGTTGGGCGGCGTGCACTAGGAGGCTTCATTCTGTGCGCCGTGGTGGGGCAGGACTCCAGTCCTGTCAGGATGGGACTGCGGCCCGCGAATCCCGATGAAAACCTTGTGGGGCGGCGCCATGCGCCGCCGAAGAGCGGGCCTGCGAGGCCCGCGCAGGCTGCGAGCCTGCCCCACGGCGGCGGACGGAATGTCGAAACGCAGTGGGTTTTCGACTGCGCGGGTTCTCCAGAACCCGCTCCTGGCGAGCGCAGCACACCATTGCGCAATTGCAGGCGCGCGCGGTAACGTGGAACCATGCTGAAAGTCCTATGGTCAGCCGCGTTATCGTTGGGTTTGGCGGTGAGCGCCGTGGCGCAGTCCGGCACGTATAGCAACATCACCGAGTATCCTGTACCGAATGCGCACAGCGGCCCGTGGGGAATCGCGACTGGGCCGGACGGCGCTCTCTGGTTTGCCGATTACGGGGACGGCAAGATCGGCCGGATCACCACTGCCGGGGCCGTCACCGAGTATCCGGTGCCGACCGCAGCCAGCCAGCCCTGGGGGATCGCGGCGGGGCCGGATGGGGCGCTCTGGTTTACAGAAAGCAATGCAGGCAAGGTTGGGCGAATCACGACCGGCGGTGAGGTCACCGAGTACCCCGTGGCGCCGGGGAGCTACCCCAAAGGAATCGCGGCGGGACCGGACGGCGCGCTCTGGTTTGTCCTCAACTTCTACGACCAGATCGGGCGCATCACGACACGCGGGGACATCACCTTGTACTCATTGCCGAGCAGCCCAAGCTGGCCCGTCGAGATCGCGGCCGGACCGGATGGTGCGCTCTGGTTTACGGAAAGCGCGGGCCAACGGATTGGGCGGATCACAACTGCCGGGGCGATTACCGAGTACACCTTGCCGACCGCCAATACCGCCCCTTTCGGAATCACGGCAGGGCCGGACGGCGCGCTGTGGTTTACCGAATCCGTAGACCGGAAGACCGGGGAAATCGGGCGAATCACGACTGCCGGGGACATTACCGAGTACGCCTTGCCGGCCGGCTCCGGACGCCCCTTCGGAATCGCGGCGGGTTCCGACGGCGCGCTGTGGTTTACGGAGAATTATTCAGATAAAATTGGGCGGATCACAACTGAGGGGGTGGTTACCGAGTACCCCACACCGGCGGATTACTGCTTTGGGATCGCGGCCGGACCGGACGGCGGGTTGTGGTTCACCGAAACCAACGCTGGCCTGATCGGGCGGGCGCCGGCATGGGGCTTGGGGCTCGCCGCCACGTTCGCCGGCAGCACCCTGACGATGAATTTCGATCTGGCAATCGACACGCCGGCCACCTTCAACATTCTGCTGCATAGCGCTACCGGGGATTGGAGGCCGTTCTCCCAGCCGATACCTGCGGTCGTGCCGCCGCGAGCGTTCACCATGACCTGGAACGGCGTGCCGAACCTGGGAGACGTGAAAGTGCAAGCGGTGTTGACCGCGGGTACGGGGCAGGTCATATGCTCGCAATGGAATGGTGTGAATACAGCGCGATAGCCGGCCAGTTTGGATTTGGAGGGCGGCCAATCTTGGCCGCAGCCGGCTTATAGTAGGTCCGTGGGCCGTGGTGGGGCAGGACTCCAGTCCTGTCAGGATGGGCCTGCGGCCCACGAATAGTGATGAAAACCCGCGTGGGGCGGCTCCATGCGCCGCCGCGGGGCTTTAGCCCCGCCGGGGCGAGATTGCTCGCCGCGGGCGAGCTTGTTCGCCGAAGAGCGGGCCTGCGAGGCCCGCGCAGGCTGCGAGCCTGGCTGCGAGCCTGCCCCACGGCGGCGGACGGAATGTCGAAACGCGATGGGTTTTCTAAGGTGCGCGGGTTCTCCAGAACTCGCGCATGGCGAGCGTAGCTCGCCTAAGCCGGCTGAAAGCCGGCTGCGGGCAGAATTGCCCGCCCTACGAAAATTTTTGGGGGGGGCGTGAGGAGGAGAAGGAATGCAAAGCCGAAAAGCCGTGGAACTGGCAACCTTGGCGCTGTGCTTGACGGCCCGTGCGGCGGCACAAGTCCCGGGGACATATGGCAACATCGCCGAGTACGGCCTGCCGAACGCGAAGAGCAATCCCTACCCCTTGGGAATCGCGGCGGGGCCGGACGGTGCGCTCTGGTTTACCGAAGACTACGCAAACAAGATCGGGCGGATCACAACGGCCGGGGCTTTCACCGAATACCCTGTACCCACTGCCCACAGCCAGCCTTGGGGGATCACGGCAGGGCCGGACGGCGCCCTCTGGTTTACGGAACTGATTGGCACCAAGATCGGCAGGATTACGGTTGCAGGGGAGATCGCCGAGTACCCGGTGCCGACCGCCGGCAGCTACCCGGCTGGAATCGCAGCGGGGCCGGATGGCGCACTGTGGTTTGCCGAATACAACGCGTACCAGGTCGGACGGATCACCACCGGCGGCCAAATTACCGAGTACCCCGTGCCGGCCGACGGCGCCGAACCATATCCCTATCTGATCGCGGCCGGGCCGGACGGCGCCCTGTGGTTTACGGAAGCTTCGGACTTTGGCAACAAGATCGGGCGGATCACCATTTCCGGGCAGGTTACCCAGTATCCCGTGCCGACCCCCGCGAGCAACCCTGAAGGAATCGTGGCGGGGCCGGACGGCGCATTGTGGTTCACCGAACACAGCGGGAACAAGATCGGGCGGATCACTACCGCCGGAAGCATCACCGAGTATCCGGTGCCGGCCGCTAACAATGGCCCGTATTGGATCGCGGCGGGACAGGACGGCGCGCTTTGGTTTACGTCGGAACAGCAGATCGGGCGGATCACGACCACGGCGACGATCACCGGGTACCCCACGCCGGGAGCGCATTACCTAAACGGGATCGCAGCCGGACCGGACGGCGGGCTGTGGTTCATCGGCGCTACTCCCGCCACGGTCGGACGCGCGCCGGCGTGCGGCCTGGGGTTCAGCGCCAGTTTCGCGGAATCGGCTCTGACGATGCGCTTCGATCTGGGGATTGACACTCCGGCCACGTTTAACATTCTGCTGCATAGCGCGACTAGTGTCGTGCGGCCGTTCTCAAAGGAAATACCCTCGGTTGTGCCGCCGCAAGCGTTCACTATGACATTGAGCGACGTTCCGAACGTGGGAGACGTGACCGCGCAGGCGGTGCTGACCGCGGGCGGGGGGCAGGCCATTTGCTCGGAGTGGAATGGGGTAAATACGGCCCGATAGCCGGTTGGCCTTAATTCTATGGCATCGGGGCGATGATTCCCGCTGCCTCTGCCACCGTTATCATCACTGTCAGCGGATCGACCGGCGACGCAACAAACCCGTATTTTTCATAGAACCGCTTCGCCTCTTCTGAAATAGCATGCACCAAGATAGCGCGGATGCCGGCGATCTCCGCGGCCTGGACGATACGAAAGACGGCATCCCGAAGAAGCCCGGTACCCAGACCCCGGCCATGAAAGGCCTGGGCGACTGCAAGGCGCCCCAGCAGCATCACCGGAACCGGGCCCGGCATATTGCGTCCGATTCGTCCAGGCGCCTCGGAGTGTGTGATGGCTCCCGCCGCGAGCGTGTAATACCCAACGGCCCTCCGCCCGGCACAGACCACATAGGTCCGGGAGGCTCCGCTCGCCTCATTCCGCTCCGCACGGCGGCGCAGCCAGTCATCCAGCGCTGGTTGGCCGGAATCGAACTTGGAAAGATCGTGCCGAACCGACAGTCTCTCGGGCGGACTTATTCCACCAGCACCGCTCATCGGTCCCAGGGCGCTTTCGTCCGGGGCAGCCGCCTCAGCCTGGGATTGTCCTTCGGCGGTCTATCGAGCATCCTCGTGAACCTCTTGAACGCGTCCTCGGACAGTGCGAAATAGCGCCGGTCCAACAGCACGGATTCGGCCTCGCGGCAGGCCGTATTCAGCATAAAATCGGACCGGCTCCTGCCAAGCGCTTCCGCCGCACGGTCGATCAGGAGCTTCTGCCGCCTGCTGGCGCGCAAGTTGATGACCTCGCCGCGCCCTGTTTTGTCTTTCGTTGTCGTCTCCGGCATCGCTTCTCCCTGTCTACACAAATACGATACATCATTGTGATGACGCTGTGGATACAGCGGCAGAGATCGGGGCGCTTCACAGTTTGGGGAAACCACTCCCTGACGGTCGCGGCTCGGTAATCGTCGCATTGATTGCGCACGGTTTACCGAGCCGCGTCCGGACTCAGCGTGGTCCTCATTTTTCTCGCTTCCGCCGATACCCCCCGCTCTTGCCGCCAGTCTTCTCGATCAGATACAAATCCTGAATCTCAATCGATTTGTCCAGCGCCTTGGTCATATCGTAGACCGTCAGCGCCGCGACGGCCGCCGCGGTAAGCGCCTCCATCTCCACGCCCGTCTGCGCCGTCGTAGCCGCGCTGGCCACGATGCGCACGCCCGTTTTTTCCACGCGCACCTCCACCTCCACGTGCGACAGCATCAGCGGATGGCATAGCGGGATCAGACCCGCCGTCTTTTTGGCGGCGGCAATGCCGGCGATGCGTGCGATCTCCAGCGGATTGCCCTTGGGATTATCGGGCAGGCTACGCAACACGGCCGGCCGCATGCGCACAAAAGCGTGCGCGCGCGCCGTGCGGCGAGTCTCCGGCTTGGCCGATACGTCCACCATGCGCGGGCTGCCGGCGTCGTCGAAATGCGAGAGCTTTTTCATTCCAGCCTGTTCATTTCAGCAGCACCCGGATCCATTCGCCGGCCTGCCAGCCGGGGCGATCGGCATCCACAACCATAAATGCGTTGGCGCGCGTCAGCGCGGGTACATCGCTCGATCCGCGCCACGCGATGGGCGTCACCGCGGCGCCATCGGGGCTGAGATGCGCCGGCAGGAAACGTGTCAGCCCCACCCGGTGATGGAAGTCCTCGGTGAGCCGGGCAAACGGCAGATGCAGCGCGATGTCCTCCTGCCCGCCCAACAGCTCCACCGCCGCGCGCGCGAAGATCTCGAACGTGACCATGGTGGACGACGGATTGCCCGGCAGGCCGAAGAAGAACTTGCCGCGTGCTTTCCCGAAGACCAGCGGCTGGCCCGGCTGAATCAGTACGCGGTCGAAAAAGAACTCCGCGCCCAAGTCGCCCAGCACGCGCTCCACGATATCGTACTTGCCCGCCGATACGCCGCCGGAGAGCAGCAGCAGATCGGCCGCCAGGCCGCGCCCGATCAGTTCGCGCGTATGTGCCATCTCGTCGCGCGCCACGGGCAAAATCTCCGGCACGCCGCCGGCGTGCGTCACCTGCGCCGCCAGGGAGTACACGTTGGAATTGCGGATCTGGAAATCGCGCGGCGTTTCAGACACCGGCACGATCTCATCGCCAGTTGCGACGATGGCGACGCGCGGCGCGGCATACACCGGCACGCGTTCCCGCCCAGCCGCCGCCAGCATGGCAATACCCGTGAAATCCAGACGCTTGCCGGGCTGCAGCAACGTTTCGCCGGCGCGCGCCTCGCTCGCTTGTGGATTAATGAACTGGCCCGCTGGCGCCGTCTGGTCCACAATCACGCGCGCCCCGTCGCGCCGGACATATTCGAGCATCACCACCGCATCCGCACCGCGCGGCACAGGCGCGCCCGTCATGATCTCGACCGCCTGGTGCGCGCCCACCGCGCCACTGAAAATGTCGCCGGCGCGCACTTCGCCGATTACCTCGAATTCGCCCGGCAAATCCACCGCGCGCACCGCGTACCCGTCGCGCACCGAGCGCGCCAGCGCCGGATAATCGCGGTCCGCGGCAATGGACTCCGCCAACACACGTCCCGCAGCCGCTTCCAGCGTTACGATCTCCGCCGGCGGAACCGCACGCGCGTTCCGGACAGTCTCCAACACGCAACGTCGCGCTTCCTCGAACGTGAATGCGGGCACAGGTTTATTCTAGTATCTTGCCTATCGTCTCAGTCGAAGATCTGACCGCCTGGGCGGCCGGGCTGCTCGAAGCCGCCACTTTCCCGCGCCCCACCGCGCATCTGATCGCCGACTCGCTAGTGGCCGCCAACTTGCGCGGCGTCGATTCGCACGGCGTCCAATTGCTGCCTTATTATGTCGAACAAGTGGAACGCGGCGATCTGGACGTCCACGCCGGAGGCCGCGTGGCGCATGAATCCGGAGCATGCCTCTTGTATGACGGCGCGAACGGCGCCGGGCAACAAATTGCCGATGTATGCTGCGGACATGCGGTGCGCCTGGCCCACAAACACGGCATAGCCATCGTGGTGGCGCGCGAATCCAACCATTTCGGCGCGGCGGCCTATTGGGGGCAGAAGATATCAGCGGCCGGGCTGATCGGCATCGTCATGTGCAACGCCTCGCCCATTGTGGCTCCCTGGCAGGGCAAGGAACCGCGCCTTGGCACAAATCCTATCTGTATGTCCGTGCCGGGACCCTGGCTGCTGGATATGGCCACCACCACCGTCGCCAACAATCGCATCTTCAAGGCCTTGATGAACGGCGAGGAAACCATTCCCGCCGGGTGGGCCGTCGATTCCGAAGGGGTACCGACCACCGATACCGCTGCCGCCATCCGTGGCATGCCCATGCCGCTGGGCGGCTATAAGGGCAGCGGACTCGGCATGATGGTGGAAATACTCTGCGGTGCGCTGAGCGGCGGCGCCATGAGCGTGGACGTGGGCGGCTTCCGCATCCCCGGCAAGCCCATCCGCGCCAGCCAGACGTTCGTGGCCCTCGATGCCGGCCGATTCATGCCCGCGGATGAGTTCCACCGGCGCGTCGAGTGGCTGGTGCGTACGGTGAAATCCGCCGCCCCCGCCAAAGGCTATAGCGAGGTGCTGGTGGCGGGGGATCCGGAGTGGCGCGCCGAAGCCGACCGGCGGCAAAATGGCATCCCGCTGGGCGACGGCACCTGGCAGTGCCTGGTCGAAACCGCCGCCAAACTGGGCGTCGCGCCGCCATCTGTTAAACTGAACTCACCCTAAGGAGAAATGCTTTGAAACATTCGTTCTTGATCGCGACAGCCGCCGCGGCCCTAGCGCTCGCGGCCGGAAACATGCAAGCCGCCGACAGCGGAGCCGGAGCGGCGTACTGTGAGAAAACCGGCGGGACGGTGATCAACCGGATTCCAGCCTATGGCACTAACGGCCCGGAATCGACTTGGCTCTTTCTGACGGGCCCCCGCCAGTTTTGTCAGTACACTTCGGCCACGGATGGCTCCCGCATTCACGTCCTGGTGGAGACATTGTACGCCACCACCCCGACCCTGGCCGTACTGGCCTACTACGCCAAGGTAGCGCCGGGCCAGGGCGGCGGAGGCAATCCGGCTTCCTACTACTGCACGCAACTGGGCGGCTCGGACTTGTTCGGCGGGGTGAACGCCGCGGGCGGCGGCTGGGTGGGCAAAGGATCCATTGACGAAGTCCTGGAGGCTTGCATCTTCCCCGATATGTCGTCCATCGATTCGTGGGGTCTGTTTTACGACAGCGCCGGCATCGTTCGCGGCATCGATCTGACTACCGTGTTGCGTTACGCGCCGCCACCCGCGAAGCAGTGAAGTCACTTGCGAAACAGGAGATCGGGTGACGCTATTTCCGTATCGTGAAGCCGCAGAGTTGCCCGAACCGAGTAGCCCTGCTTTAGGAATTTGGTGAGCGGCATGTCCGTTCCGTTCACCACGAAGAGCCGACTCAACGGGTATGTGAACTCCTGAACTCCGCCGGGATCCAGCCGCACGGTTTTTTCCGGACCGGGACCACAACAGCTCGTTACGTGGCGCCCTATGGTTTTCAAATCGAAGACCGCGAGTTCGTCTCCCTGGGGCGTGCGCGCGGTGATTTCCACGTTGTAAAAAATGTCGTGATCTTGAAAACCGATCGGCGCCTCCAAGACCTTGGAGCCCGCATTCTTCAACACAATCCGCAGCGCGGGCTCGGGCGCTGAACTCGCAGCGATCCCCAACTGCAGACCGTCAATTACCGCTCCCCAACGGATGGCGTCGACACCGAACATGCTGGCCGCTGAGGCTATCAGCACAGCGCAAACTCGTACTCGAGTACTACATTGCATGAAGCCATTATCCACCCGCTGGCTGGCGAGCGGTACCGGCGCTAAAGCGGGGAAGGCCGCGCCCATCCGGAAGAACCCGGCGCGGGAGCGCGCTCAACCGATAAACCGTCGGCACGGATGGGGCCACCGGGGAAGGGAGCACAGCATGCCAAGAAGGTAGTCTGCGGTCAGTAGCGGAGGCCCGGGCTGGACCGTCCCGCGCCTCCGCGGAGACGCAGACGCTCAGTTCCGCATTTTCGAAGCCACCGTTCCTCCCGGCCGCGACCCGCGCACAGTTGAGATGTACAGCACTTCCGGTTGGCGTTTATCCGGCTGCGCAGGGAGTGAGTTGGCTCCGCGAAATCTACGACCGCTCGCTCTGGCTGCTGCTGGGAATCGCCGGCTTAGTGCTGCCGATCGCGTGCGCCAAGGCATGGCTCTGGCGCACGCAGAAAATGGAACCACGGATGGACACGGATCGACACAGACAAGAATCGTCTGCGCTGCCTTACTTGGTCTGTGTCTCACGCTTGTGCGTTTCCAAGGAATTGTCGCACGGTTTCCTCGAGCGCCGGCGCGCAGACGACGCAGTTGCCGCCATAGATGGTTCGTTTGCCATCGAAAGTGAAGAAGCGGGCGCCGGCTTCTTCGGCGATAACCTTTAGCGGCGCGAAGTCCCAGGGCTTGCCGCCGGTTTCGATCCAGATTTCAGCTTGGCCGCGCGAGACCATCAGGGCGTCCATGCAACCGCCCATGCAGCGCACGCCCCAGAAGGGTTCCATCCAGGAGAGCAGGCGGGCGGCGAACGGCTGGCGCACGGCGCTGCTAAAGCTGTCGAAGCACAGCACGGCCTGGCTGACGCTGGCGATGGAAGAGGCGTGGATGGGTTGGCCGTTGACGAACGCGCCGCCACCGCGCGAGGCGGTGAACAATTCGCCGAGGGCGGGCATGTTGGCGAATCCGGCCACCACTTCGCCGTCGGCTTCGAGACCGATCAGGTTGGACCAGGCGGGATTGCCGCGGACGAAATCACGCGTACCGTCGATGGGATCGATGATCCAGCGGCGGCCGTTGCGGGAGGGCTTTTGGGCGCCCTCTTCGCCGAGCAGGCCGTCGTCGGGGAAGGCGCGCTCCAACTCGCGGGCGATGAACTGCTCGCATTCGCGGTCGGCGCGGGTGACGGGTGAATCGTCGGACTTGGCTTCGAAGGCTATGCCGGTGCGGTAGTAGCGCAAGGCGATTTCGCCGGCTTGGCGTGCGATGGCGCGGCCGATTTCGAGTTCTTTTTGAAAGTCGCTCATGGTTGATTGGAGGGCAATGGTTCAGTTTGGCCCCAATGCAGTAAGATAGCGTTAATGCTGAATTTTCGCCAGTTTGAAGTCGGACCGGACCCGTTCGGGCGCAAGTGGCAGGTGCTGTTCAAGTGGTTGCAGACGGCTATTTCGCTGCGCCACAGCGACACGGTGGACGTGAAATTTGTGCTGCAGAGCGACGACACGCGGGTGCAGAAACAAATCGCCATGCCGCACGCGGACCTGCTGGAATTGAGCCGGCGCACGGGACACGAGATGAGCGACGCGTGGTGCGCGCGCCTGGCGGGCCTTCATTTGAAGCGCATGGTGGAGAGCGGCGAGGACTTGGAAAAGGATCTGGTGACGGTGCGTGCGCAGGAGCTCGCCGGATACGCGGCGGAGATCGCGCGGGAGGAAGGCGCGGATATGACGGCGCGGCGGGGCGCGGCGTAGGCGCGGGGGCCGAGGCTAAGCACCGCGGCGGCGCATGGCGCCGCCCCCACAGGCGTCTACATCCGGACACAGCCCGCAGTTGCGTAGCTCAGAAAAGTCAATGATTTAGCGCATTGGTAGGCGAAGTGCCAATGCGGCACCGGAGGTCGTCGACATGTTTCGACGCGGGATTCTGGCGATTGTTTCGATCGCGCCCCTGCTGGCCGTCGCGCTGGTGTTCTGGCGAGCTTCGCATGCCACCGAAGATGCCGCCCGCGAGGTTCTCGCGAAATCGGAGTTCGCGTTTCGGGTGCTACCGGTGGACCGCGCCGCGCCAGCCGCCGTTGATCCGATAGCGGCCAGCCCCGGCTTCCGCGATCTCGCGGCCTATAAAGAAACGATCGCGGTGAGCGCGCGCGCCGGGCTCTTCTTATATGGGCGCAACGGCGCTCCGATCCGTTCGTATCGCGCAGGCATGGAATTGCCGGCGGCCGAACTTGGTTCGATGTCCACGGGAATCGCAGCCGGTGCGGCGGAGGCGGAGCTATTCATCGCCACGCGCGGCGAGGGACTACTGGCTTTCAATGGCGCGCGCTTCCGCCAGATGCTGCCGGCGGATTCGGGTTTGCGAAACGTAACTTCGGTGCTGGTGTTGGGGTCGGGACGGATTCTGCTCGGCACGGAACGCCAGGGGCTGCTGGTATTCGACGGGCGCAGGCTGACGCCTTTCCATCCACGCTTGAGCGCCGCGCACATTACCGCCATCGCCGGCCACGACGGCGATATCTGGATTGGCACGCTTGGGAGCGGCGTTTTCCACCATCGCGGCGGCCAACTGGAAGAACTCGCCTCCTGGTTGCCGGACTCGCAGGTGCTCTCGATCGCCGTCGAGAACGATGCGGCATACGTAGGCACGCCACTGGGAGTGGTCGAGTTCCGCGATGGCCGGCGCGTGCGCACTCTGGCGGACGGCTTTTTCGCGCGTGCGACGGTGCTGAGCGGCGAGACCCTACACGTGGGCACGGAGGATGAGGGCATCGTGGATGTCCCGTTGCGGCCGCGGCCAGGACCGCGAGAGCGAACCGGCGCGGGTGCGCCGGCTGTCCCTATCCTCCGGCTGGCGAATCTGGAAGGCGAGGTGTACGCGGTGGGCGAGAGCGCCATTTACCGATACGATCCGGTTCCGCGGCGTTGGGCTTCCGTGCTCACCGCCGGTCCCACTCCGATGGCGGACCGCAACGTAGCAGCGCTGGCGCTGAGCGGGGGCCGCTTGTGGATCGGCTACTTCGATCGCGGGCTGGACGTGCTGGATGCGAGTCTGGAACATGCGGCGCATCGCGAAAGCGACACACTCTTCTGCATCAATCGCATCGTGGCGGACGCGGAACATGGGCGCACGGCGGTGGCCACGGCGAACGGCCTGGTCCTGTTCGATGCGGGCGCGGAGCCTCGGCAGACCATGGGGCGCAGGGACGGATTTCTTTCCGATCACGTCACGGACGTGGCATTTCGAAATGGGGGGCGGAATGCGGGCATGGTGGTGGCCACCCCGGCGGGCCTGTCTTTCGTGGACCGCGCCGGCGTGCGCAGCCTTTACGCTTTCCATGGGCTGGTGAACAACCACGTCTATACGGTGGCCACACGCGGCGCGCAGACGGTGGCGGGGACGTTGGGTGGCTTATCGGTGCTGGATGACGATACGGTGCGGGTGAACTATACGACGGCGAATTCGCACTTGCGGCACAATTGGATCACAGCTCTGGAAGGAGTGGGAGACGAATGGTTCGCGGGCACCTACGGGGCGGGCGTTCTGCGGCTGGATGCGTCGGGCGAGTGGCATTCGTTTCCCGATTTGAAGCCCGGCTTCGTAGTGAATCCGAACGCCATGGCGGTGAGCGGCGGGCAGGTTTATGCGGGGAGCCTCGACCGCGGCCTGTTCGTTTACGACCGCGCGTCGGGCCGCTGGAGCAATACGACGATGGGGCTGCCTTCGCGGAATGTTACGGCGCTGGCGGCCGGCGGAGGCTATCTTTATGTGGGAACCGATAACGGGCTGGTGCGCATTGCGGAAGGAGCGCTGCGATGATCCGCCGGGTGCTGATGGCGTCGTTGGCGCTGGCGGCCGGCGCGCTGGCCGATACGGGCGTGCTCATACCGGGCGACCGGCAACAGCCCGACCCGGCAGTTTTTTCGCTCAGCGAAATGGCGCTGGAGATTCGCATCGATAATGGCGTGGCGCGCGTGCGTGTGCGCCAGATCTTCGGCAACCACAGCGGAATCGTTCAGGAAGGCGTCTATCAATTTGCGCTGCCCGACAAGGCGACCGTATCCGATTTCGCCGTGTGGGACGATGTGACGCGCATCCCCGGCGTGATTCTGGAGCGGCGCCGCGCGGGAGAAATCTACGCGCAGGCAAAGGCCCAAGCCATCGATCCGGGACTGCTGCAGATGGGCGAGCGCGATGCCGCCGAGGCGCGGCGCAGTCAGGAATTCACCGCCCGCATCGTGCCCATTCCGCGGTTCGGCACGAAGCGGATCGAGATGGAGTATCAGCACCCCGTGGCTGTGGAGCGCTATCAATCCGAATTTGTGGTTCCGCTGAAGCCGGATGTTTATGGTGCGCAGACAGCCGGGCATTTGACGATCACTTTCGAATTGCGATCCGCGCATGCCATACGGGATTTCGATGCGATCGCGAGGACATACCCTCTGCGGATCGCCGAACGCGGCGCGAACCTGGTGAAGGCGGAATTTTTTGGCGACAACGTGGAGTTGAAAGAGGACTTCGCGGTGCGCTACGCGCTCGATCCGGCGGAGGCCGATACGGTTCGGGTGATCACGGAGCGGGAGAGCGGGTCGGAACCGGGATTTTTTCAGGCGCAGGCGCTTCTGCGCATTCCGGTTGCGCCGGCCGGTAACGCTTCCGCGCAGCGTCCCGCGCAGGCCGCCAGGACGCTGATCCTCTTGTTCGATAATTCGCTCTCGATGCAATGGGACAAACTCGAGCGCGGCTTTGCCGCGTGCGAGACCGCGCTGCGCCGTTTGCGGCCCTCCGATGCATTCAATCTGCTGCTGTTCAATTCGGAGGTGGATGCGTTCGCTCCACAGCCGCGCGCGGCGACTCCGCGGAATATCGAGCAGGCGCTGGCATTCGTTCGGAACAGCCGGATTCGCGGTGGCACGGACCTGCAACGCGCGTTGACGGCCGGGCTGGCCGCGACCAGCGCCAGCGAACCATACCTGATGCTGGTGAGCGATGGTGGCGCCACCCAAGGCACGGTGCATAACGGGAAGCTGGCGCAATGGTATGCGGCCGAGTGGCGCAAACGCGCGCCGGCCGGGCGGCCGCATACGCTGGTGCTGGGCATCGGCGACGATGCGAACCTGCCCCTGCTGCGGATGCTGGCGAGCAACGGCGGGTATTTCGATTGGGTGCGATCCACCGAGCCTATCGAATTCAAGTTGAATGCATTTCTGGACAAGATCGGCCAGGCGCCATTGAAGGATCTGCGGCTGGCTGCGGCGCCGGCGGCGAACGTGGATTTGGTTTATGCGCTGGAGGAATCGCACTTCGCCGGCTCGATGGCCACGTGGGCCGGCCAATACAAGAGGCCGCTGCCGGAAGCCGCGTTTACGGTGACGGGAATGCACGACGGGCAGGCGTTGCATTTTTCGCGCACGGTGGCGTTGCCGGCCGCCGGCACGGAACACCCCGAGCTGCCGCGCACGTGGGCCAAAGCGCGTGTGGATGCGCTGCTGGAAAAAATCGAGCGGGAGGGCGAGGACCGGGCCACCATCGACGAGATCGTCCGGTTGTCGAAGAAGTACAAGTTCGTCACGCCGTACACGTCGTTCCTGGCTGTGCCGCGCGCCCTGTTGCGGCCGCGCGTCATCAGGCCGGGCGATCCGGTGCTGCGGTTGAAAGCGGACGAATCCATTGTCTCGGTAATCGCGCTATTTCCCTTCGGACCGACGAAGCCCATGCGGTATCTGAAGGCGGAAGACACGTGGCAGACGAGGTTCCTGGCGCCGGTGGAGATGACGGACGGCGTGTACCAGGTTCGGTTGATCCTGCGGGACCGCGACGGTCACGTATACCGCGAATCGAAGAGCTTCGTGATCGCCAGCCAGACGCCGGTGGTGCGGGCGCGGCTGGAAAAACCGCGCGTACACGCGGGGGAAACGTTGCGCATTCGGGCGCTGGCTTCGGGGAATGCGCGCACCATCACAGCGCGGCTTTATGGTGCGATGCCCGTGGCGTTGCGGTGGAGCAGCGCGGCGAAGGCGAATACGGGGGAGATGGTGGTGCCGGCCGATCTGCCGCCGGGGAAGTACACGGTTCACGTGACGGCGGAGGATATTGCGCACAATGTGGGCACGGAGGAGGTGGCGGTTGAGATTTGGTGACGTTAGTGGGGCAGGACTCCAGTCCTGCGGCCGACGTCCACGTCGGCCTGTGCGTACGAAGGGCGGGTCCTGGAGGACCCGCGCAGACCTGGAGGTCTGTCCCACAAGGTTGCGCTTGAAATCCGGCAGGAAGATCCTGATTGGCGCCTGCCTGTTGGGCTGTGGCGGGTTCGTCGTTCGGGGCGAGTTGGAGCCGTGGCTGCAACACACTGCCGCCGGCCCGGTGCTGGCTGCGCTTTTCCGCACGGTGGCGGTGCCGGGTGGCGCAGTGGCAATCCTGCGGCCACCCGCCGAGAGCCGGCCGGCGCTGACCAATTTGATATCCGCCACGCCGCGCGATGCCATGCTATACCGCCTGCGCGCGCAAGAGGCCGAGGTGGCGCTGGATTTCGTGGCGGCCGAAGCGGATTGGAAAACTTACGCGCAGACCGCGGCCGATCGGTACGGCGCGCAGATCGAATTGGCCGATTTCTACGATCGGCGTATCCGGCCACGCGACGAATTGGCTGCGCTGACCGCCGCGGCGGCCGCGAAAGACGATCCACTGCTGCCGGTTACGGCGCAGAGGGGATGGCGGGCGTTCGAGCGTATGGCGGCATTGGAGTCCGCGGCGGAACCCGTCTTCCGCGCGTGGGTTGCGCGGTATCCCCAGGAGCCAGAGGCTTGGCGCAAGCTGATCGAGCACCTGGCCGCCACCAAGCAATTCGCCGCGGCGGAAACCGAGATCGCCAGGTATGGCGGGGCTTTCCACGATCCTTTGGAACCCGTAAAGATGCGCGCGGACCTGGAAATGCGCCGCGGCTCGGGCGGCGCGGCGCTGGCCGTCTACGATCTGGCGTTTCAGCCGCTCTGGCCGGAGGAGATGCGGGCGCGCTATTTCAAGCTACTGGAGGAGCAGGGGCAAATGCGGGGCTTCGCCGGCCGGGCACGCACGGCGCTGGCCGCGAACCCGACGGACCTGGACGCCACCGCGCGGCTGTTCCACTATTTTCGCGCGCAGAACAACATCCCTGCCGCGCGGCGTGTATTGCTGGAATATCGCATCGCCAAGGAATCCGGCCCGCAGGCCGGCCTAAAGGGCGGCTTGCAGGGATGGACGGCCGATGAGCTGCGGACCCTGGCCCAATTATTCGAATGGCTGCCGGATGTAAACGAGGCAGCCCGCATGTATTACGCGCTGTACAGCGTTCCGCCGGCCAATGGGCCGCAGGCGGAGCGTGCGCTGTATGGTTTGGCGAACCTGCTGCTGACCGCGCCCGATCAGCCGATCCAATTTGGGTCGGGCGATTTGTCCTTCTACAAGGACATCGCCACGGTGGATGCATCGCCCGGATTCCTCAATGGCATTCTCTCGCTGTTGCTGAACTGGACAGGGCCGCGCGCGGAGTATCGGCGCCAGAACCAGAAATCGGCGGCGTATTTCCATCGCGCGGCCGCGGCGCAAGTGGCGGGCTTGCTGGAGCGGCGCTTCCCAAAATCCGCCTACCGCGAAGTCTTGCACGCCGATCTGATTTCCGCATACGGCGTGTATGGCGACGATGCGGCCGTGATTCGCGCGGGCCGCGAGTATCTGGCCGCATTTCCCGCAGGAGCGGGGCGGGTTGCCGTGGCGATGCAGGTTTCCGATGCCTTAGCGCGGGCGAATCGAACCAGCGAGGAATTTGCGCTATACGATCAATTGCTGCGCGAACTGGCGGCGAAGGCATCGGGCGTGCCCATTGGCACGAGTGCCCGCTCCCCGGAATACGTGCGGGTGCTGGACAAATATCTTTCCCGCCTGGCGGACCAAAAGCGTCCGCTGGACGCGCTGCGCGTGTATCGCAAGGAAACCGATCGGAACCCCAACGATCCCGGCCTCTACGAACGCTTCGCCGCGTTTCTGGAGCAGAACGGCACGGCGCGTGAAGTGGAAGATGTCTATACCAAAGCGATTGCGAAGTTCGCCGATCGCAACTGGTATCACAAACTGGCGCGCTGGTATTTGCGCGGGAAGGAGTACAGCGCGCTGGAAGAGATCAGCCGCGAGGTCATTGCCGTGTTTTCCGGCTCGGAACTGGAAAACTACTTCAACGATATCGTCTCGCAGACCCATCCGGATGCCGCGCTCTATCGCCAGTTGAACGTATACGCGCATACGCGCTTCCCGGAGGATCTGGTCTTCGTGCATAACCTGCTGGGCGCATACGCGAGCAAGGAAACATACGATGCCGCGGCCGCCAACAGCCTGCTGCGGCAATACTGGTTCTACGACCCGCAGCTTCGCGCACGGCTTTTTGAACGGCTGTGGCAGCAGGGACGGCTATATCCCGAACTGGCGCAGGTACGCGCGGCCAATGCGGGCATCGTGAACGGGCAATTCGACCATGCGCTGGCCGCAAATCCGGCAGCGGTGCAATTTACCCTGGAGGCGGAAGCGTGGCTCTCGCATTTTGAAACGGCGGCGCCCGCCGCGCTGGCGTTGGCCTCCGCATATCCCGGCAAGAGCGAGTTTACGGCTAGGGCATCGGCGCTCTACCGGTCGCTGGCGGCTTACGATCCGCGAAATACCGAAGTCGCCGTCGCCATGGCGGGTTATGCGCAGCGCGCCAATCCGCGCGACCAGAGTATCCTCGCGCGCATGGGCGACATCCTGGCGGACCGCGAGCTTTTCGGCCGGGCGCGCACGTTCTGGGAACGCATGCCCGCGCAGCAGTCCGGCAATCCGGAAGCGTATCTGGACACCGCGACCGTTTATTGGGACTACTATCTGTATGGCGATGCTTTGCGCTGGATCGGCGCGGCGCGGAAGAAGTTCCACGATGCGGCGCTGTTCGCCTATCAGGCTGGCGCGATTTACGAGGGCAAGCGGGACTTTCCGAGCGCGGTGCGGGAGTATACGGCCGGCGCGCTGCACGGCCAGGGCGACGCAGACAGCCGCCTGCTGCGCCTCTTGAACCGGCCGCACACGCGCAACCTGGTGGAGCGGGCCAGCGCCGCCGCGGTGGCTTCCGATCCTTCGCCGCGGGCGGTGTCGTTGCGCATCTCCGTGCTCGAAG
Source organism: Bryobacteraceae bacterium (assembly GCA_050008575.1). Taxonomy (GTDB): domain Bacteria; phylum Acidobacteriota; class Terriglobia; order Bryobacterales; family Bryobacteraceae; genus Bog-159. Next base: position 127,451 of record JBEKMJ010000004.1, read on the forward strand.
CGCAGCAACGCCGGAGCGATGTGGAAGCGCTGTTGCAGGCGCGCGTGGACGCCGAGAAATCGTTCGCCGCGCTGACCGGCCTTGAGGAAATCGCGCGCCGATTGGGATTCGACGGCATTGAGGAGCGCGCGAACGAGCGCCTGGCCGCCATCGCCAACGATCCGGTGGACAAGATGCGGCTGACGCTAACCCACGCACGGTTTCTCGAATCTAAAAAGGATATCGCGGGCGCGGCTCGCGTGGTGGATGCGCTCTATCGCGATCACCCTCTGATTCTCGGAGTGGTGCGCGCCGCCGTCGATCTTCATGTGCGCAACCAGCAGCCCACGGAAGCCATGGAAATCCTGCGCGACGCCGCAAAGCGGGCCAGGACCGATCTGGCGGCGCAGTTCACCCTGGAATCGGCGCGCATCTCGACGGGCGCCAGCCAGTTCGATCGGGCGCGCGCGCTGCTCACGGGGCTGCTTGCGGCGGATCCCCTGCGCGCCGAGTACCTGACCGCCATGGCCGATACGTACCTCCAGGCGAAGGACGACCGCGGTTTTCGCGACTACCAACTCGGTAGCATCCTGCAGTTGAAACAGTCGCAGTTGACGCCTGCCGAGCGGATCGACCGCATCGCCACTGTGCGGCGCAGCCTGATTCCGGCGCTCGACCGTTTGAAAGATAATGCCGGGGCGGTGGATCAGTATATCGAAGTGGTCAACAGTTATCCCGAAGACGAGGCGCTCACCAAAGAAGCCGCGGCATACGCTGTGGCGCACAGCCAGGCGGCGCGGATGGTGGCGTTCTATCGCCAAACCATCGCGGCGGCGCCGCTCGACTATCGCTGGCCGATCGTGCTGGCGCGTATCGAAACGGCGACCGAAGACTATCCGGCCGCTGTTGCGGATTACGAGCGCGGCATCCAGGCGCGGCCGGATCGTGCGGATCTGCTGGAGGCCAAAGGCCGGCTGGAAGAGCGGTTGATGCGGTTCGAGGATGCCACCAAGACCTATGCGCGGCTTTATGAACTGGCGTATCGCGATCCGCAGTGGCTCATCAAGGTCGCGGAAATGCGTGCCCGCCGCGGGCAGACATCCGACGCGGTCGCCGCGCTAACGACGGCCATCATTGGAGCGCGGAGCGAAACGGCCGCCGCCGATTTCGAAATTGCGGAGCGGCTGGAAGGATGGCACATACTGCGCGATGCGGTGGCCTTTGCCGATCGGGCCGCGGGCCTGGCGGGTTCCGATCTTTTCAAAGAAGTGGATAATGCGGTTATTTACGCGCGCATGATGGCGGCTGCGCGCCGCATGGATGCCGTGCTCGCGCGTATGGGCGCCAATCCCGCGGCGGACCGGCAAGTGGCGCAGGAGGCGGGGAGAATCGTCGCCGCGACGTATACCCCGGAAGAGAAGACGAGCTTCGAGCAAGCGTTGAACTCGCGCGCCGCGGGGCTTACGCTGAAGGATCGCGATGGTGCGCTGTTGCCGCTGGTGGAAGCGGCCGGGATGGTGGATTTGGAGGCGCGATGGCGGCGCGCGTCGATGTCTGCGCAAACCCTACAGATAGACCCTCGCTTCGTAACGCTCGAATCGCAACGCGGGCTATATGGCGATTTGGGCCGCCAGTTGGAAGAATACGCCGCGCAAAATGCCGGCCGGCCCGTCGAAGGAAATGCCCTGGCGCAGGCCGCGCACGCGTTCATCGCCGAGGGCGACATCGACAGCCAGATGCGTGTAATGCGAAAAGCGCTGGCGCGAAACGCTCTTTCGGGCGAGCTGCTGGACCGCTATCTGGCGATGCTGGCCACGCGGCAGCCGGAAGAGTTGGTGGCGATCGCACGCGGCAACGGCTCCGCCGACATCCGCAACCGGGCGGTCCAATGGGCCATTGGCGGCGACCGTCCCGAACTGGCTTATACGGCCATTCAAAATCGCGGCCGCGCGTTGCCTCCGGTCTGGACCAAGGCTTACACCGCGCTCGCCGGCCTGTATTTCGACGACCGCGCGCCGGCGATCGACGCCGCCTTCCAGGCCGCGCTGGATACGCGCACGATCGGCGAACGCCTGAAGACGCCGCTGAAACCCGATGCCATCATCGTGGGTTCGGTTTGGTTTTACTACGGGGCGCGCTACGGGGATTATCTGGCGGCGGGCAGAAACGCGGCCGCGGAAGCGTGGCTGCCGGCATCTCTCGAAGCTGCGCCTGGGAATCCCGATGCTTATATGGCGCTGGGCGATGCGTACGCCGAGGCCGGCCAGACAGCCAGGGCGATTACACAATTCGAGCACGCGCTGGAACTGGATGCGGACCGTGGCGACGCCCAGGATCACATGGCGTGCGCCCTCTGGTCCGCGGGCCGGCGAGCCGAAGCCGTCGCCCGCTGGAAGACCGCGCTGGCGATTTTTCAGCGGATTCAGAGCCGCGGCGTGCGGGTTCCGGAGCCGTTCTGGAGCCGGGTGGCGGAGACCTTCAGCGATATTGGGCAGCGCCATGCGCTCGGCGAATTGCGCGCCGAGATCGCACATCTGCTCGGTGATTATTATCAGCGCAATCGCCAGTACCGGCTGGAAGAACTCATCGAGCCGGCGGCGCGCGCATCCATGGAATCGGGTTTGGGAACCGCGTGGCTGGTGGATCTGGCGCGGTCCATGGATGACCCCATGATGGTTATCTACGCCCTGATGCATGCGCCGGGCCTGACGGACGCGCAGCGGATTTTGCTCGAACGTGAGTTGGTGGCGATTAGCTCCAAGCGGGTCGAATCGACTTTTGGCGACGACCGGACGATGGCGGAGAGGACGCTGGCGGGCGGGCGCTCGCAATTGGTCTCCATGCTGCTGGATGCGGGGGATGTTCAGGGCGCCTCCACGGAATGGAGCCGGGTTCCAAAGGAATATGCCGGGAATTTCGATGGCAGCGTCGAGGTTCGATTGGCTTGCCGCACGGGTACGCTGGATGCGTTGCTGCGGCAATACCGGTCCCATCCTGATCGATCGCCGTCCGCCGAAGCCTTACAGGGGGCCGCTGTCATTGTGCAGCACGACGGCGACGAGACCGGGGCGCGCGCGGTGCTTGAATTCGTGTATGACCGCGAAATCCGGAATGGGCATTTGGAGGCGGCCAATTTTCTCGGGCTGGCGGAAGTGAAGCTGCAGCGCGGCGATGCCGCTACGGCCGTCGCGCTGGTGAACCGCATGGCGCTGGTGGTCGAGGACGGATTCGAGACCTTGCTGCCCGCGGCGGATCTATTGGGCAAGTACGGGAAAACGGCGGAGGCGGCGGAGTTCATCCGGCGGCGGATGAAAGCGGCGCCTTGGGATGCGGAGGCCAAGATTCAACTGGCGCGTACGCTGCCCACCGGTTCCGCCGAGCGCGCGCAACTGCTGAGCGCCGCCCTCGCCGACCCCGAGGCGGAGTACGGATTGCGGGCCGCGGCCGCGCGATTGGCTGCGTCGCACGCGTTGGCCGGCGCGCCCGGTACCGAGCTCGCGCTGTTATCCTCGGGCGGCGTTGCAGCCGATGCCGCAGAGAAGCCTTACCAAGTTGAAGCGCGAATCGATGCGGCGGGCGGGGCTTCCGACCCGGAAGTCAAACTCAGGTTGTGGCGGGAGGCGCTGGCACTGGCTCCCGACGACGGCCGCGTTCGCCTCGGCGCGCTGCGCAACGCGATTGCGCTGCGCCGCGACAGCCTGGCACTGGCGCTGGAGCAGACGGGCACACAGCCGGACATGGGATTCAACACGGGTTTGCCGTACTATCGCCGGCGCGGTCGGTACCTGTCGTACCGGCAGCCCGAGGGGGCCTCTGTTTTGCCGCGGATGCACCTCACCGATGGAGAACGCGCGACGTTTGCGGAATCGCTCGCCGCGGCTGCGGAGCGCCTCGACGATCAGGAGGCGGCGCTGAGTCATCTGCGCACGGCGATCGACCTGCGCCCAGCCGCCGAACGAGCTGCGCTCCAGCGCCATTTGGACGCTCTTGTCGCGGAACAGGGCCGGCGCGCGAAGAACGCCGCGCGGCAGCCGGCGATCAAGAATGTAATCGAACAGGACCGAGTCGTGCGCCCGCGAATTCTAATGAGTAAGCGAGGGAGTGCGCAATGAAGAGAGCCCTGCTGTCCGCCGTGCTGCTGTTGTCCGCCGCGGGATTGGTCTTTCTGCAAACATCGCCGCCGGCGCCGAAAGTGGCGACCCTGATGCCCAGCGGCGCGTTGCTCTACCTGGAAGCGCCGGATTTTGGGCGCCTGCTGCGCGATTGGGATGCATCGCGGGTGAAGGCCGATTGGCTGCAGAGCGACAATTACGCCGTATTTTCCCGCTCCAACCTGTTCAGCAAGCTCAAGGACGTTTACGGCGAATATGGCGAGGCGGCGGGGCTCCGGCCCGGCCTCAAGGGAGCTGTCGAGATGGCCGGAACGGATTCCGCCCTGGCGCTCTACGCGATTCGCGACGTCGAGTTCCTGTACATTACCCGCATCGCCGACGGCGACTTCATGAAGACGCAGTTGTGGGCCGTCCGTGAGAAGTTCGAACAGCGCCAAGCCGGCGGCGTGTCCTTCTACCTGCGCACGGACCCGGCATCGAAACGCACCGTGGCGTTCGCCTTCGCCAAAGGCTACATGTTGCTGGCTACCAGGGACGATCTGGTGGCGCAGGCGCTCGAACTGCTGGCGGGCCGCTCCAAACCCAGCATCGCGTCGGACCGCTGGTATCGGGATTCGACCAGCGCCGCGGCGAATCCCGGGGAGTTGCGGCTGGTCATGAACCTGGAGCTGGTGGTTAAAAGCGAGTACTTTCGCTCCTACTGGATTCAACGGAATGCTTCCGTGGTCCGCCGGCATTGGGCTGGAGTTGCCGATGTAAAACGAATCGGTGACGCCGTTACGGAAACCCGTGTCTTCCTTCGTGCGCCCGATGCGGAGGCGCCGGCGCCCACGGCTTCGGACTCCGGAGCGGTTTCCAGACTGCTGGCGTTGGTGCCGCCAGAGGCCGGCCTGTACAAAGCTTCGCGTGTGGGCGAGTCTTCCGCGCTGGCTGCGCTGATCGTAGAGAAGCTGGTTGGACCTCAGCCGCAGGCAGCGCGCGACTGGAGGGATGCGCCTGTGGCTGTCTCACCCGATAACCCCGCAGGCAGCGAAGGCGATCTGGAAACGCGCATCGACGAACAGCCGCTGCCTTCGGATGCGGGCATTGCCGATTCGGTGGCCGCGGTTCGCGGGCTGGTCGACAAGACCGGCTGTGGCACTTTCCTGCTGGTTCAATCGAGTGCGCCCGCATCGGCCACGTTCGTGCAGATGGCGTCCGTAATCGCCCTCGATGGCTTGCAGGACTGGGATCGGGATACGGTGCGGGGCGCTCTTACGGCTGCCACGGGAAGGTTGTGGACTACCTCACGGATCGGCGCGGGATGGGTAAGTGGAACGGCGGGACGGCATTCGATCGAGCGCTTCGACGGACTCGGGACATTAATATTTGCGGCCAGGGGGCGGCGTCTGTTTCTCAGCAACGACACCGGGCTGCTCGCGCGGGTGCTGGATCGTAACGGGAGTGTGCCGACAACCGGTGCGCTGGATTATGCCGCGGGTTTCCGGCATTTATTGGAACGGTCCAATTACCGCCGCGTGATGACGGCTCTCGACTTTGGATCGTCGGCCGAGGGCGATGCACCGCCGTTTTTTTCCGGCAATATTGGCAGCTTGAGCGGCGTCTTATCCGGAATCGCGGAGATTCAGGTTACGGAGGAGGAGAGAGGCAGCATCACGCGGCAGACGGTCGTGTACCGCATGGGCCAGTGATGTTGTGGCGAACTGCACGCGCCCGGCCGCGCTACCAAACACTCATGTCGGCGCAGGCGAGCGAAGCTCGCCCCTGGAGATTGGCCCTTTGGTGGGGCAGGCTCGCGGCCTGCGGCGGCCTCGTAGGCCGCCTGCCTCGAAGCTCTGGCTGGCTTTCTTGCAGGGCTTGGTGGCATAGGCTTTAGCCTGTGGAGGCGAGCGAAGCTCGTCCAGGCGGGTCTGGAGACCCGCCGCGGGCGTGGACGCCCGCCCCACACCGGCTAGGCTAGAACCGCGCGGCGGCGCATGGCGCCGCCCCACCTACCTAAGTCGTGGGCGGATTGTAGAGGTTCGGCATCTGCCAACCGCGGTAGTGTTGCGGACCCTGCAAGTCCAGGATCTGATCGGCAGGCCCCACTTGAGGGGCGGCTGGTGTGGGGCCGTACTCCAGGCTGTAACCGAACGTGCTGTCCTGCGCGACCACAAACACGAGCGAATTCTCGAAGAAGTAATTACCGTTGCTCAGCAATTGGGCGCTGCCGTTCGCCGTGGAGTAGGCGCCCAGATCGAGACTCAAGACCGGTGTGACGGTGAAGGCGCTCTCGCTGAAAGTGATGGCCATGCCGCGGCTATCGCAGTCGTACGGCGCGCAGTTAGTCCCCAGCCCGAGAGGCTGAGGCGAAACGCGCGTATCGCCATTATCCATGATCGTGGTAGGCCCGGTGCCGCCGTTCTCGATGCCAACGTCGTGTTGGTGCGAGAACCACGGCCAGGGATCGTTGTAAACATTCACAAACGTGAAGTCGGTGGGGGGCGCGAGACCGTCGTCCGGCGGCCCCATGGTCCACAAAATGTCCCCGGTGCCGGCGCCATCCTTGTAATCGAGTTTGAAGACCATATCCTGATGTCTCGACGACACCACGAAATCGCCGCCTGTGGCGTTGCCGTCCTGCGGGGCCGGCCAGTAATACAGGCTATTGGCGTGAATCCAATCGTGCGCCAAGGGAGCGATGGCGCCGGGATCCAACAAGAGCATCGGCGGGCACCCGGACGTGTTGGCGCCGCAGGTTTCTCCCAACGGAGCCGTACGCGTCACCGGCAATGGAGTGTAGCCTTGGCCACCGCCGGCCGCGTCGAAGGTATCCCAATACCAGACAACCTGCCAGTTGGTATTGAGAACGAGAATTATGTCTCCGACAATGTCCACGGGAAGGCCGCTGTTATCTCCCTGCGTGAATGGCGGGAAGATTTTTTCGACGTCGATGAGGGCCGCGGTATAGCCATTCGGCAGAGTTTGAATAGCATCGTGGTGGAAGGCGCCGGTACAAGCCGCGCCCACCGGTGGCGGGCTGGCAATCGCGGGGCACGGTCCTCCGTCGGCGGCTCCCAGTTTGATCAACTCCTGCTGGATCGCGCCCATGTTGGTTTCGCGTACGATGTTACCCGCCAAGTCGATCTGGCGCAGGAATTGAGCTTGGCTGACGCTCGGATTCCAGGCAGTGCCGTCTTCAATGCTGAGTGCGCCGCCGCCCTGAAGGGGACGGGTGAGAATGTCGCCGACACCATCGGCGTAGTAATACCAGACAATGCCGCCTTTCAAATCCGTGGCCGTATAGGGATAGACAGTTTGACCTTCAAACGCGATGAAGGAGTGCAGGAGCAGCGGATTCGGATCGCTGGCTGGCGCGGCGGTCACGACGGTGAATGTGGGGAATGGAACCGTGTTCGGAAGAGCGCCGGTCTTGAAACCGATCGTAGGACCGTTCGTTATGGTGCCGCCGGTGTCCGTTTGCGCGAACATGTTATAGGCTGTGCTGGGATACATACCGGCGACTTCAAATGTCATGGTGTTGGGGGGGTGGCAAGCTACATAATTCGTACTTCCACCGGGGATGGGCTTTTTCCCGGTTTGCTCCTGGAAGGTGACGCGCATGGTGCTTCCGCTGGCGCAGGAAGGCGCACTGAACAAGGCCACCAGCGGGTTGGATGTCTTCTTTACCACGGGCGTGCTGCCGGTGACCAGCGGCTCCACCTGGTATGTGACGGTTTTCGAGGCACTCTTGCCGGATGCGAAATCTTTGGCGACAACCTGGATCTTATAGGAGCCTTCGATTCCTGTAGGTACCCAGACGAAAGCCGGGGATGTCCAAGTGGCGCCGCTGAGCGTGCCGGCATTAAAGTCCTCGACCATCGTGAGCGACCCGCCAGGGGGAGTGATATTGAACTGAAAGGTTAGTGGACCGGCATTACTGTCGGTCGCGGTGGCGGTCCAGGTCACAGACGTGCCGATCGGTTGCGGCGAGGCATGCGACGGCTTCAACGATACAATTGTTACGGTCGCATAGACCGGGGCCGACAACATCGGAAGCAGACTTGCAAGAAACGACAGAGTTTTATTCGATATTTTCATAAACCGCCTCATACCAATCGAATTATACGCACTCGTGCGCGCTATGTCGAGATTCGAGGGCTGACCTAGCATAGAAACGCGATCCTCTTCCGCACCACGGAAAACATTGCGGAGCGAGCCAGTTGGACCTCGCCATCGGTGGCGAGTGGAATCGGCCTGCGGGCTTCCAGAGAAGCCGTTTGGACCAACCTCGAAATGCGGCCTGGTCTTCCACTGGAGCGTTTGCGCGCCACATCCCACAAGACTTTCAGGCGGCCGATCCGGTTCAAGGCGAAGCACAGATCGAAGCCCAGATAGCCATCGTCGGTGAGGCTGGGCGTGAGGCTGAGGTTTGTCAGTTCCGTCATCTGATTCGAGCCGTTATACTGGATGCCTACGTCCTGATTGTGGTAAGTCAGAAGCGTCGTAATGGCCGTATAGAGAATGGTGAGATTCAGGAACCGGTGTTTGAGTGCATGGATCACCGGATCGCCAAGATTGAACAGCAAGTTCGCCTCCGCTTTCAGGCCGACGCTTGCTCCGGTGATGAAATAGCGGAAGCATTCGCCGGAGTCGGTCATGTACTGAACCCGGCCCACGTCGGAGAACACCGATTTGGCCATGTCGATTCTGAGCGGGACGCCGAGACAGGTTCGTTGGCAGGACTTGTGGAAGTTATTGCGCGACCCGAGACCGACGGCGCCCAGATAGGGGCGGTCCGGATGGTCGCCGAAGACTTCAAGAATCGCGTTGAGGACCCGGTTCAGCGTTCCGTCGCCGCCGGCGGAGATGAAGCAGGAGATGCGCTGCTTCTCGTGCAATTCCCGGATACAGGCCACCAGGTCGAAAGGGGGCCGGTAGGCGACAACCTGGGCGTTGGTGGGCAAGTCGCCCAAGACCAACGTGTGAATCCTTCGCCATTTCCGCTCCGCTGCGCTATTGTTGGCCGCCAGGTTGACGAGCAGGGCCGCGCAGGATGGCCCGCCTCCGGCCGCTTGCCGATTCGGTCTCGTGTTGCCCGCCTCCATTTGTCCCAAATTCGGATGTGAGTGTTCAGAACCGCAGCCAGGCGTTTCAAATGCAGTACTGGACCCCACCGGTCAATGGCCTCTCTACCACTGTAAACGGCCAGGGTGGAAATCCGTCCTGGAAAGTGTCACGTTTGTGTCACGTTTGTGTCACGTTTCGGCTTCAAAACGGTTTCAGTGTTGACTTTCCATCGGTCGCGTCCGCATGATAGATTCGTCAATCTCTTGTGAAACGAAATAGCCTTTGTTGTGCGGCGGGCCTGCTGGCGGCATTGGGAACGGCTCCCCTACAGGCCACTATCGCGATTCTGTCCCTCACGCCGTCGGTGTCCTCCCCGCAACCCCTCGGCACTCCCGTGACCTGGACCGCCACAGCCACCGATTCCCAGCCCAACGATCTGACATTCCGGTTCAACGTCGCCTCCGGCACTCAGCCTTTTGTTCTGGTTCGCGATTTCAACATAGGAACATTGTCGGATGCGGCTTGGACTTTGCAGCCTTTTATCTGGACCACCATCGCCGGGGAAGGCGCCTACCAGGTTGAGGTGGTTGCGAAGGACTTCGTTTCCGGCGAGACCGCCACACGCACGGCCAGTTTCAACCTGACTAGCCGCGTATCGGGACGAGCGGACGCCGTAAATACGACTGGGAACGCCCTGGTGGCCCTTTTCAGTGCACCGTCTTGCGCCACGGGAAGCGCTATGCGCGTGGGCTTCTACACTGGGAGCGCCGCCCCTAACTACACTGCATGGGCCCCCTGCACCCCGCCTGTGAGCATGAACTTCTATGTCGCGGGTATGTTGCCTTCCACCACCTATGCGATGTACTCTCAGACGGAAACCGGCGGCAAAATCACCAAGGGTCCTAATCTCGGTTTCATATCGGGAGCCTTGCCCTCCACGCTGCCGGGCGGCTACTACCCGACGTTTACGGTGAACACCGAGGCGCCCGCGAACGATCCGAACCCCATGGTGCTGTGGTCTTTTACCAAGATTATCGTTCCAGTAGCCACGGATTTGAGCGGCAACATTATGCGGTATTACGGGAATGGCTCCTATACCTTGCTGACCCGCCCGGTTCCCGGCAGCGGAACCATGCTGACCATCCAGAACGGCCTTTCCTGGGATTCGGTAAACCAAGTCCAGCAACTATTGCGGGAGATCGACTTGGCGGGCAACATCGTACGTGAGACGAATACGGGCGTGATTGCGAGCCAGTTGGCGGCCATGGGCGTCACCGATGCGACGCCCTGCGGCCAGATTCCCCAACCACCTGCCGTAGGCGACGCCTGCCTGAACGATTTCCACCACGATGCCGTCCGTTATACGATCGGCGACCAGCAATACACCGCCTTTCTGGCGCACATCGAAAAGCTGTTTGCGCCGGGAACGCAAGGCAATACCAGCGGCAACCCGGTGGATGTGCTGAGCGAAATGTTGATCGTGCTCAATTCGAACTGGCAGGTAGTCTGGTATTACGACGCTTTCAACGAACTCGACATCAATCGCACCGCGCCGCTGGGAGAGACCTGTACCTCCGGCAACTCGGATTGTCCAACGGTCCTGTTCCTGGGAACTATGGCGAACGACTGGACGCATGGCAACACGGTCGATTACGTGGCGGCCAGCAGCAGCCAGAACCCGGATTCCGGCGATTTTTTGCTGAACATGCGTAACCAGGACCAAGTGATCAAGATCGCGTACAAGAACGGCACGGGAACTTGCGCGCCGCCGCCGGCAGCCAGTTGCATCGCGTGGTACATGGGCCCTCCGGACGGGTACGCCGTGCCGCCGCATAGCTTCACCTTCGTCAATATTACCAACGACCCCTGGCCGTGGTTTTCGCACGCGCACGACGTCACTTATGCGAATAACGGCCAAAGGGTGACAGTTGACGGACTGACCGGTCCCCTGCTAACGATTTTCGACGATGGCAACACCCGCTATTCGGCGCCTCCGCTGGGCTTGGGTCAAAACTGCGGACCGAGCGACTGCAACAGCCGCGGTATGGCGCTGATTGTGGACGAAACTAAAATGAAGGTCAGGCCCGTGATGCTGCAGGACCTGGGCGTCCAGACTACTTCATTGGGAGCCGCCCAGTTACTGTCTAACGGTAACTATTTCTTTCAGCCGGGAATTCCCTATAACGAAGCCATCGAGATACAACCTACAACCTCTATTTTCGGCTCACAGGTGATGAACCTCGGAAGCGGGGATTATTCGGAACGCAGTTGGCAGATGCCGGATCTGTACAATCCACCGGTAGAGTAAGACTTGGGATCGCGAACCATGGCGCCATCGGGGAAAGGATAGATTATGACGCGACCTAGGCACTACCGGTGCTGCATTGCGGCGGCGCTGTTCGTGTTGGCGGCGATCGCGACACCAACGGCGCAGGCGCAGACGTTCACCGTGCTGCACCACTTTACATTGGCGGACGGGTCGGAACCCTCGGGGCTGCGTCTGGACGCGGCCGGCAATCTCTATGGCACGACTCTGCTGGGCGGAGCAGCGGACCAGGGCGTGGTGTTCGAGTTGAATGCGGCCGGCGAGACGGTGCTGCTGAGTTTCACGGGAGCGGAGGGCACGGATCCTACCACGGGTGTGATTCGGGACCCGGCCGGCAATCTGTACGGCACCACGGCCGGCGGCGTCACGCCCTTCGGACAAGTCTTCAAGCTGGACAAGGCCGGCGGCGTGACGGTGCTGCATAGCTTCACCGGGGGAGTGGACGGGGGCGAGCCCAACGCGCTGATCCGCGACCCGAACGGCAACATTTACGGCACGACATACATCGGCGGCACATGGGGCCACGGCGTGGCTTTCAAGCTCGACGCCAACGGCGCCGAGACGATTCTGCACAATTTCGAGGGGCCGGATGGAGGACAGCCCGCGTCAAAACTCACCCGAGACTTGGACGGCGATCTCTACGGCACAACTTACGGCGGCGGCATCTCCCCGGGCAACGGGGTGGTATTCAAGTTGGATGCATCGGGCAGTGAGACGGTACTGTACAGCTTCACGGGAGGCGCGGACGGGGCCAAGCCTCACGCAGGTCTGATCCGCGACCCGGCCGGTAATATTTATGGCACCACTACGCGCGGCGGCATGGTTAACCGGGCCTGCCCGGACGGCTGCGGAGTCGTGTTCAAGCTGGATCCCGCCGGCAACGAAACGGTGCTACATAGCTTCACCGGCGGAGCGGACGGGATGAGTCCCACCACGACTCTGATCTGTGACACGGCGGGCAACCTCTACGGCACTACTTCCACCGGCGGCGCGACCGGGTGGGGAGTTGTGTTCGAAGTGGATGCGGCCGGCACGGAGACGGTGCTGCACAGCTTCACCGGGGGAGACGACGGGGGAGACCCCGAAACAGGTTTGGTCCGAGACCAGGCAGGTAATCTCTACGGCACTACCGCCTACGGCCCATCCGACTACGGGGCCGCGTTCAAGCTCAGGCCTTAGTTGGACCGGGCCTGCTGGCCGGTGCGTGCCCCGTGGCGCATGGCGCCACCCCACTGGGGTCTACACTGGAGCGATGACAGGATCTAAAATCCTGCGACTCACGATCGCGGCTGCCGCGTTGTTGTTTTTCGTCTGGCTGGCCGCGGAGGTGGTCCACGGGCGCACGCAGCGGTTCGACGATGGCATCCGCATGCTCGTACATGCGCACGCCAGCCCACCCTTAACGGCCATCATGCGCGGCATCAGCCTGATCGGAGCACCGGCGGTTCTGATCGTGGTGGGCGCGCTGGCGATCGTCTTCTTTGTGCGGACCCAGAGGTCGCGCACGGCGATGCTTTACCTGCTCGCGGTGCCTGGCGCGCAGGTGCTTGGCGAGTCGTTGAAGGCGGTGTTGCACCGTCCGCGGCCAGCCACCTTCTTCGGATTGGCCGAGCCTACAAGCTACAGTTTTCCGAGCGGCCATGCGGTGGGGTCGTGCGCCTTCTTTTGCGCGCTGGCGGTCTTCGCCGCGGCGCACACCGGGAGCCGGGTGCGGCGCTGGTTGTACTATATGGGGGCCGCGACGGCCATTGCCGCGATTGGCTTCTCCCGCATCTATCTGGGCATGCATTATCCGAGCGACGTGCTGGGCGGATATGCCGTCGCTGTGTTTTGGTTGTCTATCGTGGCTTGGGTGCATAACCGTTTTGGGGATTCCCGACCGGCAGAAACCGCTCCCTGACGGTCGCGGCTCGGTAATACTCGCGTTGATGGCGCTCAGCCGCGCGGGCCAAAGTGGCCAGTGTCAACGTGGGCTCGCCGATCTCCTCTTATGAGGGCGACAGCTATAGCCGCCCGTTGGCCGGACTGGGCGCGGGCGGAGGATTAATTGTAGTTCCCACGATTACTTCTGTGGTCGCGCTTACGCCGTAGCCCCACTCGCAGCGGGCGCATCGGCCCGCGCCGCATTGCACTATGACGATGCCGTTCTGAGCTTCCGGTATCTCCGGATCAGCGCGTTCGTCGAGCTGTCGTGCGCGAGAGGCGGCTCGGTCCGGCTCTCGAGCTCCGGTATGATGCGCTGCGCCAGCGCCTTGCCCAGTTCGACGCCCCACTGATCGAACGAGTTAATATCCCAGACCGCGCCTTGCGTGAACACGCTGTGCTCGTAAAGCGCGACCAGCTTGCCCAGATTCGCCGGCGTCAGCCGATCGGCGAGGATGGTGTTCGACGGCCGGTTGCCTTCGAAGACGCGGTGCGGCACCAGCCAATCCGGGGTGCCCTCGGCTTTGACTTGCTCCGGCGTCTCTCCGAAGGCGAGCGCCTCCGCCTGGGCGAAGACGTTGGCCAAAAGCGTGTCGTGATGGCGCGGAACCAAGTTGAGCGGCTGTCCGAACGCGATGAAGTCGCAGGGGATCAGATGGGTCCCTTGATGGATTAGCTGATAGAAAGAATGTTGGCCGTTGGTCCCCGGCTCACCCCAATACACAGGTCCGGTCGCATAGGTTACCCCGGTTCCGTCGAGCGTGACATGCTTCCCGTTGCTCTCCATGGTCAACTGCTGAAGGTAAGCCGGAAATCGCTTGAGATATTGCTCGTAGGGTAGCACCGCCACAGTCTGAGCGCCAAAAAAGTCGCTGTACCAGATGCCCAAAAGACCCATCAGCACGGGCAGGTTGCGATCGAACGGGGCGGTGCGAAAATGTTCGTCCATCTGGTGGAAGCCGTCCAACATGGCCCGGAATTGATCGGGCCCGATCGCCAGCATCGTAGATAGACCGATGGCGGAATCCATGGAGTAGCGTCCGCCAACCCAATCCCAGAAACCGAACATGTTCGCGGTATCGATCCCGAATTTGGCCACCTCGGCCGCGTTCGTCGACACGGCCACAAAGTGCCTGGCGATGGATTTCTCGTCGCCGCCGAGGCCGGCGAGCAACCAGGCGCGGGCCGAGTGCGCGTTGGTCATGGTCTCGAGCGTGGTGAACGTCTTTGACGAAACGATGAAGAGGGTCTCGGCGGGATCGAGATCGCGGACGGCTTCCGCGAAATCGGTGCCATCGACGTTGGATACGAACCGAAAGGTCATGCCGCGGCCGCTGTAATGTTTCAGCGCTTCATATGCCATGACCGGCCCGAGGTCGGAGCCGCCGATGCCGATGTTTATGACGTTGCGAATCGGTTTGCCGGTATGGCCTTTCCATGCCCCACCCCGGACGCGATCGGATAAGTCCGCCATCTTATCGAGCACGGCATGCACCGGCGGAACTACGTTCTCTCCGTCGAGTACGATGGAGGCGCCTTGCGGCTCCCGCAGGGCCACGTGCAGGACCGCGCGGTTCTCGGTGATGTTGATCTTGTCGCCGCGAAACATGGCGTCGATCCGGGAACGCAAGCCGGATTCCTCGGCTAGCGCGACGAGGAGCGCGACGGTTTCATCCGTGATGCGGTTTTTCGAGTAGTCGAGAAAGATGCCGGCGGCCTCGGAGGTCAGTCGTTCTCCGCGCTGGGGATCGGCGGCGAAGAGATCGCGCAAGTGCACTTCGCGAATCTTCCGGTGATGGGCTGTGAGCTGCTGCCAAGCCGGCCGTTTCGTCAGCGGTTCTACAACCTGACCGGTTTCCGCGGGTGTTGTCATATCGGATCTCCTCCTGCAAATGGCCCTTTCCCGATTATGACGCAATCGCCCGATCAAGATCGCCGCCCAGGCAACCGGAGGGTTCGGCGCATGCGCTAATCTCGGGGAATGAGACATCCGCGGAAATCCGCATGGCTGCTCGCCGCGCTTCTGGCAGCGGCTTCGGCGTGTACCACGAAGAAATCGCCGCAATCCCGGACATCGACCTGGCGGGAATGGATAAGTCCGTGGCGCCCGGCGACGATTTCAACGCATACGCCAATGGCGGATGGATAAAATCGACGCCCATCCCCGCGGACAAGTCCGGTTACGGTATCGACGCCATCTTGACCGACGAGACCCGGAAGCGCACCTTGTCCCTGATCCAGGATGCGGCGAAGACCGGCGCTCCAGCCAGCGCGGATACCCGCAAGGTAGCCGATTTCTACGGCAGTTTCATGGACGAGGCGGCCATCGAGCGAAAAGGCATCGGCCCGCTGAAGCCGCAACTGGACGCCTTCGCGGCCATCGCGGACGGTCATGCGCTGGCGCGCGCGATCGGCGGGCAACTGCGCGCGGACGTGGACGCACTGAACAACACCAGCTTCGAGACCGGGAATCTGTTTGGGATTTGGATCACGCAGGGCCTGGAAGATCCATCGCATACGTACCCCTATCTGCTGCAAGGCGGGCTGGGGATGCCGGACCGCGAATACTATCTTTCGCAGTCGACGCAGATGGCCCAGATGCGGAAGCAATACCTGGCGCACATAGAAGCCATGTTCAGGCTCGCGGGCTTTACGGATCCGGCCGACCGCGCCGCGCGAGTATTCGCGCTGGAGACGGCTATGGCGGCGGTGCACGCGACGCGCGTCGAATCTGAGGACGTCCACTCCGCGGTCACCTGGAAACGAGCGGACCTGCCGTTGAAAGCGCCCGGGATCGATTGGCCGGCGCTGCTCGAAGCCGCCGGATTGAACGAGCCTGCGGTTATCGTCGTGTGGCACGTCAAGGCCGTCGCGGGTCTCTCCGCGCTGGCCGCCAAAAAGCCGATCGAGGCGTGGAAGGACTGGCTGGCGCTGCACGCCGTCGAAAACGCCGCGGCCTTTCTCCCCAAGGCATTCGGCGACGAGTATTTCAACTTCTACAGCAAGGCGCTCAGCGGAATCCCGCAAATGCGCCCGCGGTGGCAACGCGGGATCGATTTGACGAATGCCGCGTTAGGGGACGCGGTCGGCAGGATATATGTGGAACGCTATTTCCCGGCGGAAACCAAGGCGAAGGCGGAAGCTATGGCGCGCGATCTGGTGAAGGCGTTCGCCAGGCGTATCGACGCGCTCGCCTGGATGTCGCCCGAAACCAAAGTGAAAGCGAAGGCTAAGTTGGAAACCTTGAAGGTTGGCGTGGGCTATCCCGACCGGTGGCGCGATTATGCCGGTCTTGAAATCGTCAAGGGAGACGCGCTCGGCAATGCTTACCGCGCCGAATTATTCGAATACCGGCATCAACTCGGCAAACTCCGCCAGGCGGTCGATCGAGGCGAGTGGTGGATGACTCCCCAAACGGTGAACGCCGTCAATCTACCGTTGCAGAACGCGCTGAATTTCCCCGCGGCGATGCTGCAGCCTCCATACTTTGACGGCCGCGCGGACGCGGCCTACAATTACGGGGCGATGGGCGCAACCATTGGCCACGAGATCAGCCACAGCTTCGACGACCAAGGCAGCCAGTTCGATGCCCAAGGGCGCCTGGCCAACTGGTGGACCAAAGCGGATTTCGAGCATTTCCGGGCAGCGGGCCGGGCGCTGGCAGCGCAGTTCGACACGTACCGGCCGTTTCCCGATCTGGCGGTGAATGGACAACAGACGCTCAGCGAAAATATCGCCGACCTGGCGGGACTGCTGGTCGCTTACGGCGCGTACGCGCTGTCTCTAAATGGAAAACCGGACGCGGTCAAAGATGGATTCACCGGCGGTCGACGTTTCTTCATCAGCTTCGGACAAAGCTGGCGATCGAAGGTGGGCGATGCGGAACTGCGCCGGGAGATCGTCACCGATGGGCATGCTCCCGAACAGTACCGTGCTGAGACGGTCAGGAATCTGGACGCCTGGTACGCGGCATTTTCGGTGCAACCATCGCAGAAATTGTTTCTGGCGACGGGCAGCCGTGTGCATGTGTGGTGAAGAAGATATTTAGCGCCATCCGGCAACCGGCTTGGCGGCGCATGGCGCCGCCCTACATAGGCGTGCAGATTCTGCATTTGTAACAGCGGATTCTGCGCGCGCGTTTACGGTGGTCGCTTCGTCCTAGCGCACAGAGCCCCAAAAAACGTTGGCGTTGCACGTGCACCTATACCGCAGGCGCCCGGCGCCGTTTTACGAAACTGGCACAAATACAAAGGAGATAGGAAATGTCCGAATTAAACGCAGTAGTCGCCGTTTATGGCACGCATGTCGAAGCGGAAGAAGCCGTGAAGGAACTTCAACGCGCGGGAATCGACATGCGCACTTTGTCGATCATTGGCAAGGAGACCCACACCGATGAACACGTTGTGGGTTATTACAATACCGGCGACCGGATGAAGTACTGGGGCAAAATGGGAGCTTTTTGGGGAGGCTTCTGGGGATTGCTGTTCGGATCGGCCTTCTTTGCCATTCCCGGTCTCGGTCCAATACTCGTGGCCGGCCCAGTGATTGCGTGGATCGTGGGAGCATTGGAAGGCGCCGTAGCCGTTGGAGGCTTGAGCGCTATCGGTGCGGGGCTCTTTAGCATGGGAATTCCGAAAGATAGTGTCGTTAAGTACGAAATGGCCCTCAAGACGGACAAGTTCTTGCTGATGGTCCATGGCACGGCCGGTGAGGTCGAAAGAGCCAAGGACATCATCGAAGGCACGCGGCCTCTGAATGTGACAATGCACGCACCCGAAGTATTAGCATTGGCGGGGCGGTAACGCCGGAGCCGGCAAAAACGCCTCTGAGGACAAACACATGTTGAGAAATACTGCCCATTTGAAGGGTTTCACGATCCGGGCTACGGACGGCGAGCTTGGCAACGTCGATCAATTATATTTCGACGATAAGACATGGGCGATCCGCTACTTCGTGGTGGAGACCGGCGGCTGGCTGGGCGGCCGCCGAGTCCTCATCTCGCCCATTGCCGTAGTACAGGCGGACTGGCAGGCCAAGCGTGTGGACGTGGCGCTGACGAAGAAGCAAGTTGAACACAGCCCTAATGTTGACACGCACCAGCCCATCTCCCGGCAGCACGAGGCCGAATTTTACGGGTATTACGGCTATCCCTATTATTGGGACGGTCCCTATTTGTGGGGTCCGGCGTTTTACCCGGCGGGCGTGGCTATCTCGGCAACAGCTTCGCGGGAAGCTTTGGCGGAGAGGGTCGGGAGAGAGTTGACGGATTCGCATCTGCAGAGCACCGCGGGCGTGACTGGCTACACCATTGAAGCGGCCGACGGTGAAATCGGCCATTTGGACGGGTTCGTGGTGGACGATGAAGCTTGGGCTATCCGCTACATCGAGGTGGCCACGCGGAATTGGTGGCCGGGCAAGAAGGTGTTGGTTTCGCCCGCCTGGATCGAACGGGTGAGCTGGGCGGATTCCAAGGTGTGCGTTGGCCTATCGCGGGAAGCCATTCAAAACGCCCCGGAGTATGCCGAGTCCACGCCGATTACTCGAGAGTATGAGAACCGGCTGTACTTTCACTACGGCCGGCCGCCATATTGGCTGCACCAAGCCGAGCATGAGCCTTCACTGGCGATGACCGGCGCTTAAGACGGGGGCGCTGGCGCCGCGGCGCGGGGTTCGTCAAATCCTGGGAAGAGTTGCTGCTGTGCATCGACTCGCAGGCGCATGCCGGGCGTGCCGGAGCAGGAGTTTAAGGCAGAGAAATGATGAGCGAACAAACCGGTGTCAGCCACCCCACATACCATCTATTGCCCACCGAAATCGAGGGAGTCGATTCCCTGGCGGAACTCGCCTTGGACATGCACTGGTCGTGGAATCATGCCACAGACGAAGTGTGGCGGCAACTGGATCCCGAACTGTGGGAGATCACGCATAACCCCTGGGTGGTCCTGCAGACGGCCGCCCGCGACCGGATCGAACTCGTCCTAGCCGATCCCGCTTTCCGGAAAAGTGTGGATGGTTTGGTCGAAGCCGGACGGCAGGCGGCGCAAGCGCCCGCGTGGTTTCAGCGGACTCATCCGGAAGCTTCGCTGACCTGTGCCGCGTATTTCAGCATGGAATTCATGCTGAGCGAAGCGCTGCCCATCTACTCGGGCGGGCTGGGCAATGTGGCCGGCGACCAACTCAAAGCCGCCAGCGACTTGGGCGTACCTGTTGTTGGCGTGGGACTGCTTTACCAGCAGGGCTACTTCCGCCAGGCGATCGGCAAAAACGGCGAGCAGCAGGCCCTCTATCCGTATAACGATCCCGGACAGTTGCCGATCACGCCGTTGCGCCAACCAAACGGGGAATGGTTGCGATTGGAGATCGCGCTGCCGGGATACTCGGTCTGGTTGCGCGCCTGGCAGGTGAAGGTCGGCAGGGTGAAGCTGTACCTGCTGGACAGCAATGACGCGGCGAATTTTCCGGCTCGCCGGGGGATTTCGAGCGAGCTCTATGGAGGCGGACCGGAGTTGCGCCTCCAGCAGGAAATGCTCCTTGGAATCGGTGGCTGGCGATTGCTGCGCGCGCTTGGCCTCGCACCGGAGATCTGCCACTTGAATGAAGGGCACGCGGCGCTCGCCGTCCTGGAACGCGCTCGCAGCTTTGCGCAAGACACAGGGCAATCCTTCGAAGTCGCATTGGCGGTCACACGCGCGGGCAATCTTTTCACCACTCACACCGCGGTGGCCGCCGGTTTTGACCGTTTCGCTCCCGGGCTGATCGAGCAATACCTCGGCGGGTATGCCGAAAAGAAGCTCGGCATCGCACTTCACGATTTGCTCGCTCTGGGCCGCCAGAACCCGTCCGACTTGTCGGAGCCGTTCAACATGGCGTATCTGGCGATCCGCGGGAGTGGCGCGGTGAATGGGGTGAGCCGCTTGCACGGGGAAGTGAGCCGGCGTCTCTTTCTACCTTTGTTCCCGCGCTGGCCGGAGGACGAAATCCCGATCGGCCATGTGACTAATGGAGTCCACATGCCCACGTGGGACTCGGCTCCGGCCGACGATCTCTGGACGGAAAGCTGCAAAAAGGACCGCTGGCTGGGGACCGCTGAAACCCTGGAGCGGGACATTTACAAAGTCTCCGACGCCAGGCTATGGCAATTTCGAACCGCTGCCAGCAAGTTTCTGGTAGAGTATGCTCGCGAACGATTGTCGCGGGACCTGATGGCCGGAGGCGCGTCCTACGAGGAGACCGAAGCCGCGAAGCGTCTATTCGACCCCAACGCCCTGACACTGGGCTTTGCGCGCCGCTTCGCAACCTACAAACGACCGAACTTGCTGCTGCACGACCCGGCGCGCCTGCTTCGAATTCTGACGAATCCTCAGCGTCCGGTGCAACTCATCATCGCCGGCAAGGCGCATCCGGCGGACCAGGCTGGACAGGACCTGATCCGGGAATGGATGCATTTTATCCGGCAACCCGAGACGCGCCCGCATGCGATCTTTCTCAGTGACTATGACATGCTCCTGACCGAGCACTTGGTGCAGGGGGTGGATGTCTGGATCAACACGCCGCGACGCCCCTGGGAGGCTTGCGGGACGAGCGGCATGAAGGTACTGGTCAATGGCGGCCTCAATCTGTCGGAGTTAGACGGCTGGTGGGCGGAAGCCTACACACCTGAAGTCGGGTGGGCGTTGGGGGACGGCCGGGAGCACGGCGACGATCCGGCTTGGGACGCAAGCGAAGCCGATGCGCTTTACGACCTGTTGGAGCGGGAAGTGATCCCCGAGTTTTATGCCCGCGACGGGCAGGCTATCCCCACGGCTTGGGTGGCGCGCATGCGGAAAAGCATGGCGAGATTGACGCCGCACTTTTCCGCGGACCGCGCGGTGCGCGAATACGCGGAGCAACACTACCTCCCGGCCGCGGCAACCTACCGTGAGCGTGCTGCCAACCAGGGTGCGGCAGGCGGGCAAATGGTGAATTGGAAACACTCTCTGGAGAAGCAATGGCCTGCGTTGCGCATCGGTGAAGTAAAGGTCGAAACCGGCGGGGAACAGCGCTTGTTTGAGGTTCAAGTCTATCTCCACGAGCTGGACCCAAACGCGGTGCGAGTAGAGCTTTACGCCGACGGCATCGATGGTGACGGCCCTGTCCGGCAGGAGATGGAGCGCATTAGTCAACCGCGGAGCGCAGCCGGCGAATACGTCTATCGCGCACAAGTGCCCGCAGCCCGGCCGCGCACGGACTATACGGTACGAGTGATACCGTACTGCCAGGGCGTCGCGATCCCACTGGAATACGAACGAATCATGTGGCAGCGTTGACGCTGCCGGGCACGGTAATGAAAGGTTTGAATATGACAACTAACGTACTCACGCCAGAAGTGGTCCACGAGCCACCGGACGTACTCACCCCTGAGCTGCTCCGCAAGATGAATGCCTACTGGCGCGCCGCCAACTATCTTTCGGTCGGCCAGATTTATCTTTACGACAACCCGCTGCTGAAAGAGCCGCTGAAACTGTCTCACGTGAAGCCTCTGGTGGTGGGGCATTGGGGCACGACGCCGGGCCAGAACTTCATCTACGTGCATTTGAACCGGGTGATCAAGAAGTACGATCTGGACATGTTCTACATCGCCGGTCCCGGTCACGGTGGCCCGGCGCTGGTGGGCAATACCTACCTCGAAGGCAGCTATAGCGAGATTTATCCGAACATCGGCCAGGACGAGGCGGGGCTAAAGAAGCTGTTCACCCAGTTCTCGTTCCCAGGCGGGATTTCCAGCCACGTCGCGCCGACCACGCCGGGGTCGATTCACGAAGGCGGCGAGTTGGGTTACTCGCTGAGCCATGCCTTCGGGGCCGCGTTCGACAATCCCGAGCTGGTCGTCGCATGCGTGGTCGGCGACGGCGAGGCGGAAACCGGACCTTTGGCGACTGCGTGGCAGTCCAACAAGTTCCTGAACCCCATCAGCGACGGAGCGGTGCTGCCGATCCTGCATCTCAATGGCTACAAGATCAGCAACCCGACCGTCCTGGCGCGGATCGAGCATGAGGAACTGGAGCAGTTTTTCCGCGGCTGCGGCTGGACGCCCTACTTTGTCGAAGGCGGCGATCCCGAAACGATGCATCGACAGATGGCCGCCACTTTGGAAAGGGCCATTCAGGGTATTCGGGAAATTCAGGAAAATGCGAGGAAGAAGAACGACACCACCAGACAGCGCTGGCCGATGATCGTGCTGCGATCGCCCAAGGGTTGGACAGGGCCGAAGGTGGTCGACGGCCTGCAAATCGAGGGTACTTTCCGCGCGCACCAGGTGCCGCTTCTGGTGGACGCGGATCATCCCCAGCATGTCAAACAGCTTGAAAGCTGGATGAAAAGCTACAAGGCTGAAGAGCTATTCGACGAGCATGGCCGTCTGATCCCGGAATTGGCCGATCTGGCGCCCAAGGGCGACCGGCGCATGGGCGCCAATCCGCACGCCAACGGCGGCATTCTGCTGCGCGACCTGCGCATGCCGGATTTCCACGACCATGCGGTGAAGGTGCCCTCGCCCGGCGCCGTAGACGGCCAGGATACGCTCGTGTTGGGTGGGTTTCTGCGCGACGTGACGGAGCTGAATCGGGACAATTTCCGTATCTTCGGTCCGGATGAGACAGTCTCGAATCTGCTGGGCGCGGTTTTTGAAGTCACCAACCGGCAGTGGGACGCGCGAAAGGTAAAGAACGATGAATTCCTGGCGCCTGCCGGACGTGTGCTGGATTCGATGCTGAGCGAGCATCAATGCGAGGGTTGGTTGGAGGGATACCTGCTTACCGGGCGGCACGGGCTGTTCAATAGTTATGAGGCCTTCATTCGCATTGTCGACTCCATGTTCAGCCAGCACGCCAAGTGGCTGAAGGTGACATTGGAACTGCCGTGGCGCCGCAAGATCGCATCGCTAAACTATCTGCTGGCCTCCCATGTCTGGCAGCAGGATCATAACGGCTTCACCCACCAGGATCCCGGTTTTCTCGACCACGTGGTCAACAAGAAGGCCGATATCGTGCGCGTTTACCTGCCGCCCGACGCCAATTGTCTGCTGTCGGTCTTCGATCACTGCCTGCGCAGCCGGCATTACGTCAATGTAGTGGTGGCCGGCAAACACGCGCTCCCGCAATGGCTCACCATGGACGCCGCGGTAGTGCATTGCACGGAAGGAATTGGTATCTGGCAATGGGCCAGCAACGACCAGGAAGGCGAGCCGGACGTAGTGATGGCCTGCTGCGGCGACACGCCTACGCTGGAGATTCTGGCCGCCGTTTCCATCCTTCGCGAGCATCTGCCCGATCTGAAGATTCGGGTGGTCAATGTCGTGGATTTGATGAAGCTGCAGTCGAGCAGCGAGCACCCGCATGGCCTGGACGACACAGACTACGATTCGCTGTTCACCAAAGACAAGCACATCATTTTCGCCTTCCATGGGTACCCTTGGCTGGTTCACCGCCTGACCTATCGCCGGACCAACCGCAACCTGCACGTGCGAGGCTACAAGGAAGAGGGCACCATCACGACGGCCTTCGACATGAGGGTCCAGAACGACCTGGACCGGTTCCACCTGGTGCAGGACGTGATTGACCGGCTGCCGCATTTGGGCGCGAAAGGGGCATACCTGAAGCAATCGATGCAGGACAAGCTGATCGAGCACAAGCAGTACATCGACAAGCACGGCGAAGACTTGCCGGAGATCCGTAACTGGAAATGGAAGGGGCCGAATGGAACCGGTAAATGAGATTGAGCGTACTCACCACCGGCACGGCGGGCCGCATCCGGACGGTCCTAAAGACGGTCCGCGTCCCTACTGGAAACGGGCGCACCGCGATTGGCGTGTCTGGATCGGTCTGTTTTTCTGTTTAGCGGCCATCATTATCTATGTGCTAAGCGAAGACTTGTCGTTCATGCCTGGCGGCCGGCCGCGGCCGCCGGTGTCAAGCGCCGCCGGAAAATAACGAAGCCACATGTATCCCTTACGATTCGAACCGATCTATCAGTATCGTCTGTGGGGCGGCCGCCGTCTGGCCAACCTGCTCGCCGCACCGTTGCCGGGCGCCGGCCCTATCGGCGAAGCGTGGGCACTCAGCGATCGCCCCGACCATCCAAGCCAGGTTGCCAACGGATCGCTCAAGGGGCGGACCATCGGTCAATTGATGGAGCAGTGTCCCGTGCAATTGATGGGAAAGCTGGCCGGACGCTTCCGCCGATTCCCGCTACTGCTGAAATTCCTCGACGCACATGAGATGCTGTCGGTGCAGGTGCATCCCTCGGATGCGCATGCAGACCTGATACCAGCGGGCGAGAGCGCAAAGACCGAGGCGTGGGTGGTGCTCGAGGCGGCCACAGACAGCCGCATTTACGCGGGCCTGCGGCCAGGCGCCACGGTGGAGAGTCTGCGGCGCGCGCTCGCGAGCGGGACGATGGCGGAGCAGCTCGCGTGCTTTACTCCGAAGGCCGGCGACGCCGTCTTCATACCGGCGGGGACGGTTCACACGCTGGGTGGCGGCGTGGTGGTGTTCGAGATTCAGCAGAACAGCGACGTGACGTTTCGTCTGTACGACTGGGCCCGTGTGGACCCCAAGACAGGCCAGCCGCGCACGCTGCAGGTCGATCGGGCACTGGCATGCGTCGACTTCAACGATCGTGCAGGCGGTCTGGTGACTCCCGTAACGGAATCGGAGACGCCCGTGGAGCGCGCGAGGCTATTTGATTGTGAGCCTTTCCGGTTGTGGCGCGTACGGGGTCGATCGCCGTTTACCGTCGGCGCCGTGGGTGCGCCGCACGTGCTTGTCTGCATTGAAGGCAACGGGCAGGTGGAGCACGGCGGCGCCACTTTTGACGCTGGAAAGGGCGACGTATTCCTGTTGCCCGCGGTCCTAGGACCGTGCACTTTTCAGCCGCGGGGCGCAGTGAACGTGCTGGAAATCGAGATACCGGAATGAAAAAGCTGATTGTTTACGATCTGGACGGCACACTCGCCGAAAGTAAGTCGTCTCTTGACCCTGAAATGTCGACGCGTCTGCACGACCTTCTCGGTGTCGTCAAAGTGGCGATCATTTCCGGAGGCGATTGGCCCCAGTTCGAAAAACAGGTACTCTCCCATCTTCCCCAGGACGAACGCCTGGCAAACCTATCCATTCTTCCCACCTGCGGAACAAAGTTTTTCCGGTATAACGGGGGCTGGAAAAAGTTGTACTCGGAAGATTTCACCGCGGGCGAAAAGGAGAAGATTGCAAGCTCGCTGGAGAAGGCGGTTGCACAAGCGGGCTTCAAGGCCGCGAAGGTCTGGGGAGAAGTAATTGAAGACCGGGGAAGCCAGATCACATTTTCCGCATTGGGCCAGCAGGCCCCACTGGAAGAAAAGGACAAATGGGACCCCGATTACGCCAAGCGGAAGAAGATCAAGGCCATCCTGGACACCCTGATTCCCGATTTTTCCGTCCGCATGGGTGGCGCGACATCCATCGATGTCACCAAGCCTGGCATTGACAAAGCATACGGAATCCGAAAGCTGCGAGACATCCTGGGCATTTCGCTCGAAGAGATGATTTTCATAGGCGATGCCTTGTTCCCGGGCGGGAACGACTATCCGGCCAAAGAAGCGGGCGTGGTTTCCATTGCGGTTCGAGGTCCGCGGGAAACGAAACCGGTTACAGAGGCAATCATCGCTTGTTTATGAATGGATTTCAGCTACAACGTCTGGGGTTGGTGATGGAGCCGGAGCCGGGTAATCCCCAGGAGGTGGAGGGCGTCCTGAATCCGGCTGCCGCGCGTGGTCCCGATGGCAATCTCTATCTGTTCCCGCGGCTGGTCGCGCGAGGGAATTACTCGCGCATCGGCATTGCACGGGTGAAGTTCAATGCGGCGGGCGACCCGGTAGGGGCCGAGCGGATGGGCATCGCGTTGGAGCCGGAAGCCGATTATGAGCGGCGGCCCGACGGCGGCGGTGGCTGCGAGGACCCGCGTATCGCGTTTGTGGAGCCGCTCCAGCGCTACGTGATGACTTACACGGCATTTTCGGACCAGGGCCCACGGATCGCCTTTGCCATGTCGGCGGACCTGTTTCACTGGCAGCGCCTGGGGCTGGCGACGTTTGCTCCTTATCACGGCATCCATATCGGCGACGTGGACGACAAAGATGCCAGTCTCTTCCCCATCGCCATCCCCGATCCATCCGGGCAACCGGAGCTGGCGATGCTCCACCGGCCGCTCTTTCCCGGCACGCGCCCCGAGGATACCGTACGCCAGCCCGCATTCCGTGAAGTGGATCTCGATCACGAGAGCATCTGGATTTCCTACTGCAAGATGGCCCTGGAGGGGCGGGAACCGTATCGCCTCCGCAAGTTTACCCGTCATCACCGGCTGGCGGCTCCCGTGTCTCCCTGGGAGCGGCTCAAGATCGGCGGCGGCACTCCGCCCATCCTCACGCGGCACGGCTGGCTGATCGTTTACCACGGCGTGCGCGAAGTCGTGGACCCGAGCCCGGGACACCAGCTTTGCTACGCAGCCGGGGTGATGGTGTTCTCGAAGGAGCATCCGCTGGTGGTCCGCTATCGTTCGCCGGAGCCTGTGTTGACGCCGGCGCTGCCGCAAGAACTCAGCGGTACCGTCGCCAACGTGGTATTTCCCACCGGCATCGACCGGCGCGACGATCTCGGCCAGCCGCAGCGCTTGGATGTCTATTACGGGATGGCCGACAGGCGGATCGGCGCGGCACGCCTTGATGTGCCGGACTTCTTGCCCCCGGGAGGACCCGCCGACCCGCCGGAGGCGAAGGTGTAGTGCCCCGATCGGCGAAAGCGAACATGGCTGGAACATCCAATCCTGCAAACCTCGGCGCGGTGATCTCGGTGCGCGGCAGTGTCGTAGACATACGGTTCGACGCACATTTGCCGCCCATCTACTCGTTACTGCACGCCAAGGGCGGGAAGATTGCCATTGAGGTCTTGGCCCAGCTCGACGCGCAATGCGTGCGTGGAATCGCGCTGACCCCCACCGAAGGACTCGTGCGCGGCAGCGCAGTGGAAGACACGGGCGGTCCGCTGCAGGCGCCGGTCGGCAAGGGAACTCTCTCGCGAATGTTCGACGTTTTCGGCAACGCCATCGACCGCCAAACCGCGCCGGCGGATGTCCAGTGGCGCTCCGTGCATCGGGAGCCGCCCGCGTTGGCACGGCGTTCCACGAAGTCCGAGATCTTCGAGACGGGTATCAAGGTCATCGATGTGTTGGTGCCGCTCGAGCGGGGCGGCAAGTCCGGTCTATTCGGCGGAGCGGGTGTAGGTAAGACCGTCTTGCTCACCGAAATGATCCACAACATGATCGAGCACCAGAAGGGTGTCAGCATTTTTTGCGGAATCGGCGAACGCTGCCGCGAGGGCGAGGAACTTTACCGTGACATGAAGGCGGCCGGCGTACTGCCGAACATGGCGATGGTGTACGGACAGATGAACGAACCGCCGGGCAGCCGGTTCCGCGTGGGTCTCGCCGCGCTGACGATGTGCGAGTATTTCAGGGACGACGAGCATCGCGACGTACTGCTGCTGATCGATAATATCTTCCGCTTCATTCAGGCCGGCATGGAGGTATCCGGCCTGATGGGCCAAATGCCGTCGCGCCTGGGCTATCAGCCTACCATGGGAACCGAGCTATCGGGGCTGGAGGAGCGCATCGCCAACACCGATACCGGCGCCATCACATCCATTCAGGCGGTGTACGTGCCCGCGGACGATTTGACCGACCCGGCGGCGGTGCATACGTTTTCGCATCTCTCGACGTCCATCGTGCTTTCGCGCAAGCGGGCGAGTGAGGGACTTTACCCGGCCATCGATCTGCTGCAATCCAACTCCAAAATGGCTACGCCCGGCATCGTCGGCGACCGGCATTATCTGCTGGCGCAGGAAATCAGGCGGACGCTTGCGCAGTACGAAGACCTCAAGGACATCATCGCCATGCTCGGCCTGGAGCAACTGGCGCCGGAAGATCGGATGGTAGTCGCCCGCGCCCGGCGGCTGGAGCGATTCCTTACGCAGCCGTTTTTCGCCACCGAGCAGTTTAGCGGGATCAAGGGCAAACTCGTCAGCCTCAAAGATTCGCTGGATGGCTGCGAACGAATCCTGCGCGATGAATTCAAAGACTATCCCGAGAGCGCGCTCTATATGATCGGGGCGATTGGCGAAGCGAAGAAGCCCGCGCCGAAACCGGAGGCCGAACATGCCGCAGCCGGCACGCATGCGTCTTAAGATTCTCCTGCCTTTCGGAATCTTCGCCGAGGAAGCCGGCGTCTCGCGCATCGTTGCGGAGACCCGCGAGGGATCGTTCGGACTCCTGCCACACCGGCTGGACTGCGTGGCGGCGCTCGCGCCCGGGATTCTGACTTATGAAAACGAGGGGCAAGGCGAGGTCTATGCGGCGGTCGATGCAGGCGTGCTGGTGAAGACCGGCTTGGACGTGCTGGTCTCCGTGCGCCGGGCAATCGGCGGAACGGACCTCGGCCAACTGCACGCGTTGGTGGAGAAGGAGTTTCTGACCCTGGACGAACGGGAACAGAGCGTCCGCTCGGTAATGGCGAAAATGGAGAGCGATTTCATCAGCCGCCTGGCGGAGTTTCACCATGAATGACAAATCATTCAGCCGGCAGATCGCCGCGAAGGCGGCGCGCAAGCTCAAGGCGCGGCGCAACTCCAAGCAGGGCGTCTGGTTTGGCTTGGGCATGATGGGGCTGGTGGGCTGGTCGGTAGTGGTTCCGACGCTGCTCGGAACGGCGTTCGGTATCTGGCTGGACAAGCGTGGTCCAGGGCGGATTTCATGGACGCTAACGTTTCTGGTCGTTGGCCTGGTCATCGGCTGTTTGAACGCCTGGCATTGGGTGAGCAAGGAGGACAAGGAGATGCGAGACGAACAGGAGAATAAGGATGACTGAAGTTCTTGGTATGGCGCTCGCTCTGGCGGGTGGCGTCCTGCTCGGCGCGACATTCTTCGGCGGACTTTGGTGGACGGTTCGCAGGGGTATTTCGTCCAAACAGCCGGCGCTGTTGTTTCTGGGCAGCGTGTTGCTGAGAACCGGCATGGCCCTGGCGGGTTTCTATCTTATCGCGCGCGGCGATTGGGAAAGGCTGCTGGCGAGCCTGCTGGGATTCATCATGGCACGCCTTTTCGCGACCCGCCTCGCTCGCGCGGCCGGAAAGCCAACCCATCTGGAACAGGCGGCCAGCCATGCACCTTAGTCCCGACCAGGTGGTCTTCTGGCAGCACGGGTTTTTCAAACTTAATGCCACCATTGTATTCACGTGGGCACTGATGCTGGTGCTGGCCGGCGGTTCCGGACTGATCGCGCGCAACCTTTCCACCGGCCTCGAACGTTCCCGCTGGCAGAACCTTCTGGAGATTATCGTCACCGGTATCGGGAAGCAGATTGAAGACGCCGGTCTGAGCGAACCGCGGAAATATCTCGGCTTTCTAGGAACGCTTTTTCTGTTTATCGCCACAGCCAGCCTCTGTAACGTCATTCCAGGCTACCAGACGCCGACCGCTTCACTGTCGACCACGGCGGCGCTCGCGTTGTGCGTGTTTGTGGCAGTGCCGTTCTTTGGTATCGGTGAGCAGGGGGTGGGCAACTACCTCAAGTCCTATATGAAGCCGACCTTCTTCATGCTGCCATTCAACATCATCAGCGAACTTTCGCGCACGCTGGCATTGGCCATCCGTTTGTTCGGCAATATGATGAGCGGGGCGATGATTGTCGGCATCCTGCTGACGATTACGCCCTTCATCTTCCCGATCGTCATGACGCTGCTCGGGCAACTCACCGGCATGGTGCAAGCCTATATCTTCAGCATCCTGGCGACAGTCTACATCGCAGCCGGAACGCGGGTCCGCAAACCCAAGGCGGAACCCGTCGAGAAATGAAGTATGAACTACCAATGCAAAAGGAGATTCTATGGATAGCATAACCATTATTGCCGTGGCATCGATTGTCATCGCCGGCATTACCACCGGTTTCGGAACTATGGGACCCGCGCTGGCGGAAGGGAGGTCGGTGGCCACGGCGTTGAGTTCGCTGGCCCAGCAGCCGGATGCCTCCGCTACCATCACGCGGACGTTGTTCGTGGGCCTGGCGATGATCGAGTCCACGGCTATCTACTGTTTCGTGGTTTCCATGATTCTGATCTTCGCCAACCCGTTCTGGAACCACGTCATCGCGCAAGCCGCGAAGAAGTAACGTCATGTTAGCCGATTGGTTCACTATCGTTGCGCAGGCGCTCAACTTTCTCATCCTGGTTTGGTTGATGAAGCGGTTCCTGTACAAGCCCGTGCTGCACGCCATCGACGAGCGGGAGAAGCGCATCGCCGCGGAACTCGCGAACGCCGACGCGAAGAAAACCGAAGCTCAAAAGGAGCACGACGAATTCCAGCACAAGAACGAGGATTTCGATCGCGAGCGCGCCACGCTATTGAGCAAAGCGGCCGGCGACGCGCAGGCTGAACGCCAGCGGCTCCTCGACGAAGCGCGGAAAGCCGCCGCGGATTTAAGTGCAAAACGGCAGGAAACATTGCAAAACGAAGAACAGGACTTACATCTGGCAATCCGCCGCCGGACGCAGCAGGAAGTATTTGCCATCGCGCGCAAGGCGCTGGCCGACCTCGCCACGGTGAGCCTGGAAGAACGCCTGGGCGAGGTATTCACGCGGCGTTTGCGGGAGATGGACGGCAAGGGAAAAGCAGGCCTCGGCGAGGCCCTGAAGACAGCCTCCGGTCCCGCGGTGGTGCGCAGCGCGTTCGACCTGCCGGCGGAGCAACGCGCCGCCATCCAAAACGCGCTCAACGAAACCTTTTCGGCTGAAGTCCGCGTCCGGTTCGAGACCGCGCCAGACCTGGTCGGCGGCATTGAACTCACTACGAACGGACAAAAGGTGGCTTGGAGCATTGCGGATTATCTGGCATCCATGGAAAAAAGCGTCGGCGAACTTATGAAAGAGAAGGATAAGCCCGCGGCCAAAGCCGAGCCTGAACCCGAAGCCAAGATTGAGCCTAAACCGGAAGAACTCAACCTCGTAGCAAAGGGCCAATGAACAATGGAATCTGAGAGCCTGCGGAGCGATTTCGACCGCGCGTTTGCTGGAATCGGCCGGGTGCGCGAGGCATTCACGCCGGCACTGACGCCACGGGAAGTGGGCGCCATCACCAGTGTGGCTACCGGCATCGCGAAGGTGTCGGGTCTTCCCGGCGTGGGCTTCGATGAGTTGGTAATTTTTCCCGGCGGCGTGCTGGGCATTGCGTTCAACGTGGACCCGGACGAAATTGGCGTCGTGCTGCTGGGCGAATACTCGCATCTGTACGCAGGCGACGAAGTGCAGCGTACCGGCCGGGTCATGGACGTGGGCGTGGGCGATGGATTACTGGGACGCGTCATCGACCCGCTCGGCCGGCCGCTCGATGGCAAAGGTCCGGTCTCGTCAAGCAAGCGGCTGCCCGTGGAACGCCCGGCCCCAGCCATCATGGACCGCGCGGCCGTTACGGTGCCTCTCCAGACCGGCCTCATGGTCATCGACGCGCTCATCCCCGTTGGGCGCGGCCAGCGCGAGTTGATTCTCGGCGACCGGCAGACGGGCAAGACCGCTATTGCGACCGACACCATCTTCAACCAGCGCGGCCGGAACGTGCTGTGCGTTTATTGCGCTATCGGCCAGCGCGCGTCCGCGGTCGCGAAGACCGTGGCGAACCTGCGGGAAAAGGGCGCCATGGATTACACCGTCGTGGTGGTGAGCGAGGGCAACGACCCGCCCGGCCTCGCTTACATCGCGCCTTACGCCGCCACCAGCATCGCGGAGTTTTTCATGGAAGCGGGCCGGGATGTGCTGATCGTTTACGACGACCTCGTGCAGCACGCGCGCTCCTACCGCGAACTCTCGCTGCTGCTGCGCCGCCCGCCTGGCCGGGAAGCCTTTCCCGGCGACATCTTTTATATTCACTCGCGGCTGCTGGAACGCGCCACGCACTTGCGCAAGGAACTGGGCGGCGGATCGCTCACCGCGCTGCCCATCATCGAAACCGAAGCGCAGGATATTTCCGCCTATATTCCGACCAATTTGATTTCCATCACGGATGGGCAGATCTACCTCTCACCGTCGCTCTTCGAATTGGGCGTACTGCCCGCGGTGGATGTGGGAAAATCCGTTTCGCGCGTGGGCGGGCAAGCGCAACTGGCCGCCTACCGCGCGGTGGCGGGCGACCTTAAGCTCGCCTACGCGCAGTTTGAGGAACTCGAGACCTTTTCCCGCTTCGGAGCCCGCCTGGATGCGGACACGCGCAAAACCATCGAACATGGGCGGCGCATCCGCGCGTGCCTCAAACAGCCGGAATTCTCCCCGGTCTCCGTGCCCGCGCAAATCGCCGTGTTGCTGGCGTTGACCGCGGGGCTCTTCGACCTTGTGCCGCTGGATCGAATGACGGACGCCGAACACGCGCTATGCGAGGCCGCGGCGGATATCCCCGCGGAGGTTCGTGAGCGGCTGGATACCGCCGCCAAACTGAGCGGCGAGGATCGCAAAGCGATTGTCGAAATCGCGCGCAAATCGCTTGCCGGCTTCCAGCCCAAGCCTGCACCCGAGAAGAAATCATGAGCGACACCACGGCCAGTCTGCGTCGAAAGATCGGCAGCGCCGGAGATCTCGAATCCGTCGTCCGTACGATGAAGGCGGTGGCCGCGTCGAGCATCGGACAATATGAAAAATCGGTGAGCGCGTTGGCCGATTACTATCGCGCCGTGGAACTCGGGTTGGGCGCATGCTTCCGGGCAAGTGGGCCGGAGCCTTTGGTTCCGGAACGGAAAGGACAAACCGATGCGGGTGCGATTGGCGCTGTCGTATTCGGTTCCGACCAGGGACTGGTGGGCCAGTTCAATGAAGTGGTGGCGGATTATGCGATCAAAACACTCGCGGCTCTTCCCGGCAAACCCAAAGTCTGGGCCGTCGGTGAGCGTGTGCATGAGCGGCTGGAGGAGGCCGGCCTTGCGCCGATCGGAATCTTCGCTGTGCCGAATTCCGTCAAGGCCATCGCGCCGCTAGTCGGTCGGATTCAAATCGAAAGCGAAGCGCATCGGGCGAAACGCGAGTATGCGCGTCTTTACGTGTTTCATAACCGCCCGCAATCCGGGGCGCTCTACGAGCCAGTCAGCCAGCGTTTGTTGCCGCTCGACGCGCAATGGGAGCAAGGCCTGGCCAAGGTCCGCTGGCCGGCCGGGAACCTGCCCGAAATCATGTGCGCTGGCAGCACGACTCTGCGCGCGCTGCTCCGCGAGTATCTGTTTATCTCGCTGTTTCGGGCGTGCGCCGAATCTCTCTCGAGCGAGAACGCCAGCCGCCTGGCGGCCATGCAGCGCGCCGAAAAAAACATCGACGAATTGCTGGAGGATCTCAACCGGACGTTCCATCGTTTGCGCCAAAGCGGCATCGATGAGGAACTGTTCGACGTCGTCTCCGGCTTCGAAGCACTAACAACGAAGGGATCAAAATGAGAATAGATTCAGTAGATTTCCGGGTGCGGCCCGCGAAGAAGGTCAAACTCAAAGAGTGGCCGACGATCGTAAAGCCCTTTTGCCGGTCGAAGAAGGAGTATCAAACGCTGCTGGAAGCCCACGTTGCGGAGTTGAACTCGCTGCAACGCCTGCACTACGCTTCCAACCGCTATGCTTTGCTGCTGATTTTCCAGGGCATGGACGCCGCCGGCAAGGACGGCGCCATCCGCCACGTCATGTCCGGAGTCAATCCGCAAGGCTGCCAGGTTTCCAGTTTCAAGCAGCCGAGCGCCGCGGAATTGGAACACGATTTTCTCTGGCGCACCACCCAGCGGCTACCCGAACGCGGACAGATCGGAATATTCAATCGATCCTATTACGAGGAGGTGCTGGTCGTTAGGGTGCATCCCGAAATGCTCCGCAGCCAGGGGCTCTCCGAAGAGTTGCGCGACGAGAAAACCATCTGGCGGGAGCGGTATCGGTCCATCGTGGACCTGGAGAGCCACCTGTATCGGAACGGCACGCGGACCGTCAAAGTGTTCCTCCACCTCTCGCGGGACGAACAACGAAAGCGATTCCTGGAGCGCATCGACGAGCCGGAAAAGAACTGGAAATTCAGCCTCGCGGACATTCACGAGAGGAAATATTGGAAGGATTACATGGCGGCCTATGAGGCTTGCCTGGATGCGACCGCCACCCATCATGCGCCCTGGTACGTCGTCCCCGCCGACGATAAGGAGAATGCCCGGTTGATTGTTTCCCAAATCGTTCTCGATGCGCTCAAGGAACTGAAGATGGCATATCCCAAGACCACCGCGAAACGCAAGGAAGAATTGAAATCTATCCGTAAGCTGTTAGAGAAGTAGGTCCGTTCAATGACTCCGCCAGGCCTCACCAGCGATGAAGTCCGCCGCCGGCTCGAGAAGTTCGGCCCGAACGCGGTGCCCGATACGTCTCTGCATCCGTTGGGCAGGGCGCTGGCCAAGTTCTGGGCGCCGGTTCCATGGATGCTCGAAGCGGCGATCGTGCTCGAGGTTTCGCTCGGCAAGTATGTCGAGGCTGGCATCGTCGCGGTTCTGCTGGCCTTCAACGCGGCTCTCGGTTTTTTCCAGGAAGGGCGCGCGCAGGCGACTCTGGCCGCGCTGAAGTCGCGGCTGGCGCTGAATGCGTCCGTCCGTCGCGATAATGCCTGGGCGACCGTACCGGCCGTCGGGCTCGTGCCTGGCGATATCGTGAAGCTATCGCTCGGCGCGGTGGTTGCCGCCGACGTGCGCCTGACTGAAGGATCCGTGCTGCTCGACCAGTCGATGCTCACCGGCGAATCCGTTCCGATCGAAGCTGGCGCCGGGTTCGAGACGTATGCGGGAGCGCTGGTGCGGCGCGGCGAAGCGGTGGCGGAGGTCACCGCGACGGGAGCGCGCACGAAGTTCGGACGCACCGCGGAACTGGTTCGCACCGCGCACGTCGAAAGCACCCAGCAGAAGGCCGTCCTGCATGTGGTGCGCAATCTCGCCATGTTCAATGGCGTCCTCATCGTGATGTTGGTCGGCTATGCTCACGTCCTCAAGATGCCGCTTGGGGAGATCGTTCCCCTGGTGCTCACGGCGGTTCTGGCTTCGATTCCAGTGGCTCTGCCGGCCACTTTTACTTTGGCGGCGGCTCTGGGCGCGCGGGCTCTGGCAAAACTGGGCGTCCTTCCGACACGGCTCTCCGCCGTGGATGAGGCGGCCAGCATCGACGTGCTATGCGCGGATAAGACCGGCACGCTGACGCAAAACGCGCTGACGGTAACCGCCGTGCATGCCATGTCCGGCTTCGACGAGCCGCACGTGCTGGGACTGGCTGCCCTGGCGAGTTCCGACGGCGGGCAAGATCCGGTAGATGGGGCCATCCGGACTGCCGCCGCTCAAAAAGCGGCCTCCGATCTGCCGAAACCGGTCAAGTTCGTTCCGTTCGATCCTGGCACGAAGATGTCGGAAGCGGCTGCCACCGAAACAAACGGCGCCACGGTACGCGTGGTCAAAGGGGCCTTTGCCGCGGTTGCCGGCCTTACATCGTCTCCAGGTGCGGCTCCCGATGCATCCAAGACGGCGGGCGAGCTTGAGGCACAGGGCTTCCGCGTGCTGGCCGTCGCGGTGGGCCCTCCTGAAGATGTGAAGCTGGCGGGGATCATCGCTCTCAGCGATCCGCCTCGCACGGATTCGGCGGCGCTCATAACGGAGCTGCACACGTTGGGCGTGCGCACCGTAATGATAACGGGCGATGCCGCTGCGACGGCAGCGATCGTGGCTCGCGCGGTAGGCCTGGACGGAAAAGTCTGTCCGCCCGGACCGATCCCCGCCGCGGTGCATCCTGAAGATTTCGCGGTCTTCGCCGGCGTCCTCCCCGAGGGAAAGTATGACCTGGTCAAGGCGTTCCAGAAGAGCGGCCACACCGTCGGCATGTGCGGCGACGGCGCCAACGACGCGCCGGCGCTGCGCCAGGCGCAGATGGGAATCGCGGTTTCAACGGCGACCGATGTGGCCAAGTCGGCGGCCGGCATAGTGTTGACCAAGCCGGGACTGGGCGGCATCGTCGCCTCGGTAAAGGAAGGCCGCGTGACGTTCCAGCGCATCCTGACTTACGCGCTCAACTCGGTTACCAAGAAGACCGTGCAGGTGCTCTTCCTGGCCGCCGGTCTGGTGATGACCGGGCACGCGATCCTGACTCCGATGTTGATGGTCATTATAATGCTCGCCGGCGACCTGCTGGGCATGTCTTTGGCGACAGACAACGTGCGGCCGTCGCCGATGCCCAATGCCTGGCGCATCGGCCGATTGACGATCGCCGGTGTCTTTATGGGAACCTGCGAGCTGGTATTCTGCACTGCCGTCCTGGCCTTCGGCAAATTCCGCCTGGGTTTAGGAGTCGACGCGCTGAGAACGGTGGCCTTTGTGGCTATCGTGTTCGGCAATCAGGCAACCACTTACACCAATCGAGAACGCCAGCGGCTGGGGTCGGCCCGTCCCAGCCGGTGGCTGATCGGGTCTTCCGTAGCCGATGTGTCGATTGCCTCAACGCTGGCGATATGCGGAATCGCCATGACGCCTCTGCCTGCGTTGGCCGTCGGAGGAGCGCTCGCGGCGGCAGCGGTCTTCGCATTCATCGCGGACTTTGCCAAGGTCCCGCTGTTCAAGCGCCTTGGGATCGCGTAACCGTTGGCAAGTCACGTGCATCAAGAAGGGCATGAAGAAACAAGCTATGGGCACAGAGTCAGCCGGCCAGTCCGGGGACACTCAAGGACTGTCAGACGTCGCAGAGGCAGGATCGGAGAGTGTCCAAGAACTACTCGAGGAGGGGCAATCCTTCGAAGCCGAAGCGATCGGCGGCGTGGAAGATGCACCCGACCCCGACGTGGCCGAAGTTCACACGAGACAAGTTCCGGAGGACGATGTGCCTCTCGAATACCTGGAAGATTAATGGGGCGCGCCGGCCCCTCATGAGCCGAACCGGCCGGGCCATACCATGGGCGCGGCCGGGGTGCGGAGCGACGGGACCGAGCCGATCTCGATTTGTCTCATTGCGTCATCGAGGCTGCCAGCCCGGCTCGTGGAACGCGATTTACGGTATTCTCCGCCAGCCGCATTTCAGCGAGGGACATGAGAAAGGCCAGCGTGGATTCCGCTCCCTGGTTTTCGGCGCGCCGCTCGGGGTGCGACCCATCGCGGCTTGCGCCAGTCTGGCGGCCGTAGCGTTCCAAACCGGGATCGTTCCGGCCGAGGAACCATGCGAAGGCGCGCTGCGCCTGTGCGTGCCACCACGGGTCGGCTGTAGCGCGGTATGCCTCCAGGCAAGCTGAAACCGTGGTGTGCGCCTCGATGGGCTCGAAGTGCGCGCGTGCGCCGCTGCTTTTTTGGAATCCGTTGCCGCCGATGGGCCGCGGTTGGCCACGCTGTGAGGTCTGTACGCCCACAAGCCAGCGCAATGCCTGTATGCCTCGTTCGTACACGCGCGTGTGCCCCGTGGCCCGTCCGCTGACAATCAGGGCGTGAGCCAGTTTGGCGTTGTCATAAGCCAGCCCCTGTTCAAACCAAGTCCAGCCAGGCGCGGCGACTTGGTCGAAGATCGTCATCAAACGTCCGGTCAGATCTTCACGGAGCTCATACGCCAGCCGGGTGAGCCTTTCGCCGTTCCGCCGTCCCAGATACTCGTGAATGCCAATCAGGCTGAATGCCCAAGCGCGCGGCGTGGTGAACTCGGTCACGGCCGGCAGCGCCTGCGCGAAGAGTTCTTTGGCCATGGTCCGCGCGCTCCAGCGCGGCGAGCGCCCCAGCGCCGTGCCTAACGCCCAGATGGCCCGGCCATGAGAATCTTCGGATCCCCGTTCGTCGAGCCAACTGCGGTCAATACTGAGGAAGTTGTGGAATCGTGCCGTCTTCGGATCGAAAGCGTCACTCAAGAAGGCGGCGTAAGTCGTGGCCAGCGCCCGCGCACGCTGCGGAGCTTCTTCCAATTGGCCGAGCAACACCGCCAGGATGAGCGCGCGGGCATTGTCGTCGGTGCGGTAGCCTTCGCAGGAATTCGGCGTAGTGAAACTGCCGTTCTGGAAAATGCCCGTGGAGTCGGTCATGCGGTAAAGACGATCCAGATTCAACTCCGGCGATACATGCGGCGAATAGCCGAACCCGTTCACTGGAACCGATTCGCGGGGCGCCGCCGCCACCTTCCGCCGCGCCAGTTCAAAGGAGCGCATGTACAGCCCAGCCGTGTTGCTCCACACCATCGCGCGGCCCAACTTATAGGCGTTTGCGCTCATGGCGTTGCGCCGGGCTCGATCGCGCAAGAGTCCACTCGCCTCGCGCGCAATCGCCATCGGATCGGCGAATGGCACCAGCACACCACGCCGGTCCTTCAATAATTCGGCGGCATGCCAATACGGCGTCGAGATCACGGCTTTGCCCGCGCCAAACGCATAGGCTAACGTTCCCGAGGTACTTTGGGCCTCGTCCAGATAAGGAGTAACGTATATATCGGCCGCTCCAATGAACTCAGTCAGTTCCCTTAGCTCGACGAAACGGTTGTAAAAGATGACGTTATTCTCAAGTTTATATTCCCTGGTAATGGCCTCGAGCCCAAGCCGGTAAGCTTCGCCGCGCGTGCGCAACTCGTGGGGGTGCGTGGCGCCCAGCACGATGTAGACGACGTCGGGAAACTCCGCCACGATATCCGGAAGAGCATGCAGCACATGCTCAATGCCCTTGTTGGGCGACAGCAGCCCGAATGTCAGCAATACTTTTTTCCCGCCCACGCCAAACCGGTCTTTGTAACAATCCGAGGCGACGAATGGCACGTCGGGAATGCCATGCGGGATTAGATCGATCTTGGCCGGTAGGGCCTGGTAAACCTCCTGCAGAATGGTTCGCCCCCGCTCCGCCATGACCACCAATCGGGCTGAGAGGGCGATCAATTCCCGCATTACGCGATATTGGTCGGCGTTCGGCTGGAGCAGAACGGTGTGCAGCGTGGTGACGACCGGCGCCTTCAACTCGCGCAGCAGGGCCAATAAGTGGCTGCCGGCAGGCCCGCCAAAAATTCCGAACTCGTGCTGTACCGAGACAACGTCCACATTGCTGGAGTTCAGAAAATCGGCGGCGCGCCGGTACGACTCCGCATCCTGCTCATCGATTTCGCACCGAACCACGGGCGGATATTGATAGCACCCATCCAAGTCGTTGACCGGCACCGCGAAGCACTGGCTTTGCGGATGCCGCTCCGCCACCGCCCCAAGCAGGTCGGATGTAAACGTGGCAATGCCGCACTTGCGCGGCAGGTAGTCGCCGAGAAACGCGATCGTGCGCGTGCTGGCGGCTGTGTTCCCAACCGGATTACGCTGCATTGACAAGAGTCTCGCTCTCATCCCCTCGCTCCCGCCCATCCCGGTCGGCCGCTTCCTGGCACTCGATGCACCGTGACGCCCATGGCACGGCCGCCAGGCGTTTGGGGCTGATCGCCCATTCGCACTCAAGGCAGGTTCCAAAGCTGCCGTCGTGAATCCGCCGCAATGCGGCTTTTACCTGACGCAGCAGGCTGGACTCACGGTCCACGTTTCGAATCGCCAGATCCCGTTCCGACGCGTACTGAATCTCATCCATTGGATCCGCGCTCTTTTCGATGGCGATGCCATCCCGCGTCCGCAATACCGAAACGAGCTCCGCTTGTTTCCGTTCTAGAATCTCTTGGAACGTCCCAGATACCATCGTCCTGCCATTCCCTTCGCCCATACCAGCGTTTCTAGCACGGGATGGTCCATCGCTTAGCCCGCGTGGGTTAGCGGAAACTCAGCGGCGCGAGGTGCAAAGCCTGCACACTCCATGCGGGATTTGCCGATCTGGCCAAACTGTGAAGCCTCGCACGCCTTTTGCCTGCCCGGTGCGGCAGACGGTACGATACGTGCACTGGCAACGACTATGCGCGAATCGGATCGAATCGCCGTTGAGCGGCAGGGTAGCGCCGCACACGCCCACCGCACCGGTGCCGAGCACCACGGAAAAGAAGATCACCCGACCGGACATGAGAGTTCCAGACAGGCGCTGGAGCACTCCAATCGGGCCTACCTGAACGCACAAAACGAGCACCCGGGAAACAGGCACGAGCATGGCCCAGGCGTAATCGCCGACGCACCCAAGGAGCAGGACGTCGCCGCCTTCGCTCATCGACTTTGGCAAGAAAGGGGCTGTCCGGAAGGATCCCCCGAAGAAGATTGGTTCCGCGCCGTAGAAGCACTGCGGCGCCGGCATTGAGCCAGAACGCGCCGAGCGCCAAGGCGGCCCGGCGCGTGTTTGTCCTGCAGGGCCGCTTCCGCAGATTCTTCTCCAATCTTGGCCCGGGATTGATTACCGGCGCCGCGGACGACGACCCGTCCGGCATCTCGACCTATACGGTCACCGGCGCCTCGTTCGGCTACGCCCCCCTATGGACCGCAATTTTCTCTTTCCCGCTGATGGCGGCCGTACAAATCATGTGTGCCCGCCTGGGGATGGTCACCGGACTCGGACTGGCGGGCGTGATTCGAAGGCGCTATCCACGATGGATCCTGTGGAGCGCCTGCGCGCTGCTGGTGGTCGCCAATGTGGTGAACATCGCCGCGGATCTCGGCGGCATGGGTGCGGTCACCGCGCTTCTCACTGGCGCCAGCCCCCTCTATTGGACCCCCGCGTACGCGCTCGTAATTGTATGCTTGCTGTTCTGGACGAGTTATCGCCTCATCGCCCGGATCTTCAAATGGCTCACCCTGGCCTTGTTCGCCTACATCGCCGCCGCTTTTCTAGCGCATCCGGACTGGCCGGCCGTGGTGCGTGCGACCTTGATTCCTAGCGTGCACTGGACCGGCGCGTATTGGGCGACGCTGGTCGGCATCCTGGGAACCACCATCTCGCCTTACCTCTTCTTCTGGCAGGCCGCGGAGGAGGTAGAGGAGGATATCTCCGCGGGCAAGAACACGGTGGAACAACGCGAAGGCGCGACCAATCGGGAGTTGCGGCGTTCGCGGAACGATGTCCTTACGGGCATGTTCTTTTCGAACCTGGTGATGTACTTCATCATTCTGACGTCGGCCGCCACGTTGCACGCGCACGGCAAGACTACGATCTCCACCGCGCGGGAGGCCGCCGAGGCGTTGCGACCTTTGGCGGGCGCCGGCGCATACTGGCTTTTCAGCCTGGGTTTGATCGGCGCAGGCATGCTGGGAGTCCCGGTATTGGCCGGATCTTGCGCTTACGCCATCGCCGAAGCGGCCGATTGGGTTGGCTCGCTGGAAGTACACCCTCCGCTGGCGCACGGCTTTTATTCTGTCATCGCCATTGCGATGGCGCTCGGCCTGGGCTTGGATTACGCCGGTCTGAACGCCGTCAGGATGCTATTCTGGTCTGCCGTGCTCAATGGAGTACTGGCGCCGCCGCTACTTATCCTGGTGGTGCTGCTCACCAGCAGGGCCGATGTAATGGGCGAACGCCGCAACGGGACTCTGCTTCGCTGGCTGGGGTGGATATGTGCCGGTGTCATGCTGATTGCCACCGTCATCATGTTCGTGACGGCATAAGGCACGCTCACTGGAACGCCCATAACGGGCGCCGCCTACCAGATATGCCTTCGATTTCGCGTCCATGTCGTTTAACAGCCCGTGGGAGAAGCCGCACCGCTCACTGACGTGCGCGGCTCAGTATAAGTGCCTTACAGAGCCGCGACCGTCAGGGAGCGCCGCTATTGCCACGAGCCTTATCGCCAGCGCCCTTCAACCAAAACGTAACCACCCCCGCGGTGAACCCAGCGATGCGCAACCCAGCGGGCATGCGGCCGTGGCGGCATTTCCCACCTTCCGGCGTTCCAGGCGTAGGCATTGCCATCCCAGCGGTGGTACCCGTCAATCCACACATAGCCAGGGCCGGGCGCCACACCCCGTGTTTCGACCACAGCCACGGGCGGCGCTATGCGAACCACGACTTCGGCCATCGCGGCACTGAAAGTCAACCCGCCTGCAAAAACCAAACCGATCAATCGCTTATAAACCATCACACACTCTCCTTATCTTACTGCACTCACCCTAAGAGCACGCGCACCGCCAAGCTCTTCCCTGTGCCAACTTAGTGGAAAATTCCCAACATGTAGGCTACCAGCAGAATCAACAACACGCCGCCCACGCCTATGCCAGCACCGCCTCCGTAACCCCAACGGCCGTAGCCGTAGTAGCCACCGCCGCCGAAAACCAACAACAAAATAATAATCAGTATCAGCATTTTGTATCCTTTGTTCTTTCCGATGCCCGGCGGTCGCGCCGCGCCTCGTCCGGCTTACTTCTCAAAGACCTTTTCAATCTGTCCGATTTTCTTTTGGACTTTGCCGGCGATGTTCTCGGATTGGCCTTTCGACTCCACGTCGGGATTGCCGGCGGCCTGACCGGCCTTCTGCCTGACTTTTCCCTTCACCTCGTGAAACTTACCTTGAATCTTATCCTTCGTGCTCGAATTCATCTGTTTCTCCTTGAAGGGGGCGGGGTGTCCGCACCCGTCCCCCGAATGCAGCTGCACTTCTAGTTCCAATAGGGCTTCGCGCCGTAATACGTGGCGACTTCGGCGCCCCAGGCGCGGTCAGCCATGTTCGGCCAGTGAGCTTTATCGAAACCGGGAGCGTGATCGAGCAACTTCTTGTCGACGTCCAGGACAAACTGTCTTTCATCGGTGTCCACCGTGAGGGCGCTCCAGGGGATGGCAAACAATTTGTCGCCCAGGCCCAGGAATCCCCCGAACGAAAGAACCGCGTAGGCCACACGGCCCTTCTCCACGTCGATCATCAGATGCTCGATTACTCCAAGATCCTCTTTTTGACGGTTCACCACCCTATCGCCCGTCAGCGTGTCTGCCGCCAGGACACTCTGCATCCACCGTCCTTTGGCGTCTCTCGTTTGTGACATGATATCTCCTTTTTGGTATTTTGTTAAGGACTAACAGGCCTGTAACTACTGTTATCCGGCGAGCTTTTTCGAGCAAATTTGAGACCAACGCAGGACTGCTTACAAGCGAGGCTAAAGCCTCGCGCCGGCTGAAGCGCTGCCCTCCACTTGGTGCAATTCCTGCCGCTTGTCAGGCAGGAATTGCAGTGAAATAGAATATCGATCCCGTCCCTGGTGTCGAATGCATCCAGATGCGGCCGCCCTGCCACTCGATGGCCTTCTTGCAGAATGCGAGTCCGAGTCCATTCCCAGGGTATTCTTTCCCATGCAGGCGCTTAAACGGCGCAAACAGGCGGCTTTGGAAAGCGGGGTCTATACCGGGCCCATTATCTTGCACTGAGAACACGCATTCGAGGTCCGCCCGCCGGGATGAAATGTGAACCCGCGGCGCGGGCGTGCCACCGTATTCGATGGCATTTCTCAGCAGTTGGTGCAGAACCTTGGCCAGGATTTCGACGTCTCCTATTACCGCCGGCAAAGGGTCGTGCGTAACGATTGCGCTCCGTTCTGTTATGAGCTTGTCCGTCGACAGGAGCGCCTGGCGAAAGACCGCTTCCATGTCTGCCGGGGAGGACGGCCGCCCGCCGCCACCCGTAGCCCAATAGTCAACCACGTCGCCGAGCAGCGACTGCGCCCTGGCCGCGTCCTGCTGGATGCGTTCGGAGTATACGGCGCTGCCGGTTTCGGCCATCAGTTGACTGTATGAGGCGATATCCCGGAGAGACTCGCGCAGGTTGTGAGCCGCCATCGAGACAAACTCTTCAAATTCCGCGCTCGCCCGGTCCAACTGCCTGCGGACCTCGATGCACGCCCGAGTTTCCGCGTCCAGCGCCTTGCGTAAGCGCGTGATTTCGTTTTCCGTGCGGTTTTGGTCGGAGTTGCCCATTATCAGTTTGCGCGGGGGGGGACGGAATCGGCGCGGCCGTTGGGAATCGTGAACTGGAAGGTAGCGCCCTGCCCGAGTTGCGATTCCACCCAAATCCTTCCGCCCTTGCGTTCGATAATCTTCTTGCAAAGGGCCAAGCCAATGCCAGTGCCGGGAATATCGCGTCCATGCAAGCGTTTGAACATGCCGAACACGCGCGCGGTGTCTTGCGGATCGATACCGATTCCATTGTCGCGCACGGCAAACAGCCACCCTTCTCCGGTGCTTTCCGCCGAGACATGGATTCTGGGCGCTTCCGGGCCTCTGTACTTCATCGAATTGGAAATGAGGTTCTGGAAAACCTGGGTCAGCATGACCTCTTCGGCAACCAAAGTTGGCAAAGGACCCGACGTTACAATGGCGTCATTCTCGGCGATCGCCGCCTGAAGGTTTAACAGCACCTTGGCCAGAACGGCGCCGCAGTCGATAGGGGCGTAGCTGTCCTGTTCGCGCTCGGTAACCTCCCAATAGGCCAGCAGGGCCT
Source organism: Bryobacteraceae bacterium (assembly GCA_050008575.1). Lineage (GTDB taxonomy): Bacteria > Acidobacteriota > Terriglobia > Bryobacterales > Bryobacteraceae > Bog-159. The sequence goes on from JBEKMJ010000004.1 coordinate 172,257, forward strand.
TCAGCAAGGCTTCTATCCTGAGCGCCCCTTCCACGGAATACGCGATAAATTGGTCGGCTTCACCGCCCAACTTTCCGGAATACTCCCGCCCCAGGAGTTCGGTGAAATTCACCACCATCCGCAAAGGCTCCTGCAGGTCGTGCGTGAGCGCATAGGCAAAATGCTGCAGTTCGGCATTGGTTGTGCGGAGCGCTTCTTCGGCCTGTTTGCGGTCGGTTACGTCCTCAATCGCCAGCAGGATGGCCCGCGCTTGCGCGTTCGGATTGAAGATCTCGCTGGCGTTGAGCAGCATCACCTTTCTTCCGACATGTTCAAAGTCGTGGGTCACTTCGAAATCCCGGAACGTGGCGTGCGCGGGGAGAATGTTTTCCAGCAGCTCGCGCAGTTTCGGGATGTCCCATTGTCCATTTCCCAGGCCGTAGATGAGACGCCCCTCCGTCTCCTCCCGCGCGGCCTGGAACGTCGCGTAGAAGGTCTTGTTGGCTTTCACTACCTGCAGGTTCTGGTTCAGGATCACCAACGGCTCCCGCACGGTTTCCACAATCGCTTCGGCGAAGTCCAGACCGCGCTTGGCGGCATCGATATCGATCAACATCAGCACGGCGCCGTCGACTTTGCCATCCGGTCCCAGGGACGGCAGGATACGTAGCGAATACCAGCGACCGTGCGAGTCGCGGACATCGCGCGGCTTCCGATCGCCGCCTTGCATCGCATCGAGCAGCTTCTGGCGCAGATCGGGCAGTTCCATTTGCGGCTGCAGATCGGTGACGGACCGTCCGACATCGGAGGGGATCACATTCAACATCGGTTCAATGGCGCGCGTAAAGCGGCGAATGCGCAGATCCCGGCCAACCATGACCAGGGGGATGCTGATGCTTTCCAGAAGATTGCCCAGATCCCGATTCACTTTGCTGAATTCCACGTTACTGATCTTGAGCTCTTCGTTCAGCGTGTTTAGTTCTTCGTTGGCCGATTCCAGCTCTTCCTGCGCGGTTTCCAGTTCCTCGTTGCCGGCCTGCGCCTCTTCGTTCGCCGCTCTAAGCTCTTCCAGCGTGGAGGCGTTCTCCGCGACGGTGGATCGCAGGTACTCTTTGGTTGCGGCGAGCTCGCGACGCAGGCGGGCGTCTTCCGTGCTGTCCTCTATTGCGGGTTTGGGCACGGCCCGCGTGCCACCTTGCGGCTCGGCGTCCTCGAACAAGACCAGGAAATGGCGTTCCTTGGAAGAGGCGGATCCCTTAAACGGGATTACCTTGATGGCGACGTCCCTCAGGCGGCCGCCGCTTTCGATCCGGAAGCCATCCGCTTCGGCCGCGGCGTTCGTTTGCCGGGCAATCCGGATCGCGTTCCCCAGGCCCGCTATTAAGCCTTCGCGCGCCAGTTTCAGGAGGTTTTGGGTCGGTTCGCCCGGCGAAAGCTCCAGGTACGGAGCGGTGCGGCCGCGGACTTGAACGATGTCCCCATCGTCGTCTACGATGGCGCCGGGGGGGCCATGTTCGGCCAGTACCAACCGGTCGGCTTCTCTCAGCACGTCCGGCCCGGCGCGGCCATCGGCAATTTTCCGCCCCAGGTCCACCCGGCCCGCGGCGCGGCGGCCCTCGCTTAGAGGAAGCGCCGACGTACGCGCGGCCGACCGCATGCGATAGATCTTGTGGGTCTTGTGCAGTTGATGAAACGATTCCGCAAGCGAGCCGACGCCTTCCGATGGGCCGAGTACCAGGAAGCCCGTGGGCTTCAGGGCGTACTGCAAGATCGCCAACACCTTGCGTTGTAATTGCGCTCCGAGGTAAATCAGCACGTTGCAGCAACTAATGAGGTCCAGCTTCGAGAAAGGCGGGTCCTGGGCCACGTTATGCCTCGCAAAAACGCAAAGGTCGCGGACGACCTTCGCGATCTGGTACCCGCGTTCCGTTCTGGTGAAGAACCGCGCCAATCGCCGCGGCGAAACATGCGCCAATGCAAAAGCCGTGTATATGCCGGCGCGCGCTTTTTCGATCGCCGTTTCGCTGATATCGGTGGCGAAAATCTCGAACGGAACGCTGGCTTTCATGTCGTCCAGCAATTCCATCAGGCAGATGGCGATCGAATAAGCCTCCTCACCCGTGGCGCATCCAGGCACCCAGATGCGGATGGGGTCGCCGGCCGCCCGATTCCGGACCAGAGCGGGGAACACCTTCGTCTTTAGCTCGGCGAAGACCGCAGGCTCCCGAAAGAATGCAGTCACGGTAATAAAGCAGCTCTCACACAGCGCGTTGGCTTCGTCTCGATTCCGCTCGAGATCGCGGGTGTAGTCTTCCAGCGTTTCGAATCCGCGGAGGGCCATGCGCCGCTTGATGCGCCGCGAGACGGTGCTGTGCTTGTAGTGGGTAAAATCCACTCCGGTGGCGCTCCGGACCAACCGGAGGATTTTGGCCAGTTCCGCGGATCCCGGCGGTTCAGCCGCCTTCCGCAGGTTGCTGGGGACCCGTGAATCCCGCGCAATGGCCACCAGTTGCCGCGCGATTCCGGCCGGCGGCAGTACAAAATCGACCACACCGGCGGCGATGGCGCTACGCGGCATGCTGTCGAACTTTGCGGTCCGCACTTCCTGGGCGAAGGTGGCGCCGCCCGCGGCCTTGATTGCCTGCAGGCCCAGCGTCCCATCCGACGCGGTTCCCGAAAGAACGACGCCGATCGCCCTGCCGCCGCGGTCCGCCGCCAGAGAGCGGAGAAAAGCGTCGATGGGCATGTTACGGCCACTAGCTGGCCGGGCTGGAGTAAGCAGGACTCCATCGGCTATGCCCAGATTACTGCGCGGTGGCATCACGTAAACATGGTTGGGCTCGGCGCGCGTCTCGTCTTTCAGCTCAGAAACGGGCATTCGGCTTGCTTTAGAAAGCAACTCGGTCAGGTGGCTCTCGTGACTGGGATCGAGGTGCTGAATCAGCACGAATGCCATGCCGGTATCGTCCGGCAGATGGCTGAGCAGCTCCGTAAATGCCTCCAGGCCGCCGGCGGAGGCGCCTATGCCAACAATGGCGGGGGAACTGTCGTCGGCGCGCTCCTCAGCGGTAGGCCGCGCGATAACTGCCGCGGAAGCGGGATTACCGGTCTTCTTTGCCACACGCAAAATCACCTTTCCTCGCCGAAATGGGCGTCATCATTGGAACCGGAGTGCGACCAATGAGCACGCGGAGTGCCACTCTCGCCGCTTTTCTCCGATGATGGGTGGCCCTGGCGGCTGGCACACAGCCAACTGACGAATTGTAACGCAGCCCCTGTCTCCGCAAGGCGGCACGGCAGGCATTCAACAGCCGTTAGCCGCCTTTGCCATCCGCGAGCAGAGCCTCGATGACCTTGCCGATCTCCATGAACTGATCCAGGCCGGAAGGCTTGGTGATGAAATGGGAGACCCCGAGTTCTTTGAGCAGCGCCGCGTCCCGCCGGGATCGGGAAGAGCTCCACACACACACGGGAACGCCGGCGAGATGCCCGGCGCTTCGGATCTCGCGCAAGATGTCTTCGCCGGTATACCTGGACAGGTTCAGGTCCACCAGGATCAGGTTTGGAATGGCGGCATCCGCATAAGCTCCCTGCCGGCGGATGAAAGCCAGTCCTTCGCCTCCGTTCAGCAGGTGAACGAGCTCAAATTGAAGATCTTGTTTTTTGAGCGCCCGGTCGAGAAGGAAGACGTCCGAGGCGTTGTCCTCAATGATAAGAATGCGGGCGGCGCGAACAACCGAAGTGTGTTTCACGGTCCTCATCTGCGGCCGGACTTCGCCGGCCCATCTTGATCATTCCACAATCGATGGTGGCGCCGCTGGCGGCGAAACTTGTCTTGCCCTGACGATCCACCGTTTGGGCGCCGGCCCCACGAAATAGAAAGGGTAACAGGTCACCATCGTCAGCGCGTGTTCGCCTGACGGAGCGAGTACTCCAACATTGTCCGGCTCCACTACCCTTAGCGACTCGACTTCGTACTTGAAATCGCCTTGCAGCGTCGAAAACTGAATCTCGTCCTTAATCCTCAAATCCCTCAGCGGGCGAAAGAACGTGTCCCGGTGCCCGGCCACTCCGACGTTGCCGGCCTCACCCGGCAGCGCCGTGCCGGGAATATGTCCGGCCGCACTCCGTAGAGCGGTTTTGGTTACTCCTTCGATAACGACCACAGACAGCCGCAGACGTGGGATCTTGATGCGGCCGACCAGGCCGTGCCACGTGGCGGCGGACCCGGCTTTCGGAGCGGTGGACGGCTTCGGTAGGGGACGGCTCTGGCTCTGCGCGCGTGGCGCGCGAAGCTGGCGGTCGAGATCGAGGCTCGCGAGCCGCTGAAAGTTCCAGGCGTCCACCAAGGCGAATCCGCAATAGCCCAGCAGTAGCAGGGCATAGGCAAAGAGGCTACGCTGCATCCATTTCAGAATCCGCCTCAGCGATTTCTTCTCGACCACCAGCCTCATTTAGCGGCCTTCTCGTCGGGCTTTGGTTCGCCGCCGGCGATGTAGCCGGTGCGGGTACGTACGGACAACTCGTGCCCCTTCACCCGGGCCACTACCCGAATGGCGCGATATGCGCCGTTACGAGCCACAGTGGCCGGAACATATCCGATCGTGTATTGATGGCGAATATCCCGCGCGATGCGCTCACAGATGGGCACTACTTCGCCGAGCCGGCTGGGAAGAAACGACTCGCCGCCCGTCGCCTGCGCCAGGCGTTTGAGCACACCGGGATTGCGGTCCTCATCGTCTTCGTCGAATACACCTATGGTGTAGATGACGGCGCTCGATTGCTCGGCCAGTTTCATGACTTGGGCCAGCTTCCGCTCGCTGGCGTTGTCGCCGCCATCGCTGACCACGATCAGCACTCTCTTATCCCGGCTGCCAGCCTGCAATGCCTCTAAGGCCTTGGCGATGGCGTCGTATAGGGCCGTCTGGCCCCCGGCAGGTTTGGTGTTGATCGCATTTCCGAGTTCGACGGTGTTGTTGGTGAAACGAATCGCGCTGGGCAAGCCCAGCGATACTCTCTCATTGAAGTTCACGACGAACATTTCGTCGTCCGGATTGCTGGAGCGCACGAAGCTCCGGGCCGCGGCGGACACCTCCGCAAGTTTCGGCCCCATGCTGCTGCTCTGGTCCACAACCAGTCCTACGGTGACTGGAATATCTTCGTTTCTGAATAACCGGATGTGTTGCGGTACGCCGTTCTCATAGACCCCGAAATCCCGCTCACTCAGATTCGAGACAAAGCCGCCTTGCCGGTCAGTCACCGTAGCGGGCAACACCACCAAGGCAACGTCCACGGAGAATCGGAAAGACCCGGCGTCCGGATCTTGCCCCGCCGGCGCCGCTTGCGGGCTGGCGTGGCCTGCCAGGAGAAACAGGAAAAGGGCGGGGAGTGCGCTCGCTTTCGCCACATCACGCTCTCCCGCCCGCGACAGCCTTGTCCGCATAGCCGCTCTCCTTCCGACAGTTGTGGGGCGGAAATCTTCCCGCATGCCGCCCGCAGGCCGTCCGCATGCCGGCCCCACCTTGCCGCTGCAAAGCGCCCTTACTGCAAGCGTTTTTGCGCCAGCCGAAGGACAAAGGCTCCGCCCAGGGCCAGCAATCCGAGTAGCGCGATCAAAGGCATCGTACTCGCCGTAGCTGGGAGGGTCTGCGCTATCGGTTCATCCGCTGGCACCGGGGCGACGGCCGCGGAGAGTTCCACCTCTTCTCCGGTGGGTTTGATCGCCATAACGGGGGCCTGCTCCAGTTGCGCGACCACTGGCTCGTCAACCGTCTTGATGGGCTGGTCGACTTCCACCGGGACTTCGGCCGGGGTGAAGAGCACGACTTGGTTGACGGTTTTGGCTAGCTCCACCGCTCTCGCTTTCGGATAAACGAATTCCTGGCCAAAGTTTTCACCAGGAAAGAACCATGCCCGGAGCGCCTCCGGCTGACCCGCCGGCCGCTCACTGAAAGTAACCACAGTCTTGCCGGTCGCCTTGAGGCGATAGTTCGGGATGGCCAGGATGGTGGCAATGACCTGCGTTTCGTCCTTGTTGAAGATCTGGACGATGTGCCGATCGGACTGCGAGTCAAGGAGTTTGAACACATAGGTGCCGGCCGGCAACACCCCCCACCCCTTGAGGTGGACCCCCGGAATCTCCACGGGCCCGCTGAAGGTCATCACGGTTTTCTGGTTCCACCCGTCCGCCTTTGCGGCTGGTGACAATACCGCGCCAACTAGCGCGAGGCCAAACATACTTGCTGTTACTGCTTTCGAGACACTCATCTGTTTTGCTCCTTTGTTCTAAAATCTGGTGCGATCGGCTGTTCGCTCTGTCGGGGACCCGTATCTGCAAGACGTCGGCGGGCTGGTCGCACGGTGGGCAAGAAGCATTCCGAGGTCCATCGACACACTACTGCGCCAGGAGCGCGGCTGCCGTATGGTCTCAGGTAGTGCTTGCCACACATTGAACAACACGAGGCGTGGCGCGAAAGCCGGGAGTCAGTCAAAGTAAACGCTCCCGAAGCTATCCACTCATGCAGTTATTGCTTTGGGGAATGCAGGAATTGCGGCGGATGGCGGGGACCCGGCGCCCTCTGGAAGACGAAGGCCCACAAGGGCTTCCGCGGCAACAAACGAGTGAAAGTCGAGCGCGCGGCAGCGGACGATCGGACACGTGTTCCCGCAGCAGGTTATTCCGGCGGTTCACTCTTCTTTCGCCGGTCAGTGGCAGGCAGACTTGAAATATCTCGCCAATTCGCGTGTTGAGCCACTCACTACAAAGATGGGATACCCGGTTCAGTTGCCGCTAACAAATAGGCTGGGGCCAGCTTTTCGCCCGGCAGTACCAGCGCGCGCACAGTGGCCGCTGGAGGTTCTTGCCAGCAGACCGGATACCGCCGGCCACATGTGCGGCACTCGTACTGGCCGTGCGACGGCCACATTGGCTCAGCGTGCATCAATCCGCACCAGAGATCCGCGATTCGCGCATGGGGTATTTTCATCGATCTACATTCCTTATTCAATGGGACTTCCGTCGGCCCGTTGGTTTAGCGGCCAAGCCTGGCAGGCTGCGGACAAAGGCGTCGGCCAGACCGCTCCCTCACGGTCGCGGCTCAGTAAGCCCTGTCGCGGCTCGGTAAGCCCTGCAAGCACGTGCGCGCGATTCTGAGCCGCGCGCGTTAGCAAGCAGTCCTTGACATTTTTCCGCAGCCTGCTAGGGCCGGTACACGGGCGCACTCGATGTCCAGTGCCAAATTCCGCCAGTTCCGCTCCTCGCGGCTAGTGCGACGATGCGAGGCCCTTACCCTTCAGCAAGTCTTCTTCAGACTTGCAGCCGATTAGCCGGCCTTTTGCCAGGCGAGAGCGAGGTGCAACGAGAGCTACCAGAGCAATGCCGGCGCCAAGCCCGGTCAAGAAAATGGATAGTGAAAAGAGCATCTTATCGGTCATCTAAAGCGTCTCCATGAATCGAGTCCATCGCCACAGCCGTGCAGGCTGGTAATCGTCGCGTGATGCCGCGGCCATCGACGGCACCCGCAGCCACGCCTCGCCGCTTTCGTGACTGACGCATCGTCTTCCAGTGCAAGAATCGGGCCAAACTCACCGCGCAGTGAATGTCGCCGAGACCATCGCACCCGGGTCGGTTTCGATGGCCAGGATCTCCTTCCCTGCATCGGTCAGGACGCCCCGTAACGTCGTTGGTATGGCCGTTGCGGAGCCCGCAGCCGGAAGCGTGAGTTCGATGTCCACGATGCACCCGGCATCGACTGCGATCGTGACGTCCGTCATGGCCGCGAGGTTATCGCTTAGTGCCAGCTTAAAGATGCCATTCTCGTCCGCGTGTATCAGACCCTTCGCGGCTACGGTGTTCGAACTTTCTCCCGGCAGCATCGGAGTGGTGCTGCCGGACAGCGTAAACGCGTACTCGTTCCGTAAATCGGCGACCTTACATTCATCCGAAGTTCTCGCCATAGTGCCGTGTTGGGCGCCGCCCGGATCCGTTTGGCTGAAATCGACTCTCTTCCCGTCGCTGGTGGCGACGCCGCTGAAATGTTGGAACGCGCCTGAGTCGTCCTGCAGGCTCCAGGAGATCGTGCAGTCCCAGTGAGCTTCATAGATTCCCGTAATAGGATTGCCCAAAAGGAAGCCGGCGAACATCACCGTCGAGTACCCGCTGCTTTTGCCGTCCTCGGCGAAGACGATTCGCCCAATATTGGCAATCGGCTTCGACTCGCCGGAAATGGTGGTTTCACCGGAAAGCTGAAACCCATAGGGGCCTTGAAGGTCCTTTGGGTTGCATACTTCCGCGCAAAGGGGCAGCCCCAGCGCGAGCGCCGATAGAGCCACCCGCATAGGGACTGGTAGACGCCGTTCGACGCATTTGCGCCGGTGACGCCAAGGGTGCGCCGCCGCCGGGGGCTTGGAAGCAATTATGTCCATGGTCGAATGATTCCTAAAGGCGGGTGGCGGCGTGGCTCTCGCCCCCGGATCGCTTCTGCGCGAGCGACCATTCGTCGGCCTGCTTTTCGGCCTCCGCCCTGGCTACTCCATACCGCTCCTGAATCCGGCCGATCAGTTGATCCTTCTTGCCGGCGATTGTTTCCCAGTCATTATCGGTGAGTTTTCCCCAGCGCTCCCGGGCCGATCCGGTGAACTGCTTCCACTTGCCTTCGATCTGGTCCCAATTCATGTTTTCCTCCAGCTCCATCCGGTTTCCCGGCGCCCTGAGGTGTGGCACGTTTGCCGCCGTTTGGATTCGAGGGGTCCATGGGGCGAGGCTGCGGCGGGTGCCTGCCGGCGCAGCGAAATGTGCATTGGCAAACGCAAATTCTGCACCATTCTTGAGGGCATGGCGTGCTGTTCCGCGCCATATGCTCCGCATTGCATCGCTTTCCGGTGCTTGGCCCGGCTCGTGCACACTCACAAACACGACACTTCCTAAAGGAGGAACACTAAATGGCGAAGAATACATCGGTCATTGGCATCTATGAGGATCGCGCAACGGTTTCAGATGTCATAGACGTTTTACACAAAACAGGGTATCGGGCGGCGGACATCTCGGTCTTATCCTCTGAAAACCAGGGCTCAAAGGATTTCGCGCACGAGAAACAAACCAAGGCGCCGGCAGGGGCCGGTGTGGGATCGGCAGTCGGTGCGGCGATCGGCGCCGTTCTGGCTTGGCTCGATTCCAATCAAATCGTGACCATCGCCGGTTTAGGGCCCCTGGTGGCGGCTGGACCGTGGCTGGCCGCTTTGGCTGGGGCCGGCGCCGGAGGCGGGCTGGGTTGGATCGCGGGATTGCTGACGGGCCTGGGTTTCACCGAGTATGTCGCCAAAAGATACGCGGGCAGAATGCGCCGTGGCGGCGTTCTGCTATCCGTTCACTGCGACAGTCCGGAATGGTGTGAGAAGGCCAAGAAAACCCTCAAAGACACTGGCGCGCGGGATATCTCCTCGGCCTCGGAGGCTGCCGCGGACTACGGGACGACCGATAAGCCGACCGAGAGGCCACCGGCTGCCGTCGCGAATCGTGGCGAAGCGCCTGTCCAACACACCACCGAATACGTCGTTCACGAAATCAAGAAATAGGGGCCACTATCCGGTTGCCCAAGGGCGGGTCCCAGGCGGACTGGTCTTTTGCGTGCACGCGCGATAGCGACTTTTTGGGAGACGATCACTATGAAATTTCTTCGAACTATCGGTACCGCAGCCTTGTTTCTGTTTTCCGCGGCGGTTGTCCCGGCGCACGCGCAGCGCGAACCGGAAAAACAGCAGCCTGAAAAGCAGCAGAGCAAGCCCGAGCCGGCTGCGCGGCCAGCCGCACAGCAGCAGCGCCCTCAAGCACAGCCGCACCAGCAGCCGGCACAACATGCACAACAACAGCCGAAGCAGGAGCGCGCCCCACAGGCTAAGCCGCAGCAGCCGAAGCCGGAGCGCGCCCAGCAGGCTAAGCCGCAACAGCCGAAGCCGGAGCGCGCCCAGCAGGCTAAGCCGCAACAGCCGAAACAGGACGCCCAACAAGCTAAGCCGCAACAACCGAAGCAGGAGCGCGCCCAGCAGGCTAAGCCGCAACAGCCGAAGCAGGAGCACGCCCAACAAGCTAAGCCGCAACAACCGAAGCCGCAGCAGGCCAAACAGGCTAAGCCGCAACAACCCAAGCCGCAGCAGGCCAAACAGGCCACCCCGCAACAACCCAAGCCGCAGCAAGCCAGACAGACTCCGCAATCGCAGCAAGGGCACCCTACGCAGCAGCAGGCAACCGCCTGGCAACAGCAGAAGGGATGGCTCAAGCAAGGCGGCGGCTGGCAGGGGCATAGCACATGGGCGCAGAATGGCGATAAGAACTGGGCAGCCGATCATCGCACTTGGGCGCAACGCGGAGGCTATGGCGGTTACTTCATTCCTCAAAACACCTACAATCTCAGTTTCGGGAGCGGGCACTGGTTCCGGATGGGCGGTCTCCCCGAGATGTACCTGGGGTATCCGCGCTTCTCCTACGGCGGCTTTTGGTTCATGCTCGTGGATCCCTGGCCGGGAACCTGGGCAGAAAACTGGTACGCTGACGACGATGTTTACATCGTTTATAACGACGGGTATTACCTTTGCAACCGCGCGTATCCCGGCGTCATGCTGGCGATCACTGTCTCGCTGTAGTTGACGAACGGCGGTCACAAAGCATTGTCTGTAACCCGAAGGGAACGGCACCGCACCGGACGCGTCGGCTGGCTGCGCGCGGCGGTACTGGGCGCGAACGACGGGATACTGTCGACGGCGAGTCTGGTGCTCGGTGTGGCAGCCGCGCATGCGACTCATGGCAACGTAATGGTCGCCGGGGTCGCCGGCTTGGTCGCCGGAGCGATGTCGATGGCCGCGGGTGAATACGTGTCCGTTCACTCTCAGGCGGATACCGAACAGGCCGACCTTAAGCTGGAACGTGCGGAACTGAAGAGGGACGACGCGGGCGAGCACCGGGAACTGATGGCGATCTATGTCGCCCGCGGCCTCGACCCCGCGCTCGCCAAACAGGTTGCCGGCCAACTGATGGCGCACGATGCCTTAGGTGCGCACGCCCGCGACGAGCTAGGCATCTCCGTGTCCTTCAGTGCGCGCCCGATTCAGGCCGCTTTAGCGTCGGCCGCCAGTTTCGTCGCCGGAGCGATCATGCCCCTGGCGGTCACAGCCATAGCCCCGGCGGCAGTTTTGATGCCGCTGGTCTCTTCAAGCTCGCTATTGTTCCTGGCGATTCTGGGAGGGTTGGCGGCGCGCGCTGGCGGCGCAGGCGTGATGCTGGGCGCAATCCGCGTCACGTTTTGGGGCGCCCTAGCCATGGCTCTCACCGCGGGCGTCGGGGCGCTGTTCGGAACCGCCACATCCGGCACTTGAGAAGTTGGCGCTGTTAGCCGGCGTGCACGCGTCATCCGACCAAATATGGCCGGAATTCTCGCGGCAGTTCTATTCGTGCTGGAACACGAGAGTGATCGGCTTGTGCTCGGGCCTTACGACGTCGACCCTCATGGTGCCGTCCGAGGCAAGGGTGTAGCTTTCGAGAGTAACGGCGCCGGATTGCGTGGTCGTCACCTTCAGGACGTCGCGATCCCAGCGGCTCTTACTCTTGAGTTCTTTGCCGGTGTGAATCGTGGCGTTGTTCTCGGCGTCGGTCATGTCGCGGTAGAAGAAGGTCTCGCCGGCGCCTGCATACACGAAGTTTCGTGAGACTGTGATCATGCCCTGTCGTTCGTTTATCGTTACGGTGCCGGTTTGAACGACGGGCTGGCCCGCAAAATCGCTTTGGGTAGGCACCAGCTTCCACGTGCCGTTCAGGAAGTTGTGGTCGCGGGCGAAGGCCGCGAACGCGAAGACGAGGGTCGCCAAGACGGCTCCGATAATTGAAGTAGTTGAATGTTTGCTCATGCTTTCCTTCCGGAGGCCACCGTTTTTCAACGGGGTCGCCTAAAATGCCGGAAATCCTGGAGCACGCGCGACGCCGTTCGGCTAGGAACCGAACATCTGGTTGCCAAGCGCCCGGATCGTCCGCGGACGAAACTCCCGCCGTGCGGCGGTCCGCTGGCCCCGCGTAGCCCGACTCGTTGCTTTGGACCCGCGCTTGCTGTGCTGTATCGCGAAGGAGCAAAAGATGCTTTGGACAATCTGTATAATCCTGCTGTTTTTGTGGGTTTTGGGGCTGGCAACATCCTACACCGCCGGCGGGCTGATTCACATCCTGCTGGTTATTGCCTTGGTCGTAATGGTAATCCGCCTGATCCAGGGACGCAGGGTTCTTGGTTAGAGGATCCGCGCGACCGGCTGCATGTCCTGCTTTCATTGAGACTCAAGACGATATTGACCCTGTGGGATTGATGCAGGCGCAACTTCCCGGATCGAGCCGTAAGGCCCCTCGACACCCTTAACTTCATTCAGTACCAGGACAATCGCCATGCGGACTAGGAACGCGTTCCGCCGAACCTTGCTAGAATAGAGAGCAATGCCCCGCTCCGCGGTTCCGGGCCGGATCCTGATCGTCGACGATGACGAACGCCAGCGTACCGCCTTGGCCGCCATGCTTCCCGATCAAGACTATGAAACGCAGGTCGCGGGCGACGGGCAGGAGGCGCTGGAACGGCTTACGGCCTTCAACCCGGATGTGATCGTTGCCGATTTGGTCATGCCACGCATGGACGGCTTCGAATTGCTGCGGTATTTGAAGGAACGTGGCGACCTTAGGCCGGCGGTCGCGCTCACGGGATTCGGCAGCATGGACAAAGCGCTGTCCGCCGTGCACGACCTCAGGGCATTCTGGTACCTGGAAAAGCCCGTGGAAGCGCGCGCCTTCAAGACCCTGCTGGAACGTGCGGTCCGATACAGGCGAAGCTTGCAACGAACCGACGAGCTGAAGCGCGATCTGAGTCTTCGCGGCGTCCTGGGAAATTTGGTGGGCGTTTCCCCGGCTATGCAGCGGATCTTCTCGCTGATCAGGCAGGTGGCGCCTACCTCGGCTCCCGTATTGATCCGTGGAGAGAGCGGCACCGGGAAGGAGCTGGTTGCACGGGAGATCCATAAGTGCAGCGCCCGCGCGGACGGGCCTTTCGTCGCGATCAATGCGGCCGCGTTGCCCGAGACACTGGTTGAGAGCGAGTTATTCGGCCACGAGAGAGGCGCGTTTACGGGCGCCATGGAGCGTTCGGCCGGATGCTTCGAGCAGGCCCACGGGGGCACTTTATTTCTCGACGAAATCGGTGAGATGCCGCAGTCTACGCAACCAAAACTGCTGCGCGTTCTCGAGGATTTGCGCGTACGGCGGCTCGGCGGCAAGCAAGAAATCAACGTGGACGCCCGGATACTCGCCGCGACCAGTCAGGAACTCGGAACGCACTTGCGCGAGGAACTTTACTACCGCTTGAGTGTGTTCCAGATCGTAATTCCGCCGTTGCGTGAACACAAAGAAGATATTGCGCCGATCGCCGATGCCATGCTGCAAAGTCTGAACAAGAAGCATGGCACACGGGTTACCGGACTAGACGGCGAAGTATTGGATCTTTTTCGCCGCTATGACTGGCCCGGCAATGTCCGGGAACTGCGCAATGTCCTGGAGCGAGCCGCCATCATGGCCGGCGAGGGTTCGATCCGGCTGGCAGTCCTTCCCTCCCCTACGTTGGGTGTAAGCCCCGGCCCGTACGACCGGCACTCAACCGGCTATGAGGGTCCTATAATGCTCCAACCGGGCCAGCCACTCATGAGACTCGAGGAAGCTTACATCAAGCTCACCCTGGAGCACGTGCGGGGCAATCGTAAACTCGCCGCGGAGATGTTGGGGATCAGTTTGCGGACGCTGCAGAACCGGATCGCCGCGCTGCGCGAAGAGGCCAAGGCGGCAACTCCCGGCGCATGAACGGCTCAACAAAGCTACAGCGAGGTCAGGAACAGGCGGGATTGCGCGCTACCGGCGACCTGGACGATACACTCCGTCGCTAATCGCCCCTCCAGCATGCGGTCTTCGCGAACAATTACGCGCGCATCGCTGAAGACTCTTCTCGCCTCGTCAAAACCGGCGGCATGCTTCGAAATAATCACGCGGTCCTCGACGAAATACAAACGAGATATCGGCCCGCTCACGGTTGGGTCGGATGAGAGCTGCGTGCCGGATCCGCTGCGCCGCCGCGACACGCGGGCGGCGATCCATAACCCTTCCGGTAAAGCCGTACGCCGAGAGTTGCCCCTGGGATTTGAGCGGATTTTTCGGGTGTTTGCGAGACCGTGCGTCCCCCATCCCATCTTGGACTCCAGTCGGACTCCAAACGGCGCGTCCGAAAAGGACCGGCATTGGTAATTCGTTGAGGAATTTGGTCGGGCCGCCGAGATTTGAACTCGGGACCTCTTGCACCCCAAGCAAGAAACGGCCCTCCACCGGCTCCAAGAGCTTGCCGTAATTTCAACGGCTTACATTAAATCGGGGCATCTGCTTCCGCTCACCGCAGATGGCCAAGAGACGGCATTCTCGCACAGTTTCTCGCACGGTTTGAAGGCGTTCAAGGGACACTTGCTTGGCACTTGCTTTTTTTTCGCGCATCGCGTCATCGCCTATCGAGACCTAGCGCCCCAGGAATCTCCCAGCTTCCGGTCCCAGGCTACCGTCTGGAAACCGGCGCCGCGGCAACGGCGGAATTGGCCGTATGCCGAGTTTCTCGTGCCACCTGATCCAGGCATCTTGCGTCAATATTCCCGCAGGCGCATTCCCCAGCGCCTTTCGGAACTCTTCGCGCGACATGTACTTCTCCACCACCTTCACATCAGCGGGCGAGCCGTAAACCATGAGGTGCGCCACGAACGTCGGGATGTCGTCAAGCGTCCGCTCCGCCGCGTCATACCAAACCACCTTGCGGGCTACCCGCAGCAATTCTGGTGGGTACGGACGGGCGACTGTCATCCACGCAGCTTGACGGCGCATTAATGTCATTTTTAGCACAGTCCAGACTGCTTGTGGAAATCCGACCCCAGTGATGTTCCGATGACGTTGGACCGGCCGCTAGAAATGCGGGCGCGTGCTCGCGCAGATTTAGTTGAGAGGAAGAACTTGGCTTTAGCTAAACCATGCCTCGACCAGGATTCCAACAAACTACAGGTCGGCAGCTGCTCATTTCGCTACATCGGCGGGTCCACACATGCAACATCCTACCCGCACCCTTACGGCCTTGACACGAGGGCGGCCTTGCGTATAGTCCTAATTTAATTGTAGGATTGTGTTGTATGCCGCGACATCATCGTGCTGCGCAACGGAAGCTCTTCGAGGTCGCTCACGACCAGCAGGGCTTCTTTACCGCAAAGCAGGCAAAGGCGGCCGGTTTTGCTGAGAACACCCATCCTTACCATGTGGGGGTAGGAAACTGGATTCGCGAACACCGCGGGATCTACCGGCTCGCCCTTTTCCCGGCGGCGGAGCATCCCGACCTCGTCAAGTGGTCCCTGTGGTCAAAGAATCGGAACGAAGTTACGGAGGGAGCCTACAGCCATCAGACCGCTCTGAGTCTGTATGAGCTGTCGGACCTGAATCCAGCCAAGCTGCACATGACAGTCCCGACCCACTTCCGGCGGAACAGCGAGATCCCCGCTATCCTGGTGCTACATTATGCAGATCTGGCCGTCGAGGACGTCCAGGTGGCGCAGGGTTTCAGGTATACGCGACCCCTCCGGACCATCCTGGATCTGATCGAAGCCGATAGCGTTGAGCATACTTTTCTGCGTCAAGCCCTCAGACAAGCTTTCCATCGCGGGTTGATTACGCGATCGCAGGTCAACAGGGTAAGACTGAGCGCTCGGGCCCAAAACGTATTCGAAAGTCTTCTACGGCAAGTCGCGTGACCGATATGTCACGAGACTATGCGACGGCCAAGGCATTTCGCAGAGCTCTCGAAGACCGCCTGAGCAAGATTGGCGAAGCCGAGCACGTCCAAGTGAATCGCCTTCGTCGCCAAGTAGCATTTGATCGCCTGCTGATGCGGCTTTTTCGAACCGAGACCGCCCCATGGGTCCTAAAGGGAGGCTATGCTCTGGAGCTTCGCTTCAGGACAGCTCGCAGTACGCTTGACATTGACCTAACAGTGCAACGAGTCATGGCCGCTACCGAAGAGGAGGCCACGCGAGTCCTCCGCGAAATGCTTCAGGAAGCCGCGGGCTTCCCCGTCGCAGACTGGTTTGAGTTCACTATCGGTCCGCCCGTAATGGACTTGGATGCGGCACCGTATGGGGGAGCCAGATATCCCGTCGAAGCATGGATGGATGGTAGGATCTTCGCCCGTTTTCATCTGGATGCCGGGATTGGCGACGTCGTGATCCAACCCGTGGACATCATCGAGTGTCGGGACTGGCTCGGATTCGCTGGGATCGCGACTCCCGGAGTGCGGACGATTTCTCGCGAACAGCAATTCGCTGAAAAGCTGCACGCCTATACGCTACCGAGGAGTTCAACCAACAGCCGGGTGAAGGACATCATCGACCTCGCGCTGTTGATCAGATCTGGCGGGCTCACAATGAACCGGACCGCCGACGCGGTGCATCTGACATTCGAGAGAAGGCGGACCCACGAGTTGCAACCGTCGCTGCCGAAACCGCCGCGGGAATGGCAGGGACGCTTCGAAGTGTTGGCCGAGGAATGTCAACTCCCAGGAGACATGGGCGCGTTATTCAGTGAGGTCGAAGACTTCTTCGAGCGCATGATGAAGAGTGGAGCACAAAGCTGAGCCTGCTGTATGGACGACCGTGATCTCAAAACCCATCCGTTAGAGACGGTGGTCGCCGATAATCTGCGCTTGAAAGAGGAGAACGCCAGGCTTCGCCAACTCCTGGCCGAAAAAGGGATCACGATCCCGGCGCCGCCGAAGAAAGACTTGTCACTGGCAACCGGGCGAGATGCGCACGACGCCGGTGTAAACGAGCACTCTACCAAGGACGTCAAGGTCGGCCTATTCCGCGGTTTGTTCCGAGGCAGAGAGGATGTCTACGCGGTGCGCATGCGATTCAAGAGCGGAGATTGGGGCTATGTTCCAGCCTCGATCCGCGATTGGAAGGCAGTTCTGTCCGCGGATGCCGCCGTCCGGAAAAAGGTGGACCAGAAGACCAGGAAGCTACTGTCTCTGACCGATGATGTGCTCCGACAGCACCTGGAAGGCAAGCAGACCATTGGCGTGTACCCACTGCTGCTAGACGAAACCTGTTGGTTTCTGGCAGTCGACTTTGACAAGAAGAGCTGGCAGGAGAACGCCGCGGCATTCCTGGAAACGTGCCACGGATTGGGCGTACCGGCGGCGCTGGAACGGTCGCGCTCCGGAAACGGAGGCCACGTTTGGATTTTTTTCGCGCGATCAATTCCTGCGGCAACCGCGCGGAAGCTCGGGAGCCTGATTCTTACCAGAACCATGGATCGCCGCCATCAGCTCGGCATGGACTCATACGACCGGTTCTTCCCGAATCAGGACACGATGCCAAAGGGCGGTTTCGGCAATCTGATCGCACTGCCATTACAGTGGATGCCGCGGCAGAACAATAATAGCGTGTTCGTGGACGC
>JBEKMJ010000040.1:0-71493 GCA_050008575.1 Bryobacteraceae bacterium
TGACGGCCTTAGCTTGCCGAATCCAATTCCATCATCGCAAACCTGTCAAGTGGAGCCCGGTTTCTGGCGCCAGAGAGGTTCCCGAAGGGACCGCCAGTGCTCTTGCCGACACAGGCGAGCGATGCTCGCCCCTGGAGATTGGCCTTTTTGTGGGGCAGGCTCGCAGCCTGCGGCGGCCTCGTAGGCCGCCTGCCTCGAAGCTCTGGCTGGCTTTTTGCAGGGCTAGGCGGCACAGGCTTTAGCTTGTGGAGCACAGGCTTTAGCTTGTGGAGGCGAGCTTAGGCGAGCAAAGCTCGCCGTCCACAGGCTGAAGCCCGTGCCACCCCCCAGGGCTTTGGGTTTCTGACCAAGCCTCGCTTCTAAAACCCTTCGAGCAAGTGCCCCATCTTCTCTTTCTTGGTGCGCAAGTACGCTTCCGTGGAAACCATCGCCGGCACGATGCAGGGCACGCGTTCGTCCACCCGCACGCCGGCGGCTTCCACGGCGGCCACCTTATCCGGATTGTTCGATAGCAGCCGGACGCGCTTCAATCCGAAGTACCGCAGGATCTCGCCGGGCAGCTCGTAATTGCGCAGATCGGACTCGAAGCCCAGGCGCTCGTTGGCCTCCACGGTGTCGGCGCCGTCATCCTGCAATTCGTAGGCGCGCAGCTTGTTCAGCAGCCCGATGCCGCGGCCCTCCTGATGCTCGTAGATCAACAACCCGCGGCCTTCGCCGGCGATCATATGCAGGGCCAATTCAAGCTGTGCGCGGCAATCGCAGCGCAGGCTGTGGAAGACGTCGCCCGTCAGGCATTGCGAGTGAATACGTACCAGCGGCGCCAACGCGCCGTGCGCCACATCGCCCATCTCCAGCACTACAGCCTCTTCCAGGCGTTCGTCGAGGCGGCCTTCAAATCCATAGATTCGAAAGTGTCCAAAACGGGTTGGGAAATCGGCTTCGGCGGCCTTATGCAGCCGGAGCGCGGAAGGAGTGTGCATGAAATCTCTGCCGGCTGTCCCGCTGCTTTTATTATAATGATGTGCGAGCTTCCATGGCGGATTCCTCCCTGGTCACGCTGCTGGTGAAGCTGGGCGTGGTGGCCTCGCTGGCCAGCATCCTGGTCCGCTGGAGCGCGGTCAAGCGCATGCTGATGCGCGAAAACCGGAGTCTGGCCCAGCGCATGAAGCTGTCGCTGTGGTTCTCCGGCGTGTTCGGCGCGAGCGTGGCCACGCGCGTGGTGAGCGCCGCGTACCAGGCCGGCAGCTACCAAGCGGTGGACCTGGGGCTGGAGGGCAGTCTGCTGGCGGGCCTGCTGGGCGGCTACGTGACGGGCCTGACATCGGGAATTCTGATTTCGATTCCGGCCATGATCGACCGCGAGTATCTGACCATGCCGCTACTGGCGGGCCTGGGCGTGCTGGGCGGCCTGTTGCGCGATTGCGCCGCCGATCCGGAAGATATCTGGCGTTTCAGTCCGTTCTTCGACCTGAACTTGTGGCGGTTCTTCAAGCAGCGCCGCTTCGACCGGCGCAATGCCTTCAACCTGCTCTTTTTCGTGGTGATCCTGTTCGCCGAATTCCTGCGGCAGGCGCTGGGCCAGGCCTTCGGCGGCAACGGGCGGATCTTCTATCTGCACCCGGAGCATCCCAATTTCCCGATGTACCTGGCGATTTATGCCACCACGCTGTTCTCCGTCACGATTCCCATCAAGATCTGGAACAACACCCGTAACGAGGGCAAGATCGAGGAGCAGAAACGGCATTTGATTCAGGCCCGCCTGGAAGCGCTCACCAGCCAGATCAATCCCCACTTCCTGTTCAACACGCTGAACTCGGTATCTTCGTTGATCCGCACCGATCCCGACCAGGCCCGCGTGATGGTGTTGAAGCTGTCGAACATCCTGCGCCGGCTGCTGCGCAAGCACGATAATTTCAGCGCGCTGCGCGAGGAGATCGGCTTCATCGACGATTACCTGGCCATCGAAGTGGTACGCTTCGGGGACAAGCTGCAGTTCGAGAAAGACGTGGCGGCGGACACGCTGGACATGCTGGTGCCGAGCATGTTGCTGCAACCTCTGATCGAGAATTGCGTGAAGCACGGGTTGAGCAGCAAGGTGGAAGGCGGCACCATCCGGCTGCGCAGCCGGCGGGTGGAGTCGCGGCTGCTGTTGTGGGTGGAGGACGACGGCGTGGGGATACCGGAATCCAAACTGGCGACGCTGCGCGAACAGGGCATCGGCGTGAGCAACGTGAGCGAGCGGCTGAGCGTGTTGTTCGGCAACGATCACAAGATGAACATCGATAGCCAGCCGGGACAGGGCACGCGCATCGAGATCGAGATTCCGGAATTGCAGACCAACCTGGTGGCGGCCTCCTAAGAACGGAACCGCGGATGGACACGGATCCGCAAGGATGGAACGCAACAACGGGGAAATGCCGGCCTTTCCGCTTTTGCCTAGATGGCCGGAAATGCCGGCCGGACAATAAAAGTGGACATTGGGTAGAATGTACAGCATGGCAACCATGAACGCCTCCAAATTCAAGGAGCAGTGCTTGTTCCTGATCTACCACCTGGACGAAGATGGCATCGTGATCACCAAGCACGGGAAACCGGTGGCCAAGGTTATTCCGATCAAGTCCGGTTGCGCGCATCTGATCGGCGCGTTAAGAGGCAAGATCCGGATTCACGGCGATGTGTTCTCCACGGGGTTGGATTGGGATGCCGGTGAAGGAATCGTCGATGGCGCCAAGAGGCGCAGCAAGAAGACCGGATGCTGAACCTCGATACGCACATCCTGATCTATGCTTTTTCGGGGGACCTGACGGCCCGCGAGGAGAAACTGCTGTGTTCCCAGCGATGGAGCATATCGGCCATTGTGCTTTGGGAGCTGGCCAAACTGGCCCATCTTGGCCGGATCGATTTGGATATCGACTTAGAGGAGTTCGGCAAATTCCTGGCGCCGGTGCAGGTGTGGCCCTTGACCTTGAAATTTGCGCGCGCATGCGGAAGTTGGACTTCGGAAGCGATCCGGCCGACGAGCTGATTGGCGCTACCGGCCTGTTTCATGAAGTGCCCCTGCTGACGCGTGACGGGAAGATCCGCAAGTCGACGGTCGTTCCGCTTGCGTGATTTTCGACGGAAGAACGATCCGGCTGGGTGGTCTCACCCAGTTGCTCACCATCGGCCGGGGCGCAAAGACCGCGTCAAGCACTCAATGGCAGAAGGTGTACTACCGGGTTAGCCATGTCCTCGACGGGAACATAAGGAAAGGCGACTTGACTCAGCGCGAGCAGGAGGCTTTCCTTACTGGTACATACGCAGGGCAAGACTTCGTTGAAAAAATAACCCGGGCAGGGTGCGGGCTGGCCGGCAAAACAATAAAAGTTGTGCATTTTGGATGCCTTCTTCGTCGCATCCTCCGAGCAATTTCTTGGCCGTTCGTGGAAGGCTTCCTTCGCCTTCTGGCTCTATAGCGATTATGGAACGCTTCCGTCCGCCTGTCAACCGGAATTGAGATGCGAGGGTCCTATTAAGATTTCCCCTTCAGTTTTTCCCTACTGCCCTCGGACACCGGCTCTCGGAAGTCGATTGAGATTCAGGCGAAGGTTCCTGGTAGGATGGGGAGCTTGGCTGACTTTGTTGGGAATGCAGTTAGCGGAGCGACTTGGTATCAACTGACAGTCGGCACCACAAAGGAGGTACGAAGGGGATCGATCCCTTGCACTGGTGGAACGATCTACGTGCAGCACACCGGACGTGGTGTGGCAGGACCCGGTTAGCGGCAGCGTGCAGGTCTGGCATCTGGGAGGGCCAGGCGGCAATGTGCCGAGGGACGCTCCGGGTTTGGCAGGCCGCAATCCGTGGCGGGTGGCATCGGTAGCGGACTTGCAACGGAGATGGCCATCCGGACCTGCTATGGCAGAGCCCGGGATCCGGGCTGGCCCAGATCCGGTACATGGGCGGATCGCAGGAAACGAATTCCTGGGCGCGACGAGCGCCAGTGGGCCCAACCCCTGGAACGTGGCGACGATCGGCGACTTCAACCTGGATGGCCACCCGGACCTGGTCTGGCAGTATCCGGTGTCGGGCGCGGGTCAGGTCTGGCTCATGACGGGTGCGCAAGGTACGACGCTTGCAGGGACGGCCGTTTTGAGCGCGCCGAATCCGTGGCGAATTGCCGGGCCAAACTGAGAGAAGGAGACAGGAGGAACCATACGGCCGAAAACCCACTGCGAGCTGCGGGGAAGGGGGCTGGTGCGGAGACCCATCGGAAGCGTAGACGCCCGCCCCACTGGAATTTGGCGGCGTTGTGCTTAACGGCGATGGGGACCGTGACGGGCGCGATATGGGCCGCCGATATACGTCTTCCGTTGCGGTCGCGCGTGGAAGCCTTCAAGGGCAGCGGCGTTTGGGAGGAAGCGCGGCTGGATCGGACATTACCCATAGCCGAAACGGCGATCCTGATCTGTGACATGTGGGACAAGCACTGGTGCACGGGAGCCGCGGGGCGGGTGGCGGCGCTGGCGCTCAGAATGGCGCCGGTCGTCGAGGCGGCCCGCGCGCACGGCATACAGATTATCCACGCCCCGTCGGAGACCATGGAGTTCTACAAGGACTGGCCGCAACGGCAGCGCATCTTGCGCATGGCGCAGATCGCGCCACCTGCGCCGCTGGGGCTAAGCGATCCGCCTTTGCCCATCGACGATCGCGGCGGCGGCTGCGACACGGGCGGCTTCTTTTACAAGGCGTGGACGCGCGAGATCGCGGCGCTTCCGATGGGCGCGGCGGATGTGATTTCCGACGATGGTCCGCAGATCTACAGCTTCCTGCGGGGACGCGGCATACGCAACCTGCTGGTGATGGGCGTACACGTGAACATGTGCGTGCTGAACCGCGCGTTCGCCATCAGGCAAATGACCAATTGGGGGATTCGGTGCGTGCTGGTGCGGGACCTCACCGACAGCATGTATAGTCCCGGAGACCGGCCCTATGTGAGCCACGAGCGGGGCACCGAGTTAGTGGTGGAGCACATCGAGCGCTATTGGTGCCCGTCGACGGCGAGCGCGGACCTGATGAAGGCGCTAGGGGAGGCGCGGTGAGCGACGACAGCGGCAGCTTGGGCATGGGGAGCGGGCGGCCAGCGAGGCCCCGCCGCGGGCTGCGAGCGGCCATATGCCTACGCGGGCGAGCACGATGGCGGGGGCACGTTGGCGATTTCCGCATCGCAACCGTTCCGCCCCGTCCGCTCGAAGGCGCGGTGCTGCCGCTTGATCGTCGCGAGAACGGTTCGTTTCTGGCCACTTCCTTTTTCATGGATCGCGAGGGCGCCGTGCGCTGGGCGTCCGACGGCGCGATCGTAGTAAATAGCGCGTACACGGAGAACGCCGCGCGCGCTACAGTTCAGCGTCGGCGTGACACTGGCCGAGACAGCGCTCGCTCCCGAGTGCGAAGCCAGGATCACGCTATCGAACCGCGCGTTGAATGTGGGCGGCGCGCCGTTCTCTTGTCCCGGATCGCTGGTGCGAATCGCGGTGGATCCGTCGCAGCCGTTGGCGTTAGCCTTCGGCATGCCCAAGGATGCAATCGCGTTTGTCTCGGCGGCGAGGCTTTCGACGTTAACCTGGCGCCGGATTTATAACCGCGGCGGCCGTGAGGCGCGGGTGACCGCGCGCTTCGCCGCGAAAGACCTGCCGGCCAGCGGCTACGTCAACGGAGAGAAGGTGTGCTGGGCAAGCCGGCGTTGGTGGATGCGCGTTTCGGCACCGGAGACGTGGTGCTCTGCGCGTTCCCCTCGCAGTTCCGGGGACAGCCGTCCGGCACTTTCAAGTTTCCGTTGAACGCGGTTTATCCGGCGTCGGCGCCGGCGAGCTGACTACATGCTTTGTCAGGTTATCCCACATTGCGACTACCCGTCCCCACAAGCCGGCCTGCTGGAGCACTCCGACGCAGGTCGCGCACACCACTACGATGTTCAGAATCGCCTTGATGCTTCCTGCCATTGGGACGTAGGTATTTATAAGCCACAAACCTATTCCCACGACAATAAGCCCCAGAACGATATTCACAAGGGTCCGGGCGTTCCCCGGAACGGTTGCGTAACGGTTACTGAACCACCCAATGATCCCGACTGCGATTAAAGCCAGGGCGATATAAAGCAATGGCATTCCTGCACCTCGTAAACCTGTCAAGCAATTGTGCTGCCAACGTTATCCCGATCACGATGGCGATTCCGGCCCGTCCCTCCGATGGCAGCCCTGATGACCTTCTTGGGAATTCCGTATCGGTCGGTAGTGGCGGGAGCATCTAACACAGAACGTTACGGACGCGGATTTCAACCAATCGCGGACCCACTACCCCCGCACCACATTCACCAGATCCCCAAACACCCCATACGCCGTCTGCTCCACCCCCGGCGAAATCGACACCGTTCCGATCGTCCCCATCAAATCCGTATGCAGCAGCAGCACGTTCGACGTGCCCTCCACGCACGCCAGCACATCGGTCTTCGCCAGCACCTCGGCGCGCACGCGCAGTGTAATGCCGCCCGCACTGCGCCGCGCCCGGCTGATCAACCGCACCGTCTTGTCCGCGCGCGCCAGCTCCGTAATGCGCTCGGGCGTCAGCCGCGTGATGCCGCGCGTCGAAACGGCTTGCGGCGTGGTGCACGCATCCATCAGCACATTGGCCAGCGCGGCGGTCTTGGCGGCCGAGTCCCAGCCCTCCACATCGAAGCTCGAATCCGCCTCCGTCACGCCCAAGCTGCGCGCCAGCGCCAGGCCGTCCTCGAACGAACCGCCCCGCTCCATGGTTTCGATCACCAGCTTCGATGTGGAATTCAGCGCGCCGGTGAAGCCCAGCACCGTGACGCCTGGCAGGTTGGCACGCACCAGGTTGAAGACCGGCGCGCCATCCATCACGGTGGATTCGAAGCGGAACTGGACGCCCTGGCTGGCGGCCCTGTCGCGCAGATCCGCGTAGGCGTGCGCGATCGGCCCTTTATTCGCCGTCACCACGTGCATGCGCCGCGCGAACGCCGCGCGGATGTGCGAAAGGGCCGGCTCGCCGGTGGCCGGATTCAGCGTGGTCAGTTCCACCGCGATATCCGCCTGCGCGGCGTCCAGGAATTCGTCAATGGAAGCCGCCGCCGGACCGAACACGGGATCGAGCGGCACGCCGCGCGCCGATACCGCCGTGCCATGCCGCGCCGTGTGGATGCCGGTGATGCGAAACGGAAACTTCGCGTGCTGTTGCCGCAGCAGCCGCGCCAGCGCGCGCGCCACATTGCCGTAGCCGATCAGCGCCAGGCGGGTCACGCCTTCGTTCACGGCTTTGTTCACTTGCGGGCAGCGTCGCGAGAGGCCTGCAAGGTGGCCGTCAGGCCCTCGCGTTCAATGGCGTGGGTGGAGGAAACGAACAGCCCGCCAATAATCGGCGGCAGGCCGCGCGTCAGCGACGTGGTTTCGCACTCCAGGTAGACGCCGCCATCGCGCTGCTCCAGCCGCCAATAGCCGTTCAGCCGCCACAGATAGCCGCTGCCATGTCCCGGCTGCAACTCGTGCGCTTTGGGCTTGCCGTAGTCTTCGATTTCGACCACCCGCGTGGTGCGCGTCTGGCACACCCAGCGCGTGGCGTCGATCCGCTGGTAATGCGCGTCGAAATCGGTGCGGAACACACCGTTGATGGGGCTGTTGTGCAGCACGCGCAGCCTGTAGTACTTGAAGTCGTCGCCATTGTGCGCGAGCAGCTTGGACTCCGGGACATCCTTGTAGATGTCCTTGTGACGGTCGTAATCCTGCAGCACCGCCAAGGTCTTTTCCAAAGTGCCGCCGGGGATGAAGATCGCGCCGATCCAGTCGTGGATGGATGCCCCCGTCACGAACGTGTCGCCTTCGTCTTTCGCGGGTTCCACCGCCACCTTACCCTCTTTTACCAGACGGAGGCGTTCCGGCGCTGCGTCCACCCACAGAAAGGGTTTGGCCGCGGCCAGGCGGGCTTCCAAGTCGTGCGAATAGCGGTCGTAAGCCTGCACTGCCTCGGGCTTCAGATCTGCCGCCAGGCATGCCTCGACGCATGACGACGCTGCGAAGACGAAAATCAAAGTGCGGATCACACCGAATTGTAACAGGTGCTAACCGGACGCCGGTGCCGCTCGTCCAAGGCATATGCCCGGAATCGCAGAATTGCGCCAGGACTTCGTCTATGGCGTTCGCCTATTGGCCAAGAGCCCCGGTTTCACATGCGTCGCGGTGCTCTCGCTGGCGCTCGGCATCGGCGCCAACACCGCCATCTTCAGCCTCATCGACACGCTGCTGCTCAAGATGCTGCCGGTGAAAGACCCGCACCAACTGGTCGTCCTGACCGATCCCAACGACGGGGGCGTGAGCATCGGCACCTCCACGGGCGAGCGCGGCATCCTCTCGACCCACGAATTCGAAGCCCTGCGCGACCGCACGCAATCCTTCTCCGGTATGTTTGCCGCGCAGAGCCAGCTCGACCGGAACAACGCCAGCATCGACGGCAAGGCCCCTGAAGAGTTGCGCACGCGGTTGGTCAGCGGCGGCTATTTCACGGTGCTCGGCGCCACCACCGCCATCGGCCGCACGTTCACGTCCGCCGACGATCGCGGACCCGGCGGCGCGCCTTACGCCGTCATCAGCTATGCATTCTGGCAGCGCCGGTTCGGCGGATCGCCTGCCGCGCTGGATTCCCATATCCACATTGCCAAAGCCGACTTGACCGTGATCGGCGTGGCGCAGCCCCATTTCCTGGGCGAAAACGTAGGCGAAGCCCCCGATCTGTGGATTCCGCTGGACATGCAGCCGCAGATCATGCCCGGCCGCATGTGGCTGGCGGACGATGCCGCGCACATCGCGGAAAAAGTAATGTGGCTGCACGTCATCGGCCGCCTGCAGCCCGGCATTTCACGCAAGCAGGCGCAGGCCAATGTGGATGTGGTCTTCAAGCAAGTGGTGGCCGAAGAATTCTCGAAAGTCAGCCAGAGCCAGCCGGGAATCTTGCAGCAGAACCTGGTGCTGCACGATGCCGGCGCGGGCGTCTCCAGCCTGCGGGGCAATATGGCCGACCCGCTGTATGTGCTGATGGGGGTGGTCGCGCTGGTGCTGGTGATTGCCTGCGCCAACGTGGCGAATCTGCTGCTGGCGCGCGCCACCGCGAGGCAGAAGGAAATGGGCGTGCGCCTGGCGCTGGGCGCGGGCAGGGCGCGCATCGTGCGGCAGTTTCTCACTGAGAGCCTGACGCTTTCCATGGCCGGCGGGTTGCTCGGCAGCTTGCTGGCGGTGTATGGCGTGCGGTTGCTCGTCGCGCTGGTCGGAGACCGCGCCGGTTCGGTGGGGCTGGATGCGCGGCCCGATCTGCGCGTCCTCTTTTTCACCATAGGAGTCTCGCTGCTCACCGGCCTGGTCTTTGGCTTGGCGCCCGCCTGGAGATCCGCGAGGGTCAACGTCAGCAGTACGTTGAAAGAGGCCGGCCGCGGACTCACCGGCAGTAGCGCCAAAATCGGCGCGGGCAAAATCCTGGTGACCGGGCAAATCGCCCTGTCCGTGATGTTGCTGATCGGCGCAGGCTGGTTCATCCGCACGCTGCGCAACCTCGAAAACGTCGACCTGGGCTACCAGCGGGACAGGTTGGCGCTGGTTGGCGTCGACTTCCTTTCCGCCGGCTACTCGGGCAAGCGGCTCCCCATCGCTTATAACGAAGTGCGCGACCGGCTGGCGGGCATCCCCGGCGTGCGCGGCGTGACCTATTCCACGAACGGGCTTTTCAGCGGCAGCGAGTCCGGAGACAAAATCAGCGTGGAAGGTTATAAATCGCAAAAGCCGCAGGATCTGCACGCGCGTTTCGACCAAACCGGCCCGAATTATTTTTCGACGGTGGGCATCCCCATCCTGTTGGGGCGCGATATCGGGCCGCAGGACGTGGAGTCGGCGCAATCCGTCTGCGTGGTGAACGAGGCTTTCGCCAAGTTCTATTTCGGCGCCCAAAACCCCATCGGCAAACACGTGACCGACGAGTTTCCGGACACGCGCACGACATTCACCATCGTGGGCGTGGCGCGCGACGCGCGGGACCACAGCCTGCGGCAGGAAATCGCCCGCCGCTTCTATCTCTCCGCCCTGCAGCCGTTGGGCGAATTCGCGCCGGGCATGAATTACGAGATCCGCACTTTCGGCGAGCCAGGCGCCGTGCTCCAGGCCATACGCAAGGCGATTCTAGGCTACGATCAGGCCATACCGGTTTACACGGTGCAGCCCTTCGTAGCGATGCTGGACGACAATCTGCGGCAGGAGCGCATCGTCGCGCAGCTCTCCACGGTCTTCGGCGGCGTGGCTCTGCTGCTCGCCGCGATCGGCCTGTACGGCGTACTTTCCTATGCGGTGGCGCAACGCACCGGTGAAATCGGCATTCGCATGGCGCTGGGGGCGCAGCGTGGCACTGTCGTGCGGATGGTTTTGCGCGAAACGGCGGTGCTTATCGCGATTGGGTTAGCGGCCGGAGTCCCCGCCAGCCTGGCCTGCGCGCGCCTCATCCAAAGCAAGCTCTTCGGATTGAAGCCCGCCGATCCGGTGACGCTGGCGGCGGCGCTGGGCATCATGATCGCAGTCGCTGTTGTATCGGGGTACCTGCCCGCGCGCCGGGCATCGCGGGTCGATCCGCTCGTCGCGCTACGGTACGAGTAACGCGGAACCACAGATGCACACGGATAAACGTGCGCAGTTCTTATCCGTGTGAATCTGTGTCTATCTGTGGTTCCATCTCTGTTAGAACCACCGGCTCATGATCACCTTCTGCTCCGTGTAGAAAGCGACCGCATCCCTGCCGTGCGCGTGCAAATCGCCGTAAAACGAATTCTTCCAGCCTGAGAACGGGAAGAAGGCCATGGGCGCCGCAACCCCCACATTCACCCCTACCATCCCCACCTCGATGCGCGACGCATATTCGCGCGCGCTCTTGCCATCCGACGTGAAGATCGACGTGGTGTTGCCAAACGCCGAACCATTCACCAGCGCGATGGCTGCCTCCAGATCCTTCACGCGAATCACGCTCAGCACGGGTCCGAAGATCTCTTCGCGCGCGATGGTCATCTCGGGCTCCACACCGTCGAAAACCGTCGGTCCCAGGAAGAATCCGCCGTCGTTGCCATGCATGCGTTCGCGCCCATCCACCAGCAGTTGCGCGCCTTCCGCGACACCCTTCTCGATATAGCCCAGCACACGCGCGCGATGTTCCGCCGTCACCAGCGGCCCCATTTCGGTGCCCGGCGCGGCGCCGTCGCCGATGCGCAGCCCGCGCACCTTCTGCAAGAGCGCATCCAACAAAGGGCCCGAATCGCCCACAGCCACCAGCACGCTGCCCGCCAGGCACCGCTCCCCGGCCGCGCCGAACGCCGACCCCATGATGGCTTCGACGCTCTTCTCCACGTTGGCGTCCGGCATGACCACCAGGTGGTTCTTGGCGCCGCCCAATGCCTGCACGCGCTTGCCGTGCGCGGCGGCGGTCTGGTACACGTACTTCGCCACCGGGCTCGACCCGACGAAGGAAATCGCGCGCACCAGCGGATGCGCCAGCAAAGCGTCCACCGCCTCGCGCGACCCGTGCAGCAGGTTGTACACGCCCGCTGGAATGCCGGCGTCGTGCAGCAGCTCGGCCGTGCGCGTGGGAGTCAGCGGCACCTTCTCCGAAGGCTTCAGGATGAACGTATTGCCGCAGGCGATGGCGAAAGGAAACATCCACATGGGCACCATGGCCGGAAAGTTGAACGGCGTGATGCCGGCGCACACGCCCACAGGCTGGCGGATGGTCTGGCAATCGATCCCTTTGGAAACGTTGTCGAGCGCGTGGCCCATCATCAGGCTGGGCATCCCGCAGGCTACTTCCACCATCTGTATGGCGCGGCGCACGCTCCCGGCGGCGTCGTCCACGGTCTTGCCGTTCTCGGTCGAAAGGATGCGCGCGACCTCGGCGGCGTGTTTCTCCATCAGATCTTTGTACCGATACAAAACCTGCACGCGCTCGACCACCGGCACTTCGCGCCACTTCAGAAATGCCGCGTGCGCCGCCTGCGCGGCACGGTCCACATCGTCCGCGGTGGCGTAGGGAACCTGCGCGATCACCTGGCCCGTGGCGGGGTTCGCGATCGGATGCAGCGTGCGCCCGGGGGCGTCTTCCCAGTTTCCGTTGGTATAGAACTTCACACAACAGGCCATCGCGAAACCTCTTATCTTTGGTAACGTCCAGTTTTGAAATCCGCGGTACTCGTGGAGATGGCCTCGGTCAAGGTTGACGGCGATTCCCCGCCGGGGGGTGCAAGTCTCGATGCCGGAATCAAATCAAAAGCGGCTTGGATAGCCGCATCGGCCTGGGCCAGCACGCCGGCGTCGACCGATCCAAGCTTCCGGATGAGCCGCCGGCTCTCTAGCGCATGGATTTGGTCAAAGACGGCGACTGACGAAACCGTCAGACCGGTGGAAGAATCGGCGGGCAGCGGGACGTGCAGGGGCGAGAGGGGAGGTCCGGCGGCCGATGCGATGGGCGCGACCATCGTAGCGGCGCTCGAGCGCCTGCCGGTATCGTTTTGAATGACCAGCACAGGCCCGGTTTTCTTGGCTTTGGGCCCTACCGCCGCACCGAGCGCGGCGAGGTAGATTTCGCCTCTTTTCGGCCAGACTCGGTCTGCCGTTTTTTTTATTGGTCGAATTTCCGTCATTGTTCCCGATCGGCGTGGGTGGCGCCGCCATCCACATTATACGCCCGGCACATCCACGCGATTCCGCTTGACACAAGTGCGAGTCGCGGATATGTTCCATATGCTGCTGGCGCTCGGTGAAGGCGACCGCCATGGCTCTAAGCCCTGAACCGCGCCGCACTGGCGGCAAGCTGAACCTGGCTCCGGGTAGTGGGTCAGTTTGGATTTGGAGGGCGGCCAATCTTGGCCGCAGCCGCCTTTAAGGCGGCAGCCGGCTGAAAGCCGGCTGCGGGCAGAATTAAGCCCGTACCCGCCCGTTTCCTCGAAGATTATGAAGCGCCCGTGACCGCATGGATTTGCGCAGCCGCTACGCTCCTGCTTGTGATCGCGGCGGCAGCGGCGGTCTGGGCCGCGCCGGCGCGCTGCGCGTGGATTGAACGTGCCATAACGAAGAATCTCTCCGTGTCTATTTGTTTGCGTAATGCTCCGCGCCAAGAAAATGCAGCGAGACGTACGGCGCATCGCCCACTACCCAACTGTCATGACCGGGGGGCCCAGGCGGGATGTAAAAGAGCATGCCTGCGCGGAGTTCGTGTACCGTGCCGTCGTCCATCGCCGCCGTGGCACAGCCGGAGAGCACCAGCCCGACATGCGCGACGTGGCAGCGCGACGCGCCCACGCCGGGCCCGACATGCACGGACCATTTCCAACCGGGTTGGTAAGTGGCGCGGCCGATGGTCATGCCCCCGATGCGAACGATTTCGAATTTTCCTTTTTCGAACGTGCGCACTTCGTCGGGCTCTTCAAACCGCTTCAGAACTGTTTCCAGCATCGCCGTAGCTCCCTTTGCCAGTATTTTACACGCCCGTATATAATGGATGGCGAGGTCCGATATGGCAGCCAAACGATTGCGTTACGTGGCGCTGGCACTGGGCGCGGCCTGGGCCTGCTGGTGGGTGTTCTTCGAAGCGGCCGAGGCCATTGGGGATCGCCAGTTCACGCAGGCGATCTTGTTCCTGGTGGCGATGTTCGGCGTGGTCGTAATTGCCTGGAAATGGCCGGCCATCGGCGCGGCGCTGTTTCTCGCCGAGGGCATCGCGGCGATTATCATGTTCGCGCCCGTATGGGCGCACCGCTTTCGCCTCGGCGCGTTTCTATTGCTGTTCGCCATGATGCCGCTGCCTCCGCTGGCGGCGGGCATTCTGCTGCTCCTCTCGCGGCCGCGCCGGCATGCGCCCGCGCCAGAGCACTCCGTCGTATGAAGATCACCCGCGTGGAGGCTATCTATCTCCGCCAGCCGGAGGTCCGATTCTTGTGCGACAGCGGCCAGGATGCGCTGATCGTGCGTGTGGAAACCGACGCCGGCATCACTGGCATCGGCGAAGTGGATTCCAATCCCATGGCCGCCAAAGGCGCGATTGAAGGCCCGTTCTCGCATACCACCGCGTGCGGACTGGCGCAGGTGGTGCTCGGCGAAGATCCCTTTGAAACCGAACGGCTGTGGCACAAAATGTACCGCGCCAACATTTACGGCGGCCGGCGCGGCGTGGGCCTGCACGCCATGAGCGGCATCGATATGGCGCTGTGGGATATCAAGGGCAAAGCGCTGGGTCTGCCGGTTTGGAAGCTTCTGGGCGGCGGGTTCGACTCGAAAATCCGCTGCTATGCCAGCTCGCTGTTCGGCGCCACGCCGGAGCAAACCGGCGAGTTGGCGAGGCGCTATCGCGACCAGGGATTCACGGCAGTGAAGTTCGGCTGGGACCCCATGGGGCAGGATGAAAAGACCGACATCGCCCTGGTGCGCGAGGCGCGCAAAGGCTTGGGCGACGGCCCCGATCTGCTGATCGACGCCGGTCTGGTGTGGGACTCGAAGACGGCCTTGCAGCGGGCGCGCGCATTTTCCGAGCACAACATCTATTGGCTGGAGGAACCGCTGCGGCCCGACGATTACGACGGCTACCGCAAGCTCGCCGCAGCCACCGACGTGCGCATCGCGGCGGGCGAGGAAGAGAGCGGCCGGCTGTCGTTCATCGAGCTGATGGATCGCGGACGCATCGACGTGGTGCAGGTGGATCTGACGCGCTGCGGCGGTTTCACGGAGGCCATGAAAATCGCAGCGCTGGCGTGGGACCGCGGTCTGCCCATCGCCAACCACGGCTTCACGACCTATATCAATGTGACGGCCGCGCTGCACTGGCTGAACTCGATTCCAAACGCGCTGATCTGCGAGTTCGTGGCCGAGGAAGAGACCAACCTGCGCGAGTCGGTCACGCGTCAGAAGCTGCGCGCGAAGGACGGGTACCTGGAAATTCCGCAGGAGCCGGGCCTGGGCATCGACGTGGACTGGGACGCCGTCGCGCGCTTCCGCGTATAATCGTATTCTCATGAAGGCTCGCGTATATGTCTCGCTGAAAACCACGGTGCTCGATCCGCAAGGCCAGGCCGTCCGCGCCGCGCTGGCCGGACTGGGGCACACCGCCATTGCCGAGGTGCGCCAGGGCAAGTTTTTCGACATCGCCATCGCGGACGGCGTGAGCCGGGAGCAGGCGCAGAAGGATATACAAACGATCGCGCATGAGGTGCTGGCCAACCCTGTGATTGAAGAGTATCGGGTGGAGATTTTGCCGTAGCGCACGCCCATAACGTGCCGTATTCGGTCTCGTGCGAACAGGTGGTGGAGCAGATCAGATATGCCTGAATCGGTGCTATTGCGAGTGCTACGGGGATCCTCGGATGCGAACATCCGTTTCAGTGACCTCCGCACCCTCCTTCTGCGGATGGGCTTCGAGGAGCGGATCAAGGGCAGCCACCACATCTTCACGCGCGAAGACGTTGACGAGATTCTGAATCTTCAGCCCCGGGACTCCCTGGCGAAACCATACCAAGTGAAACAGGTGCGCAAGATCCTGGTTCAGTATAAACTGGCAGAAGAGGCCGAATGACCAAATACGAAATCATACTCTACTGGAGCGGCGAAGACGAGGCGTTCATCGCCGAGGTGCCCGAATTGCCTGGCTGTGCTGCCGACGGTGCCACGCGACAGGAGGCCCTCGCCAACGCCGAAATCGCGATTGCCGAATGGTTGGAAACCGCTCGAGAACTCGGACGGCCTATCCCCGAACCTAAAGGCCGGCTGGTGTTCGCCTGAGGATCCTACCCGCCAGGCCGTAAGCCTAAAGTCTTGAGGCCGCCATTCGACGGGCCTTTCATTGGAGCATTGGGTTTCGCGCACGAACGCGAAGAAGTCGGTTGGGCACGGGGTGTAGCACAGAACCTCGCCAGGCGCATGGGCGCTTAGGGTATCGCGCGCACTGATACGCTCGTGACCCTGCCGGTGGGCGCGTACACAGAGGCGTGACTTCGCCAGTCCGGGCCGCCCCAGAAGGCGACTGTGGATGCGGGCATGACAAGCTTGGTCACAAACTGTATGTCGATCTCGTTGTTGTACGAATCGTAGAATTTTATCGTGATCGAGACTTCGGTTTCGCGGGCACATCCGCTCTTGATCGCTCCGGACACCCCCGTATCCTTGCTGCTGAACGGCCCGCCCCTATGTATGTAGGTTATGCCCGATAACACAACGCAACCGTGGGTAATATCGGCTTGGGTCGGCTGGGGCGGTGACTTTGGTTGTTTCTTCTTCTCGCCGTATGACGGTAGGACCAGCGCTAGAAAAGATGCCAAAATCAAGAGACGCTTCATGGAGGTAGCCTGCGAGCTCGTCTGAATGTCGGAAGCCTCTCGTCAGTCAGCGCTCGCCGGACGAAGAAATCTTGCGAACGGGATCGCGCCAGATCCGCGCCGGCCGGTGAACCTATCCGCACACTGGCAGAAAGAAAAAGGCTGGCGGTCCAGTGGTCCGCTCTTACCCACAGTCCCGATAGGTGCTCTTTGAGGTAGGAGCATGGCACCTGAAGTTCGCTGTACTCGCCGGTTGAAGGCCCGGTTTCGAAACGCAGCGTCACGACATTATCCGGGTCTGATTCAACATAGTCAGTGGGCACCTCAAATGCCCAAGCTGGCCCTCCAGTCCATGACTCCTCAGCGATGTAGTACTTAGAGCGTCTGATCATTTCCTGGCACTCCAGGCGGCAATTATAGCGCAAGCTGACCCATCTCACCGATACAACAAATATTTCTCCCGCAGCTTAACAA
Organism: Bryobacteraceae bacterium; assembly: GCA_050008575.1. Taxonomy (GTDB): domain Bacteria; phylum Acidobacteriota; class Terriglobia; order Bryobacterales; family Bryobacteraceae; genus Bog-159. Next base: position 16,841 of record JBEKMJ010000040.1, read on the forward strand.
ACCCCGCCACGCTATCCGCCATCTTCTGCTGAATATCCCGTGGATCGTCGCCTGCCGCCAGCGCACGGACCACTTCCGCACTGCCTACCAGCTTCACGTTGGCAGCGAAATCGATCTTGCCCGGATACAGCTTCCGCAGCGCCGCCGCAATCTCCAGCCCCAGGCGCGCGGAATCGAAATCGTCCCGGTTGGCGATCACGAAGCGCACGCCTTCGACCTTCTCGAAGCGCGTGGCGTATACGCGGACGCCCGGAATGCGCCGCCGGTTCAGATAGCCTGCCAACTCCGGCCCGCGAATGAAGTCCGCGCCGATCTGCTCGAATGGCGCGTCCGTGCCGCGGCCCACCGAGTAGTTCTTCGAATATTCGAGCATCGCCACGCCGGGATAGAGCAGCGCCGCGTTCAAGCTGCGCATATTCGGCGACGGATTGATCCACGGCAGATCGCTCGCATCGAACCAGTCGCCGCGCGCCCAGTCCTGCATCGGGACCACCGTCAGGTTCGCGCCGATATGGTTTTCGGCGTTGAACAGCTTCGCCAACTCGCCGATCGTCATGCCGTGGCGCAGCGGCAGCGGGAAGTAGCCGACGAACGAAAGCGCGTCGCGATCGAGCATCGGCCCTTCCACGTGGACGCCCGTGATGGGGTTGGGCCGGTCCAAAACAAAATATGGGATTTGCGCTTTGGCGGCCGCTTCCATGGCGTAGGCCATAGTGGTTTCGTAGGTGTAGAACCGCGCGCCAACATCCTGGATATCGAACACGAGTGCGTCGAGACCGCGCAGCATCTCCGGCGTGGGCCGCTGCGTTTTCCCGTAGAGGCTGAAGACCTTCAGACCGGTCGATGGATCGGTCGTGTCGCCCACATCCGGACGGTCTTCCACCCCGGCGAATCCGTGTTCCGGCGAGAACAACGCCAACAGGTTGACGCCCGCGGCCCGCATGATATCGACATTACGCCGCCCCGCACGATCGACGCCCGTAAAGTTCGTAATCAGGCCGACGCGCTTGCCTTCTAGCGGCTGAAAGCCATCGGCCGCGAGCACGTCCAGCCCGGTGAGCGTCAGGGCATTGCGCTCGACTTCGCGCCGTAGCCCCGGCCCGGCGATCGTTTCGTTGTAGCCGGTAAGAGCCACGCCGGGCGCGTCAATCCCGAGCGCCGCGGCGGTTATCGTCGCCACCTTGCCGCGCAGTCCTGTAATGGCCGGCCTGCGGAACGGGTGGACGCTGTTCGCCAGCAGGATCACATAAGTCTCGCTCACGGGATCGATCCATATGGATGTGCCCGTAAACCCGGTGTGACCGTAGGAGCCGATTGGGAACAAGTCGCCGCGATTGCCGGAATACTGCGAGTCGATGTCCCAACCAAGGCCGCGCAGGATGGGCTGGTCCGCGGGACTCTGCGGCGTGGTGAACTTCTCCACCGTGAGCGCGCTGAACAAGCGTGTGCCGCCGAGTTCACCTTTGCGTAGCAGCATTTCGCAGAAACGCGCCAGGTCGTCCGCGGTGGAGAATACGCCCGCGTGCCCCGCGACGCCGCCCATATAGCGCGACGTTTCGTCGTGCACCACGCCCCGCAATGGCGCTCCGTTCGCGCCATCGCGTTCGGTGGGCGCGATGCGCGGGATCAGCGATGCCGGCGGCTGAAACGTGGTCTCCTGCATGCCCAGCGGCAGAAAAATATGCTCGCGGGAATAGTCGTTGAGCGTCTGCCCGCTGAGCCGGCGCACCAACTCGCCCAGCAGGATGAAATTGATGTCGCTATAGACAAAGTGCACGCCCGGCGGTGCGCTGGGCCGTTCGGTCATCGCCTTGTGAATGCCGGTCTGATAGCCGCTCCACGCCGGTTTCAAAGTTACGTCCGGGGGCATGCCTGAAAAATGGGTGAATAGGTTGCGGATGGTGATCTCGCTCTTGCCTTCCTGAAATTCCGGCAGATATTGCGTCACGCGATCGTTCAGCCGGAACTTGCCTTCCTCGAAAAGCTTCATCAGCGACGAGGTGGTGGCCACCACCTTGGTCAGCGACGCCAGATCGAAGATGGTGTCGACGGTCATCGGCTCGGGAGTGGGCGCCAGCGCGCGCAGGCCATATGCCTTGCGATGCACAATCCGACCCTTGTGTCCGATCAGGAGCACCGCGCCTGGGATGCGGCCTGCCTCGATCGCCTGCTCCACAGCTTGATCCAGCAACGGCGATGCGGAGAACGTTTGCGCGCATGCAGCGCCCGCCGCCAGCACCACGCAAAGCAGAACCTTCATAGGGCCATCATAGCGTTTACACTATACTGATACTCACGGGGCGGGCGTCTACGCCCGCGGCGGGTCTCCAGACCCGCCCCAAGGCCGGCGTGGACGCCGGCAGCAGGACTGGAGTCCCGCCCCACTTCAAAGGAGGCGCGTTGACCACACTCATTCGAAACGGCACGGTAGTGACATCCGAGCAGACCTTCCCAGCCGACATTCTCATCGACGGCGAACGCATTCGTGAAATCGCCGCCAACATTCCTATCGACACAACCGACCGCGTGATCGACGCCTCCGGCATGCTGCTGCTGCCGGGCGGCATCGACGTCCATACGCACCTCGACATGCCCTTCGGCGGCACCACCTCCAGCGACGATTTCGAAACCGGCACGCGCGCGGCGGCCTTCGGCGGCACCACCACCCTGATCGATTTCGCCATCCAGGCGCGCGGTATGAAGATGCGCGACGCGCTCGATATCTGGTGGAAGAAGGCCGAAAACCGCGCCTCCATCGATTACGGCCTGCACATGATCGTCACCGATCTCTACGAGGCCGGCCTGGAAGATATGGACGCCATGGTCGCCGAAGGCGTGGCCAGCTTCAAGCTGTTCATGGCTTATCCGGGCGTGCTGATGGTCGATGACGCGACCATTTTTAGGGCTCTCTCGCAATCGGCGCGCAACGGCGCGCTGATCTGCATGCATGCCGAAAACGGCGGCGTGATCGACGTGATTGTGCGGCGCGCGCTGGCGGAGGGCAAGACCGCGCCCATCTATCACGCGCTCACGCGGCCGGCCACGGCGGAGGCGGAAGCCGTGCATCGCGCCATCGCCCTGGCGGAGATGGCGGGCGCGCCGGTCTACATCGTACACCTTTCGAGCGAGGACGCGCTGAACCAGGTGCGCGAGGCCCGCGACCGCGGCCTGCCGGCGTTTGCGGAGACCTGCCCGCAGTATTTGCTGCTGTCGATTGACGATCTGGCGCGGCCCGGATTCGAAGGCGCGAAGTACGTATTCACCCCGCCGCTGCGCGAGAAGCGGCATCAGCCGAAGCTGTGGGACGGGCTTAAGAACGACCACTTGCAGGTGGTCTCGACCGACCACTGCCCATTCTGTTTCGCCGACCAGAAGTCGCTAGGCAAAGACGATTTCACCAAGATTCCCAATGGCGGTCCGGGCATCGAAAACCGGCTGCAGCTTCTGTATCATTACGGCGTGAACGAGGGCCGTCTGAGCTTGAACCGGTTCGTAGAGCTGGTGTCGACCACGCCGGCCCGGCTGTTCGGCCTCTATCCGCGCAAAGGGGAACTGGCGCCCGGCAGCGACGCCGATATCGTGGTTTGGGACCCCCAGCAGGAGCACACCATCGGCGCCGCGACGCATCACATGCGCGTGGATTACTCCATGTTCGAAGGCTTCCGCGTGAAAGGCAACGCGCGCATGGTGCTCTCGCGCGGCGAGGTGATTGTGGATGGCGAGCGGCACCTGGGACGCGCGGGCCGCGGCCAATTCCTGAAGCGCGCCGCGCGGGGCGGGGCCATCAAGTGAGCACAGAAGCGATCGGCGATATTCGCGAGAGTTCGCTCTACAACGAAGATCTCGCGCCGGTCCCACAATCCCGCCGCGATTGGGGCGTCTACAACTACGCTTCGTTGTGGGTGGGGATGAGCGTGTGCATTCCTACTTACATGCTGGCCTCGGGACTGATCGCCGGCGGCATGAACTGGTGGCAGGCTGTCGGCACGATTCTGCTGGGCAATCTTGTGGTGCTTGTGCCGATGCTGCTGAACGCGCACGCCGGCACGAAGTACGGCATTCCGTTTCCCGTGCTGGTGCGCGCGCCGTTCGGCGTGCTGGGTGCGAACGTGCCCGCGATTCTGCGCGCGCTGGTAGCATGCGGCTGGTTCGGCATACAGACGTGGATCGGCGGGCAAGCCATGAATGCGATGCTACGGATCTTGTGGCCGGCGTGGGACCGCTTCGCGGGCGGATCGGCGGTGTGCTTCATAGGCTTCTGGTTGCTGAATATGCTGGTGATCTGGCGCGGCATCGAAACCATCAAGTTTCTGGAAGGCATCGGCGCGCCGTTCATGCTGGCCGTCGGGCTACTGCTGCTGTGGTGGGTGACGCGCAAGGCGGGCGGCTTCGGCCCGGTGCTGAGCGCGCCCAGCCGGTTCCGCGACAGCGCCGCGTTCTGGCGATTCTTCATGCCTGCGCTCACCGGCATGGTGGGTTTCTGGGCGACGGTGGCGCTGAACATCCCCGACTTCTCGCGCTATGCCCGTTCGCAAAGGGCGCAGATGTTGGGGCAGGCGCTGGGGCTGCCCACGGCCATGACGCTGTATGCCTTCATTGGCGTGGCGGTAACTTCGGCTTCCGTGGCGATCTTCGGCGAAGCCATTTGGGATCCCGTGGTGCTGTTAGGCCGCTTCCATCAGCCGGCGGTGGCGTTCGTGGCGCTGATCGCGCTGCTGCTGGCCACGCTGAATACCAACGTGGCGGCCAACGTGGTGTCGCCCTCGAACGATTTCTCGAACCTGAATCCGCGGCACATTTCGTTCCGCACCGGCGGACTGATCACGGGATGCCTGGGACTGGTGATGATGCCGTGGAAACTGTTGGGCGATTACAGCGCCTACATCTTCGGCTGGCTGGTGGGCTATTCGGCGCTGCTGGGGCCGATTGCCGGCATCATGATCGTGGATTACTTCGTGGTGCGCCGGCGGGCGCTGGTGGTGGAGGATCTGTATCTACGCGGACGGAGCTATGAGTACGCGGGCGGATTCAACTATCGGGCGCTATCGGCTCTGGCGGGCGGAATCGCCGTAGCGCTGGTGGGACTGGTGGTTCCGGCGGTGCGCTGGCTGTACGACTACGCCTGGTTCGCCGGATTCCTGGCGGCGGGCGGACTGCACTTCGCAAGCGCGGCAGGGCGGCCTGCGAGGCCGCCGCAGGCTGCGAGCCTGCCCCACTAGGAAATCAGCGCCCGCAAGACGATCCCGGATTTTTCCCACGCCGGCAGCGAGATGCGGCGCGTGAACACGTCGTAGTTACTCCGCTCGATGCGATCCAGCAGGCGGGAATAGATGGAGATCAGAGCGCCCAGCGATGCCCGGCTGCGCGCGTGTACCAGGCCCAACAGCGGCTGCGATTCCTGGTAATACCGGCGCGCGCGGGCGGTTTCGAAATCCATCAGATCGATGAATTCCGGGGTGCGCACGCCGCCGCGAATGTCTTCCTCGGTTACGTGAAAATGGGCCAGGTCTTCGGCGGGCAGATAGATGCGGCCGCGCTCGGCGTCCTCGCGGATATCGCGCAGGATGTTGGTCAGTTGAAACGCGATGCCGCACTTCTCGGCCAACGGCGGCGCTTCCGGCGAATCGAAGCCGAGGATGTGGATGGTCGTCAGCCCGGCGGTGGAGGCTACCCGATAGCAGTAGCGGTACAGTTCGTCGAAGGTTTCGAAGCGGCGGGCTTCCAGGTCGGACGCTACGCCATCGATCATCTCGTGGAAGTAGCGCGGCGGAATGCGGTAGCGAGTCACCGTATCGTGGAATGCGGGCAGCACCGGATGAGCGTCGCAGCGGCCTGCCAGAGCTTCGTCGAGGGCTGCGCGCCACTCCTCGATGGCGGCCAGGTTCGCGCCAGGCTCGTCGCTCAAATCGTCGCAATAACGCATGAACGCGTATACCGCGCACATCGCGTTGCGTTGCGCACGCGAGAGCAGCACGAACGAATAGTAGAAGTTTCGCGCGCGCGTGCGGGCCACCCGGCGGCAGTGGGCGTAGGAATCCGCGAGGGTGGTCATCACGCCGCCCGCAAGGTCACGCGCGCCAGCGAGCCGAGCAGCAGCCAGACGCGCTCCGCCTTGGAGATAGCCGGCCGCCGCGAGAGCACGTCGTAATCCTGCCCGGCGATCTTGTCGAGCACGCGCATTCCGCCGCGGCTGAACAGATCGATATCGAGCGCCAGACGCCGGTCCAACATGGAAGAGAGCGGCAGTCCTTCGACGAACAGTTCGCGGGCGCGCGCCACGGCCTCGCGCATCGCATCGCGGAAAGCCGGCGTCATGCGGTGCGCGTAAAGATCTTCGAGCGTGTAACGGTGCCGCGCGAGCACTTCAAGCGGGATATACACGCGGTCCTTTTCGAGATCCACGGCCACGTCCTGCCAGAAGTTGGCGAGCTGCAGCGCGGTGCAAGTAGCGTCGGAGAGGCGCTGCCGCTCCGCATCGGAATAGCCGCACAGATAGAGCACCAGGCGGCCCACGGGGTTCGCCGAGCAGCGGCAATACGCGTACACATCTTCCCAGGTGGCGTACCGCGCGACTGTCTGATCCTGTTCGAACGCAGCGATCAAGTCCGCAAACGGCTCCTGCGGGATCGCGTGACGGGCCACCGTGCCGCGGAGCGCGACGAACACGGGATGCGCCGCCTGGCCCGCATACATGGCTTGCAGTTGCTCGCGCCACCAAGCCAACAAACGCAGGCTTTCGGCCGGCGAGCCCATTTCGTCGCCCAGATCGTCGGCCCAGCGGCAATAAGCGTAGACATTGTAGAAGTCTTGGTGCAGGCGTTTGGGCAGCAGGAAGCTGACCACCTGGAAATTCTCGTAGTGATGGGTGGCGAGCCAGCGGGTGTAGGCCTCAGCTTCGGCGGACGAGTAGCGTTCCGCTAGCGCGGCGGGCGAATGCACGAAGTCGCGGGGAACCAGGCGGGCGGCCTCTGAGGCCGCCGCAGGCTGCGAGCCTGCCCCACTTCCGATCACGGGATTATGGCCGTCTTCAGATGGCCATTGTGGCTCATCAGATGGCGCATGACTTCCAGCAGGTTGGCGAGCGGCTCCTCGCTGTTGACGAAGTCGCGGGAAGTGATGTCGCCGCGAGTGACCAGGTCCAGCGCCTTGCGAATGTAGGCGGGCGTGTGATGGAAGCTGGCCTTGCAGGTGATTTCGGAGTAGTGCAGCAGGTTGGTATCGAACATCACGCGGCTTTCGTTGGGGCAGCCGCCGAAGAAATTCAGCGTGCCGCCGCGCCGCACCATATCCAGCACCCAGTGCCAGGTTTCGGGCTTGCCCACGGCTTCCACGGCGATATCCGCGCCGCGGCCCCCGGTGAGGTTGCGCACGGCTTCGACCGTATTGACGTGCTGATCGGCGCGCACCAGCTCGTGCGCGCCCATGGCCTCGGCGCGATCCAGTTGGGTGCGGCGCCGGCCGATGGCGATCACGCGGCACCCATACAGGCTGGCCAGCCGCACGAACATGAGCCCGATGGGTCCCAGCCCCAAAATGGCGATGGTGTCGCCCGGACGCGGCCCTGTCTCCTCAAAGCCTTTCAACACGCAAGCCAGCGGCTCGATCAATGCGGCATCGTGATAACTGACGCTCTCCGGAATGCGGTAAGTGTTGCGTTCCACGATGCGCGCGGGAATGCGAATATACTCGGCGTACGCGCCGTTATTGAAGAGCAGGTCCTCGCACAAGTTTTGCAAGCCGCGGCGGCAAAAGAAACACTCCTCGCAAGGAGCGGAGTTGGCGGCCACTACGCGGTCGCCCACCTTGAAGGTCTCGACTCCCTGCCCCACAGCCACGACGTCGCCGGCCAATTCGTGCCCGAACACGGCCGGCGGCACAATCATCCGCGCGTGATACCCACGGCGGAACACCTTGACGTCGGTGCCGCATGTCAGCGCAACGCGAACCTGAACCAGGATGTCGCCATCGTCAATCTTGGGAACGGAGACCGGCTCTACCTGCAAGTGTTCCTTGCCATACAGCACGGCAGCCATCATCTGCGTTTTCACTGTGTCCACCTCTGTGGCTGAACGATAATTTTCAACGATTCGGGACCGGGATGCAACGCTAAATCGAATCCTGAACGGATTTTAACGAGGGGCACGCGGTGGGAGATGAGCTCTTCCACGGGCAAAGCCCCGCTGAAGACCAATTCCGCCGATTCTTTTTGCAAATCCACGGAAGCGCTATAGCATCCGAACAGACTGCGCTCGCCCACGCAGATCGCCGCGCCGGAAACCTCCACGCGCTCGGTTTCGGATGTTTGCGCAAACAATAAAATGCGCGCGCCCGGACGGGAGAAGCGAATGGCCTCGGCCACAATGCCGGGCACGGAAGCCGCCACGATCACCAGATCCGCGCCGCGTTGGTCCGTCAGCCGGCGGACCTCCGCCTCCACGTTGGTTTCGCGCGGATCCCAGGCTTCCACTGCGCCACAACGGCGGGAAAGCTCGCGGCGCGTGGCGATGGTGTCGGTCGTTACAGTTGTTGCGCCGGTGCGCCGCAGCAGCATGGTAAACAGCAGGCCGATGGGTCCCTGGCCGATGACCACGGCCACTTCGCCGGGTTGCGGGGCGCACTGGACCACGGCCTTTAGACAGGTATTCACCGGCTCGACGAAACTGGCGCGTTCGAACGAAACACCATCCGGAATTCTCTCCACGCCATTTTCAACGATCCAATCCATAACCCGCACATACTGAGAGAAACCGCCGCCAGCGGGCTCAAATCCGGCAGTGACCCCGACCTTTTTGTAAACAGGGCACTGCGCATAGAGTTTCCGCCGGCAATAGAAGCAGTTCTTGCATGGAATATGGTGAAAAACCACTACGCGATCGCCGGGCGCAAAGCGACACACGTCTCGCCCGGTGCGCACAACCACTCCTGCCGTCTCATGTCCATAGATGCGCGGGGGGGCCAGAAGGTTGTATTCGATTTTCTTCAGATCGGTGTGGCAGATGCCGCAAGCTTCCACACGCACCAGCATCTCGCCCGGCCCGATGTCCGGAATGGGCACCTGCTCGACGGAGACGACACTCTGGCCTTTGTAAACAGCCGCGTGCATGGTGGGCGGGATACTCCAGTCAGAATCGGCAACCAGCAATGAATTCTCCTAATGTGCGCGTAGCGATGCGGCAGAAACGGCGCAGCCGGAACAACTCCGGGAACGCTTTTCCGGGATTTCCCAATGCAGACGTTAAAAGGCTTATTGTAGCGAAATGCCCGTCGGAACGCAGAGCCTTGTTGAAATCGTTAACAAAGCCCTGGCCGGCCGTGTCCGTGACGGACCGTACACAAAACAGGGGGACCCGGTGCGCGGCGGCGAATTGGGCAAGGCCGCCGGCTTCCATTTCCACAGCGGATGCCCCGGCGGCCCGCAGGAGGGCCTTTTCGGCGGTGGTCTGCGCCACGTGATCGATGGAGGCCAACACGCCTGTCGCGTGCCGGGTCTCGGATTGGGGCAGGCGGACGTCGAACCGGCGGCCGGCGGCATCCACTGCCGTGGCCACGAAGACATCGCCGATTTCGAGCGCCGGATCCAGCGCGCCACAGAATCCCATACTCACGATCGCTTCCGGCCGGCACGCCGCACAGGCGGCTGCAGCGGCCCTGCCGGCATGCGCCGCGCCCGCGCCATTCGCCACCATCCACAACCGCCGGCCGGCGCAAACGCCCGACCGCGCCCAGTAGACCGGCCACGCCAGCTTGCGTACGCCGGAACAAAACCGCAGGAGCCCGTCGAACTCGCGAGGTTCGGCGGCGACTAACAATATCCGTTGGCCTGAAACCATTCCACCGCCCGGCGCAGCGCGCCTTCCGCGGGACCGGGTGCGAAGCCCAACTCGCGCGCGGCCTTGGCGTGCGATACGAACATTTTCTTACGGGCCATGCGGACGGCGTCGAGCGGCGCCCGCGGCGGCTTTCCGGTGACGCCGGCCCACGCGGTGGTGACCACCCCCGCGGCATACGCGACCGCGTAGGGCAACTGCACGGTGGGCGCCGGGCGGCCGGTGATGGCGGCCAGTTTCGCCAGGATCTGCAGGAGCGTCAGATTTTCCGATCCCAGAATATAGCGTTCGCCGGGGCGGCCATGCTCGCAGGCCAGAAGCTGCCCGATGGCTACATCGCGCGCATCCACCACGTTCAAGCCGGTGTCGATAAAAGCGGGCATGTCTCCTTTCAAGAAATCCAGAACGATCTTGCCGGTGGGGGTCGGCTTAATATCATGATCCCCGATGGGCGCCGTAGGATTCACAATCACTACGGGCAGTCCAAAAGCCGCGAGTGCCACGGCGCAACGCTCGGCTAGAAACTTGGAACGTTTGTAGGCGCCTTTCATCTCATCCAGGGAGACGGGGCAATCTTCGTCGCCTTCCCCGTCCTTTGGCACGCCGATGCAGCCTACCGTGCTGGTGTAGACCACGCGGTCCACACCGGCTTTGCGGGACGCCTCCAATACATGACGTGTGCCGTCGATGTTGGAGTCATAGATCTCTCTGGGGTCGGCGGCCCATAGCCGGTAATCGGCGGCTACGTGAAAGACGAGACCGCAGCCGGCCACGGCGCGTTCGACCGACGCTGCATCGCGCAAATCTCCGGGCGCCGGTTCCACATCCAACTCGCGTACTTTGCGGCGGACGAACGCCCTTACTCGATGCCCGCGCTCGATCAGGAGCCGGGCTACATGCCAGCCCAGGAAACCCGATGCGCCGGTTACCAGGGTGGGCTTCATTTAGTGAGAGCGGGGCCTGGAGGCCCCGCGCAGGACTAGAGTCCTGCCCCACGAGCTGCAGCATTGCAGTGGTGGCGTCATTTTAGGGCCCAGGTTAGCATTTTCAGGCTGTCGGCCAGGCTGGCGGTGAGGCCCAGCGCCGCGGAGGGTTCGAAGCCGCAATGCATCATGCAATGTTCGCAGCGCGGATCGTTGCCCGGACCGTAGTTTTCCCAGGGCGTCTCGGTCATCAGCCCTTCGAAGGTCTTGTAGTGACCGTCGGTGATGAGGTAGCACGGGCCTTTCCAGCCTTTGATGTTGTAGGTGGGCGTGCCCCAGGCGGTACATGGAAGCTCGCGCGTGCCTTTCAGATAATCGAGGTACAGCGGGGTTTGCTTGATATAGAACCTTGCGGCAAGCCGGTCGATATCCTGGAATTTCTCGCGGATGTCGTCGCGGGTCATGAATATTTCACGGTCGTTGACGGCGGAATATCCGTAGGCCGGAGCCATCTGGTGGCCGTCCAGGTGGAACTGCTCCAGGTACTCGAACAGCGCCGCGATTTCCTGCATGTCGGTTTCTTTGTAGATGGTGGTGTTGGTGCACACCATGAAACCGGCGGCCTTGGCGGCTTTGATACCCTCGATGGCTTCGCGGAAAACGCCTTCGCGCTCCACGCAGATGTCGTGCGTCTTTTCCATGCCATCCAGGTGGACGTTGAAGAAGAAGCGCTTGTCCGGCTTGAATTCGTGAAGCCGCTTCACGATGAACATGCCGTTGGTGCACAGGTAAATATTCTTGTTGCGCCGCAGGATGCCGGCTACCAGCTCGCCGATTTGCGGATACATCATGGGCTCGCCGCCGCAGATGGAAACCATGGGCGCGCCACATTCGTCGACGGCCGCCAGGCATTCTTCAAGCGGCACGCGCTCGGTAATGGTGGACTCGTACTCGCGGATGCGGCCGCAGCCGGTGCAGGTGAGGTTGCAGGCGTGCAGCGGTTCCAGCATCATCACCAAGGGGAAGCGCTTGCGGAGCATGGGATGCGGCTGGCGATTGGCGCGATCGGCTGGTACGCCATGGATGATGCGGAACGGGTTCGATGTGTCCGGCGCGGCGGCTACGTCTTTTTGCCATTCCGGGCGGGGACGGAGGCGGTTTTTGAATATGTATCCGGCCATGCCGGCGGTCATGGATAGGGGAAATCTCATAAGTTAGTCCAGGAGGCGGCCTGCGAGGCCGCCGCAGGCTGCGAGCCTGCCCCACGTATGAATTCGGATAGGGCGATTAGCGGGAAGTATAGACGGTAGTAATGATAGTTCAGGTAGAAGACTCGCGGGAAGCCGGTGCCGGTAGCTAGTTCTTCATCCCAGCCGCCGTCGGACCGCTGGGTGACCAACAGGTATTCGATGCCGTGGTGCACGCTGAGGCTGTTGGTGTCGCCGCCGGCGATCAGGCCCATTAATGCCCAGGCGGTTTGGGAGGGCGTGCTTTCGGCCGGCACGAAGCCGCCTTGGTCGTAGCTGGCGCAACTCTCGCCCCAGCCGCCGTCGGCGTTCTGAATAGAACGCAACCATTCGCCGGCGCGCAGGATGGGGGCTTCGCGGTCGTCGTATTGGGCGGCGCGCAGTCCGCGCAGCGCGAAGCAAGTGCCATAGATGTATGCGACGCCCCAGCGGCCGTACCAGCTTCCATCCGGCTGCTGGTTGCGCAGCAGAAAATCGACGCCGCGTTTAACGGCCGGATGCGAGCCGGCCAAGGCGTGTGCACCCAAAGCTTCCATCACGCGGCCGGTAATATCCGGGCAGGAAGGATCGAGCATGGCGTTGTGGTCCGCGAACGGGACGGCGTTGAGGAACTGCCAGTTGTTGTCCACGTCGAAGGCCGCCCAACCGCCGTCGGAGCCCTGCATATCGAGAATCCAGTTGAGGGCGCGGCGATGGCAGGCCTTTTGGGCGGCAGGGTCCGATGCCTGGGCCCGGCTTAGCGCCAGCAGGATCATGGCGGTGTCGTCGATATCGGGATAGTGATCGTTGCGGAAGAAGAATCCCCAGCCGGAGGGCTCTGTTTTCGGGCGTTTGACGGACCAGTCGCCTTTGACGCGGACTTCTTTGGAGAGGATCCAGTCGGCGGCGCGCTGCAAGGAGCCGGACTCAAGTCCGGCGCGGGCTGAAGCCCGCCCCCCAAATTCGCCGAGGGCGAAGCCGGCGATGGCGGTGTCCCAGATCGGAGAGAAGCAGGGTTGGAACAGGAATCGCTCGCCGTCGTCGATCATGAGCCGCTCGAACTGGTAGCGGGCTTCCTGGCTGGCGGGGTGATCCGGTGGATAGCCGAGAACGTCGAGCGCCATGATGGCGTACATCATGGGCGGATAGATGGCGCCCAGGCCGTCGGAGTTCTCGCAGCGCGCGAGCATCCACTCCGCGGCGGCTTTCAGGGCCTTGCGCCGCAGCGTGCGGGAACCGTGTTTCTCCCAGAATTTCAGAAAACGATCGACGCTGAGGAAGAAATTTCGCCAGGTGAAAAAACCCTCGCTGGGCTGGAATGCGGGACTGACACCCGGTTTGTAAAGCTCGTCGAGGTTGAAACCGGCGGGTACCGGGCGGCGCGGATTGCTGGAGTGCACGATGGCCAGCGAAACCACGATGGCGCGTGTCCATGCCGACATCTGGTAGATGAAATTTCCCGGCAGAAACATAACCTCCGGCGGGATGGAGGGGGTATACTGCCGCGGATACATGTCGAACAGGCTGAGGTTGATCTTGACGTAGCTGTTGGCGGCCTGAATGCCGCCAAGTTCGAGGATGCGCTGGCGGGCGTGCGCCAGGCGCGCATCGTCGAGCGGCAGGCCGGCCACCTTCAGCGCGAAGTAGGCTTTCACCGTGGCGCTGATCTCCGACGGCCCTTTGACATAGATATTGAAGCCGCCATCCGGGAGCTGCCGCGCCAGAATCGAGTTGACGGCCTTGTCGATGAGGGCGCGCGTGGGCGGATTCCAGACGCCGGCTTGCGGTGGGTGCATCCAAAGCTGCAACAGGATGTAATCGGATTCCAGCGTGGTGTCGGCGGTGAGATCGGCGCACCAATATCCGTCGGAATCCTGCAAGGCCAAGAGCCGATCCGCGGCACGGCGAGAGGCCCGCGCGGCGGTCGAAGCCAGAGTTTCTTGTGCGAAAGCGGTTGATGTGCTCATCGTGCGGAAATCATTGTGAAAGCAGGGTTAATCCCGGAGCCGCGCGAGTCAGCTCGGGTGGCAGGGAGAAGCGCACGTCTTCGTCGATCAACTCCACTTCTTCCAGCCGGTGAAAGCCTTGGCCCCACAGGAATCCGACCAGGTCCTCCACCAGATGTTCCGGCGCGGAGGCTCCCGCGGTGACCGCCACATTACGAACGCCGTTCAGCCAGGCGATATCGACTTCGCCATAATCGTTAACCAAGTGAGATCGCACGCCGGCGTTGGCGCTGACCTCGACCAGCCGCTTGGAATTGGAACTGTTCTGCGAACCCACCACCAGCAGCAAGTCGCAATATTGAGCCACCCCTTTGACCGCCATCTGGCGGTTTTCGGTGGCGTAACAGATGTCCTGGGCGGGGGGCCCTTCGATCAGGGGAAAACGTTCCTTGAGACGTAGAATGATGTCGCGCGTTTCGTCCAGGCTCAGCGTAGTTTGAGTGAGATAACGGACGCGCGTGGGATCGGGCAGTGCGAGGCGGTCGACATCCTCGACGGTTTCGACCAGGTAGCTGGATTCAGGCGCCTCGCCGAGAGTCCCGATGACTTCGTCGTGATGGCTGTGGCCGATGAGCACGATGCTGTAACCGTCGCGCGCGAAACGCACCGCCTCGAGATGGACTTTGGTGACCAGCGGGCAAGTGGCGTCGATGATCTCCAGTCGCCGCGCGGCCGCTTCGCGGCGCACTTCCGGGGCCACGCCGTGCGCGCTGAAAATAGCGCGGGCGCCGGTGGGTACTTCGCCGATCTCCTCCACGAAGATGGCGCCGGCTTGGCGCAACTCGTCCACCACGTGCTTGTTGTGCACGATTTCCTTGCGCACGTAAACCGGCGGACCATAGAGATCGAGCGCGATCTTCACCACATCGATGGCGCGCACGACACCGGCGCAGAATCCGCGCGGCTTTAGCAGATACACCTTCTTTTCCGAGCCGGGATTGGCGGCGATGGGTTTCAATGGCATGTTGACGTGTACGGGCGTTGAATTAACCAATTATAACAGGCGCGGTCCGGCGCATACGGGCATACAACATAGATTCACCTGGCGGCCAGAACGATCCAAACGCCGGCCACCAAATCGGCGATCCGCGGGCGATCCAGCAAAGCGAGCCTGGGCTGCGGGAAAAGCTGGTTTGGCCGCCGATGGAACGCCGCTAAGACAAAGAGCAAGTGATTTGTTTTCAGTGTTCTTTGGCTTCGGCCCCCATATTCTTGGGTTTGAATGGTAATTCCGCGTGGATTTTCAGGGGGGGCTTTTCTAGCGGTAACATTGTTACATCGGCGCCCTGGGACCAAACATCCGGATTTCAAGGACCCGCCCCTGACCGTACTCAGGACGAGCTTAGCACGGCGGCGGTTAGGGGCCGGGGACCGGTCGTGGCCGAACTCTTGTTTTCAAACGGTTGGCGGTGTGCTGCGGGGTGTCATCAAGATGGGTTTAAACTGGGCTGATGCTGGAATGGCGCCGTTTTGAAACTGCCGGCGAGTTTGCCTTCGGCGTGGTGGCATCGGAGGCGGGCATTCGTGCGATAGAGTTGAATGGGGTGGCCGAACTGCCTGGGTGCGAGTGCGAGTCCAACCCTATGCTGCAGGAAGCGATCGAACAACTGCGTGCGTATTTTGCCGGCGAATTGCGGGACTTCGATCTGACCCTGGACATGCAGGGCACCGAATTTCAAAGGCGCGTGTGGGGCGAATTGATGAACATACCCTACGGCGAGACGCGCAGCTACAGTTTCGTGGCGAACACGATCGGCGCGCCCAAGGCGGTGCGGGCGGTGGGGGCAGCCAACGGGAGGAACCCGATCCCAATTGTGGTGCCGTGCCATCGCGTGATCGGCGCGGGCGGATCGCTGGTGGGATATGGGGGCGGATTGCCGCTCAAACGTTTCCTGTTGGATCTGGAAGCGCGGCATGCGCATTTGTTTGGGTAAGCAATACCGCGATCCTCTCCAGCGCCTTCGCCGCGGCTGCGCTGCCGCTCGCCGGCATCGGGCTGTTCGGCCCGATGTCATACACAGTCACGCGCCGCACTCGCGAGATCGGGATCCGCATGGCGCTCGGATCGCAGCCCGGCGCCATCCTGCGCATGATATGGCGCGATACGGTGCTGCAGGCACTCGGCGATCGACCAATTGCGCAGGTCCGGGCGCCAATTGAATTGCGACTCCGCCAGGCCGTCGACGAGTTCGATGGCCTCCGTTTTCATGGCGGCGAACTGGCGGGTGAGTTCGGCAAGTTCGGGAGTAAGCGACGACATGGTCAACATATGTTTATACCAAAACACCCGAGCTTCGCTCGCCGAACTAAGAGCGGGCCTACGAGGCCCGCGCAGGCTGCGAGCCTGCCCCACGACGCTACAGCCCGCCCCCCACGTAAATGCCCGCGGTGCGGGCCGGGAGCCGCGCGTGAACCTGGCCGGCCGCGAGATGCAACTCCGGAGCCGCTCCCAGCCGGTCCGTCATGGCGCCTTCCGCCAATCCCAGCGGCGAAAGGTTGCAATCCACTTCGGCCGCGGCGGGCGCGTTGTTGATCAGCACCACTACCGGACCGGCGGGCCCGGTGCGCGCATAGCCGTAAGACTGATCGCTCACGCACAGGTTGACCATCGGCCCGCGGCGCAGCGGCTCCAGCTCGGCGCGCAGCCGGGCCAGACGCCGCACGTGGCCCCAAATCGCCTGCTCCTCCGGCGTGCGGCCCGCCGCGGTAAAGGCGTTGTGCGTATCCTCCGGCCAACCACCGGGAAAATCGCGGCGATTGTCCGGATCGCCGCCGCCCCGCATCCCGATCTCGTCGCCGTAATAGATCATGGGAATACCGCGCGCGGTCATCAGGAACGTGAATGCCAGATCCAGACCTTGCGGCGTCGCGCCGGCCTCGCTCATGAATCTGCCGACGTCGTGCAGCCCCAAAAAAGTGACCAACAGGCTGGCATTGGGGTACAGGTAGTCGTGGCCGGTCATTTGCGCCACGTCGCGCACGGGCTTGCCTTCGGCGAACGCGCGGCGGATGGTGAAGTAGGTGGGAAAGTCGAAGACCGAGTCGACGCCCGAGTCCACGCCATCGAAGCGCGCCTGGCCGCCCTGGAAGAACGAGACCAGGGCCGGGTCACCGTCGAACATCTCGCCCACCACGCGCAGTTCGGGATATTCGCGCTTGATGGCTGCCGTCCACGCGCGCCAGAAACGGCGCGGCACATAAGGCAGCGTGTCTTGCCGGATGCCATCCAGTCCGGAGATCCCCACCCACCAGAGCGTGTTCTGAATAAGGTAGCGGGCCACCTCTTCGTCGTCCTGGTTCAGGTCCGGCAGGATGTCGACGAACCAGCCATCCAGCGTGGGCGCGCGCAATTCCGCGGTGGCATGGGGGTCGGCGATGGTCCAGGTTTGCCAGGTATTGGCTACGTGATGCGATTCGGCGCCGTGGAACCAGGTGGGCGTGGGCGGATCCTTCACCCACGGATGATACGGTCCGGTGTGATTGGCGACTTGGTCCTGAATCACCTTGAGCCCTTTCCGGTGCGCGGCGTCCACCAATTCGCGGAACTTCGCCAGGGTGCCGAAGTGCTCCTCGACGCCATAAAAATCCACCGCGCCGTAGCCGTGATAATCGGTGATGGCCTCGTTGTCGTATCGTTCACGCTCATTCAAATGGTTGACATTGTCGTACACCGGGTTGATCCAGAGGGCGGTGACGCCGAGATCCTTGAGGTAGGGCAGGCGATCGATAATACCCTGGAAATCGCCGCCATGGTAGTAACGCGGCTTCCGGCGGTTGAGCAGACCGTGCGACACGGCTGGATCGTCGTTGGTAGGATCGCCGTTGGCGAAGCGGTCGGGCATGATGAGGTAGACGATGTCGTCGGGCGAAAAGCCCTGAAAGCGGCCGGGGCGCGCCAGCGGGCGCATCACCTCGAAGGGCGCGGATACCTCGCCGGCGGGTGTCATGAGGCGCAGCGGGTGGGGGCCGGGCGTGGCATGCGGGGCGATCGAAACATCCACGAACGCGTAAGTGCCGGCCGCGTCGATGCGCGTGGGGCCGATCGACAGGTCCGGCGCATCCGTTGCGGCGCGCGCGCCTTGCAGGTTATGCCCGCAGATGAGCAGGCGCACCGGATTGATGGAATGCCCGATCCACCAGTTGGGCGGCTCGACCTTGGTCACCGCGGGAGTGACCTCGGGCGGCGCCGCGGTCAGCACCGCGGCGGCGCAGACCAACAGCAGGGCCTGTCTGGGATGGGGCACAAGGCGATTGTACCTGAAGGTGAGAAACGTTGACGCCTGGAGTGGTATCATCGGAAAATTCCAAGCAACCCCCAGCCACGCGGGCGCGTCAGAGTGGCTGGAGAAAAGCTGGTCGAAATCGCAAAATCGGAGGGTAGTTCCCTTGGCACTTACGATAACCGGTCTGTCCAAGACGTATCCGAACGGCGTAAAGGCGCTGAAGAATCTTTCGCTGACGATTGGCAACCTGATGTTCGGCCTTTTAGGTCCGAACGGCGCGGGCAAGAGCTCGCTCATGCGCACGGTGGCAACCCTGCAGGACCCGGACTCCGGCTCGATCGATCTCGACGGGCTGAACGTGCTGACCCAAAAGGACGAGGTGCGCAGAATCCTGGGCTATCTGCCGCAGGAGTTCGGAGTCTACCCGAAGATCTCGGCCATCGACTTGCTGCAACACCTGGCGGTCATGAAAGGCGTCACCAACAAGACTGAGCGCAAGCAGATGGTCGACAGTATCCTGAACCAGACCAATCTGTGGGACGTGCGCAAGAAGACTTTGAGCACCTACTCCGGGGGCATGAAGCAGCGGTTCGGCATCGCCCAGGCGCTGCTGGCCAATCCTGAGCTGATCATCGTGGACGAACCCACCGCCGGCCTGGATCCCGCCGAGCGCAACCGCTTCCTGAACCTGCTCAGCTCCATCGGCTCCAACGTCACCGTCATCCTTTCCACCCACATCGTCGAAGATGTGCGGGAGCTATGCCCGCGCATGGCTATCATTTCGAACGGCGAGGTGCTGCTGGAAGGCGCGCCCGCCGAAGCGCTCGAATCCCTGCGCGGAAAGATGTGGTCAAAGGTGGTGGCCACCGACGACGAACTGCGCGCCCTGGAAACCAGCTTCAACGTGGTCTCCACGCATCTGATCGGCGGCCTGCACGAGGTCCGCGTCTTTGCCGATTCCAATCCAGGCGACGGCTTCCGCCCGGTCGACTCCGACCTGGAAGACGTCTACTTTGTAAGCCTCGCCCGCCAGGCGGCGAACTAACAAGGAAAGGAGACGACCAATGGCCATGCTCTGGGAGTTTTTCACTTTCGAACTTAAATTCCGTTTCAAGAGTCTGTCGACTTACATTTACTTCGCGGTGTGGTTCGCCTTCAGCTTCCTGGATATCGCCAGCGAGAATTTCGGGCCCATCGGCAATTCCAACGGCAAGGTGCTGCTGAACGGCCCGTACGCCAACATGTACAACGACATCGGCATCAGTTTCTTCGGCATCATCATTATCGCTGCGATTTTTGGCACCTCCATCCTGCGCGACTTCCAGCGCGACACCATTCAGATCCTCTTTACCAAGCCCATCTCAAAGTTCGCCTATTTGGGCGGGCGGTGGGCCGGATCGTTTGTGGCCACGGTCTTCGCCTTCTCCGGCCTGCTGTTCGGCGAATTCTTCGGGACCCTGGCGCCCTGGGCCGACCACACCCGCATCGCCCCCAATCACCTTTCCTGGTATCTGCAGCCGTTCTGCTCCATCGTGGTCTTCCAGATCTTCTTTCTCGGCTCTCTCTTCTTCCTGGTGGCAGCCCTCTCGCGCAAGATCTTTATCGTCTACCTGCAAGGCGCGGCGATTTTCATGCTTTACCTCCTGGGCATCACCATCTTCAACGCCACGCGCTCGCTCGAGCACTTCTGGTCGGGCATCCTGGACCCTGTCGGCTTCCTCTACCACGACGCCATCACGCGTTACTGGACCGTTGTCGAACGAAACTCGCTGCTGTACTCCTGGTCGCCGCACTCCGCCGGCGGAGTCTTCCTGTATAACCGCCTGCTCTGGGGATCCGTAGGTCTGGTCTCGCTGATCGTACTCTGGAAGGTTTTCCCCATGTCGGTGGAGGCGCTCACCGCCCGCTCGAGCGGCAAGCGCGCCGCCCTGGCGCGCGAGCAGGAACTGACTACGGTGGCGTCCCGGCGCAGCCTGGTGGCGGCCAGGTTCGCCGCCGTCCGGCAGGTCTTCGGCCTGCGAACCAGCTTGGCGCAGTTCGCCTCGCTCACCCGCCTGCGCATCTCCAATATCGTGCGCGAGGTCCCCTTCTGGGGCATTGTCATCCTGATGGCCGGCATCGCGCTGAACAACGGTCACTATGCCGGCCATGTCGCGGATCAAAACGTCTGGCCGGTCACTTACCTCATGCTGCAAGCCGTGGAAGGCGGCGCCGAACTTTTCTTTTTCATTGTCGCGGCCCTGTACGCCGCCGAGCTCATCTGGCGCGAGCGCGACACGCAGTTCTCCGGCATCCACGACGCCCTGCCGATTTCCGAGGCCACCGACTGGTTCTCCAAACTTCTGGCCCTGTGCTTTGTCGAGGTCATCCTGTTGGCCGTGGCCGGCCTCTGCGGCATCGTGATGCAGACCATCGCCGGATACCACAACTATGAACTCCTGCAATACGCCAAGGAGCTCTATGTGGTCACCTTTCCCCAGGTACTCACGTTCGCCCTGTTGGCGATCTTCCTGCAGACCGTGGTCTCCAACAAATTCATCGGCCACGGTATCGTCATTGGCATCTTCGTCATCGTACCCATCCTGTTCAGCTTCGGTTGGGAGAACACGCTCTACCTCTTTGGCAACACGCCGCCGTACACTTACTCGGACATGAACGGCTATGGCCATTTCGTGCCGGCGTTATTCTGGTCCATCGCTTACTGGCTGGCCATCGCCTGCTTGCTGGCTACGGCATCCATCGCGCTGGCGCGCCGCGGCGCGGACGATGCCTGGCCCGCCCGTTTCCGCCTTGCCCTGCAACGCGCTCCGGGCCTGATGCCGGCCGCGGCGTTCTTCCTGATCGCCGCCATCGGCAGCGGCGCATGGTATTACTACAACGCGCACGTCCTCAACGAATACCTCACCGCCAAGGACCGCCGCGACATCCAAGCCAATTATGAGCGCGATTTCAAGAAGTACGAACACCTGCCCCAACCCAAGATCGTGGCGGTGGACGCTAACATCGACATTTTTCCCGAACGCCGCTCCTTCTCCGGCGCCGGCCACTTCGTTCTGCAGAACAAGACCGCGCAGCCGATCGGCCAAGTCCACATCAGCAACCAGCAACAGTCCATCTCGAACCTGCGCTTCGACCGCCCATTCCACGTTGTGTCGTCGAGCCCCCGGGCGCTCTACACCATCTACCAGCTCGACACGCCCCTGGCTCCGCGCGATACGCTTAACCTCACCTTCAACGTGGGCTACGCCAGCCGCGGCTTCAAGGACGGCAATGAGCGCCCGGAGTTCGCCTATTCGGGCACATTTTTCGATACCAGTTACTTTCCCACCATCGGGTACGACTTGAACATTGAGCTGGACGACCCCCGCCGGCGGCGCGAAGAGCATCTGCCAGAGCAGGAACTGCTACCCCACCGCGGGGATCCGGAAGGCGCGGCCACCAACCTCTTCACGCTGCACGCCGACTGGGTCAGCTACCACACAACGGTCAGCACGGCAGACGATCAGATCGTCCTTTCGCCCGGTTATCTCACCCGTGAATGGCATGCCAACGGCCGCCACTATTTCACCTACGATATGGGCGACGTCAGGACCCTGGACTTCTTCTCCTATATCTCCGCCCGCTACGACGTCAAGCGCGAAATGTATCCGGGCGCGGCCAACCTCGTCGCCATCGAGGTGTACTACAACCCGGCGCACACCTACGACGTGGACGACATGATTGCCGCGTCCAAGGCGGGCCTGGCCTACTTCGAAAAGAACTTCAGCCCCTTCCAGTTCCGGCAGTACCGCATCCTCGAGTTCCCGCGCTACCGCACCTTCGCGCAGTCCTTTCCCAACACCATTCCGTTTTCGGAAGGCATCGGTTTCATCGGCCGCGTGGAGAAGCCCAACGATATCGACTTCGCCTACTTCGTCACCGCGCATGAGCTGGGCCACCAATGGTGGGCGCACCAACTGATCGGCGGCCACGTGGAAGGCTCCAACATGCTGGCCGAGACACTCGCGGAGTACTCCGCGCTGATGGTGATGCAGCAGAAGTACGGCCGCGACAACATGCATCGCTTCCTGAAGCACGAGCTGGACAGGTACCTGCGTGGACGCGCCGGCGAGATCCGCCGCGAGCGCCCCGTAATCCTGGTGCAGAACGAGCCTTATGTCTGGTACCAAAAGGGCGGCCAGGTCATGTACACGCTGGCGGACTACATCGGCGAAGACAAGGTCAACCTGGCTCTGCACAACTTCCTGATGCGGTACCGTTACGCCAACGCCAACGATTCCCAGTCCGGGCCCTACCCCGATACGCGGGAGTTCGTGGCAGCGTTGCGCGCGCAGACACCGGCCGATCTACAGTACTTCATTAGCGATGCCTTTGAAAACATCGTCTTATATGACAACAAGGCCGTTTCCGCCAGCGTCACGCCCACTCCGGATGGCAAATACAAAGTTACCCTCGGCGTTCAGGTGCGCAAGGTACAGTCCGATGGCAGCGGCAACGAATCGCCCATGCCGCTGCACGACCTCATCGACATCGGCGTCTTCACCGGCAAGAA
Organism: Bryobacteraceae bacterium; assembly: GCA_050008575.1. Taxonomy (GTDB): domain Bacteria; phylum Acidobacteriota; class Terriglobia; order Bryobacterales; family Bryobacteraceae; genus Bog-159. The sequence goes on from JBEKMJ010000040.1 coordinate 39,598, forward strand.
GGACGAGGAAAAGCCGCTGTATCTCAAGAAAGAGTGGCTCACCCAGCCTAGTCAGACCTTCGAGATTATCGTTGACCGGCCGCCCACCCGGGCGGGCATCGATCCTTACAACAAGCTGATCGATCGTAACTCGGACGACAACCTGATGGATGTTACGAAGCAGTGACGCGCGGCCAGGGGGGCGGCCTGCGAGGCCGCCGCAGGCTGCGAGCCTGCCCCACCAAGCCCTACTTCTTGCGCGAGGCCGGCGGCACCATCCCGTTTGCCCGGTAATAAGCCACCAAGAGGCCATAATGCTCGCCGGCATGCTCGATGACCGATAGCCACGGCTCTACGGATTTATGAAAGCTGTCCGCGGGCCGGGACTTCAAAGTGGCCGTGGCATCCGCGATGGATTTTTCGAGCAGCGCGACAGCCTGTTCCTTGGTTTTATAATTCGCCGGATCGAGCTCGTCCCATTTGACCTTTTCGCCGCGGCCGAACTTGGCGGCGAAGACGTTGCCGGAGGCGATGTGCACGATGACCGCGCCGAAAGTGCGCATCTCCGGGCGGAGCTTGTAGTCGTATTTGTCGGCGGGGAAGTCCTTGGCCATATCCAGCACATTGCGATTGACGTTGGCGAAAGATGCGGCGAGTTCCTCGGCCGGCGTTTGCTGCGGTTGGGCCCACGCGCCCGCGGCCAGGATGGCCAGCGCGGCAGCGCTCGTGTAACCTGCTATTCTAAGCATAGTGGTTACAGAATATCATGGCTCCGGTAACCTGTCAAAGATCATTGAACGGTTACCTGTAAAATTTATCGGCGGGCGGCTGTGCCTGGATTTCGTAAACACGGTGGGCGGGCGGGACGGCACGGGCGCGGCGATCCGCGACAAAATCGCGAATTACCAAGACCTGCTGGCGTGGAGCGTGCTGGCCGGCGTGGATCGCCGGCGCGCGGGCGGTCTGGCCCGGCTGGCCGCGCGCGAGGCGCAGAAGGCGGACCGCGTGTTGGCGCGCGCCATCCGGCTGCGCGAAGCGCTGTACCGAATTTTCAAATGCGCGGCCGAAGGCCGGCGGCCGGTGGAAGCCGATGCGGAGGTGTTGCGCAATGAACTCTCCCTCTCGCGGAACCACCAGCGTCTGGAAGCCGGCGCCGGCGGGTTTCGGTGGACCTTTCCGCGGAAGCCCAGCGCGCTGGACAGTATCCTATGGCCGGTCCCGCTATCGGCGGCCGAACTGCTTACCTCCGGCGACTTGGCCCAGGTGCGGCAATGCGGCGGCGCGGAGTGCGGATGGATGTTCCTGGACACCAGCCGCAACCACCGGCGCCAGTGGTGCGATATGCGGGATTGCGGCAACCGGGCGAAAGTGCGCAGGTTTCGCGGGAAGCGGCATGCGGCGTGATCTAAACTAATCCGCACGGCGAATGCCGAGCTCGTCCAAGTGCGTCAGCAAATCCAGCGGGTCCTGGTAAACCCGAAAAGCGCCGGCCCGCTCCAACTCCTCCTGGCCATAACCGCCGGAAAGCAGACCGACGCCGAGGGCCCGGGCGCGGCGGGCGGCGAGCAGGTCCCAAACGCTGTCGCCGACCACGATGGCGTCCTGGATGGATACGCCCAGCCGCGCGGCCGCGGCCAGGAACAGGTCGGGATCGGGCTTCGCATACCGCACCTGGTCGCGCGTGACGACCGGAATTTCAGGCGGGACGTGCAGAGCTTTCAACGCTAGCGCGGCGCTCTCCGGCCTTCCGCTGGTCGCGATGGCGTAGGGTACCTGCGTCTGCGACAGGTGTGCCAGCAGTTGTTCCGCGCCGGGCAGCGGCCGCACCTGGGAGGCCAGGCGGGCGTATGCCACGGCGTGCAATTTTTGCAGGCTCTCGGCTTCGTCGCTGGCGATTTCGCGGCCTGTTTCGCGCAGCAGCGCATTCACGAAGAGGCCGCCGCTCATGCCGATGCGCCGGTGAATCCGCCAGACGGCGAGGCGGATGCCGCCCTGCTCCAACGCCTCGCGCCAGGCCAGCACATGCTGGTAGACGCTGTCGATCAGGGTACCGTCCAGGTCGAATAAGAATGCCGCGCGCGGGGCTGAATCCAAGGCGCCTCCTCACGATTGCAAGAACGATTGGAACACGATTTGAACACGGCGGTCCGATTGTTGTACACTGATAGATTAGTCCACAAGCTCCGACGCACTTGGTGTGTCCTGGCGCGAAATTCAGAGGTTATCCATGCACGCAATCATTGAGACCGGCGGAAAACAGTACCGGGTCGCCCCTGGCGACGTAGTCCGCGTCGAGACGTTGGAAGGCGACGTCGGCTCCGAAATCGAACTGCCGCTGAAGGCGGTCTTCAAGGAAGAGGGCCAACTGCTAGTCGGCTCCGATCTCGGGCAAGCCACGGTGAAGGGCACCATAGTGGGCAACGGCCGGGGCAAGAAGGTGCTGGTCTTCAAGTTCAAGCGCAAGAAGCAGTACAAGCGCACGATAGGGCATCGCCAGAACTTCACGGAAGTGAAGGTGGGCGACATTCTGGTTTAGGTGAAGTATGGCGCATAAAAAAGGATTAGGCAGTTCCAAGAACGGGCGCGATTCCAACGCGCAGCGGCTGGGCGTGAAGGTGTTCGGTGGACAGTTGGTGCCGGGCGGGTCGATCATCGTTCGCCAGCGGGGCACCCGGCTTAAGCCCGGAGACAACGTCGGTTGGGGCAAGGACGATACGCTGTTCGCCAAGGTGACGGGCGTGGTCGAGTTCCGCGACCGCGGGCGGCAAGGCAAATTCGTCAGTGTCAAAGCCGTGGCCTAGCCGGCGCACTGCCATACCGAACCGCCACCGTACTGAGCCGCGACCGTCAGGGAGCGGTCCCCATGTTTATAGATGAAGCTCGCATCCTGGTAAAGGCCGGGGATGGCGGCAACGGTTGCCTGGCCTTTCGGCGCGAGAAGTATGTTCCGCGTGGCGGGCCAAGCGGCGGCGATGGCGGCCGCGGCGGCGACATCTTCCTGGTTTCCACCGAGCACCAAAACACGCTCATCCAATTCCGTTTTAATCCCGAGCACAAGGCGCAGCGCGGCCGGCATGGCGAGGGCAGCAATTGTACCGGCGCGGAAGGCTATTCGATCGACCTGCAGGTGCCGGTGGGCACGGTGGTTTACGATGAATCGACCGGCGAGCGGCTGCACGATTTCACGGCGCCGGGCGAACGCTTTCTGGTGGCAAAAGGTGGGCGCGGCGGCAAGGGCAACGCGCGGTTTGCCACCTCCACCCACCAGGCGCCCACCGAGCACACGCCCGGGCAACCCGGCGAGGAGCGCCGGCTGCGCTTGGAACTCAAGTTATTGGCGGATGTGGGACTGGTGGGATTCCCGAACGCCGGCAAATCCACGCTGATCTCGCGTATTTCCGCGGCGCGCCCGAAGATCGCCGACTACCCTTTCACCACGCTTGAGCCGCAACTGGGCGTGGTCTCGCTGGACGACTTTCGCAGCTTCGTGGTGGCGGACATTCCGGGGCTGATCGAGGGCGCGCATCTGGGACACGGGCTCGGCGTGCAGTTCCTGCGGCACATCGAGCGCACGCGGCTGCTGGCGCATTTGGTGGATGTGTCGGACGCGACCGGCCGCGAACCGGCCCACGACTTTGAAACGGTGATGGCGGAATTGGCGAGCTTCAGCGAAGACCTGGCCGCCAAGCCCATGATCCTGGTGGCTACGAAGATGGATGCCGCGCAGGATCCGGCGCGCGTGGAGTCGCTGCGGCGGGTTGCGGCGGAGCGCGGGCTGGCGTTCTTCGAGATATCGAGCGTGACGGGGCAGGGATTGGATGAGCTGCGATACGCGATGGCGGAGAGGGTGTTGACGCCGCGCTAAGTGTCGAGGACTTCGAAGTTCCGCAAGTGGTTTGCCTACGACCAGGACGATATTTTAAGGAATCTTACAGTATTCCTGAGCGTCCTTTGAGAACTTGGGCCGTGGTAATCATAACGCCTTTATTGCCGTGGTGTGCCGGGGCATTATACGGCGAGCGAAGCTCGCCCAACACAGGCTGAAGCCTGTGCTACCAGCGGCGCTAAAGCCCCGCGCGGGCTCAAGCCCGCCCCCCACCGCAAACTTGAGATGCCACCAAGCCTGCAAAAAGCCTGCTAGCGCTGAGTGCGCGCGGCACCCGGCCCGTTATAATTAGGCATGCCCACCAATTCGTTCGGAGCCGCGGCCACGCTGCGCGCCGGTAACGCCGATTACCGCATTTTTCGCCTGCGCAGCCTTGAAGAACAAGGCGTCGGCAACGTCGGCAGCCTGCCCTTTACCACGAAAATTCTACTCGAAAACCTGCTGCGCCAGGAAGACGGCCGCCGCGTGAGCGCCTCCGATATCGAATATGTCGCGCGCGGCGCGGACGCGTCCGCCGCGAAAGAAATCAGCTTCATGCCGGCGCGAGTGCTGCTGCAGGATTTCACGGGCGTGCCCTGCGTGGTGGATCTGGCCGCCATGCGCGACGCGCTGGCCGCCATGGGCGCGGACCCCAAGCGCGCCAATCCGCTGCTGCCCGCCGACCTGGTGATCGACCACTCCGTACAGGTGGACGCGTTCGGCAGCGCGGACGCATTCGGCATCAACGCGCTGCTCGAATTCCAGCGCAACCGCGAGCGCTACATTCTGCTGCGTTGGGGCCAGACCGCGTTTCGGAATTTCCGCGTGGTGCCGCCGGATACGGGTATCGTGCATCAGGTGAACCTGGAATATCTGGCTTCGGTGGTGTTTCGCCTGCAAACGGCGAACGGATGGGAAGCGTATCCCGACACGCTGGTGGGCACGGATTCGCATACAACCATGGTGAACGGGCTGGGCGTGCTGGGTTGGGGCGTGGGCGGCATCGAAGCCGAAGCCTGCATGCTCGGCCAGCCAGTCTCGATGCTACTGCCGCCGGTGGTTGGATTCAAGTTGCACGGCCGCATGCACGAAGGGTGCACCGCGACCGACCTCGTGCTGACGATCACGCAGATCCTGCGCAAGAAGGGCGTGGTAGGCAAGATCGTGGAGTTTTACGGACGGGGCCTTAGCGCGCTGAGCCTGGCGGATCGGGCCACGGTGGGCAACATGGCGCCGGAATACGGCGCGACGGCCGGCTTCTTCCCAGTCGACACGGAGACGCTCGCATACCTGCGCTTCACCAACCGCGATGCGAGCCTGATCGAGCTGGTGGAGGCGTACACCAAGGAGCAGGGACTGTTCCGCACCGACGCGACGCCCGATCCGGTGTATGCGGACACAGTGGATCTGGACCTGGCTACGGTGACGCCGTCGATGGCCGGGCCGAAACGTCCGCAGGACCGCGTGAATCTGCCGGATGTGAAGAAGAATTTCGAGGCGGCGTTCGGCGGCGCGCACAAGCCGGTTTCCATCGCGATGAATGGGAGCAAAGCCACGGTCGACAATGGGTCGATAGTGATCGCGGCCATCACCAGTTGCACGAATACGTCGAATCCGTCGGTGATGCTGGGCGCCGGCCTGCTGGCCAAGAAAGCCGTGGAACGCGGGCTTAAACCGAAGCCGTGGGTGAAGACCAGCCTGGCGCCGGGTTCAAAGGTGGTTACGGACTATTACCGCGAGGCGGGGCTGACGCCATACCTGGAAGCGCTCAATTTCCACCTGGTGGGTTATGGCTGCACCACGTGCATCGGCAACAGCGGGCCGCTGCCGGAGGCGGTGGCCGAGGCCGTGCAGCGCGAAAACCTGACCGTGGCGGCGGTGCTCAGCGGCAACCGTAATTTCGAAGGCCGCATCAATGCGCAGGTGAAGGCGAATTATTTGGCGTCGCCGCCGCTGGTGGTGGCGTATGCGTTGGCCGGACGCATCGATATCGATCTGACCACCGAGCCATTGGGCGAGGATTCCGCCGGCGCGCCGGTGTATCTGCGCGATATCTGGCCCACCGATGAAGAGGTGCGCGAGACGGTGCGCGCGTCCATCAACCAGGACATGTTCAGGCAGGAATACGCAAAGGCCTTCGAGGGCGACGCGAATTGGCAGACCATGCCGGTGCCCAAGGGCGACATCTACGTGTGGGACGCCAAGTCCACTTACATCAAGCGTCCGCCGTATTTCGACCACATGGTGGATCCGGAAACATCCGTGCGGGATTTGGCCGGCATGCGCGTGCTGGCACTGCTGGGCGACTCCATCACGACCGATCACATTTCGCCGGCCGGGTCGATCGGAAAGGATACGCCGGCGGGACGCTATCTGATCTCGGAAGGCGTGCAGCCGAAGGATTTCAACTCCTACGGGGCGCGGCGCGGCAACCATGAAGTGATGGTGCGCGGCACGCTGGCGAACGTGCGGCTGCGCAACCAGCTCGCGCCGGGGACCGAAGGCGGCTGGACCCGGCATTTGCCGGATGGCGAGCAGATGTATATCTACGATGCGTCGATCAAGTACCAGGGGGAAGGCGTGCCGCTGACGATTATCGCGGGCAAGGAATACGGCTCGGGATCGTCGCGCGATTGGGCGGCCAAAGGCGTGCTGCTGCTGGGTGTGAAGGCTGTGATCGCGGAGAGCTTCGAGCGCATCCATCGCACCAACCTGGTCGGCATGGGGGTGCTGCCGCTGCAGTTTCTAGATGGAGAAAATGCGGCCAGTTTGGGGCTGACGGGGCAGGAATCGTTCAGCGTCGAAGGCGTGAAAGGGGCGCTGAGTGGGGCTGCGCGCCGCGCCCGCGTGCGCGCGGTGGACGATGCGGGCGGCGAGAAGACCTTCGAAGCTCTGGTGCGGGTGGATACGCCGCAGGAAGTCGAATACTACCGCAACGGCGGCATCCTGCCTTACGTGCTGCGCCAGATCGCCGCGGCTCCGGTAGGCGTCTAGTGGCGGCCATTTCAAGACGCGCAATCGCCGGCCGCGTATTCGGCGCGCGCGATTCAAATTATGGGGGGAGGCCACGGTCGTCGACCTCCTGAATCAGTTCCGCTTTCCGGACTACGCCGAAAAGCCGCCCAGAATCGACCGTTGGCTCAAGCAGCCGGGCAGTTTCACGGCGGCCGATTTCGCGCACGCGCACAAGACTCGCAAGATCGGCGTGATGCTGACGATGCTAACTCCACGCATCCATCCGCAAGATGCGCAGACGGGCGGCGCGATGGGCATCAGCTTCATTCGCTTCATGGTGCGCGACCGCGAGCCGGTGACCATCGACACGCGCTCGATCATTTCGATTACGCGCGGAAGTTGGTCGGAGTGGAGCGCCTGGCAACGCGAGCCCGATGGGCGGCGGCCTGATCGGGCAAGGGTATGGCGATGCGGACATCAAGACGATTCTGGGCGGCAATGCGGTGCGGGTGCTAAGCGCGATCTGGCCAGCGGAATCGGGGCGGCCTACGAGGCCGCCGCAGGCTGCGAGCCTGCCCCACTAACGCTTCAACATGTCTTCGACCCAGGGCGGGGTGGCTTGCATCAGGCGGCCCAGCTGTGGCTCGAGTTGCTCCATTTTGAGCTTCATTTCCCACGCCACTTCGCGATAGCTAAAGTGACCCTTCACGCCGCTGCGCACGCGCGAGATGTACTCGGCTTCGGCGAAATCCATTTTGAAGAGAAAACGTCCGCGCGCGCCGAAGGGCAGCAGGTAATGCGCACCGGGGGCCGGCAAGCCTTGCATCGTGGCCAGGGCCGAATCCATCGCCTCCCGATAGACCGCCGTTGCGCCGGACTCTTCCACCAGCGCCGGCGTGTCGTAGCCCAGCCGTCCGGAGTAACTCTGCCGGAACTTGTGGCAGCGCCGATGACGGTGCAGGTCGCGATATGCGCCAATGTCGATCGCGAAATCGTAGGCGTAGAGTCCACCGTGGAATCCGGCCAACAGGTCGTCGCGCTTCGTGCGGGATTCCAGAGCCACATCCAGCACCTCGGCGCGCTGGGCTGCGCTCCAGCCGCGCGCCATCTCGTATAGTTCGCGAAATGGCCGGTCCGTGGCCGGATATAGGAGCGTGGCCACGATATCGGAGGCCGTGTCGGACGGGTGAATCAGGTCCACGCGCGCGGGTTCGCCGCCGTCGAAGCGCGGCAGGTTCCGATCGGCCCAGCGGCGGAGGTGGCTTTGGGCGCGGGCGGCACATTCATCCGCCTCGGCATGGCGCGCCAGCGTGGGGGCCAGGGCTTCGCGCGCCGCATTCGCGTCCCACACGCAATCCGGCTCGGCGGCGCAGGCCTGCGCGATCTCGTCGCCCACATCGCGCAATTCCTGGTACTCGGCCGCCTTCAAGCGCCGGATCTGTTTTTCAAGCGTGCGAATGCTGGTGACTTGCCCGACGTTCGTGGGAATGCCCCAGAACAGCAGATAGCGCGCCACGTCGAAGGCGCGCGCCGCCAGATTGCGGCGGTAGGCTTCGGGCTTCATATCGTCGGGGCGCGGCAGGCGGGCGGCGAGACAATCGAAGACCAGCGCATTCACTTGCGCGTAGGCGTCCAGCAGCTTGCGCGCGGCGGCTTGATAGCATTCGGCCGTGTCGCCGGTCAGTTCGGGCGGCGTAACAAATCCGGCGCGCGAGAAATCCTGGTAGCGCGACGACTTCGCCTGCCCGTCCCACAGCGGCTCCTCCTCGATTTCGGTGGCGGCCAGCTCCGACAGGCCTTCGAAGCACAGCACCGTATGGCCGAGGTCGGCGATGGAAGCGTGGCCGTATTGGAAATAGAAGCTCTCCAGGAACTTTTGCGAATCGTGAGTGCGCACCCACGCGAGCGACTCGCGGATGGAATCGGGCGAGCGGCTGTAGCGCGCCAGGGCGTAGGCGCATTTTTCCGGCGGCATGGGCGAAACGGAAATCACGCGCTTGGGTTTGGATTCCGGCATGAAACAGTTATGATAACGGATTGTGAAAATACGAATCCGAAGATTGCGAGACGACGCCGTGCTGCCCGCCTATGCGCACGGCCCCGAGGAGGATGCGGGACTGGATCTGCGGGCGGTGGAGGGCGCGGTGCTGGAGCCGGGCAAGCCGCACCTGGTGGCCACGGGCCTGTCGATCGAGGTGCCGCCGGGATACGAGGCGCAGATCCGCCCGCGCAGCGGTTTGGCCGCCAAGCACGCCATCACGCTGCCGAACAGTCCGGCCACCATCGACCCGGGATATCGCGGCGAGATCCGCGTGATTCTGCTGAATCTGGGGCGGGAGCCGTATGAGATTCACCCTGGCGACCGGATCGCGCAGATGGTGATCGCGCGGTATGAGGCGATCGAGTGGGAGGAGGGGGAGTTGAACGAATCGCGGCGAGGGGAAGGCGGGTTCGGCTCGTCGGGGCGGTGAGCGGCGTGCCGCGCGTGCGGGATGGCAGAGCGGCAGCCGTCGAGGACTAGTCCGGATGGCAGGCTATTCCGGCAGGGTGATGCGATCAGGACTTCACGGGACTAATCCTCCGGCCGCACCCAAGCGCTGCTTCCTCCGAGTGGGCGACGTATACGCCCCCAGTCTAAGATAGACGCGCGGTCGCAGGCGGAGCACCGCGAACGACTGCTAGTGGGAAGGGGGTTATGGCGACTAACGCCCTTTTCGCTATACTTTTTCAATGGCACATTTTCGCGTGGCGCTTGTCGGCGATTACGACAAATCGGTGACAGCACACCAAGCCATTCCGGAGGCGCTTCGAGTGTCTGCCGGCACTGAACAATCAATCGAATGTGTCTGGATTCACACTGCGTCTATCTGCGATGCCGCGGCAGACCTCGCGGGTTTCAGCGGGGTTTGGTGCGTCCCGGCAAGTCCCTACACCAGCATGGAAGGCGCGCTGGACGCTATTCGATATGCCCGTGAATCGAGACGCCCCTTCTTGGGAACGTGTGGCGGTTTCCAGCACGCCGTCATAGAATACGCTAGGAATGTTTGCGGCCTTCAGGATGCCAGTCATGCTGAGACACACCCCACCGCGCCGATACTCGTGGTTTCATCACTCTCATGTCGGCTGGTGGAGCAGAGCGAAGAAATCGTTCTTCAAGACGGGGGAAAACTGAAGAGCGCATATGGCGTAGATCGGATCACAGAGGGATATCGCTGTAGCTATGGGCTCAATCGCGAGTATGAAACCTTGCTTTTTCGGAACGGTCTTCGCCCGACTGCTCACAGCCTCTCTGGCGAAGTTCGCGCAGTCGAGTTGTCTTCCCACCCTTTCTTTGTGGCAACTCTGTTCCAGCCTGAACGGAGGGCGCTTCGTGGTGAGATTCCACCCCTTGTGAGCGCCTTTGTTGCCTCATTTTCCGGTTAACTCGCGATCTGTCGCGCAGTGTTTACCGATATGTTGGCTTCGGGCGGAATACGCGCCACTCTGAAAGAGCCAGGTCCTGGTAAACGCCGGTCACAGCAGTTGGCGGGAACAGGCTCTTGACCGCTTGGACGCAACGTCGGCATGCCGCCCGCCGATCAATCTCACCTCCGGCGTCCAAACGCACCCGCTTCTATGACTTCATGATGCCAGTGCTTCCAAGACCGCGTCTCGGTCTTGGCGATCGCCGCGAGGTACGCGCGCGTCGTGGCGCCGGGCCTTCCCCTGCCTTGCTCCCATTCGTGAAACGTTGTCTGATTTATGCAAAACGCCCGCGCGAACTCTGTTTGCGACATACCCCCTTGGTCCGGATGCGCTTCACGTCGATCTCGTCCGGCAACACTATAAGGCCCGTAGGCAGCCTCGCCTCGCCCTTTACGTGTGCCGGAATCTCCTTCGCACTTTGCTCCAGTTCCCTGCCGAGCCTCGTCCGCCGGTCGATACGAGCGTTTAAATTGCGCACGTCCATAATTACCGCCTAACCTTTTGCCGCTTGCCGATCCGCGCCACCGGGTCCGCGAGGAGTCACTTCTCACCGTACGGCATTGACTGATGAAATTCAGTGCGCTCAGGGTGGGTCCGCTCGGCACATAGTCTAGGACCCAGCGGGCGGGTCTGGAGGAGGAAGGCGGCCAATCTGGCCGCAGGCCCGCCCGTGTGGTTCTAAAGCGGGCGGGTCTGGAGACCCGCCGCAGGCGTGGACGCCTGCCCCACCCTTCTTACTGCAATCCTAGCTGCCACGCCACGAAGGTCAGTTCCAGGGTGGAGTCCTCGATAACCTTACTTAGCGGTGTGCCGCCGGAATGGCCTGCCTTGGTGTCATACAAGATCATCACTGGCCGGTCCGAAGTGGTGGCCGCCTGCAGGCGCGCGGTCATTTTGCGGGCTTGTTCCGGAGGCACGCGCGTATCGGCGTCGCCGCTGGTGAAGAGCACCGCGGGATACTTCGTGCCGGGCCGCACGCGCTCGTAGGGCGAGTAGGCGTAGAGATACTTGAACTGGTCCGGCTCGGCGGCATTGCCGTATTCGAGCAATGCCGGCGGGTTGTTGTTCTTGGTGTATTTGTAATACCGCACCATGTCCAGGTCCGGGTGCCAGCACACCACGGCCTGAAACAAATCCGGGCGCTGCGTCAAAGCCGCGCCCACCAGCAGGCCGCCATTGCTGCCGCCCCAGATGGCCAGTTTGCGCGGGTTGGTGTACCGCTTCTGAACCAACCACTCAGCCGCGGCGATGAAGTCGTCGAACACGTTCTGCTTCTTGTCCAGCATTCCGGCGCGATGCCACGCCTCGCCGAACTCGCCGCCGCCGCGAATGTTGGCCACCGCATAAATTCCGCCGTGCTCGATCCACCATGCGGCTTGCGGGTTGAAATACGGCGTGATACTGACGTTGAAGCCGCCGTAACCGTACAAGATCGTGGGCGTCCGGCCATCCGGCCGCAGCCCTTTCCGATGGATCAGGAACATGGGTATGCGCGTGCCGTCCTTGGACGGATACCAGACCTGCTCGGCTTCGAAGCGATCCGGTTCGAAAGGCACAGCGTCGCGATACCACAAGGTTCGCGCGCCGCTGGCGGCGCTGTAGCGGAAGAGCGAATACGGTGTGGTGTACGAGGAGAAAAAGAGTAAGCCCTCATCCTGGTCGGCGCGTCCCCAGATCCCGCCCGAGCCCGGCCCGGGAAGGGCCACCTCGCCCAGCGGCGCGCCATCCAGCGCATAGACGCCGATTCGCGAAGCGACGTTATGCAGACGATTGACGAACAGTTTGCCGCCGGCCACGGCAAAGCTATCGATCGCATCATCGCCGGCCGGCACCACCTCGCGCCATTTCTCCCGCGCCGGATCGCGCAGGTCGATCTTCAAGATGCGCCCCTTGGGAGCCTTCCAGTTGGTTTGTACCAGCAGGAAATCGCCCGCGAATTGGGGATCGAATCTGGCGTCGATGCCGGTGACTAAAGGCCGCGGCGGATCGCTACCGGAGAGGTCCTGAAAATGCAGCTCGCCCTGGGCCCAACCGTGCTGTACGACAATCAGCAGGTAGTGCCCATTTTCCGAGGTGACGGGCGCGATCCAAGTGTCCGGTCCGAAGCCCTCGCCGAATATGGCTTTATCGCCGGCGGTTCCGTTCGCCGCGCCGGGGGTCAGCGCGTGATAGTAGAGGCGCTTGCCCGCGTCGCGCTTGCCGACCGTGTAATAGAAGCCGCTGGCGTCCACCTTCCATGCAAATCCCACATAGAGCGCTCGCGGGAAAGGCGTGCCCACGTCCTGACGCTTACGCACGTCGAAGATGTGGATTTCGGTTTCGTCTTCGCCGCCCTGGCGCACGGAATAGGCGAGCAGGTTGCCGTCCTCCGAAGCGCCCTCCAGGCCGACGCTGGTGCGGTGGTCCGCGCTCAGCGGCGCGGGATCGATCAGAAGTTCGTCGGGGCCGCCGGTAGCCGTGCGCCTGTAAATCGACCATAGCTCTTGCCCGGCTCCGCGCTTTTCGAAGAAGTAGTAGCCGCCGCGCAACGCGGGACCGCCGATCCGATCGTGCCGTAGCATTTCGGTGAGACGCTGCGAAATCGCGGCGCGCGCCGGCTGGCGGTCCAATAAGGCGTGCGCATAGGCGTTCTGCCGGTCGATCCAGTCGCGGGTGGCGGCGCTCGACTGATCTTCCAGCCAATGGTAGGGGTCTATGATTTCGACTCCGTGGAAGGTCTCGGGCACGTTGTCCTGGCGCGTGGCGGGCGGCTGGACTTGCGCGCCGGCGGAGAGCGCGCCCGCCAGAAGGCAGGCCGCCACGCAAGCGAAGTTTGGGCGCATAGGCTAGTCGCGGCCCCGGCGGTGGTACTCGCCGCCGCCCAAGCCACCGAGGTCGATGACCACGGCCAGGATCAGGATAATCAGGTTGACGCCTTCCATGGGCCGGTGCGCATTGACCATCCAGGCGTAGGCCAGCGTGGTAATCGGCAGGAAGAAGAAACCAAGCAGCGGAATCAGCAGTCCGTGATAGGCGCGCTGCAGGAAGTTGGTGAATAGCCAGAGCACCACGAGCGCTACTCGCGGGAACGCCAGAACGACAATTACAGCGAGGCAGGGCATAAGGCTGATTGTCGCAGATTCGTGGCCCTGCGGACGGCCGCGCGGTCGAAAATCCACTGCGAGCCGCGGGGAAGGGGGCGGGTCTCGAGACCCGCCGCAGGCGTAGACGCCTGCCCCACTTCGTTTACAATAGAGGAATGACCACCCGCTGTCTGCGCGCACTGGCCATCGCCGCGCTGTACGTTTTGGGAGTTGCGCTGGTTTGCGCTCAGGACTGGAATACGCTCGAAAACTTGCCCTCCGTCGACCTCAGCGGCCTCACGCCGGCGCAAAAGGCCACCGCCCTGAAACTGCTGCGCGCCCGCGACTGCTCGTGCGGTTGCGGCATGAAAGTAGCGGAATGCCGCGTGAAGGACCCGACTTGCTATTACAGCAAAGGCCTGTCGAACGTAATTGTGGCATCCGTCAAGGCCGGCAAGAGCGAGAAAGAGATCCTGGCCGACGTGGAAGCCTCCCGTTTCGCGCACCCGCCCGAGCACAAGCTCCTGGAAGATCCTATCGAGATCCCCACGGCCGGCGCACCGGAGACCGGACCCAATAACGCGCCGATCACATTGGTCGAATTCTCCGATTTCCAGTGCCCCTACTGCACTCTGGCCACGCCCCAAATCCAGTTAATATTGAAGACTTACCCGACGCAAGTCAGGCTGTTCTTCAAGGAGTTCCCGTTGGACATGCATTCGCAGGCCGCCGGGGCCGCCGCCGCCGCCGTCGCCGCGCAAAAGCAGGGCAAGTTCTGGGAGATGCATGACGCCCTGTTCGCCAGCCACAACGACCTTAGCCGTCCCACGATTTTCGCGCTGGCCTCGGCCCTCGGGCTGGATATGAAGCGTTTCGAGGCCGACATCGATTCACCGGACGTGAAGAAGGCCGTGGCGCACGATTTGGAAGACGGCGGCAACGTGGGGGTGATGGCCACGCCGACGCTGTTCATCGATGGCCAACACTACAACGGCGCGATCAAACTGGAGGCGCTGAAACCGATCCTGGACGCCGAGCTGAAGCATCCCGCCAGTCCCGCCAAGAAGTCGGCTTCCGCCGCGGCGGGCGCTACCCGCTGAGCGGCGATCGCCACGTGATCAAGACCGTCATTTTCGATCTGGGCAAGGTGCTGATCCCCTTCGATTTTTCCCGCGGCTACCGCGCCATGGAGAAGTACTGCGACTATCCCGCGGCGGAGATTCCCAAACGCATCGGCGCCACGGATCTGGTGCACCGCTTCGAGACCGGCCTGGTGGAACCGCGGGATTTCGTGGAACAACTCAGCCGCATGCTCGATCTGCGCGTCACTTACGAACAGTTCTGCGAGATCTGGAGCAGCATCTTCCTGCCAGACACGTTGGTTCCGGAAAGCCTGTTGGCGGGCATCGGCGCGCGCTACCGCCTGCTGGTGCTCTCGAACACCAACGCCATCCACTTCGACATGGTGCGCCAGAATTATCCTATGCTCCGGCACTTTGACGACCTGGTGCTTTCCTACGAAGTGAAAGCCATGAAGCCGTCGCCGGCCATTTACCGCGAGGCCATCGCGCGCGCCGAGTGCCGGCCGGAGGAGTGCTTCTACACCGACGACATTCCCGCTTATGTGGAGGGCGCCCGGCGCGAGGGCATCGACGCGGTGCGGTTTGAATCGTGCGCGCAACTGGAGCGGGATCTGGCGGCACGCGGGATTCAATGGCTATGACGGCCGGCCTGATCACCGATCTGGTGCAGATCCGCCTGCTGGGCGAGAAGAAGCGGACCGAGAACGAGCGCTTCCGCCGGCACATGAAGACGCACGACCATTCCGACCGCATCCTGCGGCGCATAGCCGAAGGCATCGAGGAACAGATCGATTGCACGGTGTGCGCGAACTGCTGCCGCGTGGCGACGGTGAAAGTGTCCGCGCGCGATGTGGAGCGGCTGGCGAAGCATCTGAGCATGGCGCCCGCCGCATTCCTGGCCGAGTACACCATGGATGGCGGCGACGAGGGCACGATCCTGCGTCGCACCGAGGAGGCCGGCTGTGTGTTTCTGGACGGCACGGCATGCACGGTGTACGATGCGCGCCCCGACATCTGCCAGCGCTTTCCGCATTTGGTCCGCGGCAACGGGTCGATCGCCAGCCGCATGTGGCAGTTCATCGACCGGGCGTGTTATTGCCCGATCGTGTATAACGGGCTGGAGGCGTTTAAGGCGGAGACGGGCTTCCGCCGGTAAGCGCTTTCAGCGGCCGAACAGCGCTAAGAGTTGAGTAGCCCTCGTGGCGCACGCCCCCGGCGTGCCGTGCCGGCACTCTGCCGGCACAGGCGAGCGAAGCTCGCCTACCACAGGCTGAAGCCTGTGCTACCAGCGGGCCTGCGAGGCCCGCGCAGGCTGCGAGCCTGGCTGCGAGCCTGCCCCACTGCGGCGGACAAAATGTAGAAACTCTAGTCAATAAACGGTCTTTCCCGCCATTCCCGGACCTGGCCCAACGCCGAACAGCCGCAGTATTGTCACGGGCAGATCTTTTAACGAAGGCCCCTCCGCGCGCAGCGGGCGATTACTCAACAGCACGCCTGGCACATCTTCCGCATTGATACAATGGTCGCCGATCCACACGTCCCTATTGTCTTCCAAAATCGCGCGCGGCGCCGCTCCCAGCGCTGTCTCCCACGATCCGCGGTAGCCGCGGCTATAACCCACGATCATGTCCGGTCCTAGCGGCGCATGCGTGGCGGGCGCCGTCTCCACCACTTGGCGGCCATTCAACGGATCGCGGAATTCCGTCAGTTCGCGTGTCAGACGCTCGATCGCCGCCGCGGTCTCCGCACCCGGCCGCAGAATGCCGTTCTTCTCCCGCCCGGCGATGTTCAAATACAGGCCGTTCAGGCCCAGCGCGTAGGCCTGCGTCTTCGTCCAGTCCACGTCCGCGAAGCCCTCGTCACCGCCGCGCGGCGGCCCATGCAGCGCCAGAAATCCTTTTTCCCACAGCCAGGTGTTCAGATTGACGCTGCGGTCGAAGGAGTTGAACCCGTGATCCGACATCACCAGAATGTCCGCCCGCGGAAAGCGCCGCGCGGCCTCGCCGATGGCGGCGTCCACCGCGCGATAGATTTCCAGCAACTCCGGCTCGTGCTTGCCCCACAGCATGTGCGATCCCTGATCGACTGAGGAGAAGTAGAAGAAGAGCAGGCCTTCCTGGAAGTGGTCGAGCGAGTAGTGCAGCAACTTCATTTCGTCGTCCCTCACCAGGGCGGCCTGCCGCAGGAACTCGGCCAAGTCCAGCACACCCTGGCGGTACGCCGACGTGTCTTCCGCGATGCCTTGCGTGTAGAAGGGACCGACGGCGCCCGCTACCGCGCGGCTGTAGGATGCGGGCGCGGAGATCGGCAACTCGGGCGCGCGCGGATCGATGTTGACCGGCGTCACATACAGCGCCAGCCGCGGATGAAACTGCCTGGCGTAGACCCGGAACATGCCGCGCGCGCCGGCCAGCCAGCCCAGCAGCGGGAAATCCGCGCGCAGCCATTCCGACCATTCGCCCCGCTGCACGATGACCGCCGCGCCACCCATGGTCAGCCGCGCGGCATCCCGCTCGGGATCGGCTTCCACGATCAGACCCTGGGCGGCAAAGCGCCGGTCCTTGCGCAACGGGTTCGGCGGCCCTTCCACCGGCAATATGTAGCGGCCGCTCTCCGCGCGCACCTGCACGATCCGTCCGCCCGGCACGTCGCGCGCACTTTCCTCCGGGTCGTCGGTATAGAAGGTGAAAGTTCCCTCGGTGCCGCGCAGGTCGGGCACGCCCATGCCCGCGATCGCCTCGCCGGCACGCTCCGGCGGAAAGTTGGTGGGCATGTGCACGATCGCGACCGGGATGTGGCGGTCCCACAGAATCCGCCAGAACGGCTCGCCCTTGCGCAAGGTTTCCACACGCGCCGACGATAGCGGCAGCACGTACGGACCGAGCGGGATCTTGAAGCGCGGCTCCACGGTGCGGCCCATGGAGGAGAAGGGCTGCATGGTCCGCGGGTCGCGGTGGACGAAGTCGAAGATGCCGTGCTCGGCCGGATCCAGACCGGTGATGAAAGTGGACCAGGCGACCGGACTCTGCGGAGGCATGGTGGTGGCGAGCCGCCGGAATCCGCCTTGATCGCGCAGCCGGGCGACGTTGGGCAAGTCGCTCCAATGGCGCTCCAGGAAGCCCGGATCCATGCCATCGACGCCCAGCACGATGACTTGACGGCCATGCGCCGCGGAGCCGTGGCATCCGGCCATGGCCGCTGCGGCGAGCGCCGCAAGCAAAACGGAGTTAGCCCTCATGTGAGCTCGATCTCGCGTTCGTCGCCCGCGAGCGTCCGCAGCCGGATTTCGATATGGTCCGGCGGCATCAATTCCGGGAAGCGCTCGCCCCATTCGATAATCACCAAGGCGGGGCTGTCGAACAACTCGTCGAGGCCCAGCGTGGCGACTTCGCACGCACTTTCGAGACGATAGAGATCCACGTGGTAGACGGCGGGCGGCGCGCCGTATTCATGGATGAGGGTAAACGTGGGACTGGAGACTTCGTCGGCCGGAGCCGCGCCCAATCCCTGAACAATTCCCTTCGTCAGCGTCGTTTTGCCCGCGCCGAGATTGCCGATCAGCAGGACGGTCGCGCCTGGCGGCAGCGTGTGCGCCAAGCGCTCGCCGAGGGCGATGGTCTCCTCTTCAGAGGCGGTGCGGAAAACGGGCACACTCCTCCAGGGCCGCCGGAAGATAGCGGAGCAGATCGGTGGCCGTCAGGCATTTTTCGGTAAGTGCGGCGGCGCCCAATTCGCCGGCCAGGCCGTGGAGATAGACGGCGGCGGCGATAGCGTGGTCCGGGTCTCCAGGAAACTGGCCCAGGAAGCCGGCGATCATACCCGTGAGAATATCGCCGGTGCCGCCGGTGCCCATGGCGGGCGTACCGGTAGGATTGATCCAAACGCGCCCATCGGGAAAGGCGATCAGCGTGCGCTCGCCCTTCAAGATTACGATCGCGTTCCGCTCGGTGGCCAAGCCGCGCGCGGCGGACAGGCGATCCGCTGAGATCCGATCGGTAGTCTGGCCGCGGAGCCGAGCCATTTCGCCAGGGTGCGGCGTGAGCACGCGCAGCTTGCCGGCGCCCGCCCATTCCGTGCCGGCCAGCGCATTCAGCGCATCGGCATCCACCACCATGGGCTGCGCGAATTCGGCGAATGCGCGCCGCACCATGGCCACGGTTTCGGGATCGGTTCCCAGCCCCGGCCCGATGGCGATTACATCCTTGTGCGCCGCGATCTGGGAGAGGCGGGCGGGCGTCAGGGGCTCGGTCATCAGCTCCGCGGCGTGGCCGGAGACGACCGGGATGGCGGACTCCTCCGACGCCACTGTGACCAAGCCCGCGCCTGCGCGCAGGGCGGCCATTCCGCACATCGCCGCGGCGCCGCTCTTGCCGTGCGATCCGGCGATGGCCAGCACATGGCCGAAGGTGCCCTTGTGGCCATCGCGGGGGCGCGGCGCGAGCAAATGCGCGAACATGGCCGGCTGGACGAGCGACAACCAGATGGAATCGTCTGCATCGTACAGTTGCGGCGGGCTGCCGATGGCTGCCACGCGCAGTTCGCCCACGGCATCGCCATTCGGCGCCAACGCGTGGGCCGGTTTGGGCGCGGTGAAGGTGACCGTATAATCCGCGCGCGCCTGCTCGCCCCACGCCTGGCCGGAATCGCTGGGCATGCCGGAGGGGATATCGACGGCCACCACCTTGGCGAGCGGAAAGCCGCGGTTGATCTCGCGAATCGCGTCCAGCACGGTGCCAGTGGCCGCGCCGTTGATTCCGGTGCCGAGCAACGCGTCCACCACGATGGTCGCGAGGCGGGCCGCGGCGGGTATTTCGTGCGCCACCGGACAGCCGCAGGCCTGCAGCATGCGGTAGTTTTGCGCGGCGTCGCCTTTCAGATCTTCGGGCGCGGCCAACAGCACCGCGTGCAGGGCGAGCGGCTGGATGCGGGTGAAAAGCTGGCGGGCCACCACCATGCCATCGCCCCCATTATTGCCTTTGCCGCACAAAATAGCGATGCGCTGCGCGGCCAGAGGCGCGAACTTTTCGGCCAGCAGTTCCACCACCCGATGCCCGGCGTTTTCCATCAACACCACGCCCGGGATGCCCAGTTCGCCGGTGCGCCGGTCGACCTCGCGCATCTGCGCCGCGGTCAGAACTTTCACGAGCGCCTCGCCACCAGCATGGTCATATCGTCCGACAATTCCGCGGCGTCGCCCGACCATTGCAAGACGGCCTCCATCACGCGCGCGATGATTTCGGGCGAATCGCGGTCCACGTTCTTAGACAGCAAGTCGGTGAGCCGCTGCTCGCCGAACATTTCGCCGTACTCGTTCTCGGGCTCTATCATGCCGTCGGTGTAGGCCACCAGTATGTCGCCGCTGGCGATCTGGATGGTTCTTTCCTCGTACAACGAGAAGGGGAACGCGCCCACCACGGTGCCGGTCACTTCCAATAACTCGGGCACGCCCTTGCGCAGCAGGATCGGCTGCAGATGGCCGGCATTCGTATAAGTCAAAGTATGAGTCACTTCGTCGTACACCGCGAAATAGAAAGTCGCATACTTTTCGGCCGAGGTATTGGCGTACAACAACTTATTCAGACGCGACACCATCATGGCGGTGGAGAGCGCGGGCGGAGCGCCGCCATTGCCGGCCGCGCCAGGGACACCCGCGGTAAGCTGCATGCGCATGGTGGACTGGATGGAAGCCATCAACAGCGCCGCCGAAATGCCCTTTCCGGCCACGTCGCCGATGGCGAACGCCACGCTGGAGTCGAAGCGCATGAAATCGTAATAGTCGCCGGAAACCACGCGCGCCGGGTTGCACACGCCCGTCAGCATCAAGGTTTTGGGACTCGGCAAGTTCTTGGGGAAAAGCTGGCTTTGCACCTCGCGCGCGATTTCCAGTTCGGACTGCAGGCGCTCCTTCTCCTTGGCCACCACGATGAGCCGCTCCAGGTTCTCGGTCATGGTGTTGAACGAAGCTCCCAACTCGGCCAGTTGGTCTTTGCCGCGCACCGGGATGCGATGCGAAAAATCGCCTTCCTTGATGCGGCGCGTGCCGACGTACAGCTCGTGCACGGCGCTCGTAATGGTGCGCGAAATGGACACCCCGATCACCAGCGAGACCAGTTCCACGATCAACAGGAGGGTGACGGTAACCAGGAATGCAACCCAGATCACCTGGCCGTATTCCATGTCGCCGAGAGAGATATTGTTTCCGAACAGGGTGCTGAGCACTGCGGACATGCGCGTGTGCACCAGCAGCAGGCCGCGGTTGTTCTTGCTGCCCGGCGAATTCCAGAACGTGACGGGCACCAGGGATCCCCAATCGACCTGTATGTCGAGGAAGTTGTTCTTGGGCGGAATGGGCGCGGCGGGTGTGGACCCGGCGGGCGCGCGCTGCAGGCCGCCGCCGGACTCGGAGAAGTCGCGGAAATCCACCTGGCCGAGGCCGGGCAACAGATTCGAAAGAAACTCCTGGCTGAGCGGGGCCATGATGGTGACCCCGGTGCGGCCGGAGTGGATGTTGGCCCAGCTATGCAGCCGCGCCTCGTGGACGATGATGCCGTTGGCGTCCTTCCATCCGGCGGGCGGGGCGGCCATGGTGGACGACGCGGGATAACGGTATTCGCCGCCATCGCGCACCAGAATCTCGGTGGTGGGGAAGAATCGCTGGGTGAAATCCTGCGTGCGCAGGATCACTTCCGGCCGGTGTTCGGGAGGCGCTTCGAGGATGGCGACGGCGGAACCCTTCAGAATGCTGGTGCGCCGGTCCAATTCCGAGTTAATGAGATAAATCGCGATCTGGCCGGTAAGCCCGTAAGCGCTCACAAGGACCAAGGCCAGAATGAGGACGATGGGCACCATGGCGATGAACGCATAGGCCACGATGAGGCGGTTGCGCAGGCGCCAGATCAGCTTCTTGACGCCCGCCCGGGCCAGGCGGATGGCCACCAGGAAGCCGGCGATCCAGGTGGCGAACGTGATCAGTAACCCGACGAACGAGGCTGGCAGCGCGTAGGCCAGCACGGCGTCGAGAAGCACCAGGAGGATGAACGTTTTTTCGATGCGCCCCAGCTTGCGGTAGAGGAATTTCAGGCGTGGGAGCATTCTGTTTTATCTTAGCGCCTGGGGCGCGCTTCGCGCCCACTGTGGAAAGAAGAAGCGCAGCGGCCCGCCCTACAGCCAGGATTGGCTGCCCCCTCAAGACGGTTACCGGACCTGCTCGTCCTTCTCCACCTTACCGTCGCGGATATGAATCACCCGATGCGCGTGCAAGGCGATATCGTGCTCGTGAGTCACCAGCACGATCGTGTTGCCCTGTTCGTGCAGACGCGCGAACAACGCCATGATGTCGTTGCCGGTGACGCTGTCCAGGTTTCCGGTGGGCTCGTCGGCGAGAAGTATGGAAGGGTCGTTTACCAGCGCGCGCGCCACCGCCACGCGCTGGCGCTGGCCGCCGGATAGCTCGTTGGGCTTGTGCAACATGCGCGCTTCAAGATCCACGTTGCGCAAAGCGGCCTTGGCGCGCTCGGTGCGCTTATCCGCCGGTGTGCCGCTATAGATCAGCGGCAGTTCCACGTTGTGCAGCGAGGTGGCGCGCGGCAGCAGGTTGAAGGTCTGGAAAACGAAGCCGATCTCTTTGTTGCGGATGCGCGCCAGCTCGTCGTCGGTCATCTCGCTGACCAGCCGGCCGTTGATGTAATACTGCCCCTTGGTGGGCGTGTCCAGGCAGCCGATCAGATTCATCAGCGTGGATTTGCCCGAGCCCGACGGACCCATGATGGCCACATACTCGCCGCGCTTGATGGTGATGTCGACGCCCGAAACCGCGTGGATTTCCTGGTCGCCCATGAGGTACGTCTTCCAAAGATCGTACGTGCGAATGACGATACCGTCGCGCTTGAGTTGCTCGCCGCGCTCGATCAACTCCTTCTCTGCGAGTGCTTGTGCCATTGGGGTTAAGCCTTCTGCGGCATGGGCGACTTGTTGTCCACCTTCACCTGGGCTTCATTGCGCAGCGTGCGGATCACCTGATAGCTGCCGGTCACGATCTCGTCGCCCTCTTTGAGGCCGCTGAGGACTTCGATATCGGTGGCGCCGGTGATGCCGGTTTCCACTTTACGGAATTCAGCCTTGCCGCCGGCGATCACGAACACGCCCTGGACTTCTTCCTTTTTGGCCTTCTCCTCGGCCGGAGTCAGCTTGGTGGCGGCCAGCGCGCCGCCGCCGGTCTTGGGTTTCACTTCCAGGTCGCCCTTCTGCCGGATGGTCAGCGCCTGAATCGGAATGGTTACGGCATTCTTGCGCGTGGCGGTGGTGACTTTGGCCGTGCAGGAAAGGCCCGGACGGATCTCGTCGGGCGGGTCGTCCATGGCCACCACCACCTTGAAATCCTTGGCTTCCTGGCTGGAGACCGCGCTCTGCGAGGCAGCCAGGCCGGTAGAGCGCAAAATGGCGGTATCGCCAATCTCGATCACGTGCCCTTTGAAAGTCTTATTGGGGATCGCGTCGATGGCGATATCCGCTTTTTGACCGAGCGCCACGCTCACGATGTCGGTTTCGTCCACCTTGACTTCGGCGGTGATCAGGGACATATCGGCGATAGTCATGATGTTGCTGCCCGCCAGATTCGTGACGCCGGGCACCACGGTTTCGCCGGCGCGCACGGGCAGGTTGGTGACCACTCCGTCGATCGGCGAGTACGAATCGTACTTGTGCAGCATGTCGGAGTACTGGGCCAGCACCGCCTTGGCCTGCGCCACCCGGCGCTGCGTGGCGGATAGTTGCGCCGCCTGCTGCTCGCGCTGCGAGCGGGCTTGCGCCAGACGGGTCTGCTGTTCGTTCAACGAAGCGGCCGCCGCGTCATACGTGGCCTTCTTGGCATCGAAATCCTGCTTGGCTAGGAGCTGCCCCTTGAACAACTCCTGCGCGCGGCCGTAGTCCAGCTTGGCGTGGTCCAAATCGGCCTGCGAATGGTCGATCAGCGCCTGCTGGGTGCGCAGATTTTCGTCCGAGACATTCAGCCCGGCTTCGGCCGCGTTGGAATCCGCCTCGGCGGAGCTCACCTGGGCTTGTTGGGAAGCCACCTGCGCCTCCGGCTGAATATTTTCAATGCGCGCCACCAACTGCCCCTTCCGCACATGGTCGCCTTCCTTGACCAGGATCTCGGTGAGGATGCCCAGGGCGTTAGCGCCTATATTGATGTAATTCTTGGGCTTAACCTCACCAGACGCGGTGACCAGGCTGGTCAGGTCCTGGCGGACCACCTTACCGGTCTGGACGGCCACCACGCCGCGCTTACTGTAAACGGTGCTGGCATAAACGCCGATGCCCAGCGTAAGCACAACCAGGATGATGATGATGGTTTTCCATTTGGTCTTCACGAATCGAGACTCCTACTTTGCCGACGATTATTAGACGTAGTTCTTAACGGGAGAGTTCAATAAACATATTAGCATCTGCGTGGTGGGGCAGGCGTCTACGCCTGTACTGGAGGGCGGCTGCGGCCAGGATTGGCCGCCCTACAAGAGGTTTTCCTCCGTGCGGCGGATCTCCGGACCTGTCAGGATGGGCCTGCGGCCCACAAATAGCGGTGCAAGCGCTGTGGGGGGCGGGATTTATCCCGCGCGGGGCTTAAGCCCCGCGACAGGCGAAACCGCCTGCCCCACCAAAAGGCCAATCTCTAGCGCGGGGCTTTTGCCCCGCCGCAGTGGCGGCTTCTATCGGCTACAGTGGGTTTTCGACCGTGCTGCCGCCGCAGTTCACGGCCAGCGGACGCTATCCGGCGGAGTTTCGTGGCACTGGTTGGAATCGGTTATACCCGAGGCGAGCTCGGCGCAGGCGTTCTCCGTAGCCGTCCGCAGCGCCAGTTCCCGCGTGCGCCCCGCAGCCGTGCGGCAGGATTGTTGGCCGCGAAACGTAATGCAGACTTCGCAGCGGATACGGCCGGCCCTGGTGGTAAGGGTCGAATAAACGACGAATCCCACCACCAGCAGAACGAACAGAATGCCCAGCCAGACGCTCTTTTTCACGCGAAGAAATTGCCCATCTGGCGGAACTTGGCGTACCGCTGCTCTACGAGTTGGTCCGGGGCCAGATTGGAGAGGCCGTCGAGCGCCTGGTGCAGGCTGTCGCTCAGAAAACGCGCCGCGGCGTCGGCATCCTCGTGCGCGCCGCCGGCCGGCTCGCCTACCACGGTGTCGATCAGCCCGAGTTTCAGCAGCTCTTCGGCGGTCAGCTTGAGGGCCGCGGCCGCCAGCTCCGCCTTGGTCGAATCGCGCCAGATGATGGCCGCGCAGCTTTCCGGCGAAATCACGCTGTAAATGGCGTTTTCGAGCATCAGCACGCGATTGCCGACGCCCAGCGCCAGGGCGCCGCCGCTGCCGCCCTCGCCGATCACCACCGAAATCACCGGTACCGACAGGCGCGCCATTTCCCGTAGATTGCGCGCGACGGCTTCGGCTTGGCCGCGCTCCTCGGCGTCGATCCCAGGATACGCTCCGGGCGTATCCATCAAAGTGACGATGGCCCGGCCGAACTTGGAAGCCATCTGCATGATCCGCAGAGCCTTGCGGTAGCCTTCCGGCTTGGGCATGCCGAAATTGCGATAGAGCTTCTGCTTGGTGTCCCGGCCCTTTTGTTCGCCCACCACCATCACCGGGCGGCCGCCCAGGAAGGCCGCGCCGCAAACGATGGCGGCGTCGTCGCCGAACAGCCGGTCGCCGTGCAATTCCCGGAAATCCGTGAAGACCCGCTCGATGTAGTCGAGCGCATGGGGGCGCTTGGGGTGCCGCGCCAGTTGCACACGCCGCCAAGCGTCCGCTCGCGCTTCGTCAGATGCCGCTATTTGATAAGGTCCTGGCAAGCCAGTCGGTTCCGGAAACACTTCCCACTCATCTTACCAGAGCTAGGCGGGTGGCCGCCGGTCATCGCCCATGACGGCGTTCAAACAGGATTCCCGCCGGGGCCTCGACGATCGCGTCATAGCCCGGCAGGGCGATAGCGGCGGCATCGCGTGTCAGGCGAGTCCAAGCGACATAACGCGGAGGCTTCGGGCGGTGCAACAGCTTGCCGAGAGAGCCCGAATCCACGGTGTGCTGCAAGCGGTGTCCGAGCAGCGGGAAGTGCCAGCAGGGCTGCTGGTTAAACTCGTCGTCGATGAGATAGAAAAGATCCTGCGCGCCGGCTTCATACAACGGCCGGTAGAGTGGCTGCAACTGGGGCAGCCAGAGCGGCCGGCGGCGCTCCACAAGCCAGGTCCCAGCCGAGAGTCCGGCCAGCAGCAGAGCCGCCATGACTGGAATTCTCATGGGCCGAGCGTGGGACGGGGCAAACATCGACAGCGCACACAGCGACAGCGCGCAGCCGCATAGCACGGCCGGAAGCCACGGCCGATCCGGCGCGCGGCGCAGGATTTCCATGAACGAAGTAGCGCCCTGAGCCGCCAACAGGAGAAAGATCAGGGCGCGAGGCAGCCGGAGCCGGTAAAGCCCCCAGACCAGACAAAGTTCACCCACCAGCAGCGCGCCTTCCACGAAGCGCAGGCTGTTCAGCTCGTTCCTTACATAGGCCAAGTCTCCTCCCCAGCCGCTGGCGCTGCAAAAGGAACGGATGTACACGAACCAGGCGATCAGCTCAAAGACGGCGAGCGCGGTCAAGGCGGTGACACGCCTCTGCCGGATGGAGGCGGCTACCAGCACAACGCTCCCGATGAGAATGGCGGCCAAGGCGATGGGAAAGAGGATGCCCGCGGGAGACAGGCCGCGCTCCGGCAGGAAGAAGAATCGCCATAATTGCGGATCGCGCAGGTTATACAAGATCGATGTGTCGCCGATGTCGGCGCGGCCGGGCAGGTGAATGGGCCCGAAATTGATTTGGTAGGCATACACGGGATTCCCGTATAGCAGGAAGTTATGCAGGTAGTAGTGGCCGGCCGTCACGAACCAAAAGCTCGCCACGGCGCCACCCGCGAGCGCGGCAGTCTTCGGATGCCGGAAGATCCAGCGCCACGCGAGGGCGACGGCCACCAGGCACCCGAAGAGCAGGAACATTGGCCCGCTGAATTTCGTCGAAACGAAAGCCGCCGCAAACGCGGTCACAGCCACATCCACTGCCACGGCCTTGCCCCGCGCCACGCGCACGGCCACCAGAGCGAACATGGCGTAGCCGGCGGCATGGATCATATCGTTCTTGAGCGTGGAAAATCCGGATGGCCCCAGCCAGAGGTGCGGGAACAACATGAGGAAAGGAACAGTCCAAATCGCGAAGCGGCCGGGCAGGTCCAGTTCGCGCGCGATCAGGAACAGCGCGAGCGCCAGCAGCAGGATCGGCTTCAAGCAGTTGTACCAGAAAAACAGATCGCTGCTGGTAAGTACGATCCCGGGCACGAAGCTCAACTCCCAGAACGGCACGAAGTTGTAGGCGAACACGTAGGGCGTCGTCAGGTTTCGCACCCAGGCCATCATGTAGTGAAGGTTATAAAGCGAATCCACCTCTTCAATGGGCCGGATGGAGAGCGCCAGCATCACCCCTAGCGCGAAACAGATCGCCATGGCATCGGGCATGTGGGCCACGGCCGGCGCGTCCGGCGAGGTTGTTGGGGCGCGGCCCTTCCAAGTCCAAAGAATCGCGACCCCCGCGAACACGGCCGCCGACACAATGTATGCGCTTGGCCGGTTGAGTTTCAGGAAGCAGAACACCGTGGCGCACAGCGCGCTCAGCGTGATGTTGCAGCAAATCAACAACGACAATTTCAGCGCCGCGGGACGGATGCGCGCTACCGCCGCCAGCGAGATTGCGGTTACAGCCAATTCCCAGAACAGATAGGCGATCGCCAATGGGGCTGTGGACACGATTTGCCAAAGGCATTCTCGCATACTTCACGGCCTCCGGAACGGCGCGCGCAGCAGCTTTTCGAGTTTCCGCAACGGTTCTTCCAGCCTCTCCGGCTTTTCGGCACGCCCGCGAACAGATCGCCGTCTTCGCGAAACGTTCCGGAGCATTGTAGATATTGAACTGGCCCGGCGTCAGGCCCGGCTGCATCTCGCTCCAATGGCCACCGGCGCGCCAGGATCTCGGCGAGCGTGCATGCCCCATCAACTGGCAATAGCCGTACCGCACTTACTGCACGGTAAATACGGACTGCGTCGTATACGCTCCGCCAGGCGTGGTTACCGTGATGGGTCCTGTCACCGCGCCCTGCGGAACGGTTGCCCAGATGTAGCTGGATCCGCTGCTCGAAACGCCGGTCGCCGCCGCGCCGCCGAACTGAACGGAAGCCGCCAGCAGGTTCGCTCCCCAGAGACGCACCCGTGTACCGGCGGGCCCCGATTGCGGCTCGCAGGCTCGCGGCCACGGCGCGGGCTTGGGGAGCCCGGCGTCCAGAGCGAACACATCGCCGACGCCCGGTGTGCCGCCAAGCAGCGTCGTTCCATAGATTGTGCCATCGCTGCCCTGGGTCAGGAGGCATTGGCACTGGCCGTCCAGGTACGCGTTCATAGCGTGCAGCAGCGTATACTGGCCGGTCTTGGTGACACGGAAGAGCACGCTGTTGGCGCCTAGAGTCGCGCCGTAGAGGTTTCCGTCGCTGCCTTCAATCAGGTCCGTGGGGTTGGCGACGGATCCCTTTGGAAATTCATAGAGCGGCGTATACTGGCCAGCGAGCGTCAGTCTATAGATCGTTCCGGTGCCGTTGGCGCCGCCGGGGGTGGTAGCTCCGTATAGATTGCCGTCGATGGATTGCAGCAGGGCGACGTAATTCGATGTGAGGAAGCTGCCGACCGGAAAAGTCAGAATCTTGGTGAACGAGCCTGTCGGAGTAACTCGGTAGACCGATCCGGAGTCATCGTGCAGGTTGTCTACCCCATAGTAGTTCCTATCACTTCCGTAAATGGCGGTGTTTGGGAGCCGCGCGCCGGAAGGAAACTGATGGAGCGGCGTCACGACTCCGTCCGCGTCGACCTTGAACAGGTCTGGGAGCCCGTTGGCGGGCCCGACTCCGCGAGCTAAGAACGTACCGTCCGGCATATTGGCCGTTAAGCAAGGAACGAACTGCTGTGGCTGGTAGACAAGCTTGCTGCCCGGCGTCGAAGTTACGGAGAATACGGTCGCCGGACTAACACCGAGTTCCGTAGCAGAGTAGAATCTGCCATCGGCTCCGCCCACTAGCTGGGACTGCACGTTATAGCCGTTCGGGAACCTGCCGAGGTCGGTTATCGCTCCTTGGGGAGTAATGGAAAAGGCGCCCTGATAACCATACCCTCCAACCGAAAGAAAGAGGCCCGGAGACGCCTCGGTTAGTCCGACAGCCGGGCCGAGTTGGTGCATGCATGCGATGACTCGGAAGGTGGTCTGCGCCTCCGATGACGGCACACTCAGCGTGGTGGCGAACAGTGCAAACGCGATCAATGGGCCTCGCCCAACAAGTGTAGGTCTATTCATATGATGTGCTCCATTTGGCCCAATTTGCGCGATCGAAAGAACAACCTGGTTTCCGATCTCCAACCTATTTAACACTCTTCAATAATTTTTCTAGCTTCTGCAACGGTTCCTCTATCCTCTGCGGCTTCTTCAGTACACCGGCGAACAGATCGCCTGTCTTGGCGAAACGCTCCGGCGCATTGTAGATATTGAACTGGCCCGGCGTCAGGCCCGGCTGCACTTCGCTCCAGGCCAGGGGGGTGGCCACCGGCGCGCCCGCATAGGCGCGCAACACATACGGCGCGGCGATGGTCTTCGACTTCCCGTTCTGCATCCAGTCGAAATAGACGCGGCCTTTCTGCCGCTTGGCCACGGCGCGCGGCACGGTGAATAACTCCGGACGGTCGCGCTGCACCAGGTGCGCCAGGATCTCGGCAAATGTGCGGCTCTCGTCGTAGCTGTAAACAGGCTCTAGTGGGATATAAATGTGCATGCCATCGCCGCCGGTAGTCTTGGGATACCCGAGCAGCCCGATGGCGTCCAGTTTTTCGCGCACCAGCAGGGCGGCCTCCACGATCGTGTCATATGGGCAGTCCTGCGGGTCCAGGTCGATCAGCACGAAATCCGGATTGTCGAGCGAGGGCGAGTGGCTCATCCAGGGGTTTTGGTCGATGCACCCCAGGTTCACCAGGTACAGCAGGCTGGCGCGGTCTTCGGCGAAGACGTAGCGAATTGGCGCGCCTTTGTGATCGGAATCGATTTCCTCCGCGCGCAGCCAGGGCGCGAAGGTGAGCGGCGCATCTTTCTGGAAAAAGAATTGCTGTTCGATGCCGTTGGGATAGCGCTTCAGCGAGAGCGGCCGGTCTTTGAGGTGCGGCAGGATCAGGCCGGCCACCGCGTCGTAATAGTTGAGCAGATCCCGTTTGACGATGCCTTCGGCGGGATAGAAGACTTTGTTCAGATTGGTGAATTTGAGCGGATGGCGATCGACGGTGAGGGTGACCTCGTTAGTCGAGTCTGGGAGGAGGGAGGGTTTGGACAGGCCATGGGCCTGCCCTACTGTCTCCCGCACACAGTCGCTGGGATTCACGTCCGGCCGCAGGCCGAGATACACGGGCGCGCGCAGCCGGCCTTCGCCGGTCCAGTTGGCGAACTTCACTTCCACCACCAGCTCCGGCTTCACCCAGGTAACATCTTTGCCCACCTTGGGGGCATCCGGGAAGGGCGAATGCGGAGCCGTGAGCGGGTCGAGTTTCTGGCGCAGCAGGGCCATGGTTTTCTGGTCGAAGCCCGTGCCCACGTTGCCTGTCCACGTCAGCTTGCCGTTATCGTACAGGCCCAGCACCAACGCGCCGAAGTGGTCGCGCTCGCCGGCGGTAAATCCACAGACGATGAACTCCTGCCGCTCCACGATTTTGATCTTGATCCAATCGCTCGAGCGCCGGGATTCGTAGCGGCTGCCGGCGCGCTTGGCCATCAGGCCCTCAATGCCGGTCTCCTGCGCGGCTTGCAGCATGGCGTCGCCCGCGCCGGGAAAATGCTCGGAATAGCGCAGCACGCCGGTGGGCGTGAGGATGGATTCCAGCAGCCGCTTGCGCTCGATCAGGGGCGCCTGCCGCAGATCGTAGCCATTCAGATACAGCAGGTCGAAAGCGAAATAGACCACCGGCCGCGAACGCGCCATATGCGACACGGCGTTCGGATCGGACTGCGCGATGCGCGGCTGAATCAGCTCGAAGCGGGCCACGCCTTTTTCGTCGAGCGCGGCGATTTCGCCATCGAGGATGGCCTGGGTGGCGGCGATATAGTGCGGGATCACGCTGAGCTCGGGATATTGCTTTTCGCAGGAATGGCCGGTGCGGGAGACCAGGCGGAGGGACTCCTGGTCGATGAAGCAGATGGCGCGCACGCCGTCCCACTTGACTTCGATGAGCCACTCGCCGCCACGCGGCGGAGTCTTGGCCAGGGCCGCTTTCATGGGCGTAATGGAGGTGGGTATGGCGGCCTTCACGGCGCCGGGGAGGGAGGAGCCGGATTGAAGTCCGGCGCGGGCTAAAGCCCGCCCCCCTTTTGGCGGGGCAGCTTTCGCCGCAACTGCTGCCGCCCGGCTCGCGGGCCGGCTCTTCCACTCGCGCTGCGGATCTCCCGCCGTCTTCTCCTTGGTCTTGCGCGCCGGCAAGCCCTGTGCGATTTCTTGCTGGGTGCGGCCGGAAAGCACGCTCCAGGCGTACTGCTCGATGTCCCAGCCGGGCACCGCATCGGCATCGCGCTTCTTGATCAGCAGCCACTCGTTGCCCTTGCCGCGATTCTTCATGTGCACCATGGCGAACTCGCCCTTCAGCTTTTCGCCGTGCAAGCGGAACTTCAGGTCGCCGCGCGCGAGTTGCTCCTCCACGGGCTTGTCGCCCAGCAATTCCCAAGTGCCGCGATCCCACAGCATCACGCTGCCCGCGCCGTAATTCCCGGCCGGAATGTTGCCTTCGAATTCGCCGTATTCGAGCGGATGGTCTTCCACTTTAGCGGCCAGGAATTTGGAGAGCGGCTCGAGCGACGGGCCTTTGGGAACCGCCCAGGAAACCAGCACGCCGCCGATCTCCAGGCGGAAATCGTAGTGCAGCCGCGTGGCGTCGTGGCGCTGCACGTAGAAACGCGGCGCCGCGGCAGCCGAAGCCGCCTGGTCCACTTTGGTTTTCGGAGGCGGCTCGGGCGTTTTCTCGAACTTGCGTTTGCGGACGTACTCCTCCAGTGCCATAAAGCCTTGCCCCTCCTCCATTTACATGATATCTTCGGAAAGGTCGATTGCCAAAGGGAGGCGATCCGTTATGGCCAGCACCGTTTGGAAGGGACATTTGACGTTCGGACTGGTTTCGCTGCCGGTGCGTTTGTATAGCGCCGCGCGCGGCGAAACTGTCGGTTTCAATCTGCTGCACGCCAAGGATAATTCGCGCATCAAGCAGATCACGTATTGCCAGGCGGAGGACCAGCCGGTGCCGCGCAGCGAGCTGGTGAAGGGCTACGAGTACGAGAAGGACCATTACGTGGTCATCGAGGAGGAGGACATCAAGAAAGTCGCCCCCAAGACCGC
>JBEKMJ010000041.1:0-68070 GCA_050008575.1 Bryobacteraceae bacterium
CGGTCGAAAACCCACCGCTTTTCTACATTCTGTCCGCCGCCGTGGGGCAGGCTCGCAGCCTGCGCGGGCCTCGTAGGCCCGCTCTTCGGCGAGCGAAGCTCGCCCATAACAGGCTTAAGCCTTTCCCACCAGGGGCGGGTCTGGAGACCCGCCGCAGGCGTAGACGCCCGCCCCACAGGGTTTTCATCACGATTGGTGGGCCGCAGGCCCATCCTGACAGGACTGGAGTCCTGCCCCACTACGGCAGCCACTACGCTTAGGGCCAGAATCATTTCGGCTCCCGATGGTAACCGAAACCGCGCAGCACTCCGCGGGCCACCTCGCGATCGTCGAAATCGATGGTCTTATCTTTCAGTACCTGGTAAGTTTCGTGTCCTTTTCCAGCCAGAATTACAATGTCGCCGGGCCGCGCTTCCTTGATGGCGCGGGCAATAGCCGTAGCCCGGTCCGGCTCGACGATGAGCGGCACGTCGGTGCGCCGGATGCCCACCAACGCGTCGTTCATGATGGCCAGCGGATCTTCCGAGCGCGGGTTGTCGCTGGTGAGCACCACGAAATCGCTGTTCTCCGCGGCGGCCTGACCCATCAGGGGACGCTTGGCGCGGTCGCGGTCGCCGCCGCAGCCGAATAAAGTAATGACGCGTTTGGGAGCCAGGCCGCGCGCCACCGCGATGGTGTTTTTCAGCGCGTCGTCGGTATGCGCGTAGTCCACCACCACGCCAAACGGCTGGCCCTCGTCGATGCGCTCGAAGCGTCCCGGTACGGCACGGCATAGCGCGATGCCCGCCGCGATAGTCTCGGGCGAGAAACCGTAACTGAGTCCGGCGCAGCAGGCCGCCAGGATGTTGTACACGTTGATCTTGCCCAACAGCGGCGATTCCACCATGAAGCGCGCTTTGCGGCTCTGCACTTCGAAGCGCAGGCCTTGCAAGTTGGAGGTGATGTGCCGCGCGCGCACGGTGGCGCCTTGTCCGAGCCCGAACCATAGGGCTTCGCTTTGCCGCGACACCTGCACGCGGCGGCACCATTCGTCGTCGCGGTTCAGGACGGCCCAGGCGGGCGGCGGCGCGCCGGCGCCGGAGAACAGGAGCTGCTTGGCCGCAAAATAGTCCTCCATGGTGTGATGGAAATCCAGGTGGTCGCGGGTCAGGTTGGTGAAGATGGCGGTGTGAAAAGACAGGCCGTAAACGCGGCTCAACGCCAGCGCGTGCGAGGACACTTCCATTACCGCGTGCAGGACCGCATGCGATCCGCCCGCGGCTTCCAGTTCCGCGAAGAGACGGTGCAGATCGAGCGATTCCGGCGTGGTGTTGACGGCCGGCAGGACTCGCCCGGCTAGATGATACTCGATGGTGCCGACGAGCGCGGTGGTTTTGCCGGCGGCGCGCAAGATCGCATCTATTAAATATGATGTGGTGGTTTTGCCGTTCGTGCCGGTGATGCCGGTGATGGCGATGCGTTCGTCCGGATGGCGATAAAAATTGCGGGCGGCCAGGGCCAGCGACTGGCGGCCGTGCTGGACCTCAATCCAGGGCGCGGGAAAGGCATCCGCGGCGGGCGATTCGCTGGCCACCGCGACCGCGCCACGCTCCACCGCGTCGCGCGCGAACTGGCGGCCGTCGGCGCGGCTGCCCGGGAAAGCGAAGAATAGGAAGCCGGGTTGCACGCGGCGCGAGTCGTAATCGAGGCCTTGCACTTCCAGTTGAGAAAGAAGCGGCGAGAGTGGCGCCTGCAGCCGGACTCCCGCCAGTATCTCGCCCAGGGTCATCTGGCAAGATCGACTCGAATCCTTTCTCCGCCATGCAGGGCGGCGCCGGGCGGCGGGTCCTGGGTGCGGACAATGCCGGTGCCTGCCAGTATCACGGGCAAACCTTGGGCTTGCGCCAGCGCAACCACGGATCGCATCGACAATCCTATGAAATTCGGCGCCTTGGGACCGCTCTCGCGCGCCTCGGATACCGCGGGAGGAACAGGTGGCGCAGGCCGTTGGCCCGCGTCGGCGAGAATGCCGGCCTGTCGAGCGGCCGGCGTCTCAGGAGCCTGAGCCTCCGCATCTTCCAGCACGGGCGGTTCGACAGGTCCATCCACGAGCGGCACTTCATCCGGATCGGCTACCTGAGTTTCGCGGGTGTCCGGCGTATCCGGCAAATCCTTCGGCACGTCCAGAACCCGCAGCGCTTCGGTCATCACGGCGCGAAACACCGGACCGGCCACGGGACCGCCATAGCCGGCGGAGCCGCCGTGCGTTCCGTTTACCGTAACGACGACCACCAGAGCCGGATTCGTCACGGGCGCGAACCCCATGAAAGACGCATTGTAACTATGCGTATAGCGGCCGGTGGCGTAATCGAAGATCTGGGCCGACCCGGTCTTGCCGGCGCTCGAGTAGCCTTGCAGATTGGCATACCGGCGTCCCGTGCCAACCAGCACCACGCCCTCCATCATTTTACGCATGGCGATAGCGGTTTCGGGCTTCAAAATGCGATGCGGAGAAACCACCGGCACGGCGGCATCGCCCTTCTTCAGAATCAGGCGCGGCGGCACCAGCAGACCGCCGTTAGCCACCGCGGAACAGGCTTGCGCGAGCTGTAACGTGGTGACGCCCACTTCGTGACCCATGGAAACCGACATCAGCGACGTAGTGCGCCACTTCGAAAGCTTGCGTACCATCCCTGGAGACTCCGCCGGCAGCGGGACGCCTGTGCGCGAGCCCAAGCCGAAACGCCGGACGTACTCATACAGCTTGACCGAACCGACCTTCAAGCCGATCTGGATGGCGCCGATGTTGCTGGATTTGGCCAGCACCATCTCCATCGGCATGGTGCCATAGCCGTGGTGGGCTTCATGCACGGTACGGCCGGCCATGGTGAAGCTGCCGTTGCCGCAGTTGATCATGGTCGATGGCTTCAAATCGGTGGTTTCGAGCGCTGCCGAGAGCGTGAACACCTTGAAAACCGAGCCCGGCTCGAAGGGCACCGAAGCTGCGTGGTTGAATCGCGCTGTGGGGCTGTCGCCGCGCCCCGGTGGCTGGTTCGGATCGAACGGCGGATAACTGGCCATCGCCAGGATGTCGCCATGATAAGGGTCCATCACCACTACGCTGCCGCTTTCCCCGTGCGATTCCTGGACCGCGCGGGCGATGGCGTCCTGGGCTGGCAACTGGATGCGTTCGTCGATGCTAAGGGTCACGCTGGCGCCCGGCCGCGGTTCGGTTTCGACCTCGGAATCGATGCCCCGCCCCTTGGCGTCGGTGAGCACGCGCACGCTGCCCGGCAGGCCGTGCAGGTCTTCCTCCAGGCTTTTCTCCAGGCCCCACTGGCCGGTCTCTTCGCTATCCACGGCCCCGATCGCATGGGCCGCCAGCGTGTTTCGCGGATAGTTCCGCCGGCTTTCCTTGGTAAACCGGATCCAATCCAGATGCAGGCTGCGGAGCCGGTCGTATTGCTCCGGCTCGATGGTGCGCGCCACCCACATGAAGCCTCTCTGGTTGTCCCGATACCACTGCATGCGGCCATAGAGCGAAGGCCGATCGATTTGCAGCACACCCGCGATCAGGGCGGAAGCCATCTTCAAATCCGGCACCTGTAGAGGATCGATATATACGGAGTCCCGGTTCACGCTTCCAGCCAGCAACTGTCCGGAGCGATCGAAGATGGAGCCGCGCGGCGCTGAGATCTCGACCGTCTCTTCCTGTTGTCTGTGGGCCGCGCGCACGTAGTCCGCGTGGCGGACCACCTGCAGGCGGAACAGCTGAATAAAGATCGAAGAGCCCCACAGCAGGATGATGCCGCCGAACCACTTCAGACGCTTGCCGGCTCTATTTCTGGCGACTGATTCCATAATGCAAACCCGCTGCTTGAAGATCAGTGCCGGTTCAGAGCCAGCTTGCTGTCGCCTTTGGGATCCAGGTGCAGGACCTGTCCGGGCGCCGGAGTGCTCAGATCGCGGCGCTTGGCGAGGATTTCGAGGTTCTCCTGGCGCGACAGCCGCGCTTCCACAACATCCAGATCGTGTTGTTCGTCGAGCAGCCGCTGCTGCTCCTGCCTGAGGGATTCCAACTGGTAGCCGGCGAAGATATTGGCCAGCCTGGGCGTGGACAGGCCGATGAACAGGGCGGCCAGCAGGCAAGCCGTCCCGATCATGGACCACTCGCCGCGCGCCGTGGGATCGGGCTCGCGCACGACGCGGCTGTTGTCGATAGGCTTCGAGTACAGGAAAATGTCCTCGTTGGGCAGGTCCCGCAGACAGTAGCGGTCGTCCAGCCGGACGGATGCGGATTGCGCGGCGCCGCTTGTGGCGGCAGGCGCGGCCAGGGGTCTGCGAAAAAACATTGCCAGCGTTGCCATGAGTCGTTACCTCGCTATATCATTTCCAGCGCGCGCAGCTTGGCGCTGCGCGATGCCGGATTCAAAGCCGTTTCCTCTTCCGTGGGCGTCAATGGACGCTTGGTCAGGATGGTGGCGCGGCCCTCCTGCGCCAAATCGCGAAACCGCTGCTTCACCTTGCGGTCCTCGAGAGACATAAAGGAGATCGCCACCATGCGGCCGCCGCTTGCCAGCAGTTCCGGCCCAATTTCCAGCAATCGGTCGAGTTCTCCCTGCTCGTCGTTTACAAACATGCGTAAGGCCATAAAGGTGCGGGTCGCGGGATGCAGGTGACTCGTCCGAGGCACGGCCTGCTGCACTAACCCGGCCAGGTGTAGTGAGCTCCGTATAGGCCGTGCCCGAACGATGGCTCTGGCTATCTTCCGCGCCCTCCTTTCTTCGCCTAGCTGATAGATCAGGTCGGCGATCGCCTTTTCGGCGTACTGATTGACCACGTCCGCCGCCGTGATGCCCGTGGATTGATCCATGCGCATGTCCAGCGGCCCGTCGGCCATAAACGAAAATCCCCTCGCCGGTTCGGTCAGTTGATACCGGCTCACGCCCAGGTCGGCCAGCAGCCCATTCACCTGCTCCGCTCTGCATGCCGGCAACGCTGCGGCAAGCCGGGAGAAGGTCCCCTGGTGAAAACAAATCCGATCCGCCCATGCGGCCGTGTTCCGCCGCGCCATCTCGAGCGACTCCGCATCGCGGTCGTTGGCGATCACTCTGCCCGTGGTCAAGCGCCGCGCGATCTCCGCCGTGTGCCCACCCAGCCCCGCCGTGGCATCCAGATAGGCGCCCGCGGGCCGAACCGCCAGCCAGTCGATCGCCTCGGCCGCCATCACCGCGTAGTGCATAGGCCATTTATTTGAACCCAACCCGTTCCAGCGCTTCCAGATCGTCCTCGGCCGCCTGCGCCGCTTCCGTCCGCTTCTGCTGGAACGTCTCTTCACCCATCACCTGAATGGCGCCTTTCACCACCAGCACCTTCACCGGCTTGTTCTCGATGTTCAGCTCCCTGCGCAATTCAGGTGAAAACAGCACCCGCCCCTGATTGTCCATCTCGGCTTCCGACCCCAGCTCCATGGCAGTGAACAAGACCCGCTTCGCCGCTTTCGGATTCTCCCGGAAATTGGCGAGCACCTCCTGATTTTCTTTCCAGATCGGCATAGGATACACTGTGGCTATGTGCCGCTCCGTACTCGTGACAAACAGCTTCTTGTCTGGCAACCCGGCCAGGTACCTCTGGAACTTCTCCGGTAGCTTGAGTCGGCCTTTTTCGTCCAGGCGGGCTGGGTACATGCCCAGCGGTGGTTCCACTGGTACCGTGCCTTGAGGTATTTCGTCCGCCACTTTTGCACCAATTTCTGGCCACTTTTAGGCCACAACAAATTGTGGCATGAACTCTTCGTCCATTGCAAGAGAAATCTTTAAGAAAGTGTTGATTGGACTTGGGTTAGTGAGCTACTAGGCGATCCACCGGCGGTTCCCGACACCCCAACATCTTGTTTTGGAGGCGAACACACGGCGAAGATGGCGTGGCCTAAACTCAGAACCGGCGTTAGGTTCCCTGCAAGAAAAGTGTGGCGCGCCGGACGACATCCGCACAGACGGTTTTTGCCGGCGCGCGTCCGGGCGGGCGGCGGCCTATTCCCTTCGGTCCACAAGTACCGATAGACAAAGGTGTTAGTTAATGTTGCCTATCCAAAGACATCATTGAGGTGACGGTAGCCGCAGTGCTAATCCTGAGATCGAAAGGCCGAACGAAAAAGGCGCACCAACTATGGCGAAACGGAAGAAGCAAGATGAGAACGTGGATCGGCGTATCAAGCGCCGTTTCGGTATCGAGCAAGGGCTGCGATACAAGCTGCTCTACGGGAGCCGCGTAGCCGAAGCCGGAAACGGACGGACTGTAAACATCAGCAGCAGCGGCGTCTGGTTCACCACGGAAAACGTTTTGAGCACCGGGTTGCCGGTAGAGCTTGCGATGGCTTGGCCTGCGCGGCTCAACGACATTTGTCCAATGAAACTGATGATCTACGGATGCGTGGTGCGAAGCGACAAGGATGGCGCGGCCCTAGCCATCGAGCGCTATGAATTCCGCACGCAGGGTACCGCCCCGGTGCCGCTGTACGAAGAAGCCGGCATCCGGCTGCCCACATAGCGTCCGGTGGCGGTGGGTCAGTTTGGATTTGGAGGGCGGCCAATCTTGGCCGCAGCCGCCTTTAAGGCGGCCAGAGCTGGGTCGTTTTGGTTTTGGAGGGCGGGCAATTCTGCCCGTACAGGTGGTGCTGGACGTCGGCGAGCGCCCGCTGCCAATGGAGAACGTTCAACGTGGTCCCGGCCTGTCGTTCGAATACAGCCTGAGCGACATAAGCTCGCTCGATGGAGACCGGCTGATCGAGAGCGAAGACGTCGGCGATAATGTAATTGCCGTCCTGGCCGGATTGCAGGACCATGGATGCGCGGTCCGAAAAATTGTGGAGCGGATCGCGGGCCTGGCGACGGCGGAACGGGAGACGGCGCTGGCGCAGGTGATGATCCTGGATGCCAAGAGCTTGCGAGAAGTGCTGCCGTAAACTCACACACGCTTAAGCCGCAAACTGTTGGTCACTACCGTCACACTGGAGAGCGCCATGGCCGCCGAAGCCAGAACCGGCGAAAGAAGCCAGCCGGTGAACGGATATAACACGCCTGCCGCAATGGGGATGCCGATGCTGTTGTAGGCGAACGCCCAGAACAGGTTCTGCCGGATTACCCGCATGGTCTGCCGCGCCAGTTCGAGCGCATCGGCTACGCCGTTCAAATCGCCACGCATCAAGGTAATGGACGCCGCCTCCTTGGCGATATCGGTTCCGGTTCCTATGGCGATGCCCACATCGGCCTGCGCCAGGGCCGGCGCATCGTTGATGCCGTCGCCCACCAGGGCCACCTTTTTCCCGGCGGCTTGCAACTTCCGCACCTCGGACACTTTGCCTTCCGGCAGCACTTCGGCGAGCACGCGCTGAATGCCCACCTGCCGCGCGACGCTTTCGGCAGTACGGCGATTGTCGCCGGTAATCATCCAGACTTCAATGCCCATCTCGACGAGGCGGCGGACGGCGGCGGCGGCTTCGGGCTTGACGGTATCGGCGATGCCGATCGCGCCGGCTGGCCGGCCGTCGATGGAAACCGCCACGGCGGTCTTGCCTTCCGCGGCGAGCCGCTCCAGTTCGGGCATCTCATGCGGACCGGCGAGGCCGCCTACTGTCAGTGCACGGCCATCGACGCGGGCTGCGACGCCGTGGCCCGCAACGGCGCGGAAGCCGGCGGGCTCCGCGAGCGCGATCCCCAAAGTTTGGGCGTGCGCGACGACGGCCCGTCCCAGGGGATGCTCGGAGTAGCGCTCGGCCGAAGCGGCCAGGCGCAGCACTTCAGACGCCGAGTAACCATTCACCGGGATTACATCGGTTACGCGCGGCTGGCCGGACGTGATGGTGCCGGTCTTATCCAGGATCACGATGCCGATGCCGCACGCGGCTTCCAGCGCCTCGCCGCCCTTGATGAGGATGCCGCGCTCCGCGCCGCGGCCGGTGCCCACCATGATCGCGGTGGGTGTGGCCAAGCCCAGCGCGCACGGGCAGGCGATGATCAACACGGCCACGAAATTCTGCAGCGCGAAGGGCAGTGGCCGAAAGCCCAGCCATACGAGGAACGTGACCACGGCGACCACCAGCACACCCACGGTGAAATAGCCGCTCACCACATCCGCCAGCCGGGCCACGGGCGCGCGGGAGCCTTGCGCCTGCCGCACCAGATCGATCATTTGTTGCAAGGCTGTGGCGCGCCCCACCTTGCGCACCTCGAATCGCAGGCTTCCGGAGCGATTGATCGTGCCGCCATAAACCGCGTCGCCGGCTTTTTTCTCCGCGGGCATGCTTTCGCCCGTGAGCATGGACTCGTCGACGGCCGAGTCGCCTTCGCGCACCGCGCCATCCACCGGGATCTTCTCGCCAGGGCGCACCACCACGGTGTCGCCCACGCGCACCTCCTCGATGGGGATCTCCCGCTCGGCGCCTTCCCGAACCACGCGCGCGGTCTTGGGCTGCAACTCGCGCAGATGGCGGATGGCCTCGGAAGCCTTGCCGCGGGCGCGCGCCTCCAGCACCCGCCCCAGCAGAATCAGGGTAATAATCACGGCCGCGGCTTCGTAATAGACTTCGTGTCCGCCGCGCAGCGTCACCGACAGGGAGTACAGGAACGCGGCGCCGGTGCCCAGCGCGATCAACGTGTTCATGTTCGCGGAGCGGTGCCGCAGCGCGGTCCAGGCGCCTTGGTAGAAAGGCGCGCCCGCATAGAAGACTACCGGCGTGGTAAGCGCAAGCTGGATCCAACTCATGGCGGCCAGGTGCAT
Source organism: Bryobacteraceae bacterium (assembly GCA_050008575.1). Taxonomy (GTDB): domain Bacteria; phylum Acidobacteriota; class Terriglobia; order Bryobacterales; family Bryobacteraceae; genus Bog-159. The sequence continues at coordinate 8,758 of JBEKMJ010000041.1, forward strand.
GAGTCCCGGCCACATACCCAGCACTACCACCGGAGCCGCAAAGGCCGCCGCCAGCCAGAGTCTACGTCGCAGAGCGGCGTATTCGCGCCGACGTGCCTGCTCCTCGATATCTTCGCCGGGACTGTCACCGGTCGAAGGCTGCGGCACTCCGTAGCCCAATTCTTCGATGGCATCCACCAGGTTGCGCACCGCCGCACGCGCGGGATCGAACTCTACCGTAGCGGTAGAAGTGGCGAAGTTGACATGCGCGCGATTGACGCCCGCCGTAGCCGCGAGCTGATTCTCGATGCTGCGCGCGCAGGCCGCGCAGGACATCCCGGAGACGGGCAAGTCCACGCGTTCGGCCGTTCCCGCGCTGGGGGCGGCGCTCATTGTTGCACGACGTAGCCGAGTTGCTCGATGGCGTGCAGCAGGTCGGGCAGCTTGGTGCGGTCGGCGTCAAACTCGACGGTCGCCGTGCCGCCGGCCAGGTCCACCCGGGCGGTCGACACGCCGGGACTGGTGGAGAGTTTCCTTTCCACACTACGGGCGCAGTTGCCGCACGTCATGCCGCTTACGGGAATTCTGACGGTTTGGAGGCCCATACATTAATGATGCACCGAAATCGGAGAAAGTGGCATGATCGCCAACGGGCGCACGCGGGTCAGGAACCCGCACAGGAACTGTTCCGGCTGGGTGACTGCGGCGAAGTGTCCGGCGTTGCGCATGTCACGGCCATGGCGTGGTTCCTCCAAACCGCTGCGGCGCGCCGGCGGATCATGGGACCGAACGAGCTTGCATGGCTGGATGCGGCACTGGGCCTGCTCGCCGAGGCCGGGGTGCCGGCACGCCAGCGGCACGCGGCATTTCCGGTGGCGATCGGCCACGGGCGCAGTAACGCGGAGTTCATGGCCGGAGTGGACCGCGGCCCTTCCGGCGGCCAATGGGTCCAGGTCGTGACGGAGATGCTGGGGAAGCGTCGCGAGCGTTATCCGGCTTTGATGACTACCCTGGATTCAGGGGCGCTCAGCCAGCCGCCGGAAAAGCATTGAGTGGCCGATCACCGCTCGGGGGCGCTGACGCACTGCTCCCGCAGCCACTTCACGAACGCGATTTGCGCCGCCCCACGCACATGCCGCCGCACGCGGATGTATCCCACCCGGCGGAACACTTCGCGCTCCAGCGGCAGCAGCCGGCATTCCCCCGCCGCGCCCGCCGCCATCTTGGGCGCCAGCGTAATCCCCAGCCCGGCCGCCACCATGGGAAAGATGCTGGAAAACTGGTCCGTTTCGAACATGGGGTGAAAAGGCATGCGGGCGCGAGCGCAGATGCGCAGGGCGTCGTCGCGAAAGCAGTGCCCTTCCTTGAGCAGCAACATTTTCTCGCCGCGCAGTTCCGCCAGCTTCACTTGCGTATGCGCGGCGAGCCGGTGCTGTTTTCCCACCGCCACCCAAATCGGTTCGCGGAACAACTCCGCGCACAGCATCCCCGGACTGTTCACCGGCAGCCCGACCACGGCCAGATCCAGTTTTCCAGCCTGCAGCAACTCCACCAGTTTCGGGGTGGTCTCCTCCATCAGCCGCAGTTCCACATCCGGGAACCGGGCAGCGAAGGCGCTCAGCCGGGGCGCCAGGAAGTAGGGTGTGATGGTGGGAATGCACCCCACGGATAGATTCCCGGCCACGCCACGCCGCAGCGATTCGAGCGTGCTGCGCGCCTCGTTGACCTCACGCAGAATTGCCTGCGCTTGCGGCAACAGCGTGCGGCCGTATTCGGTCAACTGCACGCTCCGGCTGAGCCGGTCGAACAGTTTCGCCCCCAGCGTCCGCTCCAGCTTGACGATTTGTTGGGAGAGCGAAGGCTGCGCCACGCCCTCCTCCACGGCGGCGCGCGTGAAGCTGCCGGTGCGCGCCACCGCGCAAAAATACCGAAGCTGATGCAGTTCCATAGGATCTACCTATCGCCATCATTGCAGATTCGCTATCGCCGCGCCGTGCGCAAGGGCTTTATAATTGAAGGGTATCCTTAAGGTAAGCCCTATGAAAACAGACAAACCCGAACCAACATCCTGTCCTGTGATGACCACGTCGTCCGGCCGTCCTGTCGGCGACAACCAGAACTCCGTCACCGCCGGTCCCCGCGGCCCGGTACTGATGGAAGACTATCTTCTCTTCGAGAAAATGGCCCAGTTCAATCGCGAGCGCATCCCCGAACGCGTCGTACATGCCAAGGGCGCCGGCGCGCACGGGACGTTCACCGTTACAGGCGATATCGCCAAATACACGAGCGCCAAACTCTTCAACCAGAAAGGCAAGAAAACGCCCGTATTGGCCCGCTTCTCCACCGTGGCAGGCGAAAAGGGGTCGGCCGATACGGCCCGCGATCCGCGCGGCTTCTCCATTAAGTTCTACACGGAACAAGGCAACTGGGACATGACCGGGAACAACACGCCGATCTTCTTCGTCCGCGACCCGCTCAAGTTCAGCGACTTCATCCACTCCCAAAAACGCATTCCCGCGACCAACCTGCGCGATCCGAAAGTGATGTGGGATTTCTGGTCTTTATCGCCGGAATCGCTGCACCAGGTCACCATTCTTTTCTCCGACCGCGGCACGCCCGACGGCTACCGGCACATGCACGGCTTCTCCAGCCACACCTTCAGCCTGATCAACGACAAGGGCGAGCGCTTCTATTGCAAGTGGCACTTCCTCACGATGCAAGGCATCAAGAACCTGAATGCAAAGCAGGCCGACGAGCTAGCCGGGGCCGATCCCGATTATGCCACGCGCGATCTGCACGACGCTATCGAACGCGGCGACTTTCCCAAGTGGCGCGTTTCGGTGCAAATCATGCCCGAGGCCGATGCCGAGACGTATCCCATCCACCCGTTCGACCTGACCAAGGTATGGCCGCACAAAGACTACCCGCTGGTCGAAGTCGGCGTCATGGAGTTGAACGCCAACCCGAAGAACTATTTCAATGAAGTGGAACAGGCGGCTTTCTCGCCGGTCAACATCGTTCCGGGCATGGGTTACTCGCCGGATAAGATGCTGCAGGCGCGCCTGATCAGCTATCCCGACGCGCATCGCTACCGTTTGGGCGTCAATTTCGAGACGCTGCCAGTGAACCGGCCGCAATGCCCGGTGCACACTTACAATCGCGACGGCTTCATGCGCGCCGACGAGAACGGCGCCGATGCCCCCAACTACGAACCGAACAGCTTCGGCGGACCGGTGCAGGATCCGCGCTATCGCGAACTTCCTTACAAGGTCTCGGGCGAAGTCAGCCGGCATGACCACAGATTGGGAAATGACGATTACAAGCAGGCCGGCGACCTATTCCGGCTGATGACGCCGCCGGAAAAGAAGGCGCTGATCGGCAACCTGGCGGGTCACATGAAGGGCATCCCGGAGCGTATCGCCAAGCTGCAGATCGAACACTTCACGAAAGCCGATCCGGCTTATGGCCGGGGCGTTGCGGAAGCCTTGGGGATCGCAGTGGGCGAGCCGGAGCTGGCATCCGTGAAGTAATACCTACTCGAAGAACCGATTTACTCTGGCCTGGAAGCCCGGCAGGATTACGGGGGCTTCCAGGACCCGATCTCCGGGAACTTCCCTCACACCCGACTGGTCGTACACCGCGATGACCCTCAGTTTGGGGTAGACCGGCCATACGGTCTTGGAACCGGCGTCCGGATAGTCCTGGATTGTCTGGCGCAGTTCCGCGGCGATCTCGCTTTCGGATGCCAATTCGATCGCCAAGTCCGCGCCCGGTAGAGTGCTCTGCGTAGACCCTGCCGAGACGGTGCCGCAGCGGCCCGACAGGATTACTATGTAACGAACGCCGCGCGGGGATCTAGAGAAGGCAACGTTACCCTGAAGGGATGTGTGCGGCGCATCGAGAGTGCCACAGTAGCCATAATTCAGGCCACCACTTAGTTTCCTAATCCTGGCGGCTAAAAGCCCCGCGTTGGCGGCGCATGGCGCCGCCCTACTGCCCTCATGCAAGTGCGAGCTATGCCGGGACGGGCGCGCCCAGCTTGGCGTACCACGGCGTGGCGGATTTGATGGCGTCGTTGACGGCGTTGATGTTCTTCACGCCTTCCTTGGACAGCCAGTCTTCCAGCGCTTTGACACCGCTCTTGGCGTACACCGGGATGCCTTCTTTCCAGGTGGCGCGGCCACAAAGCACGCCGGAGAAATCCGTGCCGGCTTCGGCGGCCATGCCCAGCGATTCCACGAACTGCGCGTTGCTTACGCCCGCGCTCAAGTAGATGAACGGCTTCTTGGCGATTTCGGCGGCTTGCCGGAAGTGCGCCAGGGCTTCCTTGCGCGTGTAGGCGGTCTGGCCTTTGTACACCGCGCTGCCTTCGACGAACTCCGCGTTGATGGGCACTTCCACTTTCAGCACATCCACGAAATACTGCGGCTTGGAGAATTCCTCCATGCTCTTCTTGACGATTTCGGGCTTGGACTTGGCGAAGTCGAAACCTTTTTCGTCGCCGCCCTTGGAATCGTAGCCCACGAACTCGAGGAAGAACGGGATGTCGTAAGTCTCGCACTCCGCGCCGATGCGTTCGATGAAGGCGTGTTTGATGTCGTTGATCTTGGCGTCCTCGAAGGGCGTGTAGTAGATCAGGATCTTGACGGCGTCCGCGCCCCAATCCACAATGCGCTTCACGGAAACGTGCGGCAGCAGGTCGGGCAGGCGGCCGGGCTGGGTGTTGTCGTACCCGCTCAGCTCATAGGCCAGCAACAGGCCGGCGTTGTTGCTGCGCGCCAGGCGCGCGTCGAGGCCGAATTCGGGGTCGAGCAGAATGGCGCTGGCATGCGGTGTGAGCACCTTGGTGACGGCAGTCTTAAACTCGCTCATCATTTCGTGCGTGATCTCTTTCTTATCGACGCCGCGCCCGGCCGCCAGGGACTTCTGCAAGCTGCCGCGCTGATCCATGGCGGCCGCCGCGATGACGCCGGCATGGTTCGAGAGCGCCTTCATGTGTTTCATCTTGCCTTCGGACATTTTCATTTACGAGCTCCTTCTTAGTTGGGGAAATAAAGTGGTAACGGGATAGATGCCTTACAAGGACAGTAATGAATCGTTAAACCTTATTATGACACATTGCGGCGCGAATCGACCGGAGAATCCGACCGGCATGTCCATTTCTTTACGCGCCGGAAGTAGGCCAGGGCTAGGCCGGCATCGCGCAGAATCTGCTGTTTCAGCGCTTGCGCGTCGGGGAACTGGCGCTCGGGCCGCACGCGCCAAAGGAATTCCACACGGATGCGGCGGGGCGTTTCCGCGGTGAGCGGTTCGAGCAGAAAGGTCTCGATGGAGATCTCCCGGTTGTGGCCGAACGTGGGCCGGTAGCCCACGTTGGTGACCGACGGCCACGCGCGGCCATTCTCAAGATGATGAGTGCGCGTGACGTATACCCCGGTCGCCGGGAGCACCTCGGTATTGGCCGCCAGGTTGAGCGTGGGCACGGTCTGCTTGGATCCCACGCCGCGGCCGGCCACCACTTCGCCCTCCAGCGCGTAAGGCCGCTCCAGCAGGCGCGCGGCCTGCGCGACCAGGCCCGCTTCGATCAACTGCCGCAAGGCCGTGCTGCTGACCAGGCGCCCGCGCACCTTCACGGCTTTGACTTCTTCCGTGGTGAAGCCGTATTTCTTTCCCAGTTCCGTGAGCACGCGCACGTTGCCGGACTGCTTGTGGCCGAAGCAGAAATCGTGGCCCAGCACCACGGCGCGCACGTCCAGCTTCCGCACCAGCACCTGCTCCACGAACTGTTCGGGAGCGAGATGCGCTACGTGGCGGTCAAACGGCATGATGAAGACCTGTGCGATGCCTTCTTCCTGCATCAGGGCGCAGCGCTGTTCGGGGGTGGTCATCAGGCGGGGAGCGCGCGCGGGGGCGACGACTTTGCTGGGATGGGGGTTGAAGGTGAGCGCGGAGGCTTTGAGACCGCGTTCCGCGGCGACTTCTTTCACGCGGCGCAGGATGCGGCGGTGCGCGGCATGCACGCCATCGAAATTGCCGATGGTGAGGGCGGAGGGGCCGAAGTCCGGCGGGATTTCGTCGAGAGTGCGAAAGATGCGCATGGGACTCTACGCGCCTCCGCGGGCTGGGAGGGCACGCAGCGGGGCTAAAGCCCCACGCGGGCTCAAGCCCGCCCCCCGCCTAAGCACTTGTGCCTCCCACTTCGATTTCGAGGCCATCATAAGCCAGGCGGATGTGGGGCGGCAGGCGGTCTTCGGTGCGCGCGTGCGCCAGGTCGTGACAGATGTGGGTGAAGAAAACGCGCTTGGCCGCCAGTTGTTCGGCCGTCAAGATGGAACGATCCACGGTGGAATGCGTGGGGTGCGGCTTGTAGCGCAACGCGTCGAGGAACAGCACATCGAGGCCACGCAAGCGATCGAGCGAAGCTGCGGGGATCTCGCTGTGGTCGGTGAGATAGGCGGCGTTGCCAAAGCGGAAGCCGTAGATGAGCGCCTGGCCGTGCAGGACCGGGATGGGCGTAAACTCGACGCCGAACAGGTCGAAGGATGCGCCGTGCAGCGTGTGGGAGTCCAGTTGCGGAATGGCGGTGACTTTTCCGTCGTCCTCGAAGATGTAGCGGAAGGCGCGATGGATAGCGGCCATGGTGCGTTCGGAGGCGTAGATGGGAATGCGGGCGCGCTGGTGGAAATTGAAGGGGCGCACGTCGTCGAGGCCCATGATGTGGTCGGCATGTTCGTGGGTGAAGAGGATGGCGTCGAGGCGGTCAAAGCCGGTGCGCAGGGCTTGCGCGCGGAAATCGGGCGTGGCGTCGATGAGCACGTGGCGGCCGGCGTAGCTGACCAGGATGGAGGGACGCAGGCGTTTATCGCGCGGATCGGCGGAAGTGCACACATCGCAATGGCAGCCGATGGTAGGCACACCGGTGCTGGTGCCGGAGCCTAGCACGGTGATCTTGACGCCGGGCTGCGCCATTCAGGCTTTCTGGCTAGCGGCCTGCGCGGTCTTCCTGGCTTCGTCGGCTACTTGCACGAAGCGGAACCGCAGCAGGGTGAGCGAATTCTCGAGCAGGCGCTGTTCTTCGAGCGAGAGGTTGCCGCGTGTTTTTTCCTGCAGCATGGCCATGAGATCGATGGTGTGGCGGGCCAGATCCAGGTCGGCGGGCGGCTGGTCTTCGGCGCCGAGGCGCATCAAGCCCAGTTGCATTTCGGCCTGCAGGCGCAGGGATTCGGCCAGGAATTCGAAGGTGGCGGGAGGGAGGGGAAAGGGGCGCCCTTCCTGCGTATCGCGTGTGTCGGTATCGATGTCGGTCATCTCAATTCATTTTACAACGGGCGGGTGGTGGAAAGGGGGGAGCGAAAAACGAACAAACGAACTTGAGACTCAATAACCTACTGTATAATCAGTTATTTGGAGCCGCCTCCGCGCGGAGAAACCGGGATTTGCCGAGGCCGGACCGGCAGGCCGTTCCCGTTTATGGGAACATCAAATATGAAGGTTTATGGAGAGGCGGTGGTGGCGCAGTTCGCCGGGAAATACACGGCTTCCCGGAAGCCGCTGCGGCTGTTTCTGGAAATTGCACGCGGGGCCGAGTGGCCGGACTTCACGGCGGTGAAGGTGACCTTCGCCACGGCGGATTATGCGCCGTCGACGGGAACGCTGCGGTTCGATATTGACGGAAACAAATACGGTATCGCGGCGCGCGTGGACTTTGCGGAGGGAGTGCTTTACATCGATGCGCGCTAAGACCTACGCACAACTGCTCGCGGAGACCATGCCCGAGGCGATCGAAAGCGAGAAGCGGTACCGCGAGATGGGAAACCGTTTCGGGGATTTGATCGGCAAGGGTAGTGCGCGGACGGGGATCGAGACGAAGCTGATGCGTTTGTTGGCGGTACTGCTGGAGGATTACGACAGACGGAACGGGCTGCCGCCGGACGAGGCGGGGCCGGCGGAGCGGCTGAAATTCTTGCTGGAGCACTCGGGGAAAGCGGCGGCGGAACTGCTCCCGGTTTTCGGGCAGCGGAGCCATGTGAACGAGGCGTTGAACGGGAGACGGAAGATCAGCGCGGGGCAGGCGCGGAGGTTGGGAAAGATGTTCGGGGTTGGGCCGGGGGTTTTTATTTAGGCCTCGCCGGAGAAATCCGTGGGTCACCGATACGCTCCAAGGGCGGCCGCAAACTCGGCTCGCGCAGCACGCCAACCCGATGCGGGATAGCGCGGCTTCAGCTTTTTGCCGTTCGTAGCCGGTTGCCTTTCGAACCAGTTTGCCCTCTACGGTAAACGCTGCGCCGTCGCTGAGGACCTATCCGCCGACGGTCGTCCTCCCGCATCTATCGGCGACCTCAAGCGCTCACGGGGGAACGCTCGCTCGAGAGCGGAGAAAATCGAGGTTTACACCGATCAGGACCCGCAGACTTTGTCCTCAAAGCGCCGTTCCGAGAGTTGGTGGTAGCCAGGCGCCGGCAAAGGCAACATAGGCGAACTTCGCTCGCCGAAGAGCGGGCCTGCGAGGCCCGCGCAGGCTGCGAGCCTGCCCCACTACGGCGGACAGAATGTAGAAACTCAAGAGCGGGGTAGAGCCTCCGGATTCCGCCGGTTATAAATTCAAGAACCGCTGCCTGACGGTCGCGCACATTTGTTTTTGGGCAGCGCTGCCACGCGGCGCGCCGCTTTAATGCCACTAATCCACGGGGATCTAATTCGTCAGCGCGAGGTACAACGTCTGGGTTCCGGCGACGCCGGCGACCGTGAAGGTTAGCGGGACTGCGCCGCTGCCGGTGTTGGCCGGGACGACGATATTGAACTGATACAGGCCCGTGTAATTCGGCGCTAGTCCGAAATAGGGCGAATTAGTGACGGGCACTCCGCCTATGGACATGCTAAAGTCCGATGCCAGCGTGTTGGCTTGCTGCACAAGTTGTCCTGCCCGCAGGTCCGGAGTGACCGGCCCAAAGCCGATCCCATATAGAACGATCTCGTCGCCCGGCTGAGCGGGGCGCGAGTTGAGGCCCGGAATGGCGGCTTCGGGTAAGACATAAGTGCCGTCGGCGAACAGCGCCACCGCGTATTGCGAGCCGCCGATGTTGAACGATGGCGGCGCGTCCAGCCCCGGTTCGACGGGGTTGACGTCGATGCTATACACCGTGCTGGTAACGTTCTCAACCGTGAGCGTCAGCGGCTGCGCGCCAGTTGCGACATTCGAGGGTACCAGCGCGTTCACTTGCCCCGGGCTGATGAAGTCGATGAAGGCAGCCTGCCCGCCGATGGTCACCGAGGTTTCGTCTAGTGACGTGGGAGCATTCACGCCGTTGAAATCGGCTGCGCCCCAGGATCGCGAGTCCACAGAGAGGTTCGATCCATAGATCTCGATCCAGGAGCCGGGCGAAATGGAGGTGAATTCCCCGAAAGCACTCGCGCTCACTACCCCGCCGGAGGCGATCGAGGGTGGACTTGGCTGCACGGGGTTAAGCGTGCCCGAGACGCTCAAGGCACCCGCGTTGTCGCCGTACGCAGACGGTGGACCGCCCGCATTCGAGTCAGCAAGACCGAGCCAGAGTTGCGTGGCGGCTGCTGGGACATAGAACTTCTGGAGCGACCCTGAACCGGTCCCAGTCAATCCATCGCCGATAAAGAAGACTTGGTTCAGAACGGGTGCGAAGGTCGCCTGTCCCACTCCACCCGAATAGTCGTAGTCCGCTGGGCGGTTTCGCCGGAGCCGCGGCGGGCGGCGAGGCGTTTGCGGGCGAGATCCACCAGGACGCGGCGCATGGCGAGCGAGGCGAGGGCGTAGAAGTGGCCCTGATCGTGGATCTGCCAGCCGCCTTTCGACAGGCTGGATAGCCAGACTTCGTGGATTAATTCGGTTTTGGAGAGGGGGGCCATGTAGCGCTCGCGTTTGAGCTCGCGGACGGCTATTTCGTGGAGCTTGGGCAGCACTTCGCGGAGCAGGGCGTCCACCACGGACTGATTGCCCTGCATGAAGAGGTTGAGGCGCTCGGTTAGCGATGGGTTAACGGACATCGCGGCGGACCTTCCGCTAAGTTGGCAGAAGCGCGGGAGGGCTGTCAAGCGGGCGTGCTACAGCGGCCACGCTACAGCGGCCACGCTACAGCGGCCACGCTACAGCGGCCACGCTACAGCGGCCACGCTACAGCGGCCACGCTTCGCTCGCCGAAGAGCGGGCCTGCGAGGCCCGCGCAGGCTGCGAGCCTGCCCCACTAGGAGGCAGGGTCGCGCTTGTGATCCTTGCGCATGGCCTTATGGATGGCCTTCCATTTCTTCTTCTGCGCCTGGGCGGCTTGCACGTCGGTCTGGCGCGTGTGCCAGGCGATTTCGGCGCGCAGCTTGCGATAGCTCTCCCAGCGGGAAGCATCCAGTTGGGCGGTTGCGATGGCGGATTGGACGGCGCAGCCTACTTCCACTAAGTGGCTGCAATCGCGGAAACGGCAGGCGACCGCCAGCGCGGCGATTTCGGCAAAGGCGGAATCCAGGCTGTCCTGGCCGGCCCACAATTGCAGTTCGCGCATGCCCGGTGTATCGATCAGCGCGCCGCCTTGGGGCAACGGCAGCAGTTCGCGGTAGGTGGTGGTATGGCGGCCGCGGCTGTCGGCGGCACGCACCTCCTGGACGGGTTGCCGGTCGACGCCGAGGAGTCGATTCACCAGCGTGGACTTCCCTACCCCGGAAGAACCAAGCAGCGCGATGGTCAGACCGGGACGTACCAGCCGGCGCACGGGTTCGATCCCCTGGGCCGAGCGGGCGGTAATCGCGACCACTGGCGCGCCGGACGCGACGCCGGCGGCTTCAGCGAGGCGCGCACCGAGGTCCGCGCACACGTCGGATTTGTTCAGGACGATGGCTGCGTCCACGCCGCTGGCGTGCGCCAGTGTGAGATAGCGCTCGATGCGGCGGACGTTGAAGTCACCGTCGAGCCCGCAGACGATGAGCGCCAGATCGATGTTGGCGGCAATCACCTGCTCCTGTTGGCGATCGCCGGCGGCGCGGCGGGAGAACATGGTGCGGCGGGGCAGCACAGCGTGTAGCATGGCCTCCGGCGCGTCTTCCGGGCCGACCGGCTGGGCGGCGACCCAGTCGCCCACGGCGGGCCAGCCGGAGCGTTCGGTGCGATAGAGTAACGCGCCGATGGCTTCCGCGTGCATCTCGCCCAAGGCCGTGTAGATCCTGTATCGATCGCTGTGCACTACCGATACGCGTCCCAGCAGCAGGCCGCGCGCTTCATAAGGTTGAAAGGCTGCAAATATGGCGTCCGTCGCGCCAATCGTCGTCAAGCAAAAGGAATCCTGCATTCCAATTCTCCTGTGATCAATTTGTTTTGGGATGTGGAGTTGGAGGCGATTCGCCGCGGGCAGTCTACGAGCGTTAGCTCAAGCGGCCGGTGGCGAATCGACTTTTAGCGGACGGACAGTGGCAGTACCAGGCTCCAGCGTAGCATGTTCGAGTGATGCTAACGTTGACTTGATGCGATATCTTTTGGGTTTACTGGGATCGGCGGTATTACTGTTCGCTTCGGGAGAATTGTCGGGCCGCCGCGCGCCGGGGTTCTCCCTGCCGGACCTTCATCTGAAGCAACACGATTTGCAGGACTATCGCGGCAAGATCGTGATTCTGGACATCATACAGACCACGTGTCCACATTGCCAGCAGTTGGCGGATTTGCTGGAAAAGGTACAAGCGAAATACGGGGACAAGGTGGCGGTGTTATCGATCGCGCTGCCGCCGGACACGCAGGCCACGGTGGCGAAATTCGCGGCGGAGCATAAGGTTACGGGGCCGCTGCTGTTCGATTGCGGGCAGGTTTCGGTGTCGTATCTGAAGGCCACGCCGCAGAACCCGAAGGCGGACGTGCCGCATTTGTTCCTGATCGACGGCCAGGGCACGATCCGGAACGATTTCGGCTACGGGTTCGACACGCGCAACATCTTCGAAGGCGACGGACTGGACCCGGAGATCGACCGGCTGCTGGGGGGACCGGCGCCCGCTAAAAAGCCGTAGCGGGCTGCAAATCGTGGGTGCTTATTAACCGTTTTGGGGAAACCGCTCCCTGACGGTCGCGGCTCGGTAACACTCGGCTCGGTAACAACTCGCGTGGAGCGGTTTCTGCCGGCCGGGAATCCCCAAAACCGTTAAGCACCTGCAAATCGTGAGACAACTGGCGGCTTCCGGCCACTATGTTGTTCCATGATCCTTATGCCCAAACGAGCATTGGTTTTGCTCATGACGACGGCTTGCTGCGCGCCGACGCAGTGCCTGCCGGCGGCCCAACCTGGCGGCGCACGCGCCTACCTGACCGGGACGACCGTTCCCGATTTTCCAGCCAAATGCGACGTGCGGGTCGATATGACCGGTGAACAGGAGTTGCTGTTCGTCACGCGCGCGCTGACGTTGCATGTCCCTTACGACAAAGTGAACACGGTGGAATATGGCCAGCATGTAGGCCGGCGCTACATGGAAGCGGTTCTGATTTCGCCGCTTTTTCTGCTGAGCAAGTCGCGCAAGCACTACGTGACGGTAGGCTATGTGGACGCCAACGGACGGCAACAGGCGCTGGTGCTGCAGGTGAGCAAAGGCGACGTGCGCGCGGTGCTGGCCGAACTGGAGGCGAAGACGGGCCGCCGCGTGGAGTACACGGACGATGAAGCGCGCAAGGGGAGGGGCTAGGCGATGACGGCTGTGACGTGCGTGCTGGGGGCACTGCTATTCGCGCCGTCCGATCCGGTTCCGGCGACCGCGGCGTCCGTGCGGCCCACGGCGGCGCCCTCCGCCACATCTTCGACAATGGAGCCGGACACGCTCCGGCAATTACTGACGGTGCGGCGCGTATTTGTGGATCGCTTTTCGGGCGGAGAAACCGCGGCGCAGATGCGGGACATGGTGATCAACGGCCTGCAAAGTTCGAAGCTCTTCACGATTACGGAGAATCAGGAGAAGGCCGATGCCATACTGCGCGGATCGGGCGAGGATCTGGTCTTCAACGAGACGCATACGTCAAGCGACAGCCTGAACGTGCACAGCAGCCTGAGCTCCAGCCAATCGGAAGAAGACACCGCACTGCGCGGAGGCACGCGCAGCGAAGACCGTTTGAACAAGAGCGTGGGCCTGGGGGCTGGAGAGAGCGAATCCAGCCACTCGGTGGAGCGGCGGCACGAGGCCAATGCGGCGGTGCGCCTGGTGAGCAAGGACGGCGACGTGATCTGGTCTACCACGCAGGAAAGCTTAGGCGGCAAGTTTCGCGGGGCCAGCGCGGACGTGGCGGATAAGATCACGAAGCGGCTGACGGAAGATTACGAGCGGGCGAAGAAGCTGCGGTGAACGCAGGAGACAGAAGACAAAAGTCGGAATGGCACGCCCCGACACGGGTGCGCGGTTTTATCGGCGTTCATCGGCGTTCATCGGCGGCCAGATATGCTTTTCCTCCGGCCCAACGCGAAAATCAAAACCGAATATTGGCCGCCGATGAACGCCGATGAACGCCGGTAAAACCAGCGCTCCCGAAAGGCACTCCAGGACTCGCGGGATTAAGGACTGGTGCGCGCTTCGGCCATCTGTCATAATCAGAGACTGGATCAGAGGCTGGAAAATGCCCGTAACTCCGGGGGCCAGACTTTTTCTCAACTACCGGCGGGACGACGCCGAAGGGCAGGCCGGCCGGCTCTACGACCGCGTCAATGCAGCCTTCCCCGGCCGCGTCTTTCGCGACGTCAGCGGTATCGATATCGGGGTCGACTTCGCGCGGGCCATCCAGGATGCAATTGCTTCCAGCAGGGTGTTGCTGGCGGTCATCGGAAGACAATGGCTGGCTGTCGCCAACGAGCATGGCGACCGCCGCGTATTGCAGCCGAATGACTATGTGCGCCTCGAAATCGCTACCGCGCTCGAGCGCAAACTCCGCGTCATCCCGGTTCTGGTAGACGGAGCCAGAATGCCGGCCGTGGAGGATCTTCCCGCCGACATTCAGCCCTTGGTGCAGATCAATGCGATCGAACTGACCGCCGGCGATTATGACCATCTGGTGGAGAGGCTGATTACCGCGCTCGAATCGGATCTCGGCAAACGCGGCCAACAGGGCACCTCCGACGAAATCGACAAGGAAGTAACGGGCCTGGCTCGCCGGGCCGAAGCCGCGATCGCTTTGGAAGACTGGATGGCGGCCAAACAGGGGCTGCAAGCGGCGCTCTCGCTCGATTCCAGCAATGCCGAGGTCGCCGCGCGGCTGCGTTTTGCGGGGGAACAGTTGAAACTGTCGGGTCTTTACGAAGACGGGCAGAAGCGTTATCAAAGCCGGGATAAGGCAGGCGCGCTGGAACGGTTTCGGCAGGTCCGCGCCGCGGGCGGCTCGTACAAGAATGTCGATCAGTTGATCGACCAGATCGGGCAGGAACTGCGCGTGCCGGATACGCAGCGCGCCAAGAGCAAACTGGGCTGGCTCAAGTGGGTCATGGCTGTCGTTGTACTGTTGGGCATCGTCGGCTACGTGGCCAACAAGCAGCCCGTCCCCGATGCCCAGCGGAACGGTTCGAATCCGCCGCCGAAACAGGCCAGCCAGGCGCCAGTAGAGCCGCAGCCCGCGGCGCCGGCGGCGGAGGCGGCCAGGGTTGCGGATCCCGACCAGCAGCAGCGCGATGTGCCGCAAAGCACGGCGCCCGCCCCGGTGGCGGACAGCCCCGAGGCTGTCTTTGTGCCTTATGGACGTTGGGATATGTCCTCTGAGTTGAACCCCGCTTACGGAATGGTCATCGATTTTTATGGGAATGGCACCTTGAATGGCACTTTCTTTGTCCAGACCCGGGCGGGCTATTATCAGTTCCCCGCCAGCAATGGAGTGTACCAGTACAATGCAGCCCGGCATATCCTGTTAATGAGTGGCCGCAACAACATGGGAATACCGTTTCAGGAAACCATTCAGATACAGGGGCAACGGGCCGGCCAGTTCCGCGTCTTCTACCAAGGCGTGGCCTTTTGGATGAGAAGGCTCTAACCATTTCCGTCACCGGCATTATTCTCCAACTCACGCATAGCGGACTCTATTGCGCGGCTGGCGATTTCTATGTCGATCCATGGCTTCCGGTGGATCGCGCGGTGATCACGCACGCGCATGCCGATCACGCTTGTCCGGGTTCGCGCGCGTATCTGGC
Source organism: Bryobacteraceae bacterium (assembly GCA_050008575.1). Lineage (GTDB taxonomy): Bacteria > Acidobacteriota > Terriglobia > Bryobacterales > Bryobacteraceae > Bog-159. The sequence goes on from JBEKMJ010000041.1 coordinate 23,886, forward strand.
GGCGCGGGCTGGCGCGGCTTTGCTGCGGGCGCGGGTGGGCGGTGAGGCGGCCATCGAGGCGCTCGATTATGGCGAAGTGGTGAACCTGGGTAGCGTGCGTGTGTCACTGCATCCGGCGGGGCACATCCTTGGTTCCGCGCAGGTGCGGATCGAATCGGGCGGCGAGGTGTGGGTAGTTTCCGGAGACTATAAACTGCAGCCCGATCCAACCTGCGCGGCGTTCGAGCCAGTCGCCTGCGACACATTCGTGACGGAATCCACTTTCGGCCTGCCGATTTACCGCTGGCCGCGCGCGGCCGAGGTATTGGCGGAGATCCGGAGTTGGTGGGCCGCCAACCAACAGGCCGGCAAAGCCAGCGTGCTGTTCGCCTATAGTCTGGGCAAAGCGCAGCGAGTGCTGGCGGGGATTGACGCTGCCGCCGGTCCTACTTATACGCACGGCGCGGTGGAGAATTTCTGCCGGCTCTATCGCGCGGCGGAGATCGCGCTCGCGCCGGCCACGCATGTGGCTTCCGCGCCCGCCGGCACCGACTGGAGCCGCGCGTTGATTGTAGCGCCGCCATCGGCGAACGGCACGCCGTGGATGCGCCGGTTCGGTCCGGTATCGACCGGCTTCGTCTCGGGCTGGATGCGGATTCGCGGGGCGCGGCGGCGGCGGTCGCTGGATCGCGGCTTCGTGCTGTCGGATCATGCCGATTGGCCGGGGTTGATGTCGGCGATCAGCGCATGCGGCGCATCGCGCGTGTGGGTGACGCACGGATATCGGGCGCCGGTGGTGGAATGGCTCAAGCGACAGGGACTGGATGCCCAGGCCATCGAAACCCGCTTCGAAGGGGAGCAGGATGAAACCGGCGAAGCGACTGCCGAGGGCGAGCCATGAAAGCGTTCGCCGAGCTGTACGCAGCCCTCGACGAGACCACCAAGACCAACGAGAAGGTCGAGGCGCTGACGCGCTACTTCGCGCGGGTGCCGCCGGCGGACGCCGTCTGGGCGGCCACGTTCCTGATCGGCCGCCGTCCGAAGAGGCTGTTGGAATCGCGCAAGCTGGCGCAGTGGGCGATCGAGGAATCCGGCATCCCCGAGTGGCTGTTCGGCGAATGCTACCACGCCGTGGGCGACTTCGCCGAAACCATCGCACTGCTGCTGCCGGCCGCGCAATCTTCGAGCGACCTGCCGCTGCATTACTGGATCGAAGAGCGCCTGCTGCCATTGCGCGAAGCGGACGACGAAGCCCGGCGCGCGTCCCTGGTTTCCGCTTGGCGCGAAATGGACGAGAGGCAGCGCTTCGCCTGGAACAAGATCATCACCGGCGAGTTTCGCGTGGGCGTGTCGCAAAGCCTGGTGGTCCGCGCGGTGGCAGCGGTCAGTGGCCTGGATGCCGCCGCGGTGTCGCACCGCCTGATGGGCGACTGGCAACCTACCGCCTCGTTCTGGGCGCAATTGGTGACTCCCGATACGCGCGACGCGGATATCAGCCGGCCGTATCCCTTCTTCCTTGCCTATCCGCTAGAGGGCGCGATCGCGGAACTGGGCGATGTGCGCGAATGGCAGGTGGAATGGAAATGGGACGGCATTCGCGCGCAGTTGATCCGCCGTGGCGGGCGTACGTTCGTCTGGTCGCGCGGCGAGGAACTGATGACGGACCGTTTTCCGGAGCTGCAGGCGCTGGGCGCCCAGTTGCCGGAAGGCGTCGTGGTGGATGGCGAAGTGCTGCCGTGGAAAGACGGCGAACCGCTGCCCTTCGCGCAGATGCAGCGGCGCATCGGCCGCAAGGTGCTGGGGCCGCGGATTCTGAGCGAGGCGCCGGTGGTCATGGTGGCTTACGATCTGTTGGAACTGCGCGGCGAAGACATCCGGGAGCGGCCGCTCGAATTCCGCCGCGCGCGATTGGAAGAGATCGCGCCGCCGGATTCCGCGCTGATTGTGTCACCGGTGGTGAGGGGCGACACATGGGACGAACTGACGATGCGGCGGCAGGAAGCCCGCGTGCGCAAGGTAGAAGGATTCATGCTGAAGCGCCTGGGCTCTCCCTATCGGGTGGGCCGCCGCCGCGGCGACTGGTGGAAGTGGAAGATCGAGCCTTACTCGGTGGATGCGGTGTTGATCTACGCGCAGCCCGGCCAAGGCCGGCGCGCCAGTCTGTTTACCGATTATACGTTCGGAGTGTGGGACGGCAACGAGTTGGTGCCGTTTGCGAAGGCTTACTCGGGACTCACCGACGAAGAGATTCGCCAGGTGGATGCTTTCGTGCGCGGCAATACGATTGAGAAGTTCGGTCCGGTGCGCGCGGTGAAGCCGGAGCTGGTTTTCGAGTTGGCGTTTGAAGGGATTCAGCGGTCGCCGCGGCACCGGTCGGGGATCGCGGTGAGGTTTCCGCGTATGGCTCGCTGGCGGACGGATAAGAAAGCGGCGGAGGCGGATACGCTGGAGACCATACGGGCGCTACTGCCGCCGGGTAGCCGGGGTGCTGGCGATTGAAGGGGTCGGTTGGACAGCGGGTCCATGCGCCATACCGCGAGCTTCGCTCGCCGCTGGACTTTGGCCTTTTTGGTGGGGCAGGCTCGCAGCCTGCGGCGGCCTCGTAGGCCGCCTGCCGCGAAGCAGTGCCGGCTTGGTGGCATAGGCTTTAGCCTGTGGAGGCGGGCTACGTACGCCGTAGGCGCGCCGCGCTCGCCGGGACGGCGAACTGAAGTTCGCCGCGGCACGCTGAAGCGTGCTCCACCAGGCAGCTCAAAATGGCCAAATTCCGGTCGCCGAAGAGCGGGTTCAGGAGAACCCGCGCAGGCTGCGAGCCTGCCCCACGACGCTCAATTGTCGTAAGGCTTTCCCGTGGCGAGGGTCTGGGCCATGGACTCCAGGTTCTTCTTGTTCACGGGATCGGGCGCTTGCGCGGCGGCTTTCTGCGCATACTCCGCGGCCTTCTGATAGTCGCCGACGGCCATGTAACCGCGCGCCAGTCCGACGTTCACCGGCCAGGCGTCGCCATTGCGCTGGGCATTCAGCTTGAAGATTTCCAAGGCCTCCTGGTTCTTCTTGGCGGCGAGCAATTGGCGGCCGTACTGGTGAATATCGAGGCTCGTCGCGCTGGGGTGGTGGACCGCGGCCTGCATGATTGTCTGCGCTTCCGCATCGCGGCCCATTTTCGTCAGTACCAGAGCTTTCGTGCTGAGAGTGTCGAAATTGGTCTGGCCCAGGACAGGCGAACCGATCGCCAACTCCGCCCAACTTAAAGCGTCCTCCAGATGTACTCCGGCTTTGACGCAGAACTGCGCGGCTTGGTCGTACGCGTGCGGATTAAAGCCGGCGGCGCCGGTAAGTTCATGCCGCAGCTTGCCGACATAGATCTCGTTCACGTTGTCGACCTTGATATTGAACGGCACCGCGAGTTCTTCCCACTGCAGCTCAGCGGTAGCTTCGGCGGGACGGCGGGTGGTGAACTCATAAGTGAGCCACTCCCGGTATGCATGCTTGGCGGGCTTGACCTTCACGCGCAGCGCGTCCTGGCTGTCGTCATAGAAGAAGCTGCCCCAGGCAGTGGCGTTGTTCGAGAAGATGACCGTCCATTCGTCCTGCCCCGGGATAAGATGCAATCCATACTGGCCGGCAGGCAGCGCCTGACCTTCGATTTCGACCGGATCGGAAATAGTGAATACGGTGTTCTCGTTCGCGCCGCCACGCCACGGGCTGAGCTTGCCGCCGCGGAAACCCAGATCCGTCATGCCGTAGGGGACCAGCTTGCCCCAGATCTGGCCGCGCCGGTCGCGCACGGCAGGGCTGGCGTAGTCGATGGTGACCTTCACCGGTCCGATGAACTGAGTCACCGATGCCTTTTGATTGTTTCCGTCGGGAGGAAGCGTCAGCGCCGGATATTGGGCAAACAGAGATCCGGACAAAGATAGGGCGACAGAGAACTGAAGCAGAGTGCGCATACGTCAGCAGACGCGGCAACTCCGGAATCGTTTGGTTCGGGTTCAGTTCTTGCCGTAGTGCGCCGCGTTTTCGGCCGCGAAGCGCGCCAGTTCGGCGGGCAGCTCATCGAGCGGAAAGACGGCGTTCGATGGGCAAACGGGCACGCACGCGCCGCAATCGATGCAGTCGTCCGGCTCGACGAACAGGTGCGGCGCTTCGACGAACCCGGCTTCGTCTTTCTTGGGGTGGATGCAATCGACCGGGCAGGCTTCGACGCACAGTTCGTCTTTAGTACAAGCTTCGGTGATAACGTATGCCATAAGGATTCCGGCGGGAGAACGGCAATCCCGTTGCCAGAACGTAAGCCGATCAAAAAACAGGAGATACTTGGCGGAGAGAGGCATCGGTTGGGGCATTCCACGCAGACGCGACCGGACAACTTGCGCCAACCTGCGCGATCTTCAGGCGAACAGCGATGCGAGTTCGAACGCGAAGCCTGGCAGCAGATCGGTTTCGACCGGCTGGCTCCATTCGAGAGAGCGCGCGGTCTCGCCGCGATGGATTTGGACGGTCCGCGATTTTGGGTAGACCTGCCAGACTTCGGTCGTGCCGCTACGCAGGTAGGCGCGGACCTTGTCGTGACTTTCGGACGCGCGTTCGCTGGGCGAGATGACTTCGATGGCGATATCGGGAGCGCCGGGGATGGGGGTTTTTTCGGGATCGAGGCGCCTGGCGTTGTCTCCGAGCAGAACACAGACATCGGGCCGGACGCGGTCGTGATCCGACAGGGAGAATTCAACATCCTGGCCTGCCAAACCAGACATTTTGCTCGTTTCGAAATAACGTCGAAAAGCAAGCTGAATCCTCAACACATATTCCTGATGCTGCCACGTCGGACTGGGCACAGAAATCAACTCCCCGTTGACCAGCTCCCATTGCCGGCCCTCTTCGTAGGGCATGGCGTCGAACTGGGCGCCGCTGATAGTAGTGATCGTGGCCATAGAAAATCTCTTCTCTATTATGGCTCAATTGTGCCGTGGGCGAAGCCGGAGGGTTGGCGCACCCGCGTACTCGGCGAAATGCGTCGCGCCGATGTGCGCAATGTAGCCGTCCGGACGAATCAGAATCCGAGGGCCCGCCGGCGTCAGGATCTCTATCGCGCGGCCACTGCGCAAATGATCGAAGAGCCTGGTCCCATCGTCGAGTCGGGCATCGGGCATGCGATCGCCGGGATGCAGGCTTCCGCACGCGGCGCCCGAGGACAGTGGGCTCGTCCGGTAATGCAAGGCCAACTGGTTCGTGGCGTCGCCGCGCCTGATCGATCGCGTTTTGAGCAGGCGTTTGCTCAATCCGAGCACGGCAGCGGCGATCGGGAGACGTTCGGCCTCGTATGTATCGAGCAGGGAGTCGGGTCCGGCGCGCGCAACGTGAGCGAACTTCCAGCCCAGGTTGTAAGCGTCCTGCACCCCGGTATTGAGCCCCTGGCCTCCCGTAGGCGGATGGACGTGCGCCGCGTCCCCCGCTAGGAACACGCGCCCGACGCGGTAGCGGTTCACCATGCGCGCCGCGGGCTGGTAGATCGAACTCCATGCGACGCGCTGGATGCGATGGCCCGTGGCTTTGTGTACGGCGCCTTCGATGCCGGCCGCCGCGGTCTGGGCTTTAGCGGTGAATTGGAATAGCGACGTGTTCGGCAGCGGGCAGAGCCCGATCGGGCCGCCCTTTGCCAGGGGCCAGAGATGCCAGTCGCGGCGATCCAGACCTTCGATCTCGACGTCCGCGACGAGCATGGGCGGCTCGTCGATCGTCTCGCCTTCGAGGCGCAGGCCTAGGGATTTTCGCACCATGCTGTGGCCGCCATCGCACCCGGCCAGGAAGTCCGCTCGGACGATTTCGCCGGTCGAGAGCGTGGCGACCACGCGGTGCGCATCCTGCGTGAATGCGGCGAGCGCCTTGCCGAATTCGACCTGGCCGCCGAGCGCCCGCAGACGCTCGCGCAAGATCGCTTCCGTGCGCGCTTGTGGCACCATCCAGAGGTTCGGATAGGGAACGCTCTTGGTGGGAGGCTTGAAAGTGGCGAGCGATCCCGCCCGCAGCGAGAATGGGCCGCAGTGCATCCGGAACTTCGGGTAAGGCGCACCGGCGGCCAGAATCGCGTCGATTACCCCGAGAGCATCGAAGATCTCGAGCGTACGCGGCTGGATGCCTTTGCCGCGCGACCCCGCGAACGGCGTTTGGGCGGTCTCGATCAAACGAAACGCGATCCCGCGGCGCGCGAGATCGAGCGCCAGCGTCAACCCCGTTGGTCCGGCTCCGGCTATCAACACCGCTGTTTCGTACATCGTACGAAACCAGCTTAGTGGTACGGTGTACGAATGTCAAGCGGAAAATCGCAGTTGACCCGTGAAAAGATCGCCGCCGCCGCGCTCGCCATCGCCGACCGGGAGGGCTTCGAGGCGGTGTCTATGCGCAGGGTGGCGCAAGGGCTGCAGGTCGGAACGATGAGTCTCTATTACTACGTGAAGTCCAAAGACGATCTGATCGCGGTAATGGACGACGCGCTGATGGGCGAAGCTCTCCTGCCGGCGCTGCCGGGAGGTTGGCGGCGCGCCCTGATGGAGATCGCCAGGCGAACCCATGCAATCTTCATCCGCCACCCCTGGGCGCTGGTCGCGATGTTATCGGCGCCCCCCGGGCGCAATGCGATGCGCCATATGGAGCAATGTCTCGAAGCGCTCGCTGAAACTTCGATGACCGGGAAACAGAAGATCACGCTGCTTGCCATGGTGGACGACTTCGTTTTCGGGCACGCGCTACGCGAAGCCGCCACCGATGCGGCAATCGACGTGGAGTTCGGCGCCGCCCAACTTGCTACGGGCGCCTTCCCACGGCTCGCGGAGGTGTTCGGAGGCGGCCGCATCGACGCGAACAAAGATCGATTCGAGCGAGGTCTGCGGGCGCTGCTCGGGGCGGTCCGGACACCTCGACTGCTGCGGTCTCGTCACTCAACGTAAAGCGCCCGCAGCCGGGATGATGGAACATGAGAGCGGGCGCAGGCTTCGGAACGCAATTCCTTGGCGGAAACAGCCCGTATAATAGCTACGAGGGAATCAAGGTGCCAATCGGCGCGCCAGAAGAAATTCTACTGGACTGGTCCGATTCCTGGTCTGACGCAGACCTGCGTGAGTTCACCGCCGCCTCGCTCAAGCGGTTCCAGGACGAGGAACAGGAAGAACCGCGTTGAAATGTGTTCGCCCGTGGCCTCTGCCGCCCGACTGCCCTCGTACTTCCACTGCTCCTTCCGGAGATACGGAATATCGACGCGCCAGACGACGTCCGCCCTGCCCCGCGTCATCCGCTTGGTCGGATCGATGGCATATCGCCACACCATATACCATCCCGGATGATCGTAATGCGACTGAATCGCCCATGGGCGGGTGCTGCCCTTCGACTCCAGCGCTTCATTCGGCGGCGGACCCGGCTTGCCCGAAGATGCCAATGACGCCGCCAAAAAACATTGGCCGGTGCGAAGTGCATCTCGGTCAATTCCTCGGTTTTTTCCTCCGCGAAATCGATGGCGCCCCTGAGGTGCGCAACCGTCAGCCCCTGAGGCAGCCTCACTGCATCGTCGAATCCGTCACGAGAGAGCGCCGCGAATGCCGGAATCGCCTTGACCGCGACATCAAAGTACGTCGCATCGGACTCCACACCGATGCTCCGATACCCCACAGCCGCCGCCGCCGCAATCGTCGAACCGGCCCCCAATAAACGGGTCCAGCACGACGCCCTCCCGAGCGGCCAGGCAGGCCCGCACGATCTGCCGCATGACGCCTGTGGCTTCAAAGACGGTGTGCGGAGCGATTCGGCGCTCCTCCACTCTGGTCGGCGCGGACGCGATCACGGCGATAAGACAGGTCCGCGGAAGGCCTCTTCTCCTCCTTCCTTTCTATCAGTATAGTAAATCTATCAAAATTATTGACAAGTATGATTCCGTGCTGTAGACTTGGTTAACCAAGCGGCGAACGGAGTTGTTAATCGGGGACGCTCAGTCGCGCAGGTTCTCCCGCATTGGTAACGGGTTTGGCCATTTGATTGGAGGAATCTGGAAATGAAAAAGTCTGCTTCTCTGAGCCGGTTTGTACTGGCTTCGTCTATATTTTTGTTGGGCTTACCTGCTCTTGCCCAGAATTCGCAACTGGAGGGCCGGGTCACCGACGCGAGCCAGTCGATCGTGAACCAAGCGGCAATCACCGTGACGCGCACGGATTCGGGACTCCAGCGGGAAGTCCTGTCAAACGACCAGGGACTCTACGCAGTCCCGCTGCTGCCCCCGGGCCAATATCAAATCAGCGTGGCCAAGTTGGGTTTCAAGCCCCTGACCCGCACTGGTATCGTGCTCGAGACCGGCACCATCACCAGCGTCGATCTGCAGCTTGAGGTGGGAGGCGTCAACGAGACGGTCACCGTGGAAGCGGCCGCGCCTCTGTTACAGCCGGAAACCTCATCGGTGGCGCATGTGGTGGACGGCCAATCCATCCAGGATCTGCCGCTGGTGGACCGGCGCGCCTCGCAACTCATTGGGCTGAACGGATTTGTGGTGCAGAACGGCGCCGGACTGGGCGCCACGTTCGGCATTGCCGGGGGGCGCGCCAACAACGCCATGTATACGCTGGACGGAGAAAGCACCCAGAATCTGCCGAATATCGGCGTGGCCACCCTGGTATACGATCCACCCGTGGAATCGCTGCAGGAATTCAACGTGGAGATGAGCAACTACGCGGCGGAGCTGGGCCGCACCGGCGGGGGCGTGATCCAGATGACCACCAAGTCCGGCACCAACGACTGGCACGGATCGGCGTACGAATTCTTCCGCAACAATGTCCTCGACGCGCGCACCTTCTTTGCGGCTACGAATCCGATTCTGCGCTACAACCTGTTCGGCGCGTCACTGGGCGGCCCCATCAAGAAGAATAAGACGTTCTTCTTTTACAACTACGAGGGACTGCGCGAGATCACCTACGTGGCGACGATCCTAGGCGTGCCCACGGTAGCGGAAGACGGGGGCAATTTCTCGGGGGACAAGGCCGTCAAGGATCCTAAAACGGGGGTTCCATTCCCTGGAAACGTCATTCCGGCCAACATGTTGGATCCGGTGGGCGCCAAGCTGGCGTCATTTTTTCCCGCCCCCAACGTGCCAGGCCAGCCATCCGGGCACAACAATTTCCTGGCGAATCAAGCCAACGGGACCATCGGTAACAATCACATCGCCCGTATCGATCATATGTTTCGCGAGAAGGACCGGATCGTCGGCCGCTTCGTCGGCTACACCACGCCCACGTATACAGGCGCGATATTTAGCGTGGCAGCGGCAGACCCGGCCGCCGTCAAAGCGCACACCAGCTACTACAATGTGACCGGGACCTGGTATCACGACTTCAGCCCGACGGTGCTCAACGAATTCCGCACTGGCTTCGACCTCCGGTCGTCCCACACGTATTCTTCGGGCGCGGGATCCGATCTGAACCAGACCATCGGGCTTACGGGCGCGGATTCGGCGTTTGCCCCGAACGTGGTGGTGCCCGGTTACACGCAGCAGGGAACCACCACCCAGCAAAGATTCCAGGTGCCCACGCTGGCGATCCCGGTGATCGATCACGTCAGCGTGATTCGCGGAACCCACCAGTTCAAGTTCGGCGCCGAATACCGGTACGCCAGCGACGTGGACGACTGGTGGGGAATAGCCGGCGGACAACTTACCTTCAATACCACGGCCACCGGGAATTCTCTGGCCGCGTTGGAACTAGGATGGGTGAACACCGCCCAAATCGTCAACGCCCTCCCGTTGAAGCCGCGCGGGGACAATTACAGCGCCTACGCCCAGGACGATTGGAAAGTAACGCCGAACCTTACCTTGAACCTCGGGCTGCGCTGGGACCTCGATCAACCGCGCTGGGAAGAGTACGGTAACCGGCAGAATGGGTTCAACCCCACGGCCATCAACCCCGTTTCCGCCACGCCTGGCATCGTCACGTTCTCCGGATTGAACGGCGTGCCGCAGTACGCCACCAATTGGAACTATCACAATCTGGGACCGCGCTTTGGCTTCGCCTGGCGTCTGCCGAAGAACTTTGTGATTCGCGGCGGCTCCGCCCTGCTCTACGTGGGGCCCTACGACATGGCCACGCCCATCACCGCGAACCTGGGCTTCAGCGATTCAGCGTCGTTTGTCTCGCCGAACAACGGGGTTACACCGGCGTTTCTGCTAGCGCAGGGATTCCCGGCGAATGGCGTTCCGACCGCGAGCCAGCTCACGCCGGGCTACGGCGCGGTACCGGTCGGACAGAAACCGGCCACCGCCGTTACTTTCTATCAACAGACCGGCCGCAATACCGGTTACCTGGAGCAATACAATTTCAATATTCAAAAGCAGCTTTCGAATTCGGTATTGGTGGAAGTGGGCGGGCTTGGCACCATGGGTCACGATCTGCCGGTTCCGAATCAAGGCGGCGTGACCATCAATCAGGTGCCGACAGACGAATTGGGACCGGGCAATGCCCAGATATTGCGGCCGTTCCCGCAGTTCAGCGACGTGCGCGTGCTGGCCGACGACATCGGCAGCTCCAAGTACTACGGCATCAACCTCCATTTGGAGAAGCGCGCCTCGAAAGGACTCACCATTCAGGGCAACTACACGTTTTCGCGATTTGAGGACAACATTCCCGGCCGCAACGAACTGGGAGATCCGGGCGGGGCTCTGACGTATTACAACACTTACCTGAATATGAACGACCGCGCGCAGGACTGGGGTCTGTCCGGCAACGATATCAAGCACAGGTTCGTCGCCGAGGCGATCTACGAGGTGCCCTACGGCAAAGGGAAAGCTCACGCGCCCGGCAGCGCTTTCCTGGACGCGGTGGCAGGCGGATGGTCCCTCGCCTACACGGGGGAGTTGCATTCAGGGTCGCCGTATGGAGTACTGGAAGCGGTCAACCTGACGAATTCGTTTTCGGACGGCAACCGGCCGAACGTGGTCGGAGATCCCACTCTGAGCACCAACCGGCCGACTGCCGAGAAAATCTCCGAGTGGTTTAACACCAGCGCATTCGCCGCGGCGCCAGCTTATACGTTCGGGAATGCGGGCCGCACGGCCGGGTATGGTCCGGGGGCCATCGGCCTGAATCTCTCGATGCTGAAGGACTTCCATATCCGCGAGCGGCACGACGTGCAATTCCGGGCGGAGGCGCTGAACTTCATCAACCATGCGAATTTCGCGTTGCCCAACGTGCAACAGGGCAGCGCGGCATTTGGAACCATCACCAGCCTGATCCCCGGCAACCAATCGCGCATCATCCAGTTGGGGTTGCACTACAGGTTCTAATTCGTGGGGCAGTCCTCCAGGACTGCGCCGGACCTCCAGGTCCGGCCTTGGCGAGACGTGGACGTCTCGCGCAGGCGTGGACGCCCGCCCCACAAGTGTGGGTTTCACCACCAATATGCTCGGCGGTGCGCGGCCTCGCGGCCTTGAAGACTTGACAGATGGCTACCGCAGTTGGCTATGATCTGTTGATCAGTGAATTATATCCATCGAGTTAATGGACAAATCGGAGGTTTGATGCGTCTTCCGAGCACGCTATTGCTGTTGTTCGGCGTCTGTGCTCCCGGCATGGCCGAGGTGGGCGTGCGCGTGCTCCTCGGCATTAGCGACAAACAGGCGGCCAAATGGGACGGATCGGCGTCCATCGACCGTGGGCGCATCACGAAAACGGACCCCTGGAGGTTCTCCAAGGAAGATGAAATCCTGGGCGCCAACGCGTGGAAGGCGTCGACCGCCCCGCTCATGACGCGGACGGCGGGCGAAGACAAGTCCGTAGTCGATAACGGCGTAATCCTCTGGCTGAGCGATGAGGACGAGAACAGCACCGTCCGGATTACGACCGCGCAAGGGGATTTCAGCGTGCGTCTGGGCGATATTCCGTACGGCACGTTCGCACATGCGCTGGACGGGCGGGTGGCCATGGATCGCATTCCGCCGTCCGCGCAAGTGACCAGCAGCCTCGAAGAGCAGGATTATCCCGTGGCGGCGTTGGCGGCAAACGGCGACATCTGGCTGGCGTATCTGGAATTCAGGCACAATCCTGCGCACAACAAGCTGCGCGCGCCACTCACTGCCGCACCCAAGGACTTCTCGGCCTATACCGCCGCGCCCGGCGGAGACCAGGTTCTAGTGAAGCGATTCTCGCAGAATCGCTGGGAAGAACCTATCGCCATCACGGCTCCGGGCGGCGACCTGTACCGGCCAGCGGTGGCCGTGGACGGTTCGGGCCGGCCTTGGGTGTTCTGGTCGGCGAACGAGAACGGCGATTTCGATCTTTGGGCGCGGCCGATCGCGAACGGCGCACCGGGCAAAACGGTACGGATCTCAAAAGCTCTCGGTTCCGACGTCTTTCCCGCCGCGGCGGCCGATGCCAAGGGACGCGTGTGGGTAGCGTGGCAGGGCTGGCGGCAGGGCAAGGCGGCCATCTTCGCCGCCACCCAGCAAGGCGACGGCTTCTCCGCCCCAGCGACCGTGTCGAATTCGCCCGGCGACGAATGGAACCCGGCTATCGCCGCCGACACAGCCGGCCGCGTCACCGTGGCGTGGGACTCGTATCGGAATGGCAGTTTTGACGTGTACGTCCGCACAGCGACCGGCCCCGGTCACTGGGGACCGGAGGTGCCCGTGGCCGCCACCGCCCGCTACGAGGCATATCCTTCGATTGCATACGATCCGCAAGGGCGTTTGTGGATTGCCTACGAAGAGGGGCCGGAGGGTTGGGGCAAGGATTTCGGCGCTTACCGCAGCTCCGGAGTATCTGTGTATTTCGCGCGGGCCGTGCGGCTGGTGGGATTGGATAGTTCCGGCCGCTTGATCCAGCCGGCCGATCCCGGATCGGCGCTGCAAGGTGTCCCAGCCGCGCGTGAAGATAGCCCAGCGCGACAAGCCGACGCCAAAGGTTGGGAGACGCCCGACCAACAGCGGTATGCCCGGCGCGAACCCAACGCGCATCCCATGCCGCCGCCCGAACCGCGAAATACCCTGCCCCGCCTGGCCGTGGATGCCTCCGGCCGCATCTGGTTAACCTATCGCAGCCCACATGCCACGCTCTGGAATCCGATCGGCACGGTGTGGTCGGAGTACCTGGCGTCGTTCGACGGCACAACCTGGACCGGGCCAGTCTACCTGTTCCGCAGCGACAACGTGCTCGACAATCGCCCGGCGCTGGTCTCGCGGCGGGCCGGCGACCTGATGGTGATCGAATCCAGCGACTACCGCCGCGAGATTCAGTTGCTGACCAAGCGCGGGTGGGACTTCACCCAAATTCGTACCACAGGTGTTGCCGATCCTTACAACAACGATTTATTCGCCAGCGTGATCTCGCTGCCGCCCGCTGCGCAGCCCATCTCCGGGAGGGATATCGGTCCGCCGCCGCCACCCACAACGGCGATTCCGGCGGACGAGGTGGCGGCCGCCGCCAAGTTGCGCGCTTACCGGGTGGATGCCGCGGGAAGCGAACTGAAGCTGGTGCGCGGGGAATTTCACCGCCACAGCGAAATTTCATACGACGGCGGGTTGGACGGGACGCTGCTGGACCAGTGGCGCTACATCATCGACGCGGCCGCGCTCGATTGGGTAGGCTGTTGCGATCACGACAATGGCGGCGCGCGCGAGTACACCTGGTGGACTACGCAGAAGCTCACCGACATGTTCTACACGCCGGGCCGGTTCGCGCCCATGTTCAGTTACGAGCGCAGCGTGCAATACCCGGAAGGGCACCGCAACGCGGTCTTTGCGCAGCGCGGCATACGTCCGCTGCCGCGGCTTCCCATCACTACCGCCGATTACGCGGGACACGCGCCGGATACGCAGATGTTCTATGCCTATCTCAAGCAGTTCGGCGGCGTGGTCGCGTCGCACACCAGCGGCACGGACATGGGAACCGACTGGCGCGACAACGATCCCGATTCCGAACCGGTGGTTGAGATTTACCAGGGCATGCGGCAGAACTACGAGATGCCGGACGCGCCGCGGTCGAACAGCGCGCAAGATTCGATCGGCGGCTGGCGGCCCAAGGGGTTCATCAATCTGGCTTTCGAGAAGGGCTACCGATTCGGCTTCGAAGCCAGCTCGGACCACGTTTCCACGCATATGAGCTATTCCGTGGTGTTGTCGGCCGGCGACACGCGCGACGCTATTCTGGAGGCTTTGCGCAAACGCCACGTGTACGCGGCCACCGACAATATCCTGGCGGACGTACGCAGCGGCGCGCACTTGATGGGCGATGTCTTCTCGTCTAACGCGGCGCCGGAGATCCGGGTGAAGCTCGCGGGGACTGCGCCGTTCGCCAGGGTGGTTATCGTCAAGGACAACAAGTACGTGTACACAACCGAGCCGGGCGCCAAGGATGTCGAATTTCGCTGGCGAGATAACGCCCCGGAGCCTGGGAAGACCAGCTACTATTATGTCCGGGGAGAACAACAGGACGGCGAGCTCGTCTGGGCCTCGCCGTTCTGGATCACTTACACGGGGAGATAACGTTTGCGCACAATTTTAATTCTCTTCTGCGCGGGGTCGGCGATATTCGCAGCCGAGCACTGCGACAGCGGCATCTCCGCGGCGCGGGGCAAGAACGCGACCGGGGGGTCGCATGCGGCCCCAGGAGAAAACGCGGGCGTCCGCCCCACATCGGACATGGTCCGGATTCCCGGCGGTGAATTCTGGATGGGATCCGATCACACCGATATGGAAGATGCCAGGCCCGTGCATCGCGTGCACGTGGATGCCTTCCGGATAGATCGCGCCACGGTGACCAACGATCAATTCGCGGCGTTCGTGGCGGTCACCGGATACCTGACGGTCGCCGAGCGTCAACCGGACCCCAAAGACTTCCCCGGCGCGAAGCCGGCGGATCTGGTGCCGGGCTCGGTGGTCTTTACCCCGCCTGCCCATGCGGTTGAATTGAGCGACGCCTATGCGTGGTGGCGCTACGTGAAGGGCGCGAGTTGGAAACATCCGGAAGGTCCCTCGAGCGATCTGAAAGGCCGCCGCAATCATCCGGTGGTGCACGTGGCGTGGGAGGATGCCGCCGCATACGCGAAGTGGGCCGGAAAGCGTCTACCCACCGAAGCCGAGTTCGAATTCGCCGCGCGCGGCGGGTTGGACCGGCAGACTTACGCGTGGGGCAAGGATTTCCGGCCCGGTGGCCAGTTTCAGGCGAACACTTTCCAGGGCCACTTTCCCGATACCAATACGGCCGAGGATGGCTTTGCGGGCACCGCGCCGGTAGGCTCCTTTCCAGCCAACGGATACGGCCTGTACGACATGGCGGGCAATGTCTGGGAATGGTGCGCCGACTGGTATCGGGCGGACTATTACCAGCAGATCGCGAAATCCGGCGCAGTGGTTCGCAACCCGCAGGGACCGGCGGATAGTTTCGACCCGGGTGAACCCGGCGTGGCGAAGCGCGTGCAAAAGGGAGGATCGTTCCTCTGCACCGATCAATATTGTGCGCGCTACATGCCGGGCAGCCGCGGGAAAGGCGAGCCCAGTACCGGGACGAATCACGTCGGCTTCCGCTGCGTGCGATAGGCAGCACAGGTGTCTGAAAAGCGAGAAAAAGAGAAACGTGCAACGACTGACTTAGCTGCCGAGTGGGCGCATGGCGCTCGGCGCGCCGCACGCGATCCCGATCCTGGTTGACGGCGTGGGCATTGGCGCAACCTCTACTCCCGGCGGCGCGGTGGCCACGCCCGCCCTCGACGAACAACAGGCCAGCCTGGGAATTTAACTGAGTCGTCTCTGAATGACTCAGACCAAGAGGAGATCTATGAGAAAGAAAAGCGTCCTGAAGGCGTTAACATCGGCGTTACTATTTGCGACGAGTGCAAGACTCTCAGTGCATGCCCAAGCGATACAGCCGTATCAGGGAGTCGTCGGCAGAACCCTCGCCGAGTCCAAAGAATGGTGGCCGGAACCTGTGAAAGCGCCTGCCGGCGCCCCAAACGTAGTGTGGATACTGTTGGACGATGTCGGCTTTGGCGCTGCCGCCACATTCGGCGGGCTGATCCAGACTCCCACGTTTGACATTCTTGCCAACAATGGTTTGCGCTATACGAACTTTCATACGGCCGCGATCTGCGCCCCAACCCGCGCAGCGCTGCTGACTGGCCGCAACAGCGCGTCGGTGCACGTTTCCGGATTTTCACACACGGTTCTATCCGCCGGATTCCCGGGCTGGGACGGCAGGATTCCTTCCTCGGCCGGAACCATCGCGGAAATCCTTCGTGAGAATGGCTACAACACATTCGCGGTTGGCAAATATGGTGTAACTCCGGACGAAGACGCCACC
The DNA here is from genome assembly GCA_050008575.1 of Bryobacteraceae bacterium. Classification (GTDB taxonomy): domain Bacteria; phylum Acidobacteriota; class Terriglobia; order Bryobacterales; family Bryobacteraceae; genus Bog-159. The sequence goes on from JBEKMJ010000041.1 coordinate 40,181, forward strand.
GACGCAGGCCCCTTCGATCGTTGGCCAACCGGAAAAGGCTTCGACCACTTCTTCGGATTTCTTGGTTCGCAGACCGACCAATACAAGCCGGACCTGGTGGAGGATCAGGCGCACGCCCGTCCGGATGGCCGCCACTTCAGCGACCAGATCACCGATAAAGCCATCGGTTATGTCGATCGTCAGAAGAAGGCAGCGCCGAACAAGCCCTTCTTCCTCTATTACGCGCCAGCCGCCACGCATGCTCCGCACCAGGTTGACAAATACTGGAGCGATCAATACAAAGGAAAATTCGACAAGGGCTGGGACGCTTACCGCGAGGAGGTTTTCGAACGTCAGAAGAGGCTTGGCCTTGTCCCCGCCGATGCGAAACTTCCCGATCGCAACCCCGACATTAAAGCCTGGGATCAATTGTCGGAAACCGAGAAAAGGCTTTATGCACGCTTCATGGAAGTCTATGCAGGCTATCTGACGTATACGGATTTTGAAGTTGGCCGTTTCATCAATCACCTAAAAGAGATAAACCAATTGGATAACACGCTCGTATTCATTATGATCGGTGACAACGGCGCAAGCAAAGAAGGCACCTTGAACGGGAATATCGATCGCCCTTTTGTGGGCAAGAAGTTAACCGAAGAAGAGAGTATTACCTACAACCTGAGTAAAGTTGGGGAGATCGGCACGTCCGCCGCCACCGAGGGAAATTATCCGCTCGGATGGGCACAGGCCGCAAACACGCCTTTCAAGTACTGGAAGCAGGATGCGAACAGTGAAGGCGGCACTCACAATCCGCTCATCGTCTTCTATCCGAAGGGGATTAAGGACAAAGGGGGAATTCGTACGCAGTACAGCCACGTAATCGACATTCTTCCGACGACACTCGATCTTGTGGGCGTCAAGACTCCCGATCAGATCAAGGGAATCAAGCAGGCTGCGATTGAGGGAACTTCATTGGCGTACTCGATAGACGATGCTAAGGCGCCTTCCCGTCACACGCTGCAGTATTACTATATCTTTGGTTCGAGATCGATTTATCACGACGGCTGGAAAGCTGAGCTAGCTTACCCAAATAGCTTTATCACTGGAAATGCGCAAAGCAAACAGGCCTTCGATGAAAGCGCTTGGGAACTCTACAACCTGAATGAGGACTACACCGAGCGAATCGACTTAGCCAAGAAGTACCCTGATAAATTAGCTGAACTAAAGGCTCTGTTCGAGGATCAGGCCCAATCGCATAATCTCTATCCCTACATTACTTGGGACGATGTACTGAACGGACGAATTCACCGCACCAAAGGCTCTAAGTCCTTTTTCGACGCCGTGAAAGACTTAAGCAAGAGCGATAATAGCCAATAAGTGTTGATTACTGGCGCATCGCTTGTCCGACTAGATAAAGAGGGAACAATGCAACGAATTACTTGGCTGCTGAGTGCAATGATGGCGTATGCCGCGGCCGCCGGATACGCGGCGGACACACTTCCGCGACCCGACCCCCCGTTTAAAGGCAAGATCGATCCCAGCCGCGACAAATCGAATCCGGATTGGCCGCAGCGGCTCGCCGCTCCCAAGGGCGCGCCCAATGTAGTGTTGATCCTGCTCGACGATGTGGGGTTCGGCGCAACCTCGACCTTCGGTGGTCCCGTGGCGACACCCGCCCTGGACGAACTGGCGAAAAGCGGATTGCGCTACAACCGGTTTCACGTTAACGCGCTGTGCTCGCCCACGCGCGCCGCGCTGCTCTCCGGACGCAACGACCACGAAATCGGCTTCGGCACGGTGATCGAGGCTGCCCAGGGCTACCCGGGCTACAATTCCATCTGGCCCAGGAGCGCCGCATCCATAGCCGAAATCCTGAAGTTGAACGGCTATAGCACGGCGGCATTTGGTAAGTGGCACAACACGCCCGCGTGGGAGACCAACCCGGCGGGTCCTTTCGACCACTGGCCCACCGGCCTCGGATTCGAGTACTTCTACGGATTCGTCGCCGGCATGGATGAACAATGGTACCCGAGACTTTATCGCAATACCGTGGCCGTCGAGCCGCCCACGACGCCTGCCGGCGGCTATCATTTGACCACCGACCTGGCGGACGACGCCACGCGGTGGGTCCAGCAGCACGACGGCGTTTCGCCGCAAAAGCCGTTCTATCTCTATTTCGCCACCGGCGCGACGCACGAGCCGCACCAGGTGCCGCAGGAGTGGATCGATAAGTACAAGGGTAAGTTCGACCAGGGCTGGGACAAGCTGCGCGAGGAAACTTTCGCACGCCAGAAAGAGTTTGGCATCATCCCGGCCAATGCCGAATTAACACCACGGCCGAAAGAACTGCCCGCCTGGGATTCGCTCACTGCGGACCAGCGGAAGTTGCTGGCCCACCAGATGGAAGTCTACGCCGGCTTTCTGGCGCACACCGACTATGAGATCGGCCGCCTGCTACGAAACATCAAGGCCGAGGGCCACAACGAAGACACTATCGTCTTTTATATAGCAGGCGACAACGGCGCGAGCGCAGAGGGCGGCCTGGAGGGTCACGACGCCTGGACCGCGGAGGGCAAACCGCGCAGCATCGAGGAACGCCTGGCGCACACCGGCGAATTGGGAAGCGACTTGTATCTGAACCACTATGCGTCGGGCTGGGCGTTCGCCACCTGCACGCCTTTTCAGTGGAGCAAGCAGGTGGCATCGCACCTGGGCGGCACGCGCGACCCGCTGATTGTTTCTTGGCCGGGTCACATTAAGGACGCCGGCGGATTGCGCGCACAGTTCCACCATGTCACCGACATCGCGCCCACGATTTACGAATTAGCCGGAATTCAATTCCCCGAATCCGTGGAGGGCGTAAAGCAGTTACCCCTCGAAGGAGTGAGCATGGTCTACTCTTTCGATCATCCGGACCAACCCAGTCCTCACAAGGTCCAGTATTTCGAAATGGTCGGCAACCGGGGCATCTATAAGGACGGCTGGTGGGCGGGTTCGCGCCACTTGTTGCCCTGGGATCTGGCGGCGCATTGGCAGGATCGCCAGCCGCAAAACAACCCATGGGAACTTTACAATCTCAACGAAGATTACAGCCAGGCGCACGATCTGGCGGCCCGCTATCCGGAAAAGCTGAAGGAGTTGGAGCAACTCTTCGACAGCGAGGCGCGGCGCAATAACGTTTATCCGTTGACGCCGTTTGGTTCTCCGTTGCCCACGCCATACGACGGCGCAACGTCGTTCGTATACCACACCGGCGTCGAGCGCATTCCGGCCGCGTCGGCGCCCAGGCTGGCTGGCCGTGCACACCGCATTACCGCGGACGTGGAGATCCCCGCGGGCGGCGCCGAAGGCGTGATCCTGGCCCAAGGTGGGATCTTGGGCGGATACACGCTCTTTGTCAAGAATGGCCGCGCAATATACGAAGTCAACGCCTCCGGCAACCGTGCCGGTTCGGTGGTATCCGAACCGCTCGCCCCGGGGAAAGCCCACATCGTCGTCGAATTCACTCCGGACAAGGTGGCGGCCAGGCCCGGATTGATCGCCGGGCGCAGTCCCAGCCCCGGTATCGCCAAACTCTCGGTTAACGGCAAGGCCGCCGGCGAGACGAAGGTCGCCGCCTTCGGCGTTTATTACTTCGAAACCATGGACGTGGGGTCGGACCTCGGCTCGCCGGTAAGTCCGGACTATACGAGCCCCTTCCGCTTCACGGGCAAGATCGAGACTGTGAGAGTTGACCTCCAATGAGAAGTGGAGGAGCGTTGTGGGGCAGGACTCCAGTCCTGCGGCCGACGTCCACGTCGGCCTGCGCGTGCGGGTTCCCGAGAATGACTTTGATTTGAGGTTGATGCAATGACAAAGATACGAAAGCTTGTCGTAGTAATGGGCGGATTGTCGTGGCTATCCGCCATGACTTGGGCGGCGGACGTCTTGCCCAAGCCCGACCCTGCCTTCAAGGGAAAGATCGACCCCAGCCGCGACAAATCGACGCCGGATTGGCCGCGGCGGACCGGCGCCAGGAAAGGCGCGCCCAACGTCGTGCTGATTTTGCTCGACGACGTGGGATTCGGCGCGACCGCGACGTTCGGCGGACCGGTGCCGACACCCGCCCTGGACCAACTCGCCAAGAGCGGATTGCGCTACAACCGGTTCCACGTGAACTCGCTATGTTCGCCCACGCGCGCCGCGCTGCTTTCCGGGCGCAACGATCACGAAATCGGCTTCGGCACGGTAGTCGAGGGCGCGTCCGGCTACCCCGGTTACAACTCCATCTGGCCCAAGAGCGCCGTCTCCATTGCCGAGGTGCTGAAACAGAATGGCTACAGCACGGCGGCGTTCGGTAAGTGGCACAACACCCCCGTTTGGGAGACGAATCCAGCCGGTCCTTTCGATCACTGGCCCACCAGCTTGGGATTCGAGTATTACTACGGTTTCATGGGAGGCGCGGACAGTCAGTGGCACCCGCGGCTGTATCGGAATACCGTCGCAGTGGAGCCGCCCGCCACGCCAGCCGAGGGTTATCATCTCACCACCGATCTGGTGAACGACGCCAGCCGATGGCTGCAACGGCACGACGCGGTGTCGCCGCAGAAACCCTTCTTCCTGTACTTCGCCACCGGGGCGACCCACACCCCGCATCATGTTGCCAAGGAGTGGATCGCGAAGTTCGCCGGTCAGTTCGACCAGGGATGGGACCGCCTGCGCGAACAGACCTTTGCCCGCCAGAGAGAGTTTGGGATCATCCCCGCCAGTGCCGAGCTCACGCCGCGGCCGAAAGAGATGCCGGCGTGGGATTCTCTGAGCGCGAACCAGAGGAGGCTGTTGGCGCATGAAATGGAAGTCTACGCGGCATTCCTGGCGCAAACGGATTATGAAGTCGGCCGGCTGCTCGCCAATATCAAGGCCGAGGGACACACCGAAGACACCATCGTGTTTTACATCGCCGGCGACAACGGCGCCAGCGCCGAAGGCGGTCCCGAGGGACTCGACGCCTACACCGTGGACGGCAAGCCGCGGCCGGTGGAGGCCCGTTTGGAGCACATCGACGACCTGGGCGGCGAACTCTTCCTCAACCACTATGCGGCGGCCTGGGCATGGGCGACCAACACGCCATTTCAATGGAGCAAGCAGGTCGCCTCCCACCTGGGCGGTACGCGGGATCCGCTGATCGTCTCCTGGCCCGGACACATCAAAGACGCCGGCGGACTGCGCACGCAATTCCATCACGTCACCGATATCGCGCCGACACTCTATGAACTGGCCGGCGTCGAGCTTCCGGACGCGGTCAACGGTGTGAAACAGCTACCGCTCGAAGGCGTCAGCATGGTCTATAGCTTCGATCATCCCGATCAGCCCAGCGCCCACAAAATTCAATACTTCGAAATGCTGGGGAACCGCGGTATTTACAAGGATGGGTGGTGGGCCGGATCGCGACACCTGCTGCCCTGGCAGAGTACCCAGCTTGCCAACTGGGAAGGGCATACTCCCGAACAGAATCCTTGGGAGCTTTACAACCTGAACGAAGACTACAGCCAGGCGCACAATCTGGCCGAACGGAATCCGGAGAAGTTGAAAGAGCTGCAGCAGCTTTTCGATAGCGAAGCGCGGCGCAACAACGTATATCCGCTGGCGCCTCACAGAGCCGCGCCGCCCACGCCCGCGGGGGCCCAAACATCCTTCGTATACCATGCGGGAGTGCAGCGCATCCCGACCAGCTCCGCGCCGCGTGTCGCCGGGCATGCCCACCGGATTACGGCCGACCTGGACATCCCCGCCGGCGGCGCGGAAGGTGTGATTTTGGCTCAGGGCGGACGCTATGGCGGCTACACCCTGTATGTCAAGGACGGGCATGTAACCTACGAGGTGAACGCTTTCGGTAACCGCACTGGGATCGTCGTATCCAGCAAGCCGCTCGCAGCGGGCAAGGCTCACATCGTGGTCGATTTCACGCCGGACGACTCCCAGCCCGGCAAACAGGTAGTCACCGGAGGAGTAGGGCAAGGAGTGTCGACGCGTGCGGTGGGGCCTGGTATGGCGCGCCTTTCGATTAATGGCGAGCCCGCGGGTGAGACGCCCATCGCCGTTTTCGGCGGCTACTACTACGAAACGTTCGACATCGGTTCGGATCTCGGCACGCCGGTGAGCGCCAGCTATGCCAGCCCGTTCGCCTTCAACGGCAAGATCGACACCGTAAAGGTGGAGATCCAATGACAGAGGCGGTGACGCTGAAGCCGCAATAACCATGCCCTGGAAAGCGACTGCAAAGGGGCAAGACAAAAGCACGTACGGGAGCGGCGGGCAGCCCCGACGCCGAAGTCCTGCTGGGCTGGTCCTAACGTCGTGGTCGAATGCACAGTGGTGGCCCGTGGCCACTCGAACGCCAGACCTGTACCGTGTGACAGGAAGCCTGTCACAATTCCTGGTCCCGTCCCTGTTTTACCAAAGACTCGACTGGGCGTTCCCACTCCACGAGCATCCTTGCGGCGCAAAAAAAAACAATTCCATCGCAGCCTGAAACGATCCCGCAATGCGCGTCACTAGTAAGACAGCCATCCGTGTGTGCGTCGGCGCCGGCTCATGCTGCTCCGCGCCGAGTCGCCATATGCGGGCTTTTCGGAGGAAGACGGTTGATGGGCCAAGATTGCATTACGGCACCACTTTCGGACGAAGCATTGCGCGAGCTATTCCGCCGCCTTGGCTTTCAGACCGGCTCCGCCGCCATGCTACCGGTTCTGCGGCAGGCCCACAAAGCGGCATGCGTGAGCGATATCACGGTTCTGATAGAGGGGGAAACCGGCACCGGCAAACAGGTCCTGGCCCACGCGATCCATCAACTGGACCAAAAGAGGAGCGGCCATCCGTTCGTCACGGTGCACTGCAGCACCATCAATGAATCGCTGGCGGAAAGTGAGCTGTTCGGTCATGAGTTGGGCGCATTTTCCGGGGCGATCAGCCGGCGAAAGGGCTTATTTCAAGCCGCGCATCGCGGCACTCTGTTTCTCGACGATGTGAACGATCTGCCGCTGGCCCTGCAGCCCAAACTGCTGGACGTTGTGCAGAGAGGCACGGTCCGGCCCGTCGGCTCCGACGCGGAAGCGGCAATCGACGTGCGGATCATAGCCGCGGCAAATCAGCCTGTGGCGCCGCTGGTTCAGCAGAACCGTTTCCGCGCGGATCTCTATCACCGCCTGAACGTGGTGAAAATCCGGTTGTCTCCGCTGCGTGAGAGACCCGCGGATCTGCACGCTCTCATCCTGGCCTTTGCGCGGCAGTCGGGCGGGGTCTATCCTGGCATCACAAGTATCGATCCGGAGTTGGTGCGATATCTCGCATCCCAGCCTTTTGCGGGCAACGTCCGGGAGTTGGAGCACGGCGTGGAACGGGCCCTTTTCGGCAAGGCCGAAGGCACGTGTTTGCAGTTGTCCGATTGGGCCGCGCCCTGCGGCGAAGGAACGCAGAATTCCAATCGGGACCCGGTCGGCGATGCCGCCGAATCCCTGCTGAAAGCCATCATCCAGGATGGCGTGCCGTATTGCATGGCGCTGCGGCAACTCGAAAAGAAGCTGCTGGAGGGCGCCTTGTCGGCGGGCGGGCGTACGCGGCGGGAACTCGCCGGCCGTCTGCAGACCAGCGAACGCACTCTCTACCACAAGTTACGCTCCTTCAGAGTGACTCACCGCCCACGGCCCACTGACTGACCGGCTCCCGCATTTTTCACTCGATCCCAAAGACTGCCGTGAATCCGCCGCGCCGCACGAGTCCCATCGCGAGCCGTGCGGGAAATGGCGGCTTAATCTACCGCCAACCGTTGCACACCGCCCTGCAATTCCTTGCAGTGCCATTCTTCGCCTAGACATGCCCTGCTTTGGCCCCGCGAATTCGCATGGGACTCCGCGGCGGGCACGCAACCTCCCGCAGCATGCAAGCCGCCTGGAACTCCGGCGAATTAGCCCGGGCGCCGCCCGCAAATCGCTCAGAACGCGGCATTTCCGGAGCCACCCGCGCCGTCCTGCAACCTGCAAATCAAACGGTCCTCATCGTGCTTCTGTCCTGGCTTGAACGCGGAGGGCACCCACGCGAGTAGGAGACCGAGTCACGTTCCGGCTTTCTGACGTTTTTCTGCCGGCCGCGGACGATCCGTCGCCCCGGGATGAAGAAATGGAAGGAACGGTAATCGACTTTTCCGATTCGGGTGCGCAGGCGCGGTTCTTTGCAGTCGTCGAGGTAGTCAGGAAGCAAACCGTGATCGTGCCAATGCACGAGCTCCGCATCTCACCAGGCCAAAAAGGAGGCTAAATGCCGGTTGTCACGTCGTACCCAGGAATTTATATCCAGGAATTGCCGAGCAACACTCACACGATCGCCGCGGCGCCCACGTCGGTAACGGTATTCGTCGGCTATGTCCATCCGTTCAAGACCGCGCCGGCGAACTTCGGATTGCCGCTGGAGATTTTCAGCTTCTCCGACTATGAGCGGCTGTTCGGAGGATTCTATCAAAGCTCGGTGATCGATGCGAACGTGTCGTATGCGGTAAACGAGTTCTTTGAGAACGGCGGCACGGACGCATTCGTAGTGGGTCTGATGCCGTCCTATTACGACGTGGCGACGGGGACGAAAACCGGCGCCGTCACCCCCGGCACCGTGATCCTGGATGGAGGCACCGGGGTCGGCGTTCTGTTCACCGCGCTCCAGCCGACCGATATCCCCGCCACCGCGGCCTCGCCCGGAACGGTCATGACGATTGCCATCGCCAATGTGCAGCCGGCCGCGACCAACGTCGCCGACATCACCATCACCTATGGGTCGCAGCAGGAGGTGTATCGCAAGGTCACGCTCGACAATACCAAGCCGGATTTTCTGGAAACCAGGATTAATAACGTCTCGGCGCTGGTCACCGTTGGCGCGAGCACGGCGTATCCCACCGCTTTCACCACCGCTACGGGAACCATCAACCAGACGCCGCCAGCGGGCACGACGGGCGTCATCAACGCTACGGATTTCACGGCGGTCTTCCAGGCAGATACTCCGCTGGACAAATTGCCGCTCTTCAATCTGCTGGTGACTCCAGGCATCTCGAAGGGCGCGAATTCGGTGCAGAGTGAAGCGCTGGCATTCTGTGAACGCAAGCTGGCGTTTTACATCATGGACCCGCCGGTAGAGGATGTGGCCGATCCGCCGACCGACTGGATCGGCGATTTCATGGGCGCCGGCGATACGGACGGCAATGTCGCGCCGCAGAGCCCCAATGGGGCGCTGTATTTTCCCTACTTGCAATCCACCAACCCGGTAACGGGAGTTCCCTTGGACCCAAACGGCAATCCCTTCATTCTGCCGCCAAGCGGCTACGTAGCCGGCATCTATGCGGCGACCGATTCGAGCCGCGGCGTCTGGAAGGCTCCGGCCGGTTACGCAACCACTCTGCTCGATACCACCGGCGTCGTGCCCACCGGCCTGATGACGGACACCCGGCAGGGCGTGTTGAATCTCATCGGCGTCAACTGCATCCGCTCATTCCCGGGAGCGGGTACGGTCGTCTTCGGGGCCAGAACGCTGGTTTCCGCGAACCAGGCTCTGCAGCAATGGAAGTATGTGCCGGTGCGCCGCATGGCGCTGTTCATCGAGCAAACGCTGAAAACCAATCTCACGTGGGTGATTTTCGAGCCCAATGACGACCCGCTCTGGGTCGCCATCCGGATCTCGATTGAAAGTTTCATGTTGTCGCTGTTCAACCAGGGCGCTTTCGCGGGCACCACGCCCAGCGATGCATTCCAGGTGAAGTGCGACAGCACCACGACTACGCCGGACGATCAGGCCAATGGCGTCGTCAATATCATCGTGGCGTTCGCGCCGCTGCGGCCGGCGGAGTTCGTGGTGGTCAAGATCGCGCAGCTTGCAGGACAGGCGCAGTCCTAAAAGGAGAGTGACATGGGAAAACCATTCACGGTAAATATCAACCGATTTGACCCGTACAAGTCCTATCGCTTTCTGGTGTATTTCGATACTTCGACAACTCCGGTGGCGGGCGTCAGCAAGGTAACCACGCTGAAGCGCTCCGCGGACCCCATCGAGTACAAGGAAGGCGGTAACGCCATCATCCGCAAAGGACTCGGACGGACCAAATACGAGGCCATCACCATGGAGCGCGGCGTCACGTTCGACACCGACTTCGAGGATTGGGCGAACGCGGCGCAGGTATTGGACAAAGGCTCGCCGTCCACATCGCTGCAGAACCTGCGCAAGGAGATCCGCATCGAGCTGTTGAACGAGGAGGGCCAACCCGTGCGGCGCTACATCGTGCACCGCTGCTGGGTGTCGGAGTATCAGGCGCTGCCGGATCTGGATGCGGGGACGAATGCCGTGGCGATCGAGCACATCAAGCTTGAGAACGAGGGCTGGGAGCGCGACACGAGCCTCGCCGAGGCGCTTGAAACTTAGCCCCAGGGTCCAGCCATGTTCTGTCTGCCTGTCAGTAGGATCGAGGTCGAATTGCGCCAGGCCACCGGCGCCGAGGATATGCTCTTGCTCGAGGGCGGCGGCGGCCTGGTGGAGACCTCCATCGCGCTCGCTTCGCAGCTCGTCCGCCAGCACGATGGCGCCGAGTTGGATGCCGGAGCGTTGCCGGCCGCCGATCTCGAGGCGTTGCTGCTCCAGCTCCGCCGCGTGCTCTTCGGCGATCTGGTGGTGTCGCGCGGGCGCTGCCCCATGGAGGCATGTGGGACGCCCACCGAGGTCTGCTTCCGCATCGGCGACTACCTGGCGCACCATCGCGCGCGTACCCCGGCCAACGTCGCGCCCGTGACTGGAGAGCCGCCTTGGTATGGGATTCTCGGCAGCCCAGTGCAGTTTCGGCTGGTGACCGCCGCTGATTTGGCCGCTGCCGTTCAGTCTCCGCATCCGGCGCGCGAGCTGGCGCGGCGGACCATCCGCGTGGACTCGCCGCGGGAGTGGAAGCAAGCGCAGAAGGAGGCCCAAAAGGCCATGCAGGCGCTGGCGCCTCCGCTTTCGGGAGAGATCCAGGGCCAATGTCCGGAGTGCGGCGCCACGGCGCGTTTCTGGTTTGACGCGCAAAGCTACGTGCAGCGCGAAATGCGCTACGACGCCGAGTTCCTCTACGAGGATGTGCACCTGCTGGCGGGCCGTTATCACTGGACGGAGGAAAAGATTCTGTCTTTGCCGCGCGCGCGGCGCGTGCAATACGTGGAGATGGCTCTGCGCGGGGCGGGAGGAAACTGAATGGCGCGGTCCTATTTCAGCCGCATCCTGCCAGGCGCGCGGAGCCCCGCACTGGCGCCTGCGCGTCCAGTATCGAATCTGTGGAAGTCCGTGCGGATCGATTCGACGCTGGCCGCCGCGTCGCCGGAAATTCCTGCGCAGGCTCCCGATCGCGGCAGCCGGCGCCGCGCCGCGGCGGCGGCCGATCCGGAGGCCGCGCCGGCGATCTCCCGCAGGTTTGAAATTCAGCCTAAGCCGGAGCCTCCCACGGCCGCTCCGGCCTCGCCCAGGCAAGCGCCCACGTCGAGCCCGCCTTTCCAGAAAGCCGCGGGGCCTGCGCCGCGCGAAGAACATGTCGTCCGGCCAGCGGATGGGCCGTTGAATTCGAAGGCCGCGTCAACGCGGTATGCCGGCGAGCGTGAGCCGGCGACATCGGATGTGCCGCGCGCGGCCCTGAAAAACGACGTCGCGCGAAAGCCCGATCAGGCCGTTACAAACGGCCCGGAACCCGCACCCGGCCAGCGGCCGGCGATTTCTCCGAAAGAGCCGCGCAGGGATTTGCGGCCGGCGATTTCTCCGGCGCGCCGGGATTTGCGGCCGCCGCAGGCACACGTGCGCGCCGTCCCGGCCGAGCCTGACACAAAGCTGCAAGCCCCGCCACGCGCGGTATCGGTGCAGCCCGGCGGCCAGCCGGTTCAACGCTCGGAACCAAGTGCGGCCTGGAACCCTCCGCCCCGAGAGGAGCCGCCCGCCGCCGCTGCGCCGCCCCAGGCCCGCATCCAGCCGGCGCGAAATCGCGAGCCGGACGCCGCCGCGAGCGCGCCGCAACAACAGGAACCGACTGCAGCCGCCGCCACTTTGGCTCCGGCACGCATCGAGCCGGTCCGCCACCGGGAGCCGGCGGCGGGCTGGAACGCTCCTTCGCGGGCGGAGTCAGGCGTGGCCGCCAGCAACGCGGTGCACATCGGAAAGATCGAAGTACAAGTCGTAACGCCTCCCGCCCCGGTGAGATACGCTGCGCCCGCCGCCCCGCCGAAGGGCCGTCTGGCGCGAGGATATGCGTTGTGGTCGACCTGGCAATAGAGAGGCAGAGGAATGGGACTGGCGCCGTTAGGTGTCCTGGATTTGTCGCTAGTGACGAACACGTTGATCTCCATGCTGGAGAACTACGTCACCACGGCATCGCCGCTGTGGCAGTCGCTTGAAGCCAGCGGCAACACGTTCCCGCTCTCTTACTCCGGGGCCCTGCCCGACGCGGTAAGAAAGCTGGCCGGCTGCCAGTTGACCTTCTCCCTCTTTCACGTCACCGAGGATAAGTACCAACGCAACTCGCCGCTGCTGAATCAGCGCGCGCAGACCATCCCCTTCCAGCCCTTGGGCCTGGACTTGTACTATCTGCTGACGGCGTTCGCGGATCAGCAGTATCAGCAGGAGCAACAGGCCATGAGCATGGCCGTGCAGTTCTTCTATCAGACGCCGATCGTGCGTCTGCAGGTGGCCCTTCCCGGAATTCCCGCCGCGGTCAACGAAGAATTCACGGTTTCGATGGAAATCGAAACGTCGGACGAAATGTCGCGCCTATGGCAGGCCATTACCGTCCCCATCCGTCTGGCGGTGGTCTACAAGGTCAGTGTCGTGCTAATGACACCTCCGGCGACGCCCGCGCTCGCCCCCAAGGTCACCGCGATGCAAATGGCTGCCGATCCCGCGGTGTTCCCGTATGCGCTCAACGGACAGGCGATCGGGACCGTGCGCACGTTCACGTTTGCATCGCTCTCCAGCACCGTCGCTAACCCGGCGATTCTCAGCCTGGATTATTCCCCGGCCGTGGCCACCCCCGGCCCGGGGCAGCCATTCAATCTCTACGGCGCGAATCTCAATTCGCCGACATCGAACAACGTCTACCTGCTGATGCCGGATGGCACCGAGTTTAACGTGACCGGCTGGATGGTGCCGGAGCCTACCGCCGGCGTACAGAATTTCCAGACGCCCAGCCGTATCACGCTGCAATTGCCGCTCAACGTGGGTTTACCGCCGGCCAACGTACCGGCTCCCGGCGTTTATCAACTGAGCGCGGGCAGCGATGCACCCACGAAGTATCGCACCAACGCGACCCCCTTCAGCGTGGCGGCGTGGGTGGATACGTCCTCCGTGCCGCAGCCGAATCCGCCCATACTCGGCGCGGTGGCGGGGACATACACGGTGAACGGCGAAGGGTTCGTTGCGGGAGCCACGGAGGTCCTGCTCGAAACGGTCGCGCTGGATTCCGCCGCGGTCACGGTGGTCTCGGCGGAAGAGTTGACCTTCGTGGCGCCGGCCACGCTGCCGGCCGGAACCTACGCGGTGCGGATTCGCGTGAACAACGTGGAGTCGCCGCCGGGCTGGTGGGTGGTGATCGCATGAGCGCCTTGGTTCAGCCTCCGGAGCCCAGCGTAGCGTCCGAGCCTGCCTTCCTGGCGCGTACGCGGTTGCGGGCGCAGCGGCGCGCGCTATGGCTGCACGCCCAGTGGTCCTCGGATGCGTCCGCTAAAGGCATCGCGATCACCCATGACGAGGTTGACCGCACCCTCAACGACCCTGCTGAAACGGCGGAACGCGAAGCTGGATTCTACGAACAGAATCGCGAGACGCGGGAGCTCACGCGGCTGATCGCCGAGGCCGATTCCGCCGCGCTGTCGGATGCCCGTTGGGCCACGCTGCGGCAGGCGTTCGGATTGACCGCGGAGGAGAGCGGCCTGCTGGGATTGGCGGCGGCGGTGGCGGCCGATCCGGCCTTCGGCCGCGTCTGCGGATACCTGCACGACGACGCCTCGGCTTGCTATGCCACGCCTCTGTTGGCGGCCGCGCTGTTCGGCTGGCGCGAACCCTTGCGCGTTGATTCGGCGTTGGCGCGCTGGCGTCTGGCGCACGTCGCGCCCGGCGCCGGCAATCCTTGCTCCTCCTACGCGCCGTGGATCGCCGACCCTTACATTGTTCAGTGGCTGCGCGGAGAACAGGGCATCGATCCGGTGGTGTCCGCCGAGACGATTTCCGCCACGTACGCCGCGCAACTCGAGATTCTCGATCCGGAGACACACCACGCCATGCGGAACTTTATCGCGGCAGTGCGGCCACCGGTCGAGATCGAATTAACGGCTGCCGCCGGCGCCGGCAAACGCACGTTGGCGGCGCAAGTCTGCGCTGAAATGGGTGCGGACTTGATGGTGGTGGATGCGCGCACCATGGCGGCCGAGTCGACGCCCGCGCAGACACTCGAACGCGTGGTCCACGCGCTCCGCGCCGCCCGCCTGGAACACGCGATTTTGTATTGGAATTACGCGGACCTGCTGGATCGGTACGCGCGCCAAAGCATCGAAGGCGCCTGCGAACTCGCGTTCTTCGGCAGCGAAGCCCCCGGAAAAGCCTCCGCGCCGGCGCGGGTGGCGCGCGCATCGTTCCGCATGCGGCCGCTGGGGCAGGCGCAGCGGTTGCGCTTGTGGGGCCAGTTCACCGGCGAGCCGCTTCCCGAGGCCATCCGCGGCTGGAGACTGCGGCCGGCGGAGATCCGCGCCGCCGCCCAGGTGGCCAGCGCGGGACCGGAGGCAGTGGCGGAGGCCTGCCGCGGCATGCTGCATAACGAACCAGGCGAACTGTTCACGCCGCTTCCCTGCCCCTACGCTTGGGACGACATCGTACTCGCGCACGGCGTGCGCAAACAACTCGTGGAGTTGACCGCGCAGGCCCGCCTGGGCGCGGCGGTGCTCGAGGAATGGGGTTTCGAACGCCTATGCCGCATGGGCCGCGGCCTAAACGTTCTGTTCGCGGGTCCCAGCGGTACGGGGAAGACCATGGCCGCCCAGGTTGTGGCGCGGGCGCTGGGCCGCGAGCTGTACCGCGTAGATCTGGCAGGCGTAGTGAACAAGTATATCGGCGAGACGGAAAAACGATTGAAGCTGGTGTTCGAGGCGTGTGAACGCTCCGCGGTGGTCTTGTTCTTCGACGAGGCGGATGCCCTGTTCGGCCAACGCACACAGGTGAAGGAGGCGCACGACCGCTACGCCAACATCCAGATCGATTACCTGTTGCAGCGCATGGAGCAGTTCGACGGCGTAGCCATTCTGGCGACCAACCGCAAAAACGATCTGGATGCCGCGTTCCTGCGGCGGCTCAGGTTCATTGTCGATTTTCTTCCGCCGGGCCCGCCGGAGCGGCTGGCGCTGTGGCGGCAATCTCTGGCCGAACGTTCGCCCACCGGGGAAGAGCTGCTGGATACGATTGCCTGGGAATGGCTGGCCGAGAATCTGGTGCTGACCGGCGCGGACATCAAGGCCATCGCGCTGGCGGGGGCGTTTCTGGCACGCGCGGAAGGCTCGCGCATCCGCATGGATCACCTGCTGCATGCCGCGCGCAGGGAAATGCACAAGCACGGCGCGTCCTGGCGCGCCAGCGATTGGAGCGCGAAACCGCATGCCTGAGATTCACATCGAGCGGCTCGTATTGAAGGCCGGCGCGATGGATGCAAGAGCCGCCCAGCGGCTGGCCGAGCATGTAGCGGCGGGATTGGAGCGCGCGCCGCTGGCGGGCGACCTGGCGCAGCGCGCGGAGCTGGTTCGATTGCAAGTCCGCGCCGCTCCCGGCGCCACCACCGATGGTTTGACTGAACAGATACTAACGGAGCTGCAGCGAGAGCTCCACCGGAGCTGAACCGATGCCAGGCAAATATTTTCGCGGCGCGTTTATCGAATTTACGTCGGCGTTCCTCGTTCCGATCCCGAATATCATTCTCTTTCAGTACAACCCGGAGACGCTGACGCATACGTGGTCGCCCGCCGCGCCCGCCGCGCCGCCCGCGCCAGCGCCGGGACAACAAGCGGGCGCAGGCAACCCGCTGGCGGTCACCGGAAGCCCCGGCGAGGAGTTCTCATTTTCACTCTCGCTGGACTCCTCCGATACCATCGCCGATGGCTCGCCTCCCGCGCAGGCCCTGGCTTCCGTCTCCGGAATTTATCCCACGCTGGCCGCCCTCGAGCTGCTGTTGTTTCCGTCCACGTCGGGCGGCGGAGCGTCGTTATCGCTTTCCGTCTCGGTCGGCGGCAGTGGAATCGGCGGTTCGATCGGCGGCTCGTCCGGAGGCGTCAACCGGTCCGTGCCCGTCTCGGTGGTGCCTACGGTCCTGTTCGTATGGGGGCCCGGCCGCATCCTGCCGGTGCGGGTCACCACCTTGCGTGTCACCGAGAAGCTGTACGATCCCACGCTGCTCGTGCCTACGCACGCCGACGTGGAAATCGGTTTGAAGGTGCTTACGCAGAACGAAATCGACGCTCTCGACGACGGTCTGATAAAGGATCTGGTGCAAACGGCCTACGGCGCCATGGGCGTGCTGCGGCAAGGCTTGGCGTTGGCCAATATCGTGAACTCGGCGGATGCCCTGGCGGGTATGCTGCCGTTCTAAGAAGGAGAAGCAATGTTTTTTCCGGGGAGCCGGTATCAAAAACAAACGCAATACACCGTGACGCTCGCCAACGGAACCACGGTTACGGCCGTGGCACTGCCTTTGCCGACGAATCCCGTGCTGATTGGCTATCACACCGTCAAGCAGGGTCAGCGGCTGGATCTGCTCGGCAATTACTACCTGAACGACGCCACCACATTCTGGCGGTTCTGCGACGCCAACGACGCGGTAGTGCCGGATGCGCTGGCCACGCATCCGAAGATCGGCGTGCCGCAGAAAGGAACCTAGCCGGATGCCGACTACATTTCAGGTCCTGTTCAACGGAACTCCGGCCGACGACAGTTTCTACAACCAGATCTCGTCGCTCGAAGTGGAGGAGAACGCGGACCTGCCGGGCGCTATCCAGCTCACTCTGCCGGTGGGCACCGATAACGGCGATCTTAGCCTCGTTAACGACAGCCGTTTTGCGCCCTTCTCGAATATCGCCGTGGTGGTGACGCCGCCGCAGGGCCCGGCGGAGTGCATCTTCGACGGATATGTACTCACGAGCAAGCTGCATCTGGAGCGCGGCATCGTTTCGTCGAAGCTGGAAGTTTGGGGCCAGGACGCTTCCTGGCTCATGAACATTGCAGAGAAGGTGAACGAATGGGTGAACGTCACGGACTCCGACGTGGCCGCCAGCATCTTCGGCCAGTACGGGTTCACGCCGGCCGCCGACAACTCCCAGGACGATTCGCCCTCCCACACCGAGGACGGCCATTCCCTGATGCAGCGCGCCACCGATATGGCCTTCCTGCGGTCGCTGGGGCGGGCCACCGGTAAGCTGGTCCGGGTGACGTGCACCGATACGGCCGGCGTGCGCACCGGCTACTTCGCGCGGCCGGATCTGGACGGCGATCCGGTGTTGACGCTGAACCTGAACGACCCGGATACCTGGAACGTAGGCCCCCTCGATCTGGAATGGGACGCCACCGGGCCGACCAGCGTCAGCGCCGGCCAGGTGTTCTTGGATAACAGCGACGCCAGCGTGAATGTTTCCGATTCCGGCCTGACCGCGCTCGATGCCCAGACCCTGGCCGCCTTCAGCGGGCAGGCGACTTCCGTATTGCTGGCCGCGCCCGCCGATAGCTCCGCCGAATTGACGCTGCGCGCGCAAGCGTTGCTCGAAGACGCCAACT
Source organism: Bryobacteraceae bacterium (assembly GCA_050008575.1). Lineage (GTDB taxonomy): Bacteria > Acidobacteriota > Terriglobia > Bryobacterales > Bryobacteraceae > Bog-159. The sequence continues at coordinate 57,974 of JBEKMJ010000041.1, forward strand.
GGTTCGCGCGCTGCGAGGGCGAATCCGACGTAGCGCGCCTGCAGGCCGTGCTGCGTGTCGGAACTGTGGTAGCCATCTCCGGAATCGGCGCGCTGAACTCGGGCAACTACCTGGTGTGGAGCGTGCGGCACACCATTGGCGCGGATTCGCACAAGATGCATTTCGTCCTGGTGCGCAATGCCATGGGTGCGCCGCCATCCAATAGCGGCGGACTCACCGGATTGCTGGGAGGCGTATAAGCGCATGAACGAACAGACCCTCCAGGACGTGGTCGAGTCCATCCGCGGCCGTTTCTACGGAAAATACCGCGGCATCGTAACGCAGGTGGATGCGTCTACCATGCGCATCAAGGCCAAAGTTCCGTCCGTCTACGGCGACACCGAATCGGGATGGGCGCTGCCGTGCGTGCCCTACGCGGGCGATTCGGTGGGGTTCGCGTTTCTGCCCGAGGTGGACTCCGCCGTGTGGATCGAGTTCGAGGGCGGCAACGTATCGTTTCCCATCTGGACGGGAGGCTTCTGGCTCAGCCAGCAAGCCCCGTCCGACGCGCAGCCGGCGGTGAAAGCGATCGTCACCAAACAGCTCAAGATGCTGTTCGACGACGACCAGGACAGCATTACGATTCAGGATTCGAACGGCAACAGCGTGACCCTCGATTCGAGCGGAATCACGCTCACGCGCGGATCGCAAACCATACAGTTGAGCGACTCCGAAGTCAACGTGAACAACGGCGCATTGGAGGTGATGTGATGGGCGGTCTTCTGAATACGGCGAGCATGCTGATGTGCCCGCACGGCGGCACGGTCAGCGCGGTTACATCGAATACGCAGGTGAGTGCCGGCGGCTCGCCCCTGGTGCGCGCTTCCGATACCTTCATCGTCGCCGGCTGCGCGTTCACGCTGCCGCCCGCGGTGCCCAGCCCCTGCGTCACTGTGCAGTGGGTTTCGCCCGACTCGCGCAGCCAGGCGGTGGGCGATTTCACGCTTAGCGAGGCCAGCGTCGGCCTGTGCCTGGCCGCCACCCAGGCGCCGCAGGGCACGGTGATTATCTCAAACACGCAGGAGCAAGTGACAGGCCAATAGGAGAGCTATGGACCGCCACGATTACGCTTTTCCATTCCGCATCGACCCGGCCTCCGGACAGGCCGCGCTGACTCCGTATCCGGCGCACGTCGATCAGATGATCCGGCAGGTGCTGCTGACCTCGCCCGGCGAGCGGATCGACCTGCCGGAGTTCGGCTGTGGACTGCGCCAACTGGTTTTCGCGCCGCATTCGAGCGCGCTCGACTCCGCCACCAATCTGATCGTGCTGCAGTCCTTGAACCGTTGGCTGGCGGGCATCATCACGGTGCAGCAGGTGACCGTGGTGCCGCTCGCGTCTTCCGACGATCCGGCGCAGTTGCAAATCCAGATTCAATACACCCTGCTGGCCACCCAGACCCAGGGCCAGTTGCAGGTTTCAGTGAGCTGATATGGCGCCCACTCCGAAAGATCGCGTCGAACTGCTGCTCCAGTCGGCCACGCTGAACGGCATCGACTTCGTCGAAATCGGCAGCCCCGATCCGCGGATTCTGTACGTTCACTTTCTGAACAACGTAGCCCTGACCGGCACGGTGTCGAATCCGCGAATAACGGGTGGCGAGACTATTCCTACCGTGGCCGTGAACACGATTAACGATGCCACGGACTGGTCGGCGGACGCCGAAGGACGCCCCATCCTGACGCTGACGGCCGCGGTGGTGGGCGATTTCTCCTTCTACACGCTGAGCTTGACCAGCACGGCGCTAGACCAATTCTTCAGCCAGTCGGTCTTCTCGTTCAAGGTCACGTGTCCCTCGGATCTCGATTGCGACGCGCCTGGGCCGCCATGCCCGCCGATCCCCGGCAATCCGCCGCCCGTCGACTATCTGGCGAAGGATTTCCTAAGCTTCCGGCAGGCGCTGATGGATTTCTCCGCGCTACGTTATCCCGCGTGGCAGGAACGCGCGGAAGCCGACTTCGGCATGATGTTCCTGGAAGCGCTGGCCGGCCTCGCCGACGACTTGAGTTATACGCAGGATCGCGTGGCGGCCGACGCCACGCTCGAAACCGCCACCGAGCGCCGGTCGGTGGTGCGGCAGGCCAGGCTGGTGGACTATGAGCCGCGGCCCGCGACATCCTCCACGGTCCTGTTGCAGTTCGATGTGACGGCCGGTCCCATTCCCGCCGGGACGCAGGCGTTCGGCGTGACTCCCGATGCTCAGACCATCGTGTTCGAGGCGGGTACCGGGCTGGCGGACCAAACCAACTATCTGGCCAGCCCCAAGTGGAATCGTCCGATCACGCCGTATTACTGGGACGACAGCCAGCTTTGTCTCAAGACCGGCGCGACGGAAATGTGGCTCACCGGCCTGGGCTTCGCCTTCACCGCGGGGCTGGCGCTGCTAATCGATACGGCGGCCCAAGTCTCCGCCGACCCGCCCATCCGCGAAGTAGTGCACATCGTGAGTGTGGACGAACAATTCGACTACCTCTACGGCGTCGCGGTAACGCACATCCAGTGGGACGCGAGCGATGCGTTGCAGCACGACCACGATTTGACGCGCACGGCGGTCGCAGGGAATCTGGTGCCAGCCACGCAGGGAGCGCGTTTCAGCGAATCGTTCGCCATCGATACGCCACCCGCCGCGAACCCGTTCTTGCCGCTGGCCGTCGTCCGCACCGGGCCGAACAGCTCGCCCAATTCGTTCGCGCCGATGTACCTCTACACGCTGGCGAATACGCCGCTGGCGTGGCTGGCGCCCGATACCAGCACGGCGCCAACGCCCGAGATTGCCTTGATCGGGCAAGCGCCCTCCGATTTGCCTGTGCCCTGGCCCTGGTTTACGACCCTTCTCGATACGGCGCAGTTTCAAACCGGCTTTACACTGGACCGCGTGAAATACTCTCCCCTCGGCCGTAATTCCGATGGCAGCATTTCGTACGATTATGATGGCGATTCCGGGGATACCATTCGCTTCGGCGATGAGCTCTTCGGCACCGTCCCCGATACCGGATCCCTTTTCCAGGCGACCTATCGCATCGGCGCCGGAGCCGCGGGAAATCTGCCGGCGGATGCCATCAACGGCTTCAACCCGGCCGCCGCGCCATTCGTCAGCGGCGTGACCAATCCCTTCGCCGCCGCCGGCGGTGCGGATGAGGAGTCCGATGAAAGCGTGCTCCGGCTGGCGCCGCAAGCCTTCCGCGCGGTGCGCTATAACGCGGTGCTGGCCAGCGACTACGCCGCCGCGGCGCAAACGCTTCCCTGGGTGGAGCGCGCCGGCACCGTCTTTCGCTGGACCGGAAGCTGGTTGACCGTGTTCACCACCGCCGATCCGGAGGGCAGCGAACAGATTACCGAGCCCGAGCAACTCGGCCTGATACAACTGCTGAACCGCCGCCGGCTCGCTGGATACGAATCCTATGCGCCCGCGCCGCAGTACCTGGCGCTCGATATCGAAGTGTTCGTCTGCGCCCAGCCGGATGCCTTCCGCGGCGACGTGGAGGCCGCGGTGCTCCAGGCGCTCAGCGCGGTGAAGAATCCCGATGGCACTACCGGATTCTTCTATCTCGACAACTTCACGTTCGGGCAGCCGCTCGAACGCAGCGCGCTGGAAGCCGCCATCCAGAAGTGTTCCGGCGTAGCCGGCGTAGAGTGCATTATGTATCGCCAGCGGGGCGTGATCGTGAACTACATCCGGATGCCCGACGAGGTGACTATCCAGCCCAGTCAGATCTTGCGTGTGGACAACGATCCGAGCAGGCCCGAACGAGGGTCCTTGAAAGTTTATGTGGACGGTGGAAAATGAGCGGCACTTCGAATTGCCCTTGCGACGCATGCAGTTTTCCCGCGGTGATTTCGAATCCGCCGGGATTGTCCACGATAGAGTACCGGGCGGGCGACTTCACTGCCTTCCGCGATGCGATGCTGCAGTCGCTGCCCGGCGAAGTCGAGTTGGCCAACTGGAAGCCTACTTCCACCAGCGACCTGGCGCTGCAGATGATCGAGTGGTGGGCTTACATCGCCGATATTCTGACTTTCTATAACCAGCGGATTGCGAATCAGGATTACCTGAGGACGGCCGATCTGGACGCCAGCGTGAACCGATTGATCCGCGTACTCGGTTATAGGCCGCGTCCCGGCATCGGGGCGCAGGCCACCCTGGCGGCCTTGGTCGGCGCCAAGCTGCCCATCTCCCTGCCGGAGGGATTCGCCGTGCAGAGCAAGCCGGGGCCGGGCCAGACCCCGCAGATCTTCGAGCTGAGCGCGGCAACCACCGTGCAGCCTGGCGGGTCCGTTTCCGCCGATCCGGATAACTCGCAGGCGCAGCTCGGCGCGGACGGTAGCGTGCTGCTGCAGGGCACCGTAAGCTCCATCAAGACGGGCGACCTGCTGCTGCTCGTGGAAAAAGGATGGAACGGCACGGACTCGAATTACGTGGTGGCCAACGTGGTCGCCGTGAACCCGCAAGTGAGTCCGCGTGGGACCAGCAACACCCAAGTCGTCTTCGGCACATCGGCTCTGCCGCTGCCCTCGGGCGCCATCGCGGCGAATTACAGGCTGCTGCGCACCACGCAGACCGCGCGCCTGTTTCAGTACGGCGTCGACATCGGCTTTTCACTGGTCGACAACGGAACCACCGGGCAGGCGGATCTCGATTCCGTCGCGCGCCAGATCAAACCCGGCGATTTGATTCTGTTCGACTCCGCCAACGGCATCACTGCCGCTCCCGTCGCAGGCCCGCCCATCGGGCCAGCCGCCACCATCACCCCGGCCGGGCGCAGGCCTTCCCATTTTGGAGTGGGCGAGGAATTCTTCATGCAATATCTGAACGTCGGCGAGTTCGGCGGATTCAGGTTGCATCCGCCCCCCCCGAGACCCATCCCGCCGCTGCAACTCGCCGCCGTCAATAGCTACACGGAATTGATCTGGTATGCCAACAATAAGGACGATCCGGCTTCGGCTCCAGCTTCCACGGCCGCATCGCCAGTTGCGGGAATCCCGGTGCTCCACTCCGAAATCACTTTTACGCCCGGGGTGGCGGCCAACGACGCGGCCACGCTGGTGATTCACTACGGCTGGCAGGACGCGGGCGTGTTGATCCCGCCGCCGGCAACCTCCTTCACCGGAACAGTGGATCTGATAGCGGTAACCCCACCGGGCTTTGCGCCGGGCCAGCCGACCGTCCAGCTCGAAGACGCCAACGGCGCAGGCTACGGCGTTAGCGGAGTTGTCAGTTCCACCCAAACGGCCGACCTGCAGCTTTCCGGCGCACCCACCACCGCGCTCGTTCCCCCCATCGGCGTGCTCACCAACCTGCTGCCGTTTACCCGGGGGAAGACTGTCGCGAATGAGGTCCTGGGCAGCGGCGACGCGACCGTCGCGGGGCAGGAGTTTACGCTCGCCAAATCGCCGCTTACCTACCTGCTGAGCTCCGATTCCACCTCCGGCGCGAATTATACCAGCACGCTGCAAGTGTGGGTCAACAACGTCGAGTGGACCGAACAGCCCAGCTTCTATGGGCAACCGCCCAACGCCGCGATCTTCGTAACGCGCGAAGACGAAAACAACGTGACGCACGTGCAGTTCGGCGACGGAGTGAACGGCGCGCGGCTACCCACCGGAACCGGCAACGCGATCGCCAGCTATCGTTTCGGCAGCGGGCAGGATTCGCCTGCCGCCGGCGCCCTGACTATCGTCGTCACGCCGCAGCCGGGTCTCGCGGCTATCCATAACCCGGTGGCGGCCGGCGGCGGCGAAGACCCCGAACCGTCCAGCCAGATGCGCAAGTACGCCCCGCTCTCCGTGCTGGCCTTGGGACGCGCCATCTCCGGCGACGACTACGAAGCTATCGCCGCCACCACCCCAGGCGTCAGTCGTGCCAGCGCCGTTTGGAGTTTCGATCCGCTCCAGCAGCGCACCGTAGTGACGGTCTATGTGGGCGACGATTTGTCCGCGCAAAGCGCGGCGCAGACCGCCCTCAGCGGCGACGCCGATCCGAACCGGCCGGTCACCGTCCAACTCGCCCAGCCGATTGCACTAACGGTCTCCCTCACGCTTACCGTCAATCCGGCCTACATGCTCAGTACGGTGGCCGCGGCGGCGCAGACGGCGTTGACCGATCCGGATACGGGACTGTTCGGCGCCAACCGCATCGGCATCGGCGAGGCGATTTTCAGAAGCCAGATTTACGCGGCCTGCCTGTCGGTGGCCGGGGCGGTCGCAGTGCACAGCCTGACCGTTTCGGGCGCGCCTGCTGGCCCGTCCTATCGTTTCGATCCGGGCGAGGGCTCGTACTTCTCGTTGGACCCCACCGCCGGCGTCAACATCACCCCGGAGGTGGCCAATGCCTGATCCCCGCGACCATTACCAGGCGTATTACCAGGACAAGCTCTGGAACCTCGTACCAGCCGTTTACCGGACGCTCGACACCGACACCTTCAATGCCAATGGTCCGTTGCGCGAAATGGTGAACCGGATCGGCGCGCAAGCTGCAATATTGCGCCGCACCATCGATCGTTTGTGGGAAGACCAATCCATCGAAACCTGCGACGACTGGGTGATCGCATATATCGGCGACCTGTTGGCAACCAACCTGGTGGCCAGCCTGGATGCCCGCGGCCAACGGATCGACGTGGCCAAAACGATCTATTACCGCCGCCGGAAGGGAACGCTCGCCATTCTGGAGGAGATCGCCGCGGATATCACCGGATGGGATGTCAAGGTGGTGGAATTCTTCCGCCGCATGGGACGCACGCGCCACAACTTCGATCCGGAAGTCGCCGGGCCGCCTGTGCTGCTGCGCGAAGAAGGGCTGCTGGGACGGTGGACCCACAGCCGCGCGGGCGGCTGGGCCGATCTGCGCAACGTCTATGGCGCCACCAAGGCGCAAACCGCGTTCGACGAGTTCTCCCACGTCGCCGATTTCCGTCTGGGTGAGGACATGGCGGGCTGGTACAACATTCCGCACCTCGGCGTCTTCCTGTGGCGGCTTGGTAGCTTCGCGCTCGACCAGACCACGCCGGTGGAAGACTCGGCTTGTCCGGGCCATTTTACATTCGATCCCACGGGGCGCGAGATTCCGTTGTTCGCCGCGGCCTCGCGCACTTCCGCCAGCTATGGGGACAATTGGGTTTCGCCGCGGGAGTGGCAACTGCCGGGCGAAATCGCCACGCTGCTGCTGCAGGCGGCGCTCACCAACCCGCAGGAGATTCCGCTCTACGCCACCACCGATGCGAAAGGCGACCTGACGCCGAATTCGATGGGCGTCTTCACCAATCCCGGCGACGGTTATGCGCTGCTGGACCCATCTCATTTCTTGAACGCGAAAAAGCGCCCCACCATTCATCCCGAGCGGGGCCGCTTCCACTTTGCCGACAGCCCGGCCGGGCCATTTTTCGTCACCTACAACTATGGATTCTCCTCCACCATCGGCGCCGGACCATTCGACCGCCGCCTGCCTGGCGTGGCAGCGATCGCGCCGCCCGCGCCAGTTTCCACGATTACGGCCTCCATCCCTCCCGCGCCCATTCCCGATCCGTCGCCGGCCGGGACCATCGTCATCCAGGATTCGCTCACCCACACCGCGGTCGGCGACGTGACGAATATCGGCAACGTGCTGTTGCAGGCGGGACAGAACAAGCGTCCGGTGCTGCGGCTGCCTACGCCAACCGGCGCGGATGTGAGCGTCTGGACCTTGACCGGTTCGGGCAGCCAAAGCGTGCTGGTGCTGGACGGGCTGCTGGTCAGCGGCGGCGACATCGTGCTCGCCGGTTCGTTTGCCTCAGTCACGCTGACTTGCTGCACGCTCGATCCGGGAAACACGGGCGATTCCACCGTTTTTGCGCAAAGCGTGGACCAGCGCGACCTGTTGCCGTGCCATTTGTGGATCGAAGCTGAAATTTCGAGCCTCACGCTGGACCGGTGCATCGCCGGACCCATCCACACCCGCTATGGCGGAAGCGTGGAAACTCTCAGCGTCGCCAACAGCGTCGTCCAAGGTATCCGCACCAGCGATCCCACCCAGCCGCTCACCGTCGCCGACATCCAAGACCCTTCGGATCTGGCGCTGGCGCTGCGCGCACCGGGAGCGCTGCCTGTTTTTCTCCGGGACAACCTGGCGCCCGCCGTCCTCAGTGAGCTGAACGGCTGGGACGGCACCAAGGCTGGGATCGAAGGATTCATCGGCGATCTGGTCAACGACCTGAACGCGGTGATCGAGGGCCCTATTTACACTTCGGTGCTGTTTGCTGGGATCCCCTTGAGCCCGGCCACCCAACAGTTGGCGGTTACCAATCCGGCGGGGCCGGAGCTGATTCGCCTCAACCGCATGCTGCTTGAGGAGGCTTATCCTGTGGCCTTATCCCAAGCGGCGCTGGCGTTAGGCAGCGGTTCTGCGAATCTCAGCCGGACTACGATTCTAGGCCGCGCTTTCGTCCATCGGATTGAGGCGAGCGAATGCATCCTCGACGATTTTGCGGTGGTCGAGGACACGCAGCACGGCTGCGTCCGCTTCACCGCATCGTCGGAAGGCAGCGTTTTGCCCCGGCAGTATGAGAGCGTCCGGATCGCCGCGCAAAGCTCCCTTTTCACCTCGCGGGCATTTGGGCAGCCGGGCTATGGACAGCTCCTGGCGTCGGCCGACGCCGCTATCCTGCCGCCGGCCGGCGGCACCATCATCCAAGGCGCGCAGGACGGATCGGAGATGGGCGCTTTCGCGCGCGAGCAAAATCCGATTAAAGAACGCAGCATTTTGATCAAGTACCAGGAATACATGCCGCTCGGCTTGGCGCCGGTGCTGGTGCGCGTGACATAGGCATTAAGGAGAAGGAACATGGGTAGCGACAGGGCTCGGATCTCATACGACAACAGGCAGCAGTACCGTTCGGTGGTGATGCAGCAGGGACGCGTGACGGTGGAAGCGGACTGGAACGAAGCGCAGACGATTGCGAGCGAAGAGACTCGCAAGGAGGCCCTCGATTTCGTCGGCGCGGCCGGCACCCCCGACAACGGCTACGCTATCACGGCTAAGCCGAATGATTATGACTTCGAGATCGGCCCCGGCTCCATGTACGTCGGCGGAATGCGAGCTGTTCGTCCGCACGCTGGGGCGTACAGCCGGCAACAACGATCCGAGTGGATGGACTGGGGAGTCGATACGGAGGATTGGGTCGACGTGCCCACGCCCGCATCCCCGCTCACCCAGAACGAATACGTGTATCTGTTCCTGCGCGAGCAGGAAGTGAGCGGCGTGGAAGACAGTGACCTGAAGGATGTCGCCCTGGGGGGCCCGGATACCGCCCAGCGCACCCGTTTAATCCAGCACGTCGAGCGGCTCGCCACCACCGGAACCGATTGCGCCAGCGCGCTCGCCGCGGCCGAAACGGCGTGGGCCGCCGGGGGAATCGCTCTCGATAGGCATGATATGCGGGTGCAGTCCTTCGCCCGCATGCAGGTCCAATTTGTTCCCTCGCCGGCGTCTACCCCCTGCGATCCTACCGCGCAAGGAGGCTACCTCGGCGCGGACAATCAACTCATCCGAGTGCAAATCTCCGACGCCGGCAGTTCGCCCATGTTGCTATGGGGCTATGACGACGCATCGTTTCTGTATCGCGTGACGGCGACCGATTCACACACCTTGACCCTGCAAACGGCGCCGGTGGATGCGGAGCACATGCCGCAAGGCGGGCAGGCTGTGGAGGTGCTGATGAACGGCGCCGCGCTCTCCAACGGTCAATACGTCGCCGCGGCCACAGGCCAGGTAGAGTCCCCGCTGGCGGCATCGCCCTACGATGCCGATTCGAAGACCCTCTCGCTGCCGTGGGCGCTGCAGGACCCTTATACCGGAACGGCGCCGTATCCGCAGCCGCGGCAGGTCTTTCTGCGCGTGTGGCAACAGGAGCTGCCGTTCACGCCGGGAACGCCGGTCACGCTGGGCGACACGGGCGTACAGGTGATCCTGACCAGCGAGAATAGCGGGAACTTCCGCGTAGGAGACTATTGGATGTTCGCGGTGCGCCCCGGCACGCCGCAACAGGTGTATCCGGAGCGGTATTTAGTAACTAATCCACAGGCCGCTC
>JBEKMJ010000042.1:0-67261 GCA_050008575.1 Bryobacteraceae bacterium
ATGTCGCAGGAACAATTTCTGGAACCCACAGCGGATAAGCAGGAGAGTGATCCGATGTCGATGATTTCGTCGTATCTTCGGAGCGCAAAGAACATCCGGCATGAAGATGCGGCAGCCCTGGAAGACATCATCAGCACAGCCTACCGCCATATCGTGGGAGGGCGAAAGTAGATGGCGGACCTGTTGCCCCGCGGCTTTAAGGCGGAAGCCGAACGTCTAGCCGAAGCGATACGCATTGAATCCGGGATTGGCTTGTTCACTTCCTTGGACTGCGCTGGGATTTGCGACAGCCTCGGCATTCCGGTAATCCCATTGACGGATATGGTGAATCTCGGAGCCCGCTCAGAAAGCGTCGCTCGCCTTGTATCCGATACTGCTCGGTTTTCAGCGGTGACGGTCTGCGCCGGCACAAAACGGATTATCGTGTACAACCCTGCGCATCCGGTCGGGCGACGATCAAACTCGTTGGCACACGAACTCTCACACATATTCCTCGAACATCCGATCCTACCCACGCTGGGACCCGGCGGGTGCCGGCATTGGGACGCGCGCCTCGAGGCAGAGGCAGATTGGCAAGCGGCTGCGCTGCTTGTTCCCAGAATCGCGGCGTTGCGATGGATGGAAAATGGAGGGGACGTCGAAGGTGGGGCCAACTATTTTGGCGTGAGCAGGGCACTATTCAACTGGCGAGTAAGCCAGACTGGCGTCATGCGCCAACTGACCGCGCGTAACATCGTCTTGCGGTCGAGGCGGACGGCGTAGACGGTCTAGCGAGAACCTCACTCACGCCGCGGAAAGATAGAACCGTCCTGGCGCTGAGTTCGGCATTGGGACTGTTTTCGGCCAACCTGTTGATCTCTGAGGAAATCAACAGCTACAGAATCATCTACAGCCAGATTCGGGCCTAGCCGAAAAGATGCCGTATCCTATTGAAAACATTGGTAGGCGCGGCCGGACTCGAACCGGCGACCCTCTGCTTAGAAGGCAGGCGGCCTACGAGGCCGCCGCAGGCTGCGAGCCTGCCCCACCAAATGGCTGAAGTCGCCTGCCACGAGGGGCATTTGGCCTCCGGCGTGCCGGTCGATGGCCTTATGCGGCGAATTGCGTTTCTTTTTTGCTGGCTTCCCTTTCTCGCTTATGGCCAGTCGTTTGAACGGCATGAGTTTACTTTCAATGGCGGGTCCGGATGGGTGACTAACGCTCCCTCCGGGTCGTCCGGGGACACAGCGGTGAGTCTGGGCGGTACATATAGCTTTCACCTGCGGCGCTGGCTGGCGCTCGAAGCGGGCGTACTGACGGCGATCGACCCGACTGGCGTGGTAGGGAGCGCAGCCGGATTCTTCGACGTGCATGACCGTTATACATGGATTCCCTTCGGACCTCGGGTGATCCTGCCACTGCGGCACGACCGGTTTGAGCTTTCCGCGGGCGCCGGCGGCACGTACGAAAAATACACAGTCGGCAACCCGTCGCCGGGGTTCTTTGGAAGCCCATACTCCGCATGGGGCGGCTACTTCAAAGCCGGCCCGGCGGCCGCACTCGACCCGGGACGCCACATCTGGTTGGGAGTGACTCCTCGGTTGATCGTCATCAACAGAACTTACCAGCGGGACCGCTGGTTTGTGCTCACCGGAGACATCGGCTTCCGGTTCTGACGAAGTACGGCACATGAATTGCTATCTAGCGCGCACGATGTTCGGAACGATGCGGGCGGCGGTGCTGGGCCTGCTCGCCTCCGCGCTGGGCCTGGCGCAAGGCAACCATACCTATCAGTTCATTTCTCTGTCTCCCCAATCGGTGGTGAATGGGGAGTACACGCCTGTGAATCTCGCCAACTATACGCCGGCGAATCAGACCCCGATCGGGCCTATACGGCTGGCGGTGGACGCGTCGGGCGGCGTTTACTTCACGGAATCGAACGACATCCGCAAGATCACGCCGCAGGGGTTGGTGGTTCCCATCGCTGGATTTATAGGAGCGCAGTTCGCCAGCGACGGCGATGGCGGACCGGCGCTGTTGGCGGGGCTGAACGACCCATACGGGATCGCGATCGATGCCGCCGGCAATATTTGGGTGGAGGACTCTTACGATGCGCCGCCAGCCCTGCGGCGCATCACACCCGATGGCGTAATCCGTACGGTCGGACAATATACCGCGTATGGTCTGGCGGTGGATGTGAATGGGAACGTCTATGTGCCCGCCCAAGCCTTATACAAGATCGCGCCGGATGGAACAGTCACACAGTATCCCAACACGAGCGGCGGGACCATTGGCGGCCAGATTTACGGCCTCGCCGCGGATGCCTCGGGAAATGTGTACGCGGCCAACAGCCGTTACCACCTGGTGCTTAAGATTACGCCCGGCGGCGAAGTGACGACCTTCGCCGGGACGGGCGTGGCTGGAACCACGGGCGATGGCGGACCGGCCACCAGCGCCGAGCTCGACTACCCGTACGGTGTGGCGCTGGACGCCGCGGGGAATATTTACGTGGCGGACTATGAAGCGGGACGAATTCGCAAGATAGCGGTGGATGGCACTATCACCACGGTGGCGGGAGGCGGCGGAGCCTTCGGCAATGGCGTCCCCGCAACCCAGGCGGCGGTGCCGCAACCGACCGATGTGGCCGTGGATAGCGCCGGAAACCTGTACATCGCCGCGGGGCTGATCTACGAAGTCACCCTGGACGGCGTGATTCACACCATTGCGGGGTTGCAGTTGGCGGGTTGCTGCGGCGACGGCGGCCCTGTGTCGCAGGCAACTTTCGGGCCCAAAGGGCTCGCGCGGGACGCGCAGGGCAACGTCTATGTCGCCGACCAGGGCCAGCACAAGATTCGCAAGATCGCCGCGGATCTGACGGTGACCACGCTGGCGGGAACCGGCCAACCCGGTTTCCCGGCGGGCAGCGGACCAGCCACGGCGGCGACCCTGAACGGTCCGAACGGTGTGGGCGTCGACAGCGACGGGAATGTCTACATTGCGGACACCGGCAACAACCTGATCCGCATGGTGACGCCGGACGGAACCATTCAGACCATCGCGGGCGACGGCCGATTCGCCTTCGCGGGCGACGGCGGACCGGCGGTAAATGCTTCGGTGAACAACCCTTGCTTTGTGCTGCCCGATGGCGCGGGCAACATCTGGATTGCCGATACGAATAGCCATCGCATCCGGCGAATTTCGCCCTCAGGCGTCATCGAGACCGTGGCCGGCAACGGTACACCCGGATTTGCGGGCGATGGCGGGCCGGCCACGGCGGCGGAGCTGAGCATCCCGAATGCGCTGGCGCTGGATGCGGCGGGAAACTTGTACATTGCCGATCCCGCGGCGGAAACCATTCGTAAGGTGAGCGCCTCCGGAATCATCACGACGTTCGCTGGGACGCCCGGCGTGCTGGGCTATACAGGCGATGGCGGACCCGCCACCAGCGCCCAATTGTGGTCGCCCTACGGCGTGGCCGTGGACCCAAATGGGAACGTATTGATCGCGGATTCGGGGAACAACGCGATCCGCCTGGTTATGCCGAATGGCATGATCTCCTCCGTGCAGCCGGCGGACAACGTCTTGCTGCCGGGACAAGCCAATGCGCTGGCCGTGGACGCGGGGGCGGCTTCTATTTCGCCAGCGGGTCCATCGGTTATGCGTTTCAGGGCGCTTACCCGCTGCCGCCGCTGGCGCCTTTTGTGCCGTGGGTTAGCGTGCAAAACGCCGGTTTCAGTGCGACGGCGGACCTGAGCGGGCTCGGCGGCGCCGTAGCGCCCGGCATGATCGCCGCCATCTACGGGAACCAGTTGGGGCCGGATACGGGCGTCTCGGCGACGGTGGATTCCAACGGGACGGTCGGCAGCAATCTGGCGGGCGTGCAGGTGTTTTTCAACGGCATCGCGGCTCCCGTGCTTTACGCGCAGAGCGGGCAGATCAACGTGGTGGCGCCGTTTGAGATCGCGGGGACGAATACGGTGCAGGTGTACACGGAGTACAACGGCCTGCGGTCGAACGTGAACACGCTTCCGGTGCTGCCCACGTTTCCGGGGCTGTTCCCCATCTCGTTCGACCAGGTGGCGGCGATCAACCAGGGCGGCACCATTAACTCGAGCGCGAATCCCGCGCCAGTGGGATCGGTGGTCGCGGTGTTCGCCACCGGAGGCGGGGTGACGAATCCGGTGGAAGCCGACGGAACGCTGGTTAGCGGCCGGTTGCCCACGCTGGCAGCGCCGGTGCAGGCTAAGTTTCAATATCAGACCGCCGCCGGGAATGTGGAAGTGGACGCGCCGGTGTTCTACGCGGGTCCCGCGCCGACGCTGGTAGCCGGGGCGTTACAGGTGAACGTGCAGGTTCCGGCCGGACCGGCTTCGTCTTATAATCAGCCAACATTGATCTTGTATGTTGGCGGCGCTTCCGCCTGGGGATCGATATACACCCAGTAAGGTGTTATTGTGGCAAGCAGCAGGCAATACGATATACGTTGCGAAGGAATGTCTATGACGATTATGGTCCGGTCTTTCCTATGGGCTACCGCGCTGCTGGCGTTTTCGGCCGCGGCCGCCCGCGCCCAGCAATCCAATATTTCCTACGTTTCCCTTAACGCCTGCTGCATAGCCACGGACGGGCAAGGGAACAATTTCATCGTCAGTTCTTCCGCCTTTCCGCTCGAAACCAACGCGGTGGCTCCCGCCACGCAAGCGACGACGATTACGGGTAGTGTCACGGGGTGCGTTGCTGGCCTAAATGACACTACCCGATTACGGTGGCGAAGATGGATCCGAGTGGCAACCCGATCTCGGAATTCACGTTTGACACAGGCAATGACGGGCAGGCCGCCGCTGCCGCCGTGGACCCTCTGGGTAACCTTTGGATCGCCGGTTCGGTAGCCGCCTCGGCCCAGAGCAGCCCCACCGTTGGTTTGATCGCCAAGCTGGATAGCAGCGGGACGGATCTGCTGTACAGCGGCACTTTCGGCGGGCGCGACCGCAATGGCGACACGGCCATCGGCGCCATGGCATTCGATCCGGCCGGGAATCTTTACCTGGCAGGATCGACCAGCCAATCGGATTTTCCGTCGAGGCCGGGCGACTACATCGGTGCGATACCTTCCGCGGCGGCGGGCCAGCAAATATTCTACGGCTTTATCGCAAAGCTCACGCCGGCCAGCCAATCGACTCCGCCGTACACGCCGTCCTATGCGACATTGCTCGGCGGCCAGCAGTCGTCCACCTTCGCATCGGTGTTGGCCGTGGATGCCAACGGCCTCGCCACGGTTTCAGGCACCACGTCCGCCTCCGATTTTCCAGTTACCCCAGGGGCGTTTCAAACGCAATTACAGGGCGGCAACGATGTATTCATCACGCGCTTGAACGCTAAAGGCACGGGCTTGGTTTGGTCTACGCTGCTGGGCGCGGCGTCCGGCTTGCCGACGGCATCGCTGGGGGGAATCGCCTTGGATTCCAGCGGCAACGTGGTGCTCTCCGGCATTGCCGCGGACTCGAATTTCCCGATCACCTCCGGGGCCATTCAACCTCATTTCGCCATGCCCCAAAACGGCGCGGCATCCTCCGGCGACGGGTTTGTGGCGAAGTTGGATTCGACTGGCGGCAGCCTTCTGTTTTCGACCTATTACGGCATCGCCAGTTACTCGGGTTCGACTACGGGCAGCTTCTTCGTTTCATACCCTTATCTGATCGGCAGTAATTCCGCATCGCCGAGACTGAGACTGGACGCCCAGGGCGATATTTGGATCACCGAATCGCTCGCCGATGCGTCAGGCTTGGTATTGCAACCCAACTCTCTCTTTTTGGGCTATGCCTTGATTGCCGAACTTGCGCCGGATGGATCGAGCGTATTGTTTTCCGAATTGGCTCCGGACGGAATGGCCGGCCAGGATCTAACATTGAATCCGGATGGCAGCCTGACCGTAATCGGACCGCCGCGGGGCGTGGATTTCAACGCGCCGGTATCCAGCGGTTTCGTGTTGCGCCAGCCGCGCGCGACACCCACTGGGATATCCATTCTAGGCGTGGCCGATGCGGCCGCTTATGCCGTGAACGATGCCGTGGCTCCCGGCGAATACGTGAGCATTTACGGGACCGGCCTGGGACCTGCCACGGGAGCCTTAATGCAACTCGATCCCAGCGGCGTGGTGGCCACGTCCCTGGGGGGCACGCGGGTTTCGTTCGGCGGCGTTTTCGCGCCACTTATTTATGCTTCGGAAAATCAAATCAATTTGCTGGTGCCCTATGAAGTCGCGGGGAGTGCGCAGGTGAACACGATCGTCACGACCGCCGCGGGCTCGTCCCAGACGCTGCCTTTGCAGGTGGTCGCGGCGCAACCGAACATATTCGCCGTGGTGAATTCCGACGGCAGTCTCAACTCGGCATCGCACCCCGCGGCTCCGGGCGAAACGGTTTCCATCTTCGTTAGTGGAGCGGGCGCGCTCAATCCGCGGCTGCCGGACGGGACCATCGCCCTATCGCCGGCGCTGGCCCCGGCCGCGACGATTCAGGTCGATTTTTACTTTGGTATCTTCGAAGGGTTTGGCGCCGGTATCGGTACGCTGGCGGCAACGCCGGTGTATGCGGGCGGCATTCCAGGCACGGCGATCGATTTGTTGCGGGTAGATGTGCCGGTGCCCGCGCAGTTGGTTATAGCCGGCCCGCCACCCTTCAGTGTCGGGGTCGCGGCAGGCAATTCGACTTCGCCCGCGCTTCCGTTGTATGTAGCCGTACCTTCGAACTGACGGCTTGTCTTTACAAATATTTACTCTCTCCGCGCTGGGAACCTGCCATAATTCGGCAAGGAGGGAAGGGATGCCCCTAGGAAGCTTCAATCGATGGATGCGCCCGTTCTGCGCAGCCGCGATCCTGACTGCGGCGGCGCACGCCGCCACCCACACGGTTTCGTTCAATGCGCCGAAGGTATATCCGGCCGGCCCCGATCCCTATTCCGTAGCCATTGGCGACTTCAACCACGATGGCAAACCTGACCTGGCGGTGGCTCTGGGCGCCTCCAACGACGTCGCGATCTTGTTGGGCAACGGCAATGGGACCTTCCAACCCCCGGTCACTTACGCGGTTGGCAGCACACCCGATTTCGTCGCAGTAGGCGATTTCAACGGAGACGGTAAGCTGGACTTAGTCGTCGCTAACTCCGCGTCGAATTCGATCTCCATACTGCTCGGTAACGGCGACGGCACCTTCCTACAGGCTGCATTCTACGCGGTGGACAAGGCGCCTTCATCCGTGGCCGTGGGCGACTTCAATGGCGACGGCAAGCTCGACCTGGCGGTTACCGACGCCGGCTCGATCGGCCTGCCCAGGGTTTACGGCCATACCATCTCGATCCTGCTCGGCAATGGCGACGGGACTTTTCAGCCGCAGACCTCCTATGAGGTGGGCTCCAAACCCATGTCGGTCGCCGTGGGTGACTTGAATGGCGATGGAAAGCCGGACCTGGTGGTGGCTTGCGAGCATGGCTGGGTGGTTTCCATTTTGCTGGGCAAGGGCGACGGCACGTTCCAGGCGGCGGTCGACTACGCCGCGGGACAATCCCCCTTATCGGTGGCGCTCGGCGATTTCAATGGCGACGGCAAGCTGGATCTGGCTCTGGCGAACGGAGTGTCGAAAGACGACTTAGCATTTACCATCGTGTTGGGCAATGGCGATGGCACGTTCCAACCCGCCGTGGGGTATATGTTGGCGGGAGGCCTTGAATATGCCGTGTCGCTGGCGGTAGGCGATTTCAATGGCGATCATAAGCTGGATCTGGCGGTGGGCGGAATCAACTCACGGAGCGACTCGGAGCCTTACAATGTTTCGATCCTGCTGGGCAACGGCGACGGCACATTTCAGGCGGCCGAGACCTACTTCGTGGGCGCTTCCCCGGTTTCCATAGCCGTCGGCGATCTGAATGGCGATGGCAGTCCGGACCTGGCCGCCACCGGCTTTTATGCGGCCAGCGTTACGATTATGCTGGACAAGGCCGATGGCACGCTGCAATCGACCGTGGATTACACGCTGCCGGGCTCCGGGAATTCCGTGGCCGTGGGAGACTTCAACGGCGATGGGAAACCGGACTTAGCCATGAACGGTTACGGCGTTTTGATTCTGTTGAACAACGGCGACGGCACCTTCGGGCCGCCAGTAAGTTACCCGGCGGGCGACGGCGGTGTAGCAGTGGGCGACTTTAATGGCGACGGCAAGCTGGATCTGGCCGTGACCGACTTTGGCGACGGCCTGACAAATCCCGGCGATACGGTCTCCATCCTGCTGGGCAATGGCGATGGCACCTTCCAGCCGGGCGTTTCCTATGTGGTGCCATTCGCCCCCGCCGCCGTGGCCGTAGCGGACTTCAACGGCGACGGCAAGCTGGATTTGGCCGTGGCGAGTCAGCTCTTCGATTGTTGTTTTCCGGGCGCGGTGGCGGTACTGCTGGGCAATGGGGATGGCACGTTTCAGCCCGCGGTCACATATGACGTGGGAGTGGGGCCGTCGTCGGTGGCGGTTGGGGATTTCAATGGCGACGGGAAACCCGATCTCGCCGTGACCAATATGGGCAGCGATCCGGGGAATATCTCGGTCCTGCTGAATCATGGCGACGGCACTTTCGAGCCGCAGGTGACTTACGCGGTGGGCTCCAATCCTGCCTCGGTGGCGGTCGGAGATTTCAATGGCGATGGCAAGCTGGATCTGGCCGTGGCCAACTCCGCGTCCGATTGGGTTTCGATTTTGCCCGGAAACGGTAATGGGACGTTTCAGACGCCGGTAAATGCGGAGGTCGGATCAGGCTCGGGTTTCGTAATTGCGGGCGACTTCAATGGCGATGGAAACCTGGATCTGGCAATCACCAGCGGCACTGGGGTCTCGATTCTGGCGGGCACGGGGGCGGGGGCGTTCCAACCGCCCGTTGGCTTCGCGGCGGGGTATGTGCCGGTGGCGCTTGCGGCGGGGGACTTCAACCAGGATGGCAAGCCGGATCTGGCGGTGGCGAACTCGCGTTCCAGCAACGTTTCGGTGCTGACGAATACGACGCGTTAGGCGGGTGAGCTTCGCTCGCCATACACAGGCTAAAGCCTATGCCACCAAGCCCTGGAAGAAGTCAGCCACAGCTTCGAGGCAGGCGGCGTACGAGGCCGATGTCGAGGGGCGAGCTTCGCTCGCCTGTGTCGGCAGGAGTGCCGACACGGCACGCTGAGAGCGTGCGCCACGAGGGCCGCCCGCGCACGGTCGAATACCCATCGCACCCAAGAGGGGGCGCCGCTGCGGCGGGGCTGAAGCCCCGCGCGGGATAAATCCCGCCCCCCAGCGGCGAGTCCTGCCCCACAACGGCTCTTATCAGGAAGTGACGGTGATCCGGCCGACGGCGTAGTTGATCAAGGTACTGCCGAGCGTCGCGGTGGCTTGGATCTGGGCCAGATAGGTGCCCGGCTCGACCGACGCTCCAGCGTCGTCCTTCCCGTTCCAGGTTAGAGTCTCTCCAGGCGCGGATACCTGTTTAAATCCATGCAGCGTGCGCACCGGGACCACCGTGGGAGTGACGTCGCTATCCTGGATAATTGCCGCACTGGTGTAACAAGCGGCCTTGATCTTGTAAGTGATGGAGGTCGACTGATTCGCCGAAATCGAAATGGTGCCCGGCGACGCCACGGGCTGAATGAGAACGGGCGGAGTTATCGCGGGAACGAAAGGATACGGCGTATAAGTATCGCCCAACAAGGTCACGTTGTCGGTATTGCCCGGCCCCAGACCCGCCTGGGCGGCATAGGTCAGATAGGTCACCGCGTTTTGGGGAATCTCCATCACGTTGAGCCCCACACGGTCCACGGCCACGTGATTCAGGCCGGCCAGCACCACATCCGTGGCGACGGGCGTTCCGTGCGACGGGCCCTGGCCTTCCATGCCCCAAACGCCGTCGATCACGGCGAAGTCGACGGGCCGCACCAGGTTGAGATCCATGATCGACTCATCGATGCCGCGCAGATGCAAGTCGTGGCGCGGATAGTTCTGGGCGACGGGTTGGGCGTAAGCTGTCTCGGAAGCCAGACCGACCAGGTTCTTCATGGACAGAGTGACTACCGCGTCGATGTGCGTCTTCAGTTTGGCCGCGCTGATGAAGTAAGTGTTCGGCTGGACTACGAGCGACGGAATCCACATGGATTGGTAGGCGTAGCCGCCGCCCGGCACGGGGGTCAGGACGTAAGTCCCAGTCCGCAAATCCACCAATGTGACTTGCGGATAACTGGCGAAGACGGTGATATAGCCACACGGGCCGAAGTTCGAAGGTTGGCCGGGCGGCGCGGCTTCGACGATGAGGATTTGAGTGGCTCCCACGGCGATGCAAAGATCCACGATGGCTTGCACCACTAGCGGATCGGTGGTGGCGCCGGAACTGGCTGGCTTGGGAACCACCAGGTTGGGCTTGATGACCACCGTCTGGCCGGCAAGATTGGTGGGGAACTGTCCACAAGCGGAAAGCGCGACCGAGGCGGCGGTGTAAGAATCGCTGGAGTAGCCGACGCCTACATAGAAAACGGGCTTTGCCGATGGTTTGGCCGCGCCGAGCAAGGCTGAATTGGCGGCCAGCAACCCGAGGAACGACCGGCGGTCCATGGGGAGCATATGTCCCTCCTGTAGTGTCAATCATAGCTGTTCGCTGGGGCGGTGACAAGTGGAATGACAGGCGGAAGCCTGTCCCTGACAGGCGGAAGCCTGTCCGGGGCGAGCTTCGCTCGCCTGTGTCGGCAGGAGTGCCGACACGGCACGCACGAGTGCGTGCGCCACGAGGGCTACCCAACTGAAATGGCCTTCTTGGTGGGGCAGGCTCGCAGCCCGCCTGCCTCGAAGCTCTGGCTGGCTTTTTTGCAGGGCTTGGTGGCATAGGCTTTAGCCTGCGGAGGCGAGCACGGGGAGGGCATATGATGAAGGTAGGCACTTCCATGACACATCATGTGACCCTGACCCTGCCGTTTCTGCTGGCGGGCGCGCTGCTGGCCTCCAGCGACGCGGCTCCGGGCATGAATCGGTTTGCGGCCGCCGCGTACCGGCAACTCGCCCAAAACCTCGCCCCAGACAAGGGCAACCTGATCCTGTCGCCCTTCAGCATTTCGACAGCCCTCTCGATGCTGCTCAATGGCGCGCGCGGGCAGACCGCCGCCGGAATAACCGCCGCGATCGAGCAACATGCAGGGCCGGGCTACCACGCGGCCGTCGCCGCACTGGCGGCGGAACTCACGAAGCAGGCGAATGGCGGCGGCAACCAACTCGCCATCGCCAACGGCCTGTGGGTGCAGCAAGGCTTGCCGCTGCAATCGGAATTCGAGCAGACTATGCGGACGCTGTACGCCGCGCCGCTCACGCCGATCGATTTTCAGGCCGTGGAACAGGCCCGCCAGACCATCAACGCCTGGACCGCGCAGCACACCAACGATCGGATTCAGGATTTGTTCGCGCGTGGTTCGATCGATGCCGGAACCCGTCTGGTGCTGACCAGCGCGATCTACTTTTATGGCAAGTGGCATTCGCCGTTCGATCCGCAGAACACGCGCGTGGAGCCTTTTCAGCTTGGCGGTGGCGGCACGGCGGAGGTGAAGTTCATGCATCAGAAGGCCGATTTCCTGTATGGCGAAACGCCCGCGGCCCAGATTCTGGAGATGAAATATCAAGGGACTCCGGTGGCGTTCGACATTCTGCTGCCGAAGACGAACGACGGCCTCGCGGAATTGGAACGATCCATCAAGCCCGAAGTGCTTTCCGCATGGTTCGGGGGGCTGGCGAGCCGTAAAGTGGAGGCGGCCATTCCGAAATTCCGCGCGGAATCGGCATTCTCGCTGAAGGACATGTTGTCGCGCATGGGCATGGCGGACGCCTTCGAGAGAACGGCGGATTTCTCCGGCATCGACGGGCGCCGCGATCTGTTTGTGGGCGAGGTAGCGCACAAGGCGTTCGTGGAGGTGTCGGAAGAGGGCACCGAGGCGGCGGCGGCCACTGGCATAGCCATGCATGCACTGGCGATGCGGCGGGAGGAACGCACGGTGTTTCGCGCGGACCATCCGTTCGCGTTCTTTATCCGGGATACCACCAGCGGCGCGATTTTGTTTGAAGGACGGTTGGCGCAGCCGGCGTCGTAGGGCGGGCAATTCTGCCGCGGCCGGCTTTCAGCCAGAGGCGGCCTACGAGGCCGCCGCAGGCTACGAGCCTGCCCCACTGAGCTTGAAGACTACGCCGACGGTGTCGTTG
The DNA here is from genome assembly GCA_050008575.1 of Bryobacteraceae bacterium. Taxonomy (GTDB): domain Bacteria; phylum Acidobacteriota; class Terriglobia; order Bryobacterales; family Bryobacteraceae; genus Bog-159. The sequence continues at coordinate 12,225 of JBEKMJ010000042.1, forward strand.
CCGCCAGCGGTCGTGGTGCCGTACAGGTTGCCCGCCGGGTCGAAGATCAGACCAGCGTAGGGGCTGCCGCCATCGGCTCCTCCCGTGAAGGCATGGAGCACAGTCTCCTGGCCGGCCGTATCCAGTTTGTAGACGACGCCGTGGCCGTCTACACCGCCCGCCGTAGTGGTGCCATAGAGATTGCCGGCCGCGTCCAGGATCACCCGGGCCTCGGGAAAGCCCCCATCGGCGCCGCCCGTGAAGGAGTACAGTATCGCAAAATTCCCGGCGGTATCCAGCTTGAAGACGACGCCACCGTTGCCGGGGCCATCGTAGTTGGTGGTTCCGTACAGGTTGCCTGCGCCGTCGCGGGTCAGGTCCGGGGTGGGCGATCCGGCCTGGGACCCGCCCACGAAGTTGTATAGCACGGTTTCCTGGCCAGACGGATCCAGCTTATACACTACGCCCTCGCCGGAGCCGCCACAGCAAGTGGTCCCATACAAGTTGCCGTCCGGGTCCTCGATCACGCCTGAGTATGGGCTGAACCCGCCGGCCACGGCGTTGAAGCTGTAGAGCACGGTTTCCTGGCCGGACGGATCCACCTTGTACACCACACCCCCGCCCGATGCACCGCCCCATGGAGTAGCTCCGTAGAGGTTGCCGGCCGAATCGCGGATCACACCCGCGGTCGGGTACGCCCCATCGGGGGAGCCGGTGAAGCTGTGCAGCACCGTTTCGCGGCCGGCCGGATCCAATTTGTAGACTACACCAGCGCCCGTCGCGCCGCCGTATTGGGTGGTCCCATAGAGGTTGCCGGCGGGGTCGCGGACCACACCCGCCATCGGGTTGGACCCATCCGCCCCACCGGTGAAACCGTACAGCATCGTGTAGCGGCCGGCGGCGTCCAGTTTGTAAACGGCGCCCGCGTTGGCCGGGCCGCCCTGGTAAGTGGTCCCGTAAAGGTTGCCTGCCGCATCGCGGACGACACCGGCATACGAGTTGTACCCTACGCCCATCGGGAAGGCGTAGAGCGGCGTTAGCTGGCCTTCCGGATCCAACTCATACACAATGCCGGCGCCGGCTGTGCCGCCATTCGCGGTGCCGTACAGATTGCCCGCCGAGTCGCGGGTTACGCCTGCTTGTGGTTGGCTGCCAGCGGCGCCGCCTGCAAAAGTGTAGAGCACGGTCTCCTGGCCGGACGCGGCCAACTTGTACACCACACCCAGGCCCGCAAAGCTGTCGGCCGCTCCTCCGGAGGTGGTGCCATAGAGGTTGCCTGCCGGGTCGCGGATCAAATCGCCCGGGCTAGGGGAACCCCCGGCGCCGTTGCCGGTGAAGGAATACAGCGACGTTTCCACCCCCGCATTGTCCAGCTTGTATACTGTGCCGAGTCCCAGGCCGGAGCCGCTCTGGAGGGTAGTTCCATAGAGGTTGCCTGCTGCGTCGAGCAGGACACCCGCTTGGGGAAAGATCCCATCTATCCCGTATGTGAAGCCGTGCAGGACTGTCTCATGGCCAGCCGTATCGACCTTGAATACAGTGCCGCAGCCGAGGTAGCTACACGCGGTGTCGCCGCCGCCATATTCAGTAGTTCCGTAGAGGTTGCCGGCCGAGTCGCGGGCCAAACCGGCGTAGGGGTTCCGTCCATCGGTCCCACCCGCGAAACTGTACAGCACCGTGTAATGGCCGGCCGGATCCAGCTTGTACACCACGCCGGAACTTCCGGCGCCGCCATAATAAGTGGTTCCGTAGATATAGCCCGCAGGGTCGAGCAGGACGCCTGCGATTGGAGCTTTGCCATCGAGCCCGCCGGTGAAGCTGTGCAGGACTGTTTCATTGCCCGACGTGTCGAGTTTGTACACGACGCCCATACCCGCCGTGCCGCCAAAGTATGTAGTGCCGTAGAGGTTGCCCTGGGAGTCGCTGACCACGCCTGAGCGGGGATTGGCGCCATCGGCCTGGCCGGTGAAGCTGTAGAGTACTTTCTGGTGGCCTGCGGCATCCACCTTGAACACTACGCCCTGGTCGTGCGCGCCGCCGTATTCCGTGGTCCCGTAGATGTTACCGGCGGGATCGCGGACCAGGTTCCCGCAGGGGTTCGCTCCCGTAGGCGCGGTCAGGAAAGTATGCAGTACGGTTTCGGGGTAGGTGGTCTGCGATTGCGCCGTTACCGCGGCTGACGCGAACGTGAGGCAGAGCAGGAGCGGGAGGGTAGGCCCTGACATCGGTGTCGTCATGGATCGAGTATGTCACGTTGCTTCCGAGACAGTGACTGGTTATTTGTAAGGATTTGTAAATCCGGCCAGCGGGCCTACGAGGCCCGCGCAGGCTGCGAGCCTGCGCCACTAATTCCCTTTAATTGGCCGCACGCGGCGAAGATATCCAAGCCGCGCGGCTTGCGGATAAAGCACCCCATGGACCGCCGCACGATGGTCTGGAAGCTGGCGACGCGCTCGGGATCGGGCGTCTCAAACGGAATGCCGGGACCGGGATTCAGCGCGATCAGGTTGACCTTCGCATTCAGGTTGGCCAGCAGCCGCACGACCCGCCGCGCGTCGGCATCGGTGTCGTTGACGCCTTTGAGCAGCACATATTCGAACGTCAGTTTCTCCCACGGACGCAGGGGATAAGCCTTGCAGGCCGCCAACAAATCCTGCAAGTGATACTTGCGCGTGATGGGCATCAACTGCTGCCGCATCTCTTCGGTGGAGGCATTCAGCGAGATCGACAACCGGGGACGCACCGGCTCGCGTCCCAACTCTTCGATCTTCGGAATGACGCCGGCGGTGGAAACGGTCATGCGCCGCGGCGGAATGCCGACGCCTTCGGTGTCCGTCAACAAGCGCGTGGCCTTCAGCACATTGGCCAGATTCAACAGCGGCTCGCCCTGCCCCATCATGACGATGTTGAGGCGCGTGGAGTCCTCCAGCAAGCCGTTGTCGCGCGCTACCAGCAGCACCTGTCCGACGATCTCGCCCGCGGTGAGGTTGCGCTCCAGTCCCATGAGCGCGGTCATGCAGAACTTGCAATCCACGGGACAGCCCACCTGGCTTGAAATGCAGATGGTGTCGCGCCCGGCCTCGGGCATGAGCACGGTCTCGACGGTGCGGCCGTCTTCCAGGCGCAGCAGGTACCGCCGCGTGCCGTCGGTGGATTCGAAACGTTGGGCGATCTCCGGCAGGCCCACGCGGCGCGGACCGCTCAATTCAAGCCGCAGCGCGGCAGGCAGAGTGGTCACTTGCACCAGGTCGGCCACTCTCCGCCGGTACAAAGCAGTGTAGATTTGTTTGGCGCGGAACTGCGGATGGCCGGGCCCCAGAGCTTCCCGAATGTCGGTCAGTTCCATGCCCAGTAGAGACTCTGACATCTGATTCGATTATGGCACGCGGCAGCGCATGGCGCTGGCCCGGGAGACTCAGGCTTCAGCCCGTGCCTGGAGATTGGCCCTATGGTGGGGCAGGCTCGCAGCCTGCGGCGGCCTCGTAGGCCGCCTGCCTCGAAGCTCTGGCTGGCTTCTTGGTGGCACAGGCTTCAGCCTGTGCACGGCAGCGCATGGCGCTGCCCCACGGCAGGCTTTAAACGCTATGGGAGCGCGCCAACTGCGCCGCGGCGATGGCTTGTCCCAAATGACGCTGGGTATGTTCGGCGATGTGCACGAGCAAACCGATCACTGTGGTTGGCAAGCGCTTGCGTCCCACCCAGCGCGGGTCGGGGAACGTTGCCGGATCGATTGCGCGGATGACGCGCTCGGCCTGCCGCAGCGCCGCGTCGACGGCGGCCAATAGATCCTCGAGGCTTGCGCCAGGCTCCATTTCCGCCGCCAGCGCGGCCATCTGCGCCACATCCAGCGGCCGCCCCGCGAGATAGGTTGACAGGCGATCCACGCTGCCGGCGATGTGCTTTAGCTGAAAGCCCAGCGGCGCGAGTCCATGCGGACGCGCCCACACCTGGCCGAAGGTGAGTCCCGCGGTGTGCCGCGCCAGATCCTCGCGGGTCTGCTGAAATCCGAATAGGGCCGCCGCGAGCGCCGGATGCAGTTGCGGCAACGGTCCGCGCAGCCACGGTTCGGGAAACGCGCTCAGTTCTTTTTCTCGTCTTTGGAATCGGCCTTCTTGCGCTGCATGGTGAGCGGCAGGCTGCCTCCGCCCTGGCTCCATGTCCCGGTCAGCGTGGAAGCATCTTTGTTCAACGCGCCTTCGTAGGCGCCACCGACCGCCTTGATGTCCATCTTCACGGTGTCTCCCGTGCGCGCAATGCTCTGGACGGCCAGGCCGTTGACGCCCTGATCGAGACTGTCCACCGCACCGGCAATACTGCCGTCGGCTTTCTTGGTGAAATTGAAGCGCAGATGAAGCTGGGTGCCATTGGCGTCGAGCACGCCTTCCCAGACGCCTTCGAGCACTTGCACGTCGCCGGTGTTGGCGGGCGCGGCTTTCTCCACCGCCCTCGGCTCGGATTTCCATTTCAGGTTCAGCGGAATCGCCTGGCCTCCCTGAGTAAAGGAGCCGGAGACGCTCTTGCCATCCTCGGAGAGCTTGCCGTCAAAATGCGGGTCGCCTGGACCCGGCATGGGGAAGCCGATGGCGGCGCCGTCCACCTTGACGTCACTGAGCGGCAGCCCGGATATCCCTTGAATTGGAACATCCATCTCCACGGCCCATTTGTCGCCGTCGCGATGCAGGTTGAAGACGAAGCCTATCTCTCCATTCGGCGTCGAGAGTGAGCCTTCCCAAACGCCCGCGGGATTTGTGGCTGCCAGTACGGCGGCGGGCGCCAGCATTAACAAGCCGGCGAATATTGCGATGTATCGTTTCATGCGAACTCCTGAAAGGATTGTAGCAGCACGCGCGGCCGGTCTTTGTCAAACACGACGAGTGCAGCCCTGCTCGAATTGCATCGGAGGTTTTCATCATGAATTGGAACGAAGTCGAAGGCAAATGGAATCAATTAAAAGGATCGGTTCGCGAGAAGTTTGGCAAAGCTGACCGACGATGACATTCAGGCGATCGCCGGTAAAAAAGACCAGTTCCTCGGCAAGCTGCAGGAACGATGCGGCATGGCCCGGGCGCAAGCCGAGAAAGAATTGGACACCTGGCTGCACAGCCAACACGAAACCGAGGCACCGCGTACCCGCTCAAGCGGCGGCGGGGCGGGTCTGGAGACCCGCCGCAGGCGTAGACGCCTGCCCCACCAAATGGCCAATCTCCAGCGGCGGCGCATGGCGGCGCCCACTAAGTACAGTGTGCGTTCCTGTACTATAGCTAGATGACATTCGGTGGATCGCGGGTGCTCGCGTGCGCTTTGGCGGCGATTGGGGCAGCACAGGCACAGACGGCCATCGAGCATGTGATCCACAGTTTCGGAAACTTCCCGCGCGGCGCGAACCCGTACGGGACGTTGACTCGCGACGCAGCCAACAACCTTTACGGGACGACTTATCAGGGCGGCGCGGCGAATGCGGGTGTGGTATTCGAACTGGATGCATCGGGCCAACAGACGGTTTTGTACAGTTTCACCGGCGGCGCCGATGGGGCGAATCCCTACGCCGGGGTGATTCACGCCTTCGACGGCAGTCTCTACGGGACCACCTGTCTGGGAGGAGCCGCGAACGCCGGCGTGGTGTACAAGGTGGACCCCGCCGGACACGAGAAAGTGCTCTACAGCTTTACAGGCGGCGCGGATGGGGCCCATCCCTATGCCGGGCTGATGGCCGACTCAGCCGGCAATTTGTACGGGACCACCGCGAGCGGCGGCACGGCGAACGCCGGTGTGGTCTACAAGCTGGACCCGTCCGGCCATTTGACGGTGCTGTACACCTTCACAGGCAGGGCCGATGGAGGCAGCCCGTACGGCGGCGTGATTGCCGATGCGGCCGGCAATCTTTACGGAACCACGCGCGGAGGCGGCACAGGCAAGGCCGGCGTGGTCTATAAACTGGACCCGTCGGGGCGGGAAACCGTGCTGCATACTTTCGGCGCGCCGCATGCGGGCGAGGCGCCATCGGCCGGTGTCGTTCGCGACGCGGCCGGCAATCTCTACGGGACCGCTACCAACGTGGTGTTCAAGCTGGATGCGGAAGGCCAGTACACGGTGCTGACGGATTTTCCAACCTGGACCACGGGGGGCGAGGCGTCGGCGGGCGTGTTTCTGGACGCGGCGGGCAACCTTTACGGCACTACCGACATGGTCATGGGGCAGGTTCCCACGCTGGCGCCCTTTGGCGCGGTCTATGAACTGGATACTCGCGGCCACTTGACGGTGCTTTACGACTTTCCGGGGGCATCCGAGGCGGGCGACCTGACATTCGAGGCCAACCCGGGTGTGATTGTGGACCCTGCAGGCAATGTTTATGGGGCTACATCCTACGGGGGCGTATCGGGCATGCTGTACGAAGTGGATACGGCCAAGCAGGAGACGACGCTCTATAGTTTCTCGGGTGCGCCGGGAGGGTCTCTGCCGTTTGGAGGCGTGATCGGCGATGCGGCAGGGGATCTGTGGGGAACGGCGGGCAATGGGGGCGCGGCGAACGCGGGCGTGTTGTATGAGGTGAACGCGGCGGGCCAGGAGATCGTGCTGCACAGCTTCGCGGACGGCGTCGGCATGGGAGTGGCGCGCGACTCCGCGGGGAACCTGTATGGGACGGCTGGCTTCGGCACCTTAGGCGAGGTGTACAAAGTGGACCCATCCGGCCAGTACACGGTGTTGTACCAGTTCACGGGCGGGGCGGATGGAACCGGCTCCAACGGCGTGCTCGTGGACCCGGCCGGCAACGTGTTCGGGAGCGCGGGTGGCGGCGCGGCGGGAGCGGGACTGCTGTTTAAGCTGGATGCCTCCGGCCATTATGCGGTGCTATATACCTTCACCGGCGGCGGGGACGGGAGCGATCCTAATCCGGGTCTGATCCGGGATCCCTGGGGCAATCTCTACGGAACCACGTTCCGCGGCGGCGCGGCGGGCGCGGGCGTGCTCTTCGAACTGGAAGCGGCGGGCCAATTTAGGGTGCTGCACAGTTTCGCGGGCTTTGGGCCGGGCGGTGGGAATCCCTTTGCGGGAGTGATCCGCGACCCGCAAGGCAACCTGTATGGGACCACGGTGAACTATGGCGTGGGAGGGGGGGGCGTGGTGTATGAGTTGGGGGCGTCCGGCGATTACAAGGTGCTGTACAGCTTCAATTATGGGGCGGATGGGGGCGCGCCGTTCGGGGGTGTGGTGCGCGACGCGGCCGGCAATCTCTATGGGACGACCACCGGGGGCGGAGAAAAAGGCTGCTTTATTAGCTGCGGCGTGGTGTACAAGTTGGATCCGTCCGGTAATGAGACGGTGCTGCACAGCTTCACGGGCGGCGTCGACGGGAGCTATCCGTACGCGGGAGTGATGCTCGATGCGGCGGGCAATTTGTACGGCACTACTGTATTTGGCGGCGCGGCGGAGGCTGGCGTGCTTTACAAGATCACGTTCCAGTGACGCTGGCGCGCCCCGGAGCGGGCCTGCGAGGCCCGCGCAGGCTACGAGCCTGCCCCACGAAGTTAGAAGAGGGGGGTTCCGGCGGGCGAAACGGGAACCGAGATCTTGCTTGGCGTAGCCGTGGGATCTTGCGGATTCGTAACCGTGAAGGTGAGGTTATCGCCTCCGCCGGACTTGGAATCGTAGGCGATCGGGCACCCCGTACTACTGGACGGGGCGGCGGCGGCAAAGGTCAGCGGGCTGAAGTCGCTGAGCGGTGACAACACGGCGCCGATATCGTTCTGTTGCTGGTACATGTCGGTCACGTTTAGGGGCAAGTTGGCGGCCAGCGATATGCCCGTGTTCGTCCAGTTGGCGATGTAGATCTGGCAGTCGGCGCCGGCAGTGGTATCCCAGGCAGGGTGCAGCCCGGAGGCGCCATCGTTACTCACCTCCAGGTAGTTCGACCGGGTGAGCGCCAGAGGAAGCGCCTGCGGCAGGTTTCCGAAGCCGGTCCCCACGATGGACACAGGCAGCGGCGGTTGCCAGGCCGGCGACTCGGAAGTCTGCGGAGACTGCAGCACAATCTGATTGCAAAAGCCGGGATCGACGATGCAGGCGGTCTGGCTCGCGGGCGGGGTGGGAAACTTGGTAAGAGCCGGTGTGGGAAATTGCGTCGCCACAAAATAGATTTGGGCGGAAGCCGCGCCCGGCGCCGACGTTGAGCAGTTCAAGTTGGGAAATGGATTCGTCGTGTTGGACGGCCAAAACTGATTCGGCCAATCCAGGGGATTGCCGATTGTTGGGCTGTTGAAGCTGGGGCTGGTTTGGGGGAGAATGCCGCAGTAGCTCTCGGACGGCAGCGTAAATTGGCCTGGGGCCGTTTTCGGCAGGGTAATCGGATTCACGTAATCGACCAGCGGCGCGTAGGGGCCCATCAGGCCGCTGCCAGTCGGGCTGCCGCCAGCCGGCGTGATATTGGTGTACTCCGCGGTGGAGAAAGGCACGGCCGTGGCGGCGCAGGCGAAGGCGGCGCTCGGCAGTGTGTTGCGGATGGTGAGGAGCAGCGCAAATTTCGGGTCGTAGTCGGCAAACTGGCCGAGATCCAGGACCGTGTAACCGTTGACGGTCCAGGCCGCGTAGGAACTATTCTTATTGGTGACGGGCTGGATGCCTTGGGTGACCCCACAAACACCCGACGGGGGGGTGGCGCACTGGGCTTCGTCAGCGGTCTGTTGCAGCCAAGCAGGCAAGGGGGCGCCGTTGTTTACCAGCAACGTCACGAAGTCGCCATCGGTGGATCTGGCGAAAGCCGTATCCGCGAGGCTCACGATGGAAACGGGGGAGTTGCCGACGTCCGGAGCAGCGGCGGGATTGGCGGTGGCATCGACGCCGGGCGCCGCGGTCTGATACCAGAATGTCAGACTTGAATATCTCAGTTGCGCGCTACTGGCGAGGCTGCAAGGCGCGGTGCCGCCCACCGGTTGGCAGGGTGTGGCCGGCATGTCCGGAAGCCGGAAACGAAACCGCATCAGACAGCCGCCGCCGGCCTGCCCGCACGAGGACCCACTCCGGATAGCGGTCAGATCGTTGGTGGACACGGCGCCTCCAAGGTAGCTGTCGTCCGGCCCAGGGCTGCCCTCCCACTGCGCCACGCGCGCCCACGCTATTCTATTGGCGAACGGCGGCGGCGAGGAAAGCGTGGGGTCGCCGTCGGCATAACAAGCCTGCGGGGTGATGTTGGCGAAGTTGGTATGCTGCGTCTTCTGGTTTACATCCAGCCAGTTGGAAACGCCAGCGGCCGACGGATCCGAACTGGACAGAATCGCATTGCAACCGGCGGGCGGCGAAGTTTGCGCGCAGTTCAACCCGTAGGCCTTGTTCACCAGTATTTTGGACAATAGATTATCATTCGCCACCATATTGTACGCGCAGCCGGTGGTGGCATCGCGCAAGATCAGGTAAGGCTGGGGGGCGGGTGGCGAAAACGAACACGTGCCCGGCGTACCCTGGCACTGCTCCGGCGCCAGATAGCTGCGGACGATGATACTTCCCGCGGTGTTTGGGACCGTGTGGGCAGGCGTGTCGATCACGTGGGGCGTGAGGCCGGTAAGGACGCTGGGACCCTGCAGGTTGGTGTTCCAGTCGATGGACAGGTGCCGCACGGTGGCGTCCAGCAGATTTTCCCCCTCGAAAGAGCCGACCGCGCAAGACGGGTTGGCGGCCGGACCCGGCGTAATTCCCAAGCTGATGGGCACCAGGTATGCCTGGTTGCCGGTGTACGGCGGACTGGAGCCGGTGTTGCCCGGCACGAACGGGTTCTTGTCGGTGTTGACGGGATCGATATCCGCATCCGCCAAGTGCTGCGCGGCGGTGTAATGCATATCGTTGACGGTAATGGAAAAGTATCGCGAATCGGGAAAATCGCCCACCGCGACCAACTCGAATTTGCAGACATTTCCGTGGGAATCCTTGATATTTCCGGCGTTTACGATGCTGTAATACTCCGGGAAATACGCGGCATTCAGATCGCCGGCGGCTTGGACGGCATTGGTTTTGGGAATGGCGATCTCGTAGTTGGAGTTCGCGAAATTCGAATAGAAATCGCCGCCCGCGGCCGGCGTATCGCCCCCGCACGACGGGATGGCGATGGCGGCGTCTTGGGGCCGGGCGGGCAGGGCCAGGAGGCAGAAGGCCGCTAGTGTCGCGCAGGCGCGAAGGCTACGTGGGAATCGCATGGAAGCACTATCTGGATTGTGGAGTTTATCGGAGAGACTGTCAAGAGGTTATGCCGATATTTTTGCGCCGCGGAAAAGGCGGCCTACGAGGCCGCCGCAGGCTACGAGCCTGCCCCACTTGCTAAACTGGAGGGGCATGGCGGCAAACCTCGCACCCATTCCCAACCTGGTCGGCGAAGCGGCCGATCTGCGCGGCATCCGCGAATGCCTCCAGTGGTTCACGCGCGAGAAGCAGTGGATCAACGACATTCACCTGCAGCTTTGCCGCGTGCCCGCGCCCACTTTCCTCGAACAACAGCGCGCGGAGTGGATCGTGGCGCAGTTCCGCAATCTGGGGTGGGAGGCCAACATCGACCGCGCGGGCAACGTGGTGGCCATGCCACACGCGCACGCCGAAGGTCCGTACGTCGCGCTGACCGCGCACCTGGATACGGTGCTTGCGCCGCGCACGAAGGAAGACATCGGCGTGGATCCGGACGGGCGTTTTCGCGGCCCGGGCATCTCCGATAACGGCGCCGGCCTGGCCGCCCTGCTGGCCATCGCGCGCGCGATCAAGGTCTGCCCGCCGGTGGATGGCTTGCACGCGGACCTGGTGCTGATCGCCAACGTGGGCGAGGAAGGCGAAGGCAACCTGAGCGGCATGCGGCACCTGTGCAAACAGTCGCCGCTGGGCAAGAAGATCGCGGCGTTTCTGGTGCTGGATGGCGCATCCACGGATCACATCACCAACCGCGCGCTGGGCAGCCGGCGCTTCGAAGTGATGTTCACCGGTCCGGGCGGGCATAGCTGGAGCGACTATGGCGTGGGCAATCCGGTACACGCGCTGAGCCGCGCCATCGCGCAGTTCTCCGACGCGCGGCTGAATGGCCCCCCGAAATCCAGCTTGAATGTGGGCTTCATCGAAGGCGGCGCCAGCGTGAACGCCATCCCGCCGATGGCGCGCGCCAAAGTGGACATCCGCTCGGAGAGCAACGAGAAGATGGATGAACTGGTGGATGCGCTCACCGCCGCCATCGAGCGCGCGCTCGAAATTGAGAATCAGCGCGCCACGGGCGGCAAAGTGGCGGTGAAGATTCGCGAGATCGGCTCCCGCCCCGCTGCGCTGCTGGCCGAGCACTCCCCCATCCTCTCCTATCTGCGCGCGGTGGATAGCCACCTGGGTATCCGCTCCCACCTGGATTGCGCCTCAACGGACGCCAACATTCCCATGTCGCTAGGAATTCCGGCCATTTCGATCGGCGCGGGCGGACAGGGCGGCGGCGCGCATACCACGCAGGAATGGTTCAAACCCGAGGGCCGCGACCTGGGATTGAAACGCATTCTGCTGACGCTGTGCCTGCTGTTGCGCGATCCTCAACTGACGGCCAATTCTCTGTGAAGCACCTGCAGCGGCGCGCGGAAGCCGCGCTGGTGGTCAACACCTTCATCTGGGGCACCACGTTCGTGGTGGTCAAACAGGCCCTGCACGATGTGTCGCCGGTGCTATTTCTGGCCTTGCGCTTCACGCTGGCAACGGCTGCGCTGCTGGTCCTGTTTCGCGGGTCCTGGAGCCATCCGCGAAACCCCCGCTGGTCGCTCGCCGGGGGCGCGCTGGCCGGCGTATTTCTATTTTCCGGGTACGCGTTTCAAACCATCGGGCTGCAATATACGACCGCGCCGAAATCGGCGTTTCTGACCGGCCTCACCGCCGTGATGACGCCTTTGCTCGCGGCGATTGTTTATCGGAGCAGGCCGCGCGCGCTGGAGATCGGCGGCGTCCTGCTGGCCACTGGCGGCATGGCGTTGATGACGCTACCCACGGCGCCGGGAGCAACCATGGCCATCAACCGCGGCGACCTGCTGACCATCTGCTGCGCGGTCTGCTACTCCGCCCACATCCTCACGCTGAACCGTTATTCCGCCAAAGCCAGCTTCGAATTGGTATCCATCGCGCAGGTCGGGATTTCGGCGCTGCTGGCCTGGTCGCTTTTCCATGGGATGGAAACGCCGCACGTCCGCTGGACCGCGGGCGTGTGCGCGGCGATCGCGATCACGGGCCTTTTCGCCACGGCGCTGGCATTCACGTTCCAGGCTTGGGCGCAGCGCTATACAACATCCACGCGTACGGCGCTGATCTTCATGCTGGAGCCGGTGTTTGCGTGGATTACGTCGTACCTGCTGACCGGCGAGACGCTGTCGGCGCGGGCGGCGGCGGGCGCGGGGTTGATTCTGGCGGGGATTTTGGCGGTGGAGGTGAAACCCTTCCAGCGGCGGGGGACGCATTGAGAACGATCGGGACAGGCAGTCCCCTTCTACACCGCGGAGTACACCAATGTCGACGGCCTCGGTGCGGGACTCATGGGCCCATACGTCCCCTTGGTCAGCTACCCGGTAATCGCCAAACTTCACCACCCGGCGCAGACTCCGGCCCTGCCCCCAGCGGCCCAGTGCGGCAAGCTCCCCTCTGGGCCGCCGGGTTACAACGCGACGGGGCTCAGCTTTCCCAGCAGCGAGGTGACGTGGCCAACTTATTGGCCGCACTCCTCACCTTCGAGCGTTCCCAACCCCCTGAACTGCACGCCGAGCACGGCCCTTTCCACTGCGATCACTTTCATGGTCACTCCGCAGACCGCGGAGGTCAGTCCGGCCTGTACTTCGTCCTGCACTGACGTCGTCGCCTGGGAGAACCAGCCCGCTATTGGCCAAGCGCCATTGCCTGTGACTATCGTCGGTACCGGGTTCGGGAACCTGCCGGACATTCTTCCATTCGCGGTCCAAAGTTCGCCGTACATCGAAATCCGAGACGGCGGCGAGGGTCCCGGCGGGAGCGCGTGGGACACAAACAGCAGCGCGACCTGCCAGATCTACGTCGCCAACTGGACCGACACGAGCATCTCGTTAGTCGCAAACCTGCCCATAGAAGCATACAACCTTTACCTGAACCCCGGTACGCCAAGCGTCTTCTTGTCGCCGCTCAGCGACGTCAGCCCGCTGACCTTCTTTTCCCCGAACGCATACAACATGCAGGGCTGCCCGGTCGTGACCGGCGACACGCTCAAGATAAGCGTAGCGAATGCCCAGGGCGGCGGCACACCGGCATCGATGTGCGCTCTCGTGGGAGCGCCAGGGGCCGTGACCTGCCCCTTCTGATTCGTGAACCTACAAGCGAGTGCGGCCCGCCGGGGGACCGGCGGGCCGCGCATCGCTACGGCTTAATCTCAAACACCACGCCTCCGCCGGAAAAAGTCACGGCGCCGGACCCACCCTTTCCGCCCCACGGGGTTGTCCCGTACAGGTTGCCCGTTGGGTCGGCGACTAATCCTGCGTAGGGGTTGCTGCCATCGGCGCCGCCCGTGAAGCTGTAAAGGACTGTCTCCTGGCCGGATGGGTTCACTCTGTAGACCACGCCGCAGCCCCCGCTGCAGTCGGTTGTCCCACCGTAAACGGTCGTCCCGTAGAGGTTGCCCGCGGGGTCCCGGAGGGGAGCCGCTCCGGGACCGCTCCCGTCGGAGCCGCCGGTAAAGCTGTACAGCACCGCGTAATTGCCGGAGGAATTCAACTCAAAGACCAGGCCCGATCCCGCCGCACCCGTCGAGCCGCCACCAGCCGCGGTGACCCCGTACAGGTTGCCGGTCGAGTCGCGTGTTACGCCGTATGGGCCGGCACCCTCCGGCCCGCCGGGGAAGCTGTACAGCACGGTTTCGTGCCCGAAGGATCGAGCTTGAAGATCACACCCCAGCCGCCAGACCCGCCACCGGCTGCAGTCCCGTACAGGTTGCCGGCCGAGTCCAGGAGCAAGCAGTTGGGAGTGGATCCATCGGCCCCGCCATAAAGCTGTACAGCACCGTCTGCTGGCCAGTCGTGTCAATCTTGTACACGATGCCGCCACCGGCAGCGCCGTACCAGGCAGTTCCATAGAGGCTCCCTGCCCCGTCGAGGATCACCCCGCCGGGGTAGCCCCCGTCGGCCCCGCCGGTGAAGGTGTGCAGTACCGTCTCCTGACCGGCTTTGTCAATCTTGTAAGCCACGCCGAAGCCCGAGCCGCCGCCAACGGCGGTGCCGTAAACGTTGCCGGTCGGATCGAGGACAGGCGTTGACTCGGGGTACGCCCCGTCGGCGCCGCCGGCGAAGCTATAAAGAGCCGTCTCGTGGCCTGCGGGATCCACCTCCAATACGACGCCGAAGTCTGCCGAGCCGCCGAGCTTCGTCGCTCCATATAGGTTGCCCGCCGAGTCCCGGGTCACGCCCGCAAATGGCTCGGTCCCGCCAGGTGCGGGCGAAAAACTATACAGCGTGGTCTCCTGGCCGGCCGCATCCAGCGCGTAGACCATCCCCTCGACGCCGCCATAGGGGGTCGTCCCGTAGAGATTCCCCTGCGAGTCGCCGATCACGCCCGCATTGGGGTAACCCCGATACGTATTCGCGCTGGCGCCGCCAAACATGTGCAAGACCGTCATACGCCCGCTGGGTCCACCTTGTATACGCCGCCCAAATCCGCTACGCCGCCCCGCTCGGCGGTGCCGTAGAAGTTACCCGCCGAGTCGCGGGTCAGCCCGCCTTCCGGCTCCCACGGGCCGTGACTTACCACAAAGTTATGCAGTACCGTGAAGTTGCCGCCCGCCTCGATTTCGTACACGACGCCGCCTTCGCCATTAATCCCGCCGGACGATGCCACCCCATAGAGGTTGCCGGCCGAGTCGCGGATCACCCCCGCATAGGGCGCCGCTGGGCCCTTGTTCTGCGAGTCGAAACTGTACAACACCGTCTCCTGGCCAGCCGTGTCCAATTTATAAACCACGCCGGCTGCGTAGTAGAAGTACGCCGCTCCGCCGGTCACGGTTGTCCCGTACAGGTTGCCATCGGGATCGGCGATAACCCCGGCGTATGGATTGCCGCCATCCGCCCCGCCCGTAAGAGTGTAGAGCACGGTCTCCTGGCCCGATGGCGTCAGCTTGAACACTACGCCCGCGTTCGCCGTGCCGCCAATGTAGGTTGTCCCGTACAGGTTGCCCGCCGAATCGGCGATCACTCCAGCGTAAGGATTGCTTCCATCCGCGCCGCCCGTGAAACTGTACAGCACCTTTTCGTGACCGGTTGGGTCCACCTTGTACACCACGCCCGCGTTCGACGCGCCGCCCTGGTAGGTTGTTCCGTAGATGTTGCCCGCGGAATCGCGAATTACGCCGGCGTAGGGGTTGGCGCCATCGGCCCCGCCCTTGAAGTTGTACAGCACGGTCTCCTGGCCGGACGGGCCTACCATGAATACGACTCCGAGGTTCGCCTGGCCGCCCTGGTTGGTGGTTCCATACAGATTGCCGGCTGCGTCGCGGGTCAGCGGCGCGTATGGGTTTGCCCCGCGCGGGAAGTTCGCGAAGCTGTAGATCACGGTTTCGGTGGGCATCTGCGCCCGCGCTGCCCCCATCGCCGCGAGCGCGCACGCGAGGCATGCAAGCCTCGTATGCTGTCCGGACCAGCCGCTATTCTGCCTTATCCGCACGATGAGTCTCCTGCACTGGATGCCGGCGCCGGGGCCGCTTGCATCCATGCTATCACTCGTTCCGCTCCGGATCCCGTGTGCGGATGGCGGATCATTCGTGACAGTACTAGTCAGCCCGCGGACCCGCTTTTTGGCGGGGCGCAGCCGCCTCGCAAGGCGGTTGCGGGCAATATTGCCCGCCCACGCGGCGTCCGACACCGCTTCCTGACGGTCGCGGTTCAGTAACGCGCATGACCGTATCTAACGAGCCGCGACCGTCAGGGAGCGGTTTCCCCAAAACGGTTTATAATAATAAAAGGCCGCAAGTCCGCGAAGGAGCGAACCACACCCATGAGTTTCTTTGACAAACTGCGTAGACAGAAGCTGCTGTCTTTCACGCTGATCCTTTTCACCCTGGCCATCGGTATCGTAATCGGCACCTTGGTGAACACCGGCGCCAAGGCCGCCAAGGACAACACCGCGGCGCCCGGGGCGACCCCTCTCGTCATTCCCAATCCGGTGCAGTTGCAGAACTCATTTGCCGGCATCGCCAAGCAAGTGGAGCCGTCGGTGGTCAATATCTCGACCACCTATCTGCCTAAGGCGCCGGTGCGCGGCCACCGCCGCGCCGCTCCCCAGCAGCAACAGCCCGATCAGGGCGACGAGGAGGATCAGCCCGAGCAGGGCCAGGGCGATCAAGGCAACATGGAAGATTTCTTCCAGCGGTTCTTCAGCAACCCGTTTGGCGGCAATATGCCGCAAATGCAGCACCAGACCAACGCCCTGGGTTCCGGCGTGGTGGTGGACAAAGCGGGCTACATTCTGACCAACAATCACGTGGTGGACAAGGCCGACCGCATTCAAGTGAAGTTCATGGGCGACAGCACCGAATATGACGCCAAGGTAGTCGGCGTGGACGCGCCCACCGACCTGGCGGTGATTCGCGTGGAAGGCAAAAGCGGCCTGGCGCCGGCGCAAATCGGCAATTCCGATGCGGTGCAAGTGGGCGATTGGGCGATGGCGATCGGCTCACCGTTCGGTTTTCAAGCTACCGTCACGCTCGGCATTATCAGCGCCAAGGAGCGCGACGTCGATCCGCTGCAGCAGTTCCAGCATTTTCTGCAGACCGACGCCGCCATCAATCCCGGCAACAGCGGCGGTCCGCTGCTGAATATCGCCGGCCAGGTGATCGGCATTAACACGGCCATCGCATCCCGATCGGGCGGTTATCAGGGCATCGGCTTCGCGCTGCCTATCAACGAGGCGGTGAAGGTTTATAACGACATTATCAAGAACGGGAAGGTGGTGCGCGGCTCCATCGGCATCGGCTTCACGCAGTCCGATACGCCGAAGGCCGAGGCGCTGCTGAAATCGAATGGCGCCAAGGATGGCGTGTTCGTCGAGTCGGTGGCGCCGGGCGGTCCGGCGGAGAAGGCCGGCCTCAAAGAGGGCGACATCATCGTGGCGGTGAACGGGAAATCCACGCGCACCGGCGGCGAGTTGGTGGAGCGGGTGACCAGCACGCCGATCGGCACGACGGTGACGATCACCGTTTTGCGCGAACGCCAGAAGCAGGATTTCAAGGTGGTGGTGGCCGACTTGGCCAAGGTCTTCCCGGACCGTTTCGGAAACGGCAAGGAGGAAGAGGCCGGTCCGGCGGAAAACGCGCAGGCCCTGTTTGGGATCAACATCGAAAACCTGACGGATGCGCGCCGCGACAACATGGGCATCAAGCAGCACGGTGTGCTGATCGCCTCGGTGGAGCAGAGCACGTTCGCGGAGGACATCGGCATGCGGAAGGGCGACGTGATCGTGGAGATCAACCGGCAGCCGGTGCATTCCACCGATGACGTGACGCGTATCCAGAAGACGCTGAAGCCGGGCGACGCGGTGGCTTTCCGGGTGTTGCGGCAAACCAGCCGCACGGAATGGACTCCGCTGTTCCTGGCCGGCTCGCTGCCGAACCATCCTTAAACGGAGCACCATTGCACCTACGAAACGCTATCGCGGTAGTGGCTGTCTGGCTCGCCTGCGCGGCGGGTATGCGGGCGGTCACTACCTCTAAGAAAGCCTCCACGCAGCACAAGACCACGGCTGCGCCGGCGGCGTCGAAGAAAACGGCCGCGGCGCGCGGCACTCAAGGTAAGGCCAAGCACAAGCCGTCCACCCACACGGCGCAAAAGGGGCAAAAGACTACGGTGCATTCGACGCACGCCGCGCGACCGGCTCCCGCAAAGTGGCATCCGGGACAGACGGCGCCAACGGCCGACCGCTACAAGGAAATCCAGGAAGCGCTGGCCAAGAAGGGCTACCTGCACGGCGAGGCGGACGGTGTGTGGAACCAGGATTCGGCCGATGCGCTACGCCATTTTCAGCAGGATCAAAACTTGCAAGCCAGCGGCAAGCTGGACTCGCTTTCGATCATCGCGCTGGGGCTGGGGCCGAAGTACTGAGCCAGGCAAATTTGAACAAGATTGTGGGGCAGGCTCGAGAACCCACTGCGAACCGCGGGGCGGGGGCGGGTCTGGAGACCCGCTGCAAACGTAGACGCCTGCCCCACCTGGCATCGCAGTTTGCCGGAAATGGAAACTAATTAATTAGGCGCCTTCAGCGGTGCTCGGATCCGGCCGGGCGGGGGGTTGCGGCATTTCATCGGGCGGCCGGTATGTAGACGATCCGGTTGGCCACCGCCGGCATGGGCGGCCTGAGAGGCCGCCGGCAGGCCATGGGCCTGCGCCACGAAGCGAGCGCGGTTCGTTTTAGTTAGCGCGGGTTGCCGAGAGAGGCCCGAATCGATTGCGCCACACTCCCGCCGTCCGCCCCGAATACCTCGAGCCTGACCTGGATATCGTCACTGCCCGGCGTGAAGAGGCGGCTGCCGCGCGCCAGATCGGCCGTGTCGAGATCCAGGTCTTTTTGGATTCTTCCGTCGCGGATGGATAGCGTGGCGCGGCGTGCGGCGAGGATGTCGCGCGCGTGGCGGTTCCAGGTCACCAGCAGGTCCGGGGGATTCCGCTCGACCTGCAAGCCCAGCCTGGAAGCCGCGGGTGTGCCGGCCGCCTCTTCGCGCGGCGGGCGCGGCGCACCGAGGTAGGTGACCACCGATATGACGAGGGCCGCAGTGGCCATCAGCATGGTGGCGGCTCTGAGCAGGAGGCCCAGCCAGACGCGGGGCGGCTTGCCGGATGACGCGGGCGGGACGGATTCCGAGGCGGGAGCGCTAAACGGCTCCGGCAGAGCCTCTTTCCGGAACGACTCCGCCAGATCCGCGGGCAATTCGCCGTTCAAATCGCCGTGCCGGCCTTCGCCGAGGCCGTCCGGCTCATCGGGGATGTTGGGCACATCGCCGGCCACGCTCCGATCGGCGGTGCGCGCCAGGGCCACCTCCAGAGAACTGAATTCCGGCTGGATGCGCCCGTCCTCCCAAAAGAAGAAGCCAGCCGTGCAGGCCTTATTGCCCGCGACGGTTTTAACTAGCAAAAGCACGCTGGCCGGCGTCTCGAAGTAACTCTCGATGGTCCGCAGATCGGCGGGCGACAGGGACATGCCCTCACGCATGTGGCTGCGGTAATACCCGAGCGCGGATGGCGCGCCGGGCGATTCGCATCCCGCCAGCGCAGTCCGCAGCAGCGCAGCCTCCAGCTTGAGGGTATCTTCGTCCGATAGATCGTAGTATAGTCCGCCGCGGTAAGAACACGGCACCGGCAGGAAGTCGTCGATGAAGGCAACCGGTTTTCCGCGATCCTCTTCCGCGCGGCCCAGCAGGATCCCGCCGACTTCTTTTCCGCTCCGCAGGACCTCGGCCTGCAGGCGGTCGACCATGCCGGCGTGCATGTATATGCGGATGCCCTTATCCGTTTCCTCCCAATGATAGTAGTCCGCCAGAGACCCGGTCATGCGGTGAGTTTCTCAGTAATCGCCGCCAAAAGCAAGATTATCCATGGCGCTGCGCGGCCGGCGTAACGCGGCGCACTTTTTCAATTCGAGCGAAAGACGTGGCCGGGCTTAAGCGCCGCGTTGGCGAGCTACGCTCGCTTCTTAATTTTCCACATTCGGTGCGCCGTGGTGGGGCAGGACTCCAGTCCTGCGCGGGTTCTCCAGAACCCGCTCCTGGCGAGCGTAACTCGCCCTCGGGCGGGTCTGGAGACCCGCCGCAGGCGTAGACGCCTGCCCCACCAAAGCCCCGCGCGGAATAAATCCCGCCCCCCAAATTATGTCAGGAGACGCGCTCTGGCGGTGTGCGCCACGCGGCGCAGCCCGGCTGAAATCCGCAGGCTCCAGTGCGCCGCGACGCTGGCCGGACGCCGGTCGAAGAAGCGCAGCGTGGCGTTCTCGCGCGCACGGTCGGCCCACTGCGTCTTGTAGGATTCGTCGCCGCGTAAAAAATCGAAGGTGGCGTGTCCGGCGGCAATGGTCCGCTCGATGGCGTTGCCGATCAGCACCTGTCCGAGACCGTACCGGACCCAACCGGGATGCATCCCGCACTGATAAAACTGAAACGTTTGGCCGACAGAGAAGCCGTAGAGCGCAGCCACGGAGGCGCCGCCGGCGGTGAGCACGAACAGCCGGACGAACCCTTGCGCAGCCAGCGTCTGCATGGCCTCGGCATGAAACTCGGGGACGCCCGGCGCCAGGAACGCGCTATCCGCCGCGCGTTGTGCGAACCGCATGCGGTGCAATGCAATCAACTCGGGGAAGCGCCTTTGCAAATCGGCGGCGCCGGAGACGGCGATGCATTCCGCCTGGTGTTCGCGTTGCAGAGCGCGCCACCGGCGCCGGTAATTGGCCCGCAGTCCCGTGCCGACTCCCGCCAGGTATTTCTCGAAGCTTACCGGCAGCGGAATGTAGCGGCAGACTCGCCGGTTTGTCTCGAAGACGCGCATGCCGCGACCTACTAACTCAGCGGACAGCGCGGCCATCCAGGGCGAATCCGCAGCGTCGGACAATTCGATATAGTCCCAACAACGGCGATGCGCGAACAGCACCCGCGCGATCTCTTCCACCGCCGCCGCCGCGAAGCGGGCGTCTACCAGAACGTTCAGATAGTCCGACCCTACGCGCTGGTCGGCCAGAAACCCCAGGCGGCGCGCGCCCAGTCCCGCGGAGGAACGCGCAATGTAGAAAGGCGCTACGGCCACCAGCCGCCCGGCCGCACCGCGCACCGCAATCACCGCCAGTTGGCCTTTGCCGAAGTGCTTCCACCAGGTGGACATCCAGCCGAAGCTCAGGAAGACGTTCTGAGGATCGGCGCGCTGAAACAGATCGTCCCATTCCGCGCCGAGCTGGCTGAACTCGGCGGCAGTGGCGATCCACGCGGCACGCAGCAGTGCAGGGCTTCCGGACTGTTGTTGCGCAGAGAGTTCCTCGCACAGCGACTGCATGGTTCAAAGCCTCCGCCAGCGCAGCGCGCTGAAAATCCGCTCCACGGGATGCCGGTCGGGCACCTGCAACAACTCGTCCAGCAGCGAGGCCGCCTTCACGCCGCCCCACGGTGCGGCGTCATCCGGGCTGTGTCCGGCGGCGAGGCACAACTCCATGGCCGCCTCCAACAGGCCCGCTTGCAGCGGACGGCTGGTCCGCCGGCACTGTCCGCGCGCAATCAGTTCGCGGACTTCGCGCGAAGCGTTGGCCGGCGCATAAGCGATATCCGCGGTGCGCAGCATGTCCACGTCCGGCGCGGAATCGCCAATAGCCGCCACAGGCTCGCCGGAGCAGCCCAGGTAGGCCTGCACACTCGCCAACGCCTGCCCTTTGCCCGCGCCCTTCTGAACGACATAAGTGTCCGCCGGGCTCTGCACGTAGGTCAGGCGGTCATAGCCGCCGCGTGCAAGAGCCGCCTGGACCTGCGCGGTTGCGAGCGGCCGCATGTATCCGTCTTGAAAGCGATATGCGCGGATCGAATAGCGATTCTCGGGGTCGACAAAAGCCCCGGGCAGACGCTGGATCTCTTCGCGCAGCGCTTCGATTTGGGCGGCCGCGTCCGCATCGATCAACGGCACTTCCCACTCCCGTATGGCATCCCAGAAGACGCTGCCCAATTCGGCGACGCCGCCCGGCAGCCGGTAGGCGCGGCAGTACTCGCGCACGTGCTCCAGGCTGCGCGCAGTGTTCAGAACCACCGAGAACCGGTTGCGCCGGAAGAGTTGCAATGCCCGGACTCCGCACGGCGTAGTGTGCGGAAACCCCAGCAAGCCCCAATCCAGCACGCCATCCAGATCCAGGAAACAGAGCCGCCGGTCCCAGGCATCGGGCGGCGGGCCCAACGTGCGGCCGCAATAACGCGCCAGGTGAAAAGCCGCGAAGCTGCGCGTGGCGACGAACTGCCGGTTCCACCGCTCGCGGCGATCGGCGCCGGGCTTGCGGGCGAGCCAGTATTTCGCGGCGCGCAGGGCGTTCATGGCGTACAGAATCTTGTACAGCGGCAGGCGCTCGTGGATGCCGGTATCCGCGGTCCCGGCAAGGTATGTTTCGAGGAGGGTTTGCTCGGCATCGGGCGGAAGCTGAAATTCAAAGATGGCCGAGGCCAGGTCCCAGGCGGGGTCTACGATGTCCGGCTCGCCGCCGCCGAAATTGTGATGTTCGAAGTCGGTCTTCAGCAGCTTGCCGCCGCAGCGCAGCCAGTCCGCCGGTTTCATGCGGCCATCCACCAGGGTAGGGTTCGGGGCGAGGTAATCCCGCAGCCGGCGCCGGATGGCGCGCTTCTTGAGAGGTCCCCAGTGCGGGCCGTAGACGCG
This sequence comes from Bryobacteraceae bacterium, assembly GCA_050008575.1. Lineage (GTDB taxonomy): Bacteria > Acidobacteriota > Terriglobia > Bryobacterales > Bryobacteraceae > Bog-159. The sequence continues at coordinate 34,574 of JBEKMJ010000042.1, forward strand.
GCTGAGAGTGGCTGCCAGATCGTCCCAACCGCACCAGCGATATCCGGGGCTCGAAAACGCGGGATCTTCGCGCAACCCGAGCGTGCGTACGCGCTGCGCGACATAAGTGGCCAACACAACCGGTTCTTCGTCGCGCGTGGTGAGGGGCTCGCCCTCGGCATATTCAGAGTAGAGGATGCCGTCGCGGAGGCGGAGCGGCCGCGGGACCAATCCCTCCAACGCCCCGCCGGCCAGCCAGGCGTGGTACCCCAGCCAGCCCCAGCCCACGCTCTTGGCCATCACGCGCCCGCTGCCCGATTCGAGCACCCGCTTGAGCCGCACCTGGAACCCATCGGAGTAGTGCGCCGCGAGCTCGGCGTTCCGTGCGGCGGCAGCACCGCTTTCGCCGCAGCCCGCGGAGTCCAGCAGCCGCGCCTTGTAGCGGTCCCCAGGAGGCAACGTGTACAGACGCACGCCGCGGGCGGTTTCATCGGCGACGGCGAAGTTGGGAATGGAAGGATGGCCGGGAAGCGCGACGAGCATGTCGCTCGATTCCGCGCCCAAGCCGCGCAGTGCGTCCAGCAACAGGCGCAGCGTGTGGCCCGAGTTCGGGTGATCGTCGACAATCAACAATTGCGCGCGGGCGCGAAGGGCTGTGGAGATCGCGCGGGACTCGGCGCGCGACAGGCCGTTCTTAGGACGCACGGTGAGCCAGGCGACGCGTGTGTAGCCGAGGGCACGCAGACGGGCCGCCGCGAGCGGCGCGAAATAAGCTCCGGCCGTGCGCGGGCCCAAAATAGTAATCGGCCGGTCTTTTTCGGGCATCGCGGGCAGGCAGAGGCGCACCATCGCGCAGACATCCTGGTGCGTGAGATCCTGGCAGCGGAACGCCTCCGGAATTCGCATGCGCTGTTGCTGGAAGGCTTCGCCGAGCGCGCCGGGCGCGCCCGCGAGCAACCGTTGCGCCTGTTCGCAGAACCGCGCCTCGGCGCCGAGCAGGAGTTCACAGGCGGCGTCCACGCACCCGGTCCATTGGTGGCGCCACGCGGCCGCGTGCGCCGTTGCCGCATGCGATCGCCATGCAGGCGGCGCGTTCAGCACGGATTCAGCCACGGCCACAGCCGTCCGCGCAGCGGGGAATCGGCGCGCCACGGCAGCCAGACTCCAGGGCCGGGCAGACAAATAATCGTCGAGCGTGCAGGCGATGGCGCAGGCGAACAGATACAGATTGATGCGGCGCTCTTCCCCCTGCCATCCCGCCGAGCCATCCGCCCGATACCTTTCGATCTCCGTGCCGAGGTGCTGCAGAAGATCCTGCAAACGCAGCATGGGATTGAGACACCACCGGTAGCCTTCGAAGAAGCGATCTTCGGCCGTCGTGCGATCGAGCGCCGCGACTTGTGGGATTCCGGTAGCCAAACTCGTAACCAGGCTAGTAAATCGTCCAGTTATTTCTTTATGGATCGATGTTGCGGCCAACGCGCCATATCCTCCCTGGTTGACAAGTGGGCATAGCGTTTGTGGGGCGGGCAATCCTGATCGCAGCCGGCTTTCAGCCGGCCTTTCCGGCCACGACGTGGCGCGCCGTGAAAGCAGAAGCCGCCTGAAAGGCGGCTGCGGCCAGGATTGGCCGCCCCACGGTGCAACCGAACCGCCAGTATTCTATAAGGGACTATCCGTACGATGTACTAGTTTCTCGATGCATCGCGCAGCACCCACCAAAGGATGCGCGGATCGCGCCGGGCGTGACGCAGCGCGTAAGGCAGCCAGGCGTGGCCGTAGGGCAGATAGTAACGGACGGGCACGGCCAGGTCGCGAGCTATCCGCAGAACCGCACGGCTGGGCAATCCGTAGAGCAATTCCATTTCACAGGGTGTCCCGGCGGATTGCAGCTTGCGGATGGCTGTACCGGCCAATCCGGGGTGATGGGTGGCCACGGCCACCGGCGCCGTGCCGCCCGCGAGTGCGTCGATCACGTTCAAGAAACCGGCGTGCGGATCGACGGCCGCGCCGGGATCGGCCCACTGCCCTTTGACTACGCGCACGCGCAGTCCCATTTCGGCGGCCCTTTGGGCATCGCGCGGACTGCGGCGCCACCGCCCGGGAATGGTGCAACCGAGCGGCGCGCCGTACGTGCGCGCGTACCCGATCAACTCGAAAGTGCGATCCGCGGTCTCTATCCCGAGTGAGTCGAAATGCATCCGGATGCCGGCCTCGCCGGCGGCTTCCGCAACCTCCGCCACGAGCGCGGCGTCGAAGGCCAGCGAGGGCGCCTTGATGGAGACATAGGAATCCAGGCGCGCGTTTTGGATGGCCTGCACGGTGGCCAGGTACATGCGGGCGACGTGGCCGGGCAGGTCGTCCCGCGCATCCCAAAAGCACAGCGTGGAAGCCGGCACACCGCGCGCCGCGAACGTTTGCGCCAGACGTAGCGCGTCCGGCAACCCGGGACCGGCAATATAGCTCCGGGCCGCTTTTCGGAGCAGCGGCTGCCAGGGAGATGCGATCATGCTTTGAACCTCGCGCGCAGTTTCCGCATCGCGGCCTGCCGGCCGCCGGCGGCGAGGGCCCATGCGCCGCGCGGGCTGAAGGGATACGCGCGCAGGGAACAGCAGGCGTGCTCGTGCGGAGTCCAGACTTTTGTCCACGGCTCCACATCGCCATTGAATTCGTAGGAGCGCAAACCGCGGCGTGCGGCGTAGCGGATGCTTTCCGCGGTGAGCAGCATGCCTGGGGAGCAGCGCGCGAATCGCTGATCGTAGCCCGCCCGCAGCAAATCGAATCGGGTGCCGCTCTCGATGGCGATCTGCGCGGCGGCCGGCTGTCCGCCAATCCGCAGCATGCACATGCGCAGAGTGCCCTTGGCGCAGGCTTGGGCCGTGTAGCGTCTGAAGAAAGCCCCGCGCACGGGGTCGGCGGCGAGGGCCGTGCCATGCGCGCCTTTCCACCCGGCGGCTTCGACGTAAAACGCTTCATCGAGCAGACGGGGCAGATCGGCGGGCGTGGGTGTAATGACAGCGGCTTCCACCGCGCCGGCCTTTTCCGCGTGGCGCCGGGCGCGGCGCAGGTCCGAGCGCCGTCCAGCCTCCAGCCGCATCTCCGGTTCGGCCCAGGATTCATCGAGGGGAATCCACGGCGATCCGCCAACGGGCTGCCGGCGCACGACGCCGCGCCTGCGATAGGCAGCCTCGATGGCCGCGGCCACGGGCGAATCGGCGGGAACGCGCTTGAGCTCCAGAGGGCGTCGCATGCGCGCGATGGCGCGCGCCAGGCCAGCGACCGCGCCGACGTCCGCATGCGGGAAATCCATAATTTCGTACATTTCCGCGCCCAGCAGGGTCAGCCATCCGGCGAAGCCGCGGTTGATTACCAACGGCGCGATGGCCAGCGTGTCCGGCCCGCCGGTGGTCAGCAGGCTCAGCCGCTGGGCGCCGTCGAGTCCCGCAGCCCACGCGCGCGCGTACCCGAAATCCGATACCGGGTTGCGGTCCACCGCCAGCCGCTCCCACGCGGATTGGATGCGGTCGAACTCGGCCAGCGTGCGGATGGCTTCGGCTCCGTGGCGTTCGCGGACATTCGCCAGGATCCCGGCGATGGCGATGCCGGTGTCCGACATTACCGGCGGCCTCCCAGAAGCTGGTCGTACATGCCGACCATGTTGCGGATCATGCCCTGCGCCGAGAATCGTTCCTGAACCACCCGCCGCGCCAGACGGCCCATGGCCCGCGCCCTTTCGGGATCGTCGAGCAGGCTCAAGATGCGCGCGGCGGCGGCGTGGGGATCCTCGCTGGGAACGATGTAGCCAGTTCGTCCGTCTTCGAGGACCTCCGGCGTGCCTCCCACCGCGGTGGCCACGCAGGGCAGGCCGCAGCCCATGGCTTCCAGCAGCGCGTTGGACATTCCTTCGCTGCAGGAGGTCTGGCAAAAGACATCGCACAATTTCAGCAGCGGCCAGACGCTTTCGTTCTCCATTTTGCCCAAAAAGCGCACGTTGCGCTCCAGATCGAGTTGGCGCACCAGGCCCTGCAAGTCGCGGTCGCAATCCGGCTCCTGCACCGAGCCCACGATCAGGAAAGTGGCGTGGGGATGAACCCGGCAAACCTCGGCGGCCGCGCGCAGGAGCACATCGAAGCCCTTCACGCGCCGGATGTGACCCACCGAAACGATGAGCGGTAAAGCGTCCTCGAGACCGAGCGAGTGGCGCAAAGCCGGCGAGCCGTTGGCGGCGGCCAACTTCTCGATTTCAATTCCATTGGGAATGGTGACTACCTTGTTCGGATCGATCCGGTCGGCGCGGATGGTTTGCGCGCGAACGGCGCCGGAAACGGCTTGCACCTGGCTGAACAGCGGGCTCATCAGGCGGTACGCGACGCGATGCCTGGTGGAGCGCAAAATGCCCATGTCGCGCCGGCTGGAGACGACCACGGGAACGCCGCTCAGCTTGGCCACCAGACCGCCCAGCAGGTCCGCCGATTCGAAGAAAGTGTGGACGATCTGTACGCGCTCGGAGCGGATGAACCGACGCAGATCGAGCGCCGCGCGGAGGGCGCCCATGCCGAAGACCCGGCTCACCGGAAACTCCCGTACCGGGCACGGAAGCTGGCCGAAAATCGGCGCGGATGGCCGCAGACGGAAGGTGGCGATGGTGCAGCGATAGCGATCCGGCGGCAGCAATTTCGGGATGCGCAGCAACACGCCTTCGGCGCCCCCGAGTCCCCATAGGACGTCGATGAGATAGAGGATGTGGACGGGGCTGCCGGCCGGCGGCACCGCTCTCCCCGCGAGGGGCGCCGGATGTGAAATTAGTTGGGTCATGCGCTAAATCCACCCATGCAACCGGTACCAGACCAGTCCCACGGACTCATGCACGGCATCCTCGTTCCAGGCGATAGGTTCCCAACCGGGCAGCCAGTCGCTAAATTGAAAGTCGTGGTAGGTCCGATAACCGCAGGCGGCCGGTATGACCGTGAACGACTCCTTTCGGAAACACGCGTCGGCGCGTAGCATGTGATACGCATCGGTCACCAGCACGATGCGGCGGATACCCTTCCGGCGCAGAATGGCAGCGGTATATTCGGCGTTCTCATGCGTAGTGCGCGAACGATCTTCCAGCCAGATCGCCGATGCTGGAACTCCTTCGCGCTCGAGCGCCTCGCGCATGGCGAAGGCGTAGGGTGGACTATCCACGAAACCTCCGCCTCCGCTGGCCACGATGGGCAGCGGCTTCCAGTGTTTGAACAGCCAAGCGGCGTACTGGCAGCGTTCATACGTGTCGGCGCCCGCGCGTGGAGCCGGCATCGGCGGGCTCGGCGGATAGACGGCCGACGCCAGCACGACGATCGCCTGCGCATCGCCCGTGGGATACTCGCGCGGCGGATATCGCCCTTCCAGACAGCGGGAAAACAACCACGCGGCCGGCTCCCAGGAGGCCAGGAAGACGGCCACCAGTGCGAGCGCCAGACCGCGAAAGGCCGGCGACGGCAAAGACCGGCGGTAACGGATCACCTGGATCAGCGCCAACAGGAGCAGGCAGGGAAAGACCGGCTGCAGGTACGTCATGTTGTCAGTTAGCGCCGGATTCCATGCCGCGCGACAGCAACAGGCGGCGGATAGTAAAGTACGATTCGCCCGCCAAGGCTTTAACCGGCTTCTTGGCCTGCCAAAGTATGGCCTGGCGCAGCCGCGGCCACCAATTCCGCGCGGCGATGGCGCCGGATACGCCGGCCGGAGTGTGACTTTGGATCGAGTAACGGCCCAGGATCAAGCACGCATTCACGGTCGATACGTTGGCACTGGGTTCGGAGGTGAATAAGACCTGAATGCCGGCCGCGGCGGCGGCCTTACCGACCTTGCGCGAGTAATATCCGTCGGCTACCGAAGCGGTGACTACCGGCTCCTGAAGAATATCGCTCAACTTCGCGCAGCTCTCTTTCCACTCTCTCAGCAATTCCGCCCAGCTCAGCTTCGACATGCGCGCCGGATGCGAACAGGAGTGACTGCCGACGACGTGTCCGCGGGCGTGCAATTCGCGGATCTGTTGGGGGTCGAGGAATCCGGGCTGGCCCGTCCAGTCGGTGGTTACGAAGAAGTGTCCGCGCCAGCCGCGCTTTTCGAGTTCCCCGGCGACGATGGTGTACGAGCTGACAGCGCCGTCGTCGAAGGTAAGGAAGAGGGGCGCCGCACTCCGCCACTGCCGGGCGCGATCGATTACCCGGACCGACGCAGGGTCCACGCTACGCCAGATCGAATCCATATGCGCGCGGAAGTGGTCCCGATCCAGCTTGTACCGGCCGCCGTGGCGTGAGCCGTCGTTTGGCGGATGCCGCCCTTCGTCGAGGATATCGTGATAACCGATGGAGATCGCTTGCATATGGCTTCTGTAAAGTGGGGCAGGCTCGCAGCCTGCGCGGGCCTCGCAGGCCCGCTCCTGGGGCGAGCGAAGCTCGGCCAGCGGGGCTAAAGCCCCGCGCGGGATAAATCCCGCCCCCCAAGGCTTTGGGTTTCCGAGCAGCCTTCGGCCCTTTCTGTCACACGAGGTGGTCTTCCTGAGTTGACGGTACTAACGCGAGGATTGGCTGAAACTGTATCATCGTTCAAACCTATTACATTTGTCAATGCGTACCAGGTAGTTGCCCGGTACTTAGCCTCCCATGGCGTCGATCCTAGTACCCACTAAGTACGGCCGGGTCACTGAATCGTCACATTGACGGTGTTGGCCGCCAGTCCGTCCGCGGTCAGCAGGATGTTCACGCTGCCCTCGCCGGCCAACGATTGCGGCAGAGGTCCGATATTCACTTGATCCTCCCCCGCAAATCCAGGCGCCGCTCCGGAATACAAGACCGGCACGCTCACTCCGCCCACGGTGGCGGTCACATCCTGCGCATGGCGGATGCCCGTGCCGTACAGTTCAAGATAGACCTGTTCGCTTGGAGGCCCCAGATTAATCGGCAAGGGAACCACGCCGGTCGAGTTCAACTGGTATACAGCCTGCGGATTTTGCGCGACGCCGGAAATAACAGGTAGCACCCAGGCGGCCGCCAGCCCAGCGGCGTTCAACGCGAACAAACCCGGCGAAGCGCCGCCTACCTGGATTGAGCCGCTCTGGCTCGTTCCAGCTACATTTGCGATAGTGACATTGGCTGTGCCGGGCGCCGCGCCGTCCGGGATCTCCCAGTTGATCTGCGTTGGCGATACATAGAACAGCAGCGCCGCCCGCGCCACGCCGGCCGCATCGGTAAGAGTTACCGTCGTGCCATCCAGCGTGGTTTCGAGCGGTAGACTCGCCTGGACGGTGCCGGCGGCCAGATTGGCGCCGTACGCCGAGACAATCGAATCCGCGGCGAACGGCTCAATCTGCCCCGCGGTGGCCAACCTGACGTCAAATGTTATCCCGGTGGTGTCGGGTAGCTCATAAGCCCCTATCGCGGGAATCGCCGGCCGCGGAAGACCGTCGTGGTCGCGCCCTGTGTTGTCGATGCCAAACACGGCAAGGCCGCCGATAACGGATCCCGCATGGCTTGCCGGGCTGCCGGTTGTGAGGTGCAAATCGTAGAGCGCAGTGTTGGCCAGCAGCGGATCTTGATTCAGCGACCCCAAGATCTCAGTCAGGTCCGTCACCGGGGGCCCGGCGCCGTACAGCAGATTGTTAGCTCCGTAGAGCCACGGACAATCGTCGGTATTCGCGCATAACTCGCCCGTCGCCGGGTTCCAGGCGACGAAATAGGGAACGCCGGACGGGTAAAGAGCCGTGGCCACCGAATAGATCAGATTGTTGCGGATATGGACGTAGATAGCCGGAGCGCCCTCCGGCTCATCGCCATTCTCCGCGATTCCATTGTTATCGCTGCTGTAAGGCGGATTCGCGAACGTACCGCAAGCGAAGAGAGTATTATTGAAGACCTCCACCGTGCCGCTGCCGTTCGGACCGTTCTCCGTGCCGCCGGGTATATTGATGCAGTTCCAGCCGCCGGTTTGTTCCGGGTTATTGGGACCGGCGCCGGCGTTATAGACGACGTTGTTATAGATGGAGACCGGCCCTTGCGAAGGATCCACGGTGTCGGCGACGATGCCGTCGCACTGGGTGTCGTGGATGGTGTTGTCGTGAATCGAAATGGAGTACTGATCGTGACCGGTCGGGTCGGAAGGGCCGCCACTGCCGAGCGGCGAGGAATGCACCTGCACTCCGCGGCAGCCGTGCACATACTCCACCAGGTTCCAACCCATGTCTACGTAATTGCTGTCGGTCGAGAAGTACACGCCCTGGAACAGCGCGGAGGCATTCGCCGTGCCGGCGTTATAGACATGGTTCCCGTAGAAGTAGATATAACTCGCTTGGGAGGTCCCGAAGCAGGCGCCGCCGCCGCCGCCCTGGGTGTAGGGACAGGTGATATCGCCGGCGACAAACCGGTAGTTGGCGCCGCTGCCCGGCTGCGCGGGAGCTTGGCCGCGAAAACTAATCCCGGCGAAAATATAGTTGCCTTGACAGTCGCTGGTGCGCAGGCCGAAATCCGGCGAGCCGCCGGTGGGATTGCCGATGGTGACCGTGGCGCCGGGATAGGCGACTATGGCGCGCGGCGGGCCGGAGGCGGAACACCAATTCCCTTGGCCGCCGCCGGAAAGCAGCAGCGCGGAGTCCCAGCCGGTGCCGTCGTCGGTCGACTGTGACACGCCATTCAAAGCGTAAGCGATATCGCCGGGCTGCATGACGTTGCGCGCATTCAGCAGGGTGGCCCACGGCGCCGCGAAGCTACCGGAATTGTTGTCACTGCCGGCGGTGGAGACGAAGTAGATGTTGCCGGCGGTGACGGTGAATGGCAGCGGGTTGGAAGACTGGCCATCCACCGTAACCACGAGTTCGCCGCTCGCGGCGGCCGGCCCAAGCTGGCAGGCAATCTTCCGATACCAGAGCCATGGCGCGCCCCAGGTCTTGCAATTGACCATGACCCCGCCGCCGGCGGTCGCGATGGAAATACCCTGGGCGGCGCCGAAATAGTTGCCGTAAAGCGTGACATAGGCGCCGTTCCCGTTTTCTCCGCCAGTGTTGGGTCCACTGGCGATGTCACTGAAGAACAGGACGGGAGGCTGCGCCCACAAAACCCGGGATGCCAGTGCCAACGCGCAGAGTAGCTTCGATGCCACTTAGTTGGAGGCCTTCAAGACGCCGTCCGGCGTGAACTCGAAAGCGCCGATACCGCCGCCGCTGTTATGTGCCGGGCTATTGGATTGTAAGTGAAAGTCCCGTTGAGACACATCGGCAAACTTCGGGTCGGTATTCACCGAGCCTCCGATGTTGGCGTTGCGGGGCGCGGCGCCGCTGCCATAGAACAGATTGTTGGATCCTTGTATCCAGGAGCAATTGGCGGCGTCCGCACAGACCGCGCGCGTGGACGGATTCCAAACCACCAGATAAGGGACGCCTGAAGGGAACAGCTTTGTGGAGGTCTGACAGAGGATGTTGTTGCGAACGCGCAAAAAGACAGCGGCGCTGCCGCCTCCGTAGACGATCGCGGCGTTGGCATTGCCATACGGCGGGCTGCCGAAAGTTCCGCAGGCATATAGGGTATTGTTGTAGATATCCACCATACCAGAGCCTTTCGAGCCACGTTCGGTGGACCCTGGAACGTAGATACAAGACCATCCGCCGCTCCGATCGGGATTGTTGGGGCCCTGGCCGGCGTTGTAAATGACGTTGTGGTATACGGAAATCGGCCCTTTGGAGGGATCGATGGTATCGAGAATCAGACCGTCGCACTGCGTGTCGTGAATAGTGTTGTCGTGCACCTTGATGTCGAACTGGTTCTGGCCGGAGGCGGGCTCGCCGCTCTGTGGCGTCGAATGAACCTGGATGCCGCGGCAGCCGTGTACGTTGGCGATGGTGTTCCACCCGATATCCAAGTGACTGCTGTCGGTGCCGAAGTAAACGCCATGATATAGCGCCGAAGCCGTGGCGATCCCGGTATCGTGTACATTGTTTCCGTAGAACGCCAGCGAAGAAGATTCGACGGTATCCATGCAGGCCCCGGCGCCGTCGCCGCTAGGGCACGAAAAATCGTTCCCCACAATCCGCCAGCCGGTGCTGCCCCAAAGCGCCATGGCCGCGCCCTGGCCGCGCAGCGTGAATCCCGCGAATACCCAGTAATTCGGGTAAGCGCCGCCTCTGGGCGCGGACCGGACGCCGGCCGGGGGGCCGTTGTTACTGCCAATGACCGCAGCGGCTTGGGGATATACGACGAATGCCATAGGCGCCGTGGCCGTCCCGCCCGCGCTCAGCAACAGCGAGGTTTGCCAGCCCGAGCCATCGTCGCCGGTCTGTGCTACGCCATTCATCACGTAAGTAATGTCTCCGGGTTGCATGGTGTCCCGCGCGTGCATCAGTGTCAGCCACGGCGAGTTATACTTCCCGCTGCCGCTATCGGTGCCGCCGGTAGCTACAAAATAGATCTTACCCGGTCGCACCGTAAACGGCACCCCATTGGACGCTCCCGCGGCCGTGTGCACTACGATGTCGCCGGTGGCTGCCGCGGCGCCCAGTTGGATGGCGATCTTGGTATCGGTCCACATGGGGTATGCGCCCGCGGGGCCGCCACCGACAGAAACCGACGCGGATCCGCGCGTAGCGCCAAAATCTCTGCCGTAAATGGTGACGAAGGCGCCCGCGTTGTTCTGGCCTCCGGATTTCGGCCCGCCCGCCAGATCCGTAAAGAACACGACGGGGGATGCGCCCCAGCACGCCCCTGCGCTCACAAACGCGGCGCATGCCGCCATCAGTTTCCGCATTTTACATTCCCGCGCCGTTCAGCCGGGTCGCAGTGACGCAGACCCGGACCACCGGGTCCATTATCGCCCGGATAAGCATGTATACGTTGGGCACGCTCAAGGGATTATAACCTACTGCCCGAAAATAGCTGCCAATGGCTTTCGTGACTGCCCCGCCCCGGAATAGCGAATCGCCCAATTCCCTGTAGATGTTTCCCAAAGCCTGAAGCTGCTCCACGCGTGTCGCGGTGCCGGACTTATAGTGTTTGGCGACGAAATACAATTGACCCTTGAGCAGCCGGTCCAGGTTCGAAGTCATGGACGATGGCGAAAGCCGGTAATACGCCAGCACTTCGTCGATAAACGTCACCCTGTAGCGCAACGCAATGCGGAACCAAAGGTCGCGATCTTCGGTGGCCTGCATGGCTTCATCGAACCAGCCCGCGGTTTCCAGGCAACTTCTCCGGAACATGACAGTGGGACAAACAATGTGGGCGCGCCGTGTATAGATATGACGCGCGATTCTTCCGGACATGTACTTGGTTTCTACACCAAGGTGTCCGGTAATGTTTCCTTGCGCGTCGATGCGCATGACCCGGGCGTGCACCAGGCCGATGCCGCCATCGGTATCCATCGCCGCAACGCCGCGGCGCAGGCGATGCGGCAGCCACACGTCGTCGGCGTCAAGCAGCGCAATCAACTCTCCGCGAGCCGCGCGAATGCCGGTGTTCCGGGCCGCCGGCAGGCCCCGGTTGGCCTGATGGATGTACCGCAGCTTTTCCCGCAGCTTGGGCCGGTAGGAATTCACGACCGCGCTGGTATGATCGGTGCTGCCGTCGTCCACGACCACGATTTCCCAATCCGGATAGGTTTGCGCGAGCACGCTGTCTATGGCGTAGGGCAGATAGGCTGCCGCGTTATAGGCCGGCACGATGACACTGACACGAGGCATTACTTGCACACCTCCTCCGGTTCCTCGGCGATCTCAGTGAAAAGCGCCTCGCCGGCGAGGGCTGCGTCATCGGACTGGCCGCGCCGGCTGCGCAGCAGATAGGATGGCAAGGAACGCACCCGGGCATCCAACAGGAAGAGCGCGCCCACATAGATGGCCATGCCCGCCGCGCACCGGGACAAAGCATTCAGCAAGTGCGACTGGAGAGCGATATGGGACGCTACGGCCCAGGCCGCCACGCCGGAGACCCCGTATTTCGCCAGCGCCCCGGCGCGCACGCCGATCGGCAAGATACGAGACGACGCCAGCCACAACAACAGAATCGTTACGATATGCGTCAGCAGCAGCGCGACCGCCGCACCCTGCAGGCCAAGCCGCGGCAGCAGCAAACAGTTTAAGACCACATTCAGCGCCGTGGAACAGATCAGCGCCAAAGCCATGATGCCCGTCTTCTTCTGAATGAGCAGGCCCGCGCATAGGAACACATGCGTGGTATAGATCAGCAGACCGCCGACAAGGTATGGAATCAGCCGGTCCGCGCCAAGATACTTCGGCGACGCGAGCAGCAGCAATGCGTCATGCGATCCCAAAGTCACCAGCATGTAGATGCCGGCCGCGGCCATCAGATAGAAGTCCAGTGAGACATGCAGGAATTCCGTGGTCCTGGCGCGGCCTTCCGCGGTCCACAGCCGAAGATAGATGGGCAAAATGGCCAGTCCCAGAGGCACCGTCATCAAATCGTTGACGTACTGTGACAAACCATACGCGACCGAGTAATAACCTAGCGCTTCAGCGCCCAAGTAATACCGCACCAGTGCACGATCGGCTGTTAGCAGAATGACGCCGGCTAATTCGTAGAATACCAACGGCAAGCCGAATCCGACCGCCGACCGGAACAGCGCGCGGTCGAAGCTGACGGCAGTCAGCAGCCGCCGGCGGAATAGCCACAATACCAGCACCAGCACGAACACGAGCTCGGCAACCATCGTGCCGGATAAGAATGTCCGGACGGAACGCCCGATCCATGGCAGGAAGGCACAGACGGTGCCGACCATCGCCGCTTTCATCAGTACTTGCGCCGCGTTGTATGCCGCCGTGCGTTCCTCGATGCGCAGGAACGACAGCAGAATGGATTCTATAGCGCGCAGCAGGATCAACGCCGACGCGAAGCAGAGCAGGGTTGCCAGCGGGCCATCGATAAACTGCTTCAGCAGGAGCTTCACCGCCACCAGGAAGACCAAGGTGGTGGCCACGGCCATGGCTCCCACGCCGAAAAGCATGGTCGAGTAATAGCTCCTTGCCGCCTGGCGGTTCGCCGAGAATTCCTTCTCGTTATAGAACCGCAGCACCGAGTTTTGCATCCCGGCCTTCGACAGAGCGGTAGGCACCAGTAGGATCTTCTGGATAAAATCGATCATGCCGTAGTCGGCGACCGAGAATATCCGGGTGAAGATGGGAAACGAAATGAAACCGATGGCTAAGCCGCCGAACAAACCCGCCAGATAGTGGGAGGAGTGCTGGATCAGCTTCTTCATTTCGCCGGCGACCGATCGGGATAAGTCCATGCGGGTATATCCTTGCAGTTAGGCCAACACCGCGTCGTCCAGCAACGCCGCTTCGATATCTTCCGCGGCATCGCCTTCCCCGGGATCGGCGGCTTCCACTCTCAGCGCATGCGCGACCATGCCAGCAATGACCCACAAGTAACCGCAAACCTGAAGAAAGTTCCAACGATCGCCGAACAGATTCGCGACGAAAGCCGCGACTAACCATGCCGCCAAACCGAGTCCCAGGGATGCATAGAAAGGGTCTTTCGCGCGGCGTGAGAACGCCAGTCCCACGCGAAAAGTCTTGCCCAGCAGCCAAAGAAAAAGCCCCAGTCCGAAGATGCCCGTTTCCACCAACAGCTTCAAAAAGAAGTTGTGCGTGTCCTCGTAATTGCCCACCCGGTGCATGTAGGCATAAGTGTTGAATCCGGATCCAAGGACGACGTTGGCGTCAAACACTTGCATGGCGTCTTCCCAGAGCGTGACGCGGGTTTCGGAAGAGTGATCGAGGCCGCCGCTTTCATACGTCATAGTGACGCGTTCCCGGACGGCGTTGGGCACCAGTGCGGTCCACGTGAAAACAAAAGCGGCCAGGGCTACCAGCATCCATCGCTTCTTTGCCAGGCCTAGAAACAGCCAGCCCGCCAGGATCGCCACATAGGCGCCGCGCGACAGGCTATACATCAGGCAGACCGCCGAAAGCCCACTGAGGGTCCAGTATGCCAACCTGATAAAGAGGTTCTTTTCGAAGGCCGCCAGCGCCAGCAAGAACATGACGAATTGCGCCTCGAAAGCGGCCATTCCGTTGATGCCCGCATAACCCATGCTGCCGGCGTCGCGCAGGTCGTATGAGAAGGCCGAGAAATCGCGGCCCGAGACCGTACTCAGAAAGTTACGGTCGAGCGCCAACACCGCGAGGCACATCATGACGACGATGCCTTTCATCTGCAGCCGGCTGGGTTCGACCGCCGCTACCAACAGCAGCAGCGCCGGCATCATCATGTAATCGGCCCAAACGGAGAACCTCTCGCTGCCCGGGAAAGGAAGCGGCGCGCCCAGGTAGAAGGAGCCCAGTATCAGGGAAAGAAACGTAAACACCGCATAAATGCCGATGAGAACGGTCCACGGGGTCTTCGGCAAAACCGGCTTTTTTCGCCGCATGACGCCTATGGCGACGGCGATCAGAACAATGGTAACCGCGCTGGCGCCGAGTGGAAAGCCGTTGAGGCGATAGCGCATCGTCTGCAGCGGGATCAGTGGCGCGAGATAGAAGATACCCGCCACCGGCCTCCAGAAGATGCTGGCGAATACCGCAAGAATAGCCCCGATGTACAGGAGCGACCCCAGGGATCCTTCGGCGCCGAAGTGGAGTGACATAGCAGCGTCTTACCCGGAATTAGCCGAGCAGTTCGGTAGCCGGGCCGGTCCGCGGTCCGATACCGCCTGCGCTACGCGGCTTGCGTCCGCCGCCGACACCCAGCAGGCACATGGCGCGGGCCAGTCCGTACGCGCCATATAAAACGGTCAGCGGGAGCAATGGGCGCCAGTTCCTGCGCTCCTTGCACGCCAGCAGAGCCAGCGCCGCCGGGCCCAACAGGAGCGCGGCCGCACCCGCCAGCGTTGCCGCGGCGTGACCGGCGACCGCGCCCACGCAGACGCCGGCGATAGCTACGACGATGGCGGCCAGCATATACACGGCGAAAAGCATCGCCTTGCGGGACTTCGAGTGCAGGATGTCGCGCAGGAAGACTCTGTGGACGTTAACACCGTGCCAGGACTGCTTTCGATAGAATCCTTCCAGCGTCTGGGGTGTCCCTAAGTGCACGACACTCAGCGAGGGTATGGCTAACACCGGCACCGACGATGCGGCCGCCCGTTCGCAGAATTCGGTGTCTTCACTGGTGACGATACTCTCGTCGAAGCCGCCCAGATTCATGAATAACTCGCGGCCGGCCGCCAGGTCTCCGCCAGGCACGTACGACACCGGGCCGTCTTTCAAGCGCCACAAATCGCCATACCAGGCCTTGGCCACCCAGGAGGAGTCGGCGGGGATACGGTATTGCGCGCCGATAATGCGGAAACTGTCCGCGCGCAGGAGATCGACTAACTGCTGCAGCCAGTGGTGCGGCGCCACGCAATCCGCATCCAGGAAAGCCAGAAACTCACCCTTGGCCATTGCCGCACCCAAGTTGCGGAGAGCCGAAATCCGGACGCCGCTTCTCTCCAGCACGGTGAGGGGCAGCCACCCGCGGAAACTTCGCGCGACCTCGGTGGTGCGATCCGTCGATCCGTTGTCCACCACGATCACTTCGAAACACGCCGATGGCAGCTTCTGTTGTTTTAAGGAAGCCAGACACCTTGCGATAACGTTTTGCTCGTTCAGCGCCGGAACAATGACGGATATTAGCGGTGGCATGCTAGCCTACAGTTCAACCTTTACGCTTTCTGCGCCAGCGCCGCCATTACCTGGGACCCCAGCGGGTCCGTCTGCCGCGGGCTGCCGTGTTGCTTCAAATACTTGACGTTGCTGTACAAGGCCGCGCCGTAATCCGATATCTGTCCGCTTTCAAAGGCGGCCTTGATTTCGTAGATCCCATCTTCCAGGCTCTTGGAACAGCTAAAACCGAGATGGCCTTTGATCTTCTCGAATGAGACGCGGTAACTGCGGCGGTCCGAATTCTCGACGTGCTCCACGCGAGTACGGGGGAAGAACTTGACTAGCTTGGCGGCCACATCCGTTAAAGTGTAGTTCAGCCGGCTGTCGCCGACGTTGTAGATCTGACCGCCTACCAGGGCCACGGGCGATTCCAGGACGCGCACGATCGCCGCGGCCGCGTCGGCGACGTGCAAGAACGGCCTCCACTGTTCGCCGTTGTAGATGGTGACAACCTTCTCTTTCAGGGCCTTGGCCGTGAGCAGATTCACCACCAGATCGAAACGCGGCCGCGGCGACAACCCGAAGATGGTGGCGAAACGCAGAATGGTGGGATGAAAGCCGCCGTTGGCGGCAGCCAGCAGAGCTTGCTCGGAGTCGACCTTGGTATCGGCGTAAAGGGAGATAGGTTGCACCTGGGAGTTCTCGTCCATAACCTGCTCGGATGCGCCATACACGCTACAGCTTGAAGCGAAGATGAAGCGCTGGACTTGTTCGCCTTTGGCGATTTCGATCATCATCCGGGTGGCGGCATAGTTGATCTCCTGCGCGGTTTTGTGGTCCTGGTCGCAAGCCGGGTCGCCCACGATGGCGGCCAGATGGATCACCGCGCCGGCGCCGCGCATGGCGCCGACCATGTCCTGGATGTTGCGGCAATCGCCCCGCATGAACTCCAGCCGCGGATGATCGAGCATCTCTTCGATCGCCGATGCGCCGTAGACCAGACTATCCAGGACGCGCACGCGGAATCCGCGTTTGAGCAGCTTACGGACGACAATCGATCCGATGTAGCCCGCACCGCCCACGACCAATACCTGTTCGCCGCGCGGCACTGTCGCCTGACGGTCGGCCTTCTCATGCTCAAACAGAGTGTGTTTCAGCCAGCGGATCCCCGGCGTGCCGACGATCGCCAGCACCGAGAATATAAGAGCGGCCATGCGCGGCAGAGTCTCCGAGTTAGGCAGCAGAAAGCTGGCGGATAACATGCCCAGCGCCGCAATACCGGCGCTGGATGCGGCCCGGCGCAGCGCCAGCGCTTTGCTGTATGTACGGGAAGCCGTGTACAGGCCGCTCAGCGCATAGAAGCCGGGGAATAGAATCGAGAGAGGCAAAAACAATGCCAGGTAATAGTGGCGAAGTTCGGCTAATCCCAGGCTGACGGATTGTTCGGACCCCGCCTGGAACTGCAGGGCTACCGCCATCAGGGCCGCCAGCATGGCCACCTGCACAATGAGGAAGTCGGCGATCACGCGCAGCGTTATGCGGAAGACATTTGAGACGACGATTGCCGGTTTCATTTCAGCGATCCACCATTTCTTGTCGATTTAAGACAGGCGCGATTAGTCGCCCGCCACGGCCATGACGGCCCAATTCTTCTTGCGCGATTTTTCGGCAATCTGCCGGATGGCGTGCGCCACGTAATTTACCTGGGCATCCGTCATCGCCGGAAACAGAGGCAGCGAAATCAAGCGGGGATACAGATCCAGGGCGTTGGGGCAACGGTTTTCCCGCAGCTTGGCGCGGGCCGCGAAAAAGGGATGCAGCGGGATGGGAATAAAATGGACGCTGGTCCCCACGCCGCGTTCCCTAAGTTGCTCGATGAACTCGTCGCGTCCGATTTCCAGCCGCTCCGGATTCAGGCGCAGCGTGTACAGATGCCAGGCGTGCCGGCAATCGGCTTTGTCGGGCGGCGGTTCCACTTCGGCGACGTCCGCCAATAGGCTGTTATACAATTCCGCAAACCGCCTGCGGGCTGCGATGAACCCTTCCAATTTTCTCAGTTGGTGAATCCCGATGGAAGCCTGGATGTCGCTCATGTTGTACTTATAACCGGACTCCAGCACTTCATAGCTCCAGTTCCCGCGATCCGAGTAACGGTTCCAAGCGTTTTTGCCGATTCCGTGCAGAGATAGAATCTTCATCCTGTCGGCCAGTTCCCCGTCGTGCGTCAGCACCATGCCGCCCTCGCCCGTGGTGAGATTCTTCACGGCGTAGAAGCTGAAAACAGAGGCGGCGCTGTGTTCGCCGGTCAGTGCATGGGCGGCGCCGGCATGCCGGCCCTGGTACAACGCGCCCGCGGCGTGCGCACAATCTTCTATCACGTCGAGCCCGTGCCGCCGGGCCAGGAACCAGATCGCTTCCATGTCGCACGGCAGGCCGGCGAAGTGTACCGGGACGATGGCCCGCGTTTTGTCCGTGATCCGCGACGCAATGGACGCGGGATCGATATTTCCGTCCGGTCCCACGTCCGCGAGCACCGGCGTGGCGCCCGTGTGGATAATGGTGTTCACTGTCGCGCAGAACGTCAGGGGCGTGGTAATCACTTCCATCCCCGGTCCGATATTCAGCGCCGCCAGCGCCAGGTGCAGGCCCGAGGTGCACGAGTTTACAGCCAGCGCGCGCGGCGCACCGGCATATGCGCTGAATTCCTGTTCGAATTGCGCCGTCCGGGGACCCGTGGTGAGCCAGCCGGATTTCAGCGTGCGCACCACCTCGTCGATCTCTTCGTCCCCAATGCTGGGACGGTGATAGGGTACTTGAATGCCCGATTGCATAAGAAACTCCTCGGTAAATGCGATAAAAATAAATGCCGCGGTTAACGCCGGGCAAATGCGCGGAACACCAGGCCGGCAGTCGCTACCACGATCTTGACGTCGGTGAAGACGGTGCGGCCGCGCAGGTAATCGAGATCCATGCGAAGCTTGCGATCCATTAAGTGCGTGAGGTAATAGTCGTACGCCCGGACGCCTTCCGGAATGGTCTCGGATTCGTCGCCGCTGTCCAGTTGTACTTTTCCGGTAACGCCGGGCTTCACCGCAAGTACCACGCGCTGGCTGGGCGTGTACAGCGCCACGATCTCGGGCGACTCCGGCCGCGGTCCGACCAGTGTCATATCGCCCAGCAAGAGATTGAAGAACTGGGGCAGCTCATCGAGCTTGGTCTTCCGCAGGATGCGTCCCAGCGGCGTGACTCGTGGGTCGTTCCTGCCGGTGATGGGGCCCATCTTCGCCGCGCCTTGTATCATGGTGCGGAATTTCCACATTTTGAATTTTCGTCCATCCAAGCCTGCCCGCCAACCGCCATAACAGGGATTGCCGGGCGACGAGATAAAGACGGCTAGCACGATAGCCGCCAGGAGCGGGCTCAACGCGGCCAGCGCCAGCGACGCGGCGAGGATGTCGACAAACCTGCGCATAGACTTGGAAAATTCCACAAACTGGAGGGCGGGCAATTCTGTCCGCAGCCGGCTTTCAGCCGGCCAAGGCGAGCGAAGCTCGCCTGTGTCGGCAGGAGTGCCGACACGGCACGCACGAGTGCGTGCGCCACGAGAGCGGCCAAGATTGGCCGCCCTCCAAAATTCAACGCGAAATTCGCGTAAAGAAAGACTTGTTCGTAAGCGGCTGCGCCGCGCCCGGAAGAAACCAGCGGAATCCGGCGAGAAAGCCCAGACCCCACGAAAAGTGATACACGGTGAACACCGCCGGCAGATAGGGAAGGGTGGCCCAGCCGGAATGCCGGGCTGCCGCAACGGATGCGGCCGCATTGGCGGCGGCGTATGCCAGGATCAGCGCCAGCCACATGCGTCCGGCTACGGCGAATTCCCTGGGATAGGCGGCGGCCGTGACCAGGCACACCGCAAACAGCAGGATATGGGCCAGCACGAACGCCACCGGCGCCAGATGCCGCCAGGAGCCCGGCAACCTGTGTTTCCGAACCACAGCCGCTTTCCAGAAACCGTACTGAAAGTATTGAAGGAAAAGAGCGGTCAGTGTCGCGCGGGGCGAATACCAGGACACGATCCGCGGGCTCTGCCAGATCTTCCCGCCGGCCCGGATCAAGCGCAAGTTCAATTCATCGTCCTGATTGCGTACCAGGTTCTCATCGAAAAGGCCGATGCGTTCCAGGGTTTCTTTGCGCCAGCAGCCGTAAGGCACCGTATCGATCCAGCCCTCGTAATTCTCGTCGTGAAACCTGGCGCCGGTTGAAAACGGCGAATGATAGGCGGCCGCGAAGGCGCGCGCGCGGGTCCCTTGTGTGCGGGTCCTCGCCGGACCGCCCACATTGTCCGCGCCGGTACGTTCCAATTCCGCCACGCATCGCCTGCAATAGTCCGGCGCGTAGGCCGTGTGGGCATCCATGCGGATGACGATGGCGCCGCGCGCCGCGCGAATGGCGGCGTTCAGTCCGGGCGATACCACGCGCCGCGGATTATCGATGGCGCGCAACCGCGGATCGCGCGCACCGTACTCCCGCAGAATTTCGCGCGTGCCATCGTCGCTCATGCCATCGGCGATAATCGCTTCCCATGTCATGCCGGACATATCCTGCGCCAGCAGTGAATCGAGCAACTGGCGAATGTGTCCCCGCTCGTTGCGGCAGGCCACGACGATGGTAAGCTGTAACGGATTCCCGCCGGTCATAAACGGCTCCGCTGCCACACGGCTGGAACGCCGGTCTGGCGCCTATGGTCGTGCAATGCTTCCCGATATAAGCCGACGTAACTTCGGCCCACCGCCTTGGCGGCAAAATGCCGCGCGACGTGCGCGCGCCCATGGTTTCCCAGCGCGCGTCCCAGTTCCGGATCGCGGAGAAGGCGCAGGATAGCCGTAGACAAAGCGTCGGCGTCTCCGGGCTCGCACAACAATCCCGTGACGCCCGGAACAATTACTTTCGGGACGGCGCCCACCGCCGTGGCGACCACCGGCCGGGCGGCGGCCAGCGCTTCCAGCAGACACATGGGCATCGCTTCCTTGAAGGAGGGCAGCACCACCATGTCGAGCGAGGCGTAAACGGCGGGCATGTCGTCCCGGCTTCCGGCGAACACTACTTGGGAAGCGATACCCAGCTTTTGGGCCAGGGCTTGCCATGCGGCGCGGGCGGGACCCTGGCCGGCAAACACGAACTTCGCGTTCGGAAACACAGCCAACACCGCCTGTGCGGCGGCAAGCAGCACGGCCCCGCCTTTGTCCGGCACGAGCCGCCCGACGAACCCCACCAGCCGGCCGGAGCCGGCGCCCAGTTCCTTGCGGAGAGACGGCGCCGGTTCGAGAAATGGTTCCATGTCCACACCGTTGGGAATCGTCTTCAACTTGTGCGCCGGAACTTTCCAGCGGCGCAGAATTTCAGCTACCGGGCCGGACGCCGTGGCGACTCGGTCAAAACGCCGCAACGCCAAGCGGTCCAGCGCGGCGTAGGCGCGCATGCCCGGCAGCCGGCTGGGCCAGTTGTGGCACGTAGCCACCAACGCCACGCGGCCCGGCCACGCCGCCGCGCCGCCATAGATATCGGCCTTGTAACCGTGCGTATGCAATACATCCACACCGTGCGCATCCACTAAGTTCCGGATGCGTCCTACGGTCTTCCAGTCCCATCGTCCGGCGCAAAACACGCTCTCCACCCGGAGACCCAGTTGCGCCGCCCGGGTTTCCAATTCGCCGCGGTGGGAGCGCCCATCGCGGAAGACGCCCACGACGCTGCCACAGCCGAGCGCCGGCAGCGTCCGGGCCAGCGCCAGCAGCATGCTCTCGGCGCCGTAGTATCCCTCGCTGCTGATTAACTGGAGAATGTTCACAGGGTGCTTCTATTCCTGAATTGAAAGACAGGTTCGGCTTAGACTTCGCTGAGGACCGGCTCCGGGGGCGCTTTCACCGCGACCCGCCGTTCGGCCCGCATCGCGCGCCAAGCCCGCCAGAACACGGTGTATTGGAACATGGCCGGAGAGAACCGGCCCGTCCAGCCCACCACGTTCGCTTCACACACGTTGACCCGCGGGATGGCCATGCGATCCGTATCGCGGGTCCAGGCGCCTCTCTGGGTGGTGAACGCGGCGGCGAAACCCTCTTCCGCCAGCATCCGCCGGGTGGCCGCGGAGGCGTTCCCATTCGGATAAGCGAATAAGCCGCAGGAACGGTACAACGCCGCTTCTATGGCGTGTTTGGAGTCGCAAACTTCCCGCCGGGCGGTCCGCGCGGGCACCGTCGTCAGGATCTGGTGGGTATGTGTGTGACAGCCGATCGTGACACCGGCCGCATACATCTCCCGAAGGTCGTCCCACGATACGGTCCGGTCGCCATCGTATTCCAGTTGGCCGTCGACGGGCGCATGCAGCGCGTAAAGCCGGGCGATATACTCCTGGCGGCGTTCCGTGGAGTACGTCTTCAAAGTCTCTATGCGCGACTCGATGTCCGCGCCGGAAGCCGGTGGGGAGGCCTTCCCCAGCAATGAAGCGATCAGCTCGGGCCAGAATGGAAGTGTGCGTCCGATCAGCCCGGGACAGACAAAAGCCGTCGCCGGGATGCGGTTCTCGCGCATGACTGGCAGCGCATTCGTGTAGTTATCCTTCCAGCCGTCGTCGAATGTGAACATGACGCGCAGCTTGCCTGCCGCAGGTTCGATGGCCCGGGCGAAATCCACCGCTTGGTATTGCCCGGCTACGTGCGCGCTCAAGCTTTCGAACGTGCGGCGGCGCACAACGATACCGGGCAGGCTGCAGGTGAGCTGGAATTCGGCATCGTCCAGGACGCGATGGAACGTCAATACCATCACCGCCCCGCGCCGGCGCAACTGGCGCTTCGCCCACCACAAACATCCGCTGGCTTGCAACAGGCCAGCCCACAGTCGCCGCAGCCGCGGGCGGGCTTTTCCCGGGAGGTTCATGGCTTGGCCGCCTTAGGTCCTTCTTTATTCCGCGAACTGTTCTGGTAATAGCGGTCGCTGGGCGTTTCGCGCTTCCAGAGGAACCAATCTTCCACGTCGTTGATGAGAACTCCGGTCAGCTTGCCTTTTACCTTGGCCAGGGCGCCCGTCAGTAGAGACCGGCTGGTGTGGTCGGGACGCACCACCAAAACCACTCCGTCGCAATGCGCGGCGATTAGATCGTAGTCCGCCACGGCTTCCACCGGAGGAGAGTCCACGATCGTGCGGCGGAACTCTTCCCGCAACCGGGCCAGCAGCCCGCGCCAGTTGGAGGAGTCCAGTAACTCGCTCGGATTCCCCTCCGCCAGACCGGCGGGCAAGACATAGAAGTTGGGCAATTGCTCCACGCGGAGCATGGCATCTTCCAGCGCGCACACGCCCGAAAGCACCTCCGCCAGACCCGGCGCCCTGGGTATGCCCAGGCGCTCATGAACCTTGGAGAGGCGCAGGTCCGCATCCACCAGGATGACTTTATCCTCGCTCTTGTGCGCCAGCGCCGCCGCCAGATTCACCGCCGTGACGGTCTTTCCATCGCCCATGCCGGGACTCGCGACCACCGTGATCGACGATCCCGAAAGCTGGTGGAAGATTCTGGTGCGGACGATTCTGTATTCCTCGGCGGCGCGGCGGTCTTCTCGTTTTGGCGATAGCAGAGGACTGGAGTCTGAAAGCCGAAACGACACCTGCCGGATCCCGGGCTTCGCCTGCCCATCGGCCAGACCGGGAACTCCCTGCATCTCATGCGCATCGGGCCAGAACTCCTGCGGCGGTTGCGGTCTATCTCCGTGGTCTACGCGTTGGGGCAATTGGACCACGGGAGGCATTTCGAAGATGGGTTCCACTACAGACGCCGCCGCGCCGCGCCTGCCGTGGAATGGCCGCACATCGGGCGCGCGTGCGGCAGGCGCCTCGCGTACCTCGTCCAGGCATTGCAGGACCAGCTCCGGGATGTCGCCGTTGGCGGCCTTCAATGCATTCAGAATCTTGCCCATGGTGTCAACCTCTACTCAATCGGCCGCTTACCGGCCGGACGCAGTTAGCTTGTTTCGCGCCGAAATTGCCTGGACATCGTCGATCGGTTCAGAACCCTGGATGACTTCCGCCGCGCCGTCGAGCAAATCGAGTTCCACGCAACTCTGGCTCACGTGACTGGCCTCCACCACCCGGCTCTGCTCTCCAAAGGCCGCCATCAGCGCGTTATCGCAGACCACGTTGATCAGGCGGGGAATGCCTTGCGACACGCGGGCCGCGAGTTCCACGGCCTGCGGCGAGAAGGGCGCACGCTGGCGGCCGCCGGCCCGTGCCCACCTGCAAGCGATATACCGGCCAACCTCCGCCGCCGCCAAAGGCCGCAGCGACACGCGCAGCGACACGCGTTGCTTCAATTGCACGCAATCGTCGCGGTTCATGGTCGCGGCGAGCTCATTCTGGCCCGCGAGAATAATCTGCAGCAACTTTTCGGACCGTCTTTCCAGGTTGCCCAGCAGCCGCACTTCCTCGAGCGCCTCCGTGCTCAGTTTATGGGCTTCATCCACGATCAGGGCCGCGATCCTGCCTTCCGCCTGCGTTTGCAGCAGGTGTTTCTCCAAGCGCGCCAGCCGCTGCGGCTTGCCGGCCGGAACCTCGCGCATGCCGAGGCCCAACAGAACTGTCTCCAGGAACTCGGCGCTGCTGAAGGTGGGGTTGACGATGGATGCAAACTGGACGCGGCTGGGAGGCAGCCCCAAAACAGCGCGCGCCAGCAGGGTCGTTTTTCCCGTGCCCGCGTGCCCCAGCAGAAGGATCAGTCCTTTTCGCTCCAGCAGTCCGTAACATAGCACCGCCAACGCTTCGCGGTGCGCATCCGTGAAGTACAGCATCGACGGATCCGACGTCAGACTAAAGGGCTTTTTCTTCAGACCAAACGACTCGAGATACATAATGGCTCAGACCTGCGGATTGTCGACCAGCATCTTTGGCACCCTGCCCAGAACCACCGTGCCGGCGGGCAGTTCCCATTCGCCCAGAAACACGTTCCGTCCGGTCTCCAACAGAAACGCGATGCCGGCCGCCAGGGCCAGCGACAGCAGCACTCCGCCGGCCATGAACACCGGCAGATTCGGCGATGCCGGCTTCTCCGGGACGCGCGCGACATCCAGCATCACGAAACGTTCCGCCTTTTGCCAGCGTTCCATGTTCGCCGCCATTTCCGCCGCCAGCTTCTTGTCCAGCAGCGACTTGTAGTTCGCCTTGCTGGCTTCATAGTCGCGCGTCAGGCTGGCCAGTTGCTGCTCCCGCATGGGCAGCTTGTCCATCCGGCTTTGGACGGCGCCGACATCGCGCAACACCCTTTCCCGGCGCTTCTCAAGCTCGCCGATTTCGCGGTCCGTCAGAGCGATCTGCTGCTTCAGGCTGGCGGCCTTCTCTTTCTCGGTCACCAGTGCAGGGTCGCTATTGGCCGGGGGCGCCGCGGTTGACCCATTCTTGTTATTGGAAGCCGCGGCAGCGCCCGCGTTGGCGTCCGCTTCATCGTGCACCGCCTTCTCCAGCCCCGCCTGTTCCTGCAGCAGCGACTGCACGTCCGGGTAGCTGTCCCGGTAGCGCAGCCGAAGATCGCGAAGCTTGGCGCGCACACGCTCCAGGTCCGCGCGCGGTCCCTGCGGAGCGGGCTGTCCTGGCTCGGCCGCCAAAGTGGAGGAGGAATCCTGCGTGGCCCGCCGCCGGGCCAGGTCCCGCAGCCGGTTGACGCTGTCCTCGGCCATCGCCAGCGAACCGGCCAGGATCAGCTTGTTTTGCTGGGCCCTCCCGATGGAGTCCTGGATGCCCAATAACTCCGCTTTGTTCTGTCCGTTGGCCGCCAACATCCCGATCTCTTGCTCGGGCAATTCACCGTTGTAAGTGGTCTTGAATTCACGGAGCTTGGCTTCCTGCTCCTGCAGGTTCGTCTTGGCGGTGTCGAGCTGGCTCTCCAGAAACTGGGATGTGCCGTTGGCTTCCTGCTCGCGTTCGCGCAGATTCTCGGTAATGAAGAAGTTGCCGACCCGATTGGCGACCTCGGCGGCGACCTTCGGCGAAAACGCGCGGTACGACACGCGGAAGGCGCCCGGCCGGTTCGCGCTCCATCCCCGCTCCAGACCGATGGCGATGTCGTGGCGCATGGCTTCCAGAGTTTCCGCCCGCGTGCGCGTTTTTCGCAGCGCGGGATAAAGGTTCAATTCCTGGATCAAGGTCCAAAGCCGCTCGCGGCTGAGCACTTGCTGCTTAAGTTCGTCGAGCCGCGCTTCCAGTCCGGTCTGCACCGTGGACACCACGAAGTTCTCCGGAATCTTTTGCGATTCCACCAGAATCAGCGCGTCCGAAATGTAGACCCGCGGCAGACTGCAGACCACCAGCAAGCTGCCCGCGATGCCCGCCGCCCACAGCACCGCAATGAACGCCTTCCACTTCCACAGCGCCCGTATTATCGAGCGCGGCGACATCGCCGAATTGCCGACCTGAATTTGAAGCACGCTCATGCCGCGGTACACTCCCTGCCTATCGCGTAAGCCGGTTTCGAAGGCTGCGCCCAATCGCTCTCGATTTCCACCGTTACGGAACGCCGCAGCATCTCCACCGATACCACCAGGCGGCTGCGATTCTTAGCGGCGATTACCATACCCTCCACCCCGGCCAATGGCCCTCGATTGATGTATACGAACTGCCCAGCCTTGAGAAACGGCCAGGGCGCCACCGGCAAACCCGACTCGATCATCTTCCGGATCGCGGCGATTTCGCTTTCCGGTACCGGCGCGGCGCACTTGCCTACGCCCACGATCGAGGCTACGCCGGGCGTGTTCAACAAAGGCACGCGCTGCCGCAGGTCCATCCGGCAAAACAAATACCCCGGAAAGAGGGCGCACTCGACGACCTTCGTGCGGTCCGACCAACGGCGCTTCGCCACATATGCCGGCAAGAGAACTTCGTAGTCCTTTTGGCGCAGGCTCTGGGCCACGATCCGTTCGAAATTGCTGCGCACCGCGACCGCGTACCAGGCAACCTCGATCATCGTGCGTTCCTCTGCAGTTCCTTTTCCAGCACGGCGTCCAGCTTCTTATTGCTCACCACTTCGGTGAGGACTTGGATCGTTCCCGACAATCCCGCAATCAATCCGCTCAGCGCGGTCACTCGCTCGGTCAATCCGGAAAGAGTATAGCCGCGCTCTTCGGCAACCAGGATCTCCAGCCCGGAGCGCGCCAGGTCCGATATGCTGCGCACCCCTTGCGACCGGCAGAATGCCATGTACCTTTCAAATTCCGCTTCACTAACGCGAAAATAGACGACTTTTGTCCGGCTTCGAGTCAAATTCATTGCAGCCCCGCATTTCATGCCCGATAGGTCGAGCGCTTTTTATTTCTTATATTCAAACCGTCGGTCCACTCTGTTTATTAAGGTGTTATTTGTAAGGATCAGGGCAGCCTTCGGCCCTTTCTGTCACATGAACTGTTGTTTTCTGAGTTCCGCGGGTCAGGCGCGCGGTGGTGGCTGAACCTGTATCATCGCCGACTTTATTACAGTTGTCAATGAGCCTCTGCAAGTTGCCAAGTACCTTGCCTCCTATGGTTTGGAGTCCTAGTACGAATGTGCCTTGTGACCGGAATCGACCTCTGCCGAACCCACATTCATGGGCCAGTTTGCAGTTTTTTTGGGATTCGTTCCAGCAGGTTAGTAATTTAGGCGCTTCTGTACGAATTGCAGAAACTACAAGTACTATTCGAAGCCGTAGAACTAAGTTGGAAACTGTACGCCAGTGCCCCGCCTGTCTGGGCCGGCAAGGCTCGATTGGGGGAAGAAATCCGAGTCCAGTCAGACTCCTCCGAATACGGAATTGCCTTTGCCATGATGGCGCACGGGCCGGCCGGTCAGGCGCGCATCGAACGGCCGCGAAGTCCGGGCGGACAGTTTTCCAAGGTGTGCCCGGCCAAGTTCTAGGGATCGTCGGGGATCGTTTGTGGATTGAGCTGGCGGTACCGATAGTTTTGGCGGAGTTTTCCGGCCGTACCTAAACAGCAGCCCATCCCGGCAACGTTTCGTCGGGCAATCCTGCGCGGCAGCCACATCCGGGAGCTGGCGGTTCTCCGCGCGAATCTCGACTACCTCCGGTGCGGTGGCGCCAGCCCCAATCCGCAAACGGCGAGGCGGCGGCCACGCCGGCTCCCGGCAGAGTTCCGAAACCAAAAGCGCGGGCGCCGAGTAGGGTTTTCGCCGGCGCGCGCGCCACCGGGCGCCTGTAACATTCGCGTTGCTTTGCAGCATCTTATACTGAAGAACATATGAACCAGGATTCTCCGTCCGCCCTCGACCCGGCGGCCCCCGATACGCTCACCAAGCCGGGCCCCTACCAGGCGCCGCCCAAGCAAGCACATGGGGCGCCAAAGCATTCCAGCCGGGTCTGGTTATGGCTGCTGATTCTGGGCCTGGTGGCGGCGGGCGCGTACTATTTCTGGTCGAAAAAGAACACCGGCACGGGCGGCGCCGCGGCCGCGGCCGCGCAAGCGCAGAAGAAAGGCTTCGGCGCCATACCGGTGGTCGCGGCCAAAGCGCGCAAAGGAAGTATCCCCGTTTATTTAGTGAACCTCGGCGGCGTAACCCCGATCTATACCGTTACGCTGAGGAGCCGGGTAGACGGAGAATTGATGGAAGTCCACTACAAAGAGGGCGACATCGTCGGGAAGGACGCTCCGCTGATCGAGATCGATCCGCGGCCTTACCAGGCTGCCCTGACGCAGGCGGAAGGACAACTGATTCGGGACCAGGCGCTGCTGGAAAACGCGCGCATCGATCTGGCGCGCTATAAAACGCTGGTGGCCCAAAACGCCATTCCGGAACAGCAACTGGCCACGCAACAGGCCCTGGTCACGCAAGACGAAGGTATTGTGAAGACCGACCAGGGGATGATCGACACCGCCAAGCTGAACGTCACCTACAGCCATATCGCGTCTCCCATCTCGGGACGCGTGGGCCTGCGCCTGGTGGACCCCGGAAACATCGTACACGCCGCCGACAGCAACGGTATGCTGGTGATTACCCAGATGGATCCGATCAGCGTGATCTTCTCGCTACCCGAGGATCAGGTTCCGGTCGTTCTGCAAAAGCTGAATGCCGGGCAGCGGCTGCCAGTGGACGCGTTCGATCGCTCTATGACCAACCTTCTGGCGCACGGATATCTGGCTACGGTGGACAACCAGATCGATACGACCACCGGCTCTCTGCGTTGGCGGGCCAACTTCGACAACCCCGGCTACAAGCTGTTTCCGAACCAGTTCGTCAACGTGCGCTTGCTGGTGCAGTTGAAGCAGGGCGTCACGCTGGCGCCCACCGCCGCCATCCAGCGTAACACCCAAAGTACTTACGTATTCCTGGTAAAGCCGGATTCGACTGTGACGGTGCGCACGGTTCAGATCGGCACGGTGGAAGGCAACGACAGCGAAATCGCTTCCGGTTTGCAGCCCGGCGACCAGATCGTCATGACCGGGGTCGACAAACTCCAGGAAGGCACCAAGGTAGTCGCGCACCTGAGCGGCGATACCGGCGCCGGAGCACCAGGCGGCGCCAGTTCCCCGGCAGGCGGCGCTGCCCCAGGCGGCGCCCCGGCCAGCGGCGCGCCCACGGGCGGGCGGCCGGCGCATGGCGGCAGCGGGACCCGCAAGGC
This sequence comes from Bryobacteraceae bacterium, assembly GCA_050008575.1. Classification (GTDB taxonomy): domain Bacteria; phylum Acidobacteriota; class Terriglobia; order Bryobacterales; family Bryobacteraceae; genus Bog-159. Next base: position 63,823 of record JBEKMJ010000042.1, read on the forward strand.
AAGCTAGATGAGTCCGTCCCGGATATTCATTCTGCGGCCTATCGCCACGTCTTTGCTCATGGTGGCGATCATGCTGACCGGCATAGTGGCCTACAAGCAGTTGCCGATTTCGGCGCTGCCCGAGGTGGACTACCCCACCATCCAGGTGATCACGTTCTATCCCGGCGCCAGCCCGGATGTGATGGCGTCGTCGGTAACCGCGCCGCTGGAGCGGCAGTTCGGCCAAGTGCCGGGCTTGCAGCAAATGACCTCCACCAGTTCGGATGGCAGTTCGGTGATCACGCTGCAATTCAGCTTGAGCCTGAACATCGACGTGGCCGAACAGGAAGTCCAGCAATCCATCAACGCGTCGGGAACCTACCTGCCCGTGGATCTTCCCACGCCGCCAATCTACAGCAAGTCCAATCCGGCCGATACGCCGATTCTGACGCTGGCGCTGACGTCGGATGCCATGCCGCTCTCGGCCGTCGAGGATCTCGCCGATACGCGCCTGGCGCCGAAGATCTCGCAATTGCCAGGGGTCGGCCTGGTGAGTATCAGCGGCGGTCAGAAGCCGGCCGTGCGGATTCAAGCCAACCCGACGGTCATGGCCTCTTATGGCATCAACCTGGAGGACCTTCGCACCGCCATCGTAGCCGCCAACGTGAACCAGGCGAAAGGGAATTTCGACGGCACGCACCAGTCCTATCAAATCGGCGCGAACGACCAGTTGCTGTCGAGCGCGGACTACAAGCCGATGATCGTGGCGTACCGGAACGGCGCGCCCGTGAAACTGACGGATGTGGCTAATGTGGTGGACGACACGGAAAACGTCCGCCAAGCCGCCTGGATGAACGACGTTCCGGCCGTGATCGTGAACATTCAGCGGCAGCCGGGCGCCAACATCATCGCGGTGGTGGATCGCGTCAAACTGCTATTGCCGACGTTGACCACCAACCTGCCCCAATCCGTGCACGTGAGGATTCTGACCGACCGGACCAACACCATTCGCGCGTCGGTGGCCGACGTGCAGTTCGAACTGGGCCTGACGGTGGTGCTGGTGGTGCTAGTGATGTTCGTGTTCCTGCGCAATGTATCGGCGACCATCATTCCCAGCGTGGCGGTGCCTCTCTCGCTGGTCGGCACTCTGGGCGTGATGTACCTGCTGGGCTACAGCTTGAACAACCTGACCTTGATGGCGTTGACCATTTCCACGGGATTCGTGGTGGACGACGCCATCGTGATGATCGAGAATATCACCCGCTATATCGAGGAAGGCGAGACCCCCATGAAGGCGGCGCTGCGCGGCTCGGCGCAGATCGGGTTCACCATCATATCGCTGACCATCTCGCTGATTGCGGTGCTGATCCCGCTGTTGTTCATGGGCGATATCGTAGGCCGGCTGTTCCGTGAATTTGCCGTGACCCTGAGCGTGACGATCCTGGTTTCCGCGGTGGTTTCGCTGACGCTGACGCCCATGATGGCCTCCAAGCTGTTGAAACACCGAGAAAAGGGGAGCGAGGGCCGCTTCTACGAGCTTTCCGAGAGGGGATTCAACGGCATCGTCGCATTCTACGGCAGAACATTGCAGTTTGTGCTGCGCTTCCAGACCATTACGCTGCTGGTGGCGGTAGCCACCTTGGTAGTGACTATTCTGTTGTTCCTGCGGATTCCCAAAGGATTTTTCCCGATTCAAGACACGGGGGTCATCCAGGGAATCTCCGAAGCGGCGCAAACCGTGTCGTTCGGCGAAATGTCCAACGAACAGCAAGCGCTGGCCAAGATCATCGTGCAGGATCCGGCGGTGGACAGTCTGTCTTCGTTCATCGGGATCGACGGCACCAACACCACGCTGAACAGCGGGCGTATTCAGATCAATCTGAAACCGCTGGGGGACCGCCACATCACGGCCAGCGACGTGATCCGGCGTCTGCAGCCGGAACTGGCGGCGGTGCCGGGAATCACGTTGTTTATGCAACCTGTGCAGGACATCAGCGTAGAGGACCGCGTGAGCCGCACGGAGTTCCAGTACACTTTGGAAGACGCCAACGCGGACGAGCTGAATCGCTATGCGCCGCAAATGATCGAGAAGCTCAAGCAGCTTCCGGAGTTGCGCGACGTGGCCAGCGATCAGCAGGTGCTGGGGCTGCGCGCGATGCTGGTGTACGATCGGGAGACCGCCTACCGGTTGGGAATCACTCCGTCGGAAATCGACCAGACGCTTTACGATGCCTACGGCCAGCGCCAGGTGTCCACCATGTTTACGCAATTAAACCAATACCACGTGGTGCTGGAAGTGCAGCCCGGATTTGAAAAGACTCCGCTGAACCTGCGCGACCTGTACATCCGGACGGGAATGGGGGCTTCGTCCAGTGCGGCGGGGCTGGTTTCCGGGGGATCGTCGGCCACCCAGACGTTCGGGCCGCAGAGCGGCTCCTCGGCCTCGCTGGGTAGCGCCTCCACGGCGTCGAGCGTACTCAATGGGGCGATCGCGTCCAGCGGCGTATTTGGCGTCACGCCGCAATCCGTCACGACGTTTCCCAATGGCGGCCAGGTGCCGCTCAGCGCCTTCACCCACCTGGAGATGACCAGCGCGCCGATCACCGTGAATCACCAGGGGCAGTTCCCGGTAATTACCTTGTCGTTCAACCTGGCGCCGGACGGATCGCTGGGCGACGCGGTGAACGCCGTAAACCGCGTGAAAGACCAAATGAACATGCCGGCCAGCGTGCAGGCGGCATTTCAGGGCACGGCGGAGGCGTTTCTGGCGTCCCTGGCGAACGAGCCGGTATTGATTCTGGCCGCGCTGGTGACGGTTTACATCGTGCTCGGGGTGTTGTATGAGAGTTACATCCATCCGATTACGATTCTTTCCACGCTGCCTTCCGCCGGCGTCGGCGCGCTGCTGTCTCTGTCGCTGTTCAACCAGGATTTCAGCGTGATCTCGTTGATCGGTATCATATTGCTGATCGGCATCGTCAAAAAGAACGGCATCATGATGATCGATTTCGCCTTGGACGCCGAGCGCAAGGAGGGCAAGCCGCCGGAAGAGGCGATTTATCAGGCCTGCCTGCTGCGCTTCCGGCCTATCATGATGACCACCATGGCGGCGCTACTGGGAGCCGTTCCGCTGGCGTTTGGCAGCGGTGTAGGGTCGGAGCTGCGCCGGCCGCTGGGCATTACCATGATCGGAGGCTTGATTTTCAGCCAGGCCTTGACTCTCTACACGACGCCGGTGATTTATCTTTGGTTCGACCGGCTGGCGCGGCGATTCTCGCACCAGGAAGAAAAGCGTCAGATCGATCCGGGCGCCGAGCCCATGGGGGCCCAATGATGTATGGTGGGGCAGGCTCGCAGCCTGCGGCGGCCTCGCAGGCCGCCACTACTTGCTTTGCCCTGATGCCCGCCAGGCGGCCTGCGAGGCCGCCGCAGGCAGCGAGCCTGCCCCACCAAACAACAA
>JBEKMJ010000043.1:0-66311 GCA_050008575.1 Bryobacteraceae bacterium
AAAAGTCTGACGTTATTAGTTTAGCGGGCGGGGGTGGGGTTGGGCGGCGGTAAAATGGAAAGCATGCTGACGCTGGACACGCTGCGACAGGAAAAGAGGGATGAGATCCTGCGCCGGGCTGAGGTACACGGTTGCCGCAATGTGCGCGTGTTTGGATCAGTGGCCACGGGCGAGAATCGGCCGGACAGCGACGTCGACTTCCTGGTGGACCTGGATCAAGGCCGTGGGTTGCTGGACCTTGGAGGATTGCTGTCGGACCTTCAGGATTTGCTGGGTGCAGACGTGGATCTAGTGGAGAGCGGGAGCATTCATCCCTATATTCGGGAGAGGGTACTCGCCGAAGCCGTACCCCTATAGCGTATGCCTGCCAAGGACCCGCTGGTCTACTTGATGCACATCCGGGACTGTTGCAGGCGCATCGCTGAATACACGATCACCGGAGGAAGGGATTGGCCTGAGAATGCCCTCATTATGGATGCTGTGTGCCGGAACATCACGATCATCGGTGAGGCCGCGCGCAGGCTGGACGAGCCATTTCGCGAGGCCCACCCCGAGATTCCCTGGCCGAGCCTGGTGGGCGCCCGCAACGTTGTGATGCACGACTACGAGTATCTGCGGCCGGAGCTTATTCGGGAAATGGCGGAGAAGGACGTGCCGGAATTGCTAGGGCACTGCCTTCGTCTGCTTGGCGAGGAATCTCTCTGACCTATGGCCATCGGGTCGGTGAAATAGCCGCGCCTTACGAATCAGGCCGAAATCCTCGACCGCCCGATGAATCAAAGCTCCGGCTCCATGTGAAAAGACGCCTGGGTGGCGGAAAAAGTCTGACGTTATTAGTTTAGCGGGCGGTGGGTCCCAGGCGCTGGGGCAAGCGGCAAGCGGCTCACCGGCCGGCAGGCAGCGCTTGTCCAACGACGTCGACAGTAGGATATTGCGAGATTGGAGGATTCCAGTGGCGGATCGGCGGGTAGATCGAATAGAGCGTCGCTTGCGCGCCCTTGGAGGCAGGGCGCGCCTTCAGCAGATCCTCGAAGGTATCCGTGAGGAGGAGGGCAAGCCGGATGTTTCCTACCAGTCTGTTTATATCGCGATTCAGCTTGAGAATCAGCGCCTGGATGAGCTTGGAGAACGAACCCGTTTTATAACGTCGCGGGACGGCGAGGAAAGGGTTGGATCCGACTGCGTGAGAAAAGCGACCTTGCGCCACGCGCCCGTGAACTGGAAGAGCAAATCAAGGACAAGAACGAGAGCGTCGGTGGAGACATCCGCGTCTGGCTTCAGGGAATGAATTGGCGAACGTTCGAGTCAACGTTTCTCACAAGAGTTCTCGAGGCGCTTGGCTTTCAGGACGTCCGCATCACGCAAGCGACGCGCGACGGAGGAGCGGACGCGCGTGTAACCTATCGCCGCGGGATTGTCGAAGCACTAGCCATCGTTTCGGCAAAGCGGTGGACTACGAGGACGGTTGGGGTAGAGGAAGTCCGAATGTTGCGTGGGCTGCCCGGAAACGAGGACACGGCCATCGTCGTGACGACTGGCGGGTTCAGCGCAGACGCGTTGGGAGAATCGAGGCCCTCACAGAACCAACGCGCTGTATACCTGATTGACGGCGAACAACTGGTCGAGATCTGCAAGCGCAATCAGATTGGCGTCAAGAAGGTACAACTACCAGACCTGTTGGTGCTTGATCCCGAGGTCACCCGCGATCCCGGGGGGGGCGAAGATCCGGATGAGACGGACTCCGAATTGTCCGACGCTCCAGCCGCGTACGACGCCCCGTCTGCGCGCCGGCTTCGAGACGAGATGCTCGGCGATTCCGAACGTGGCCTGTCAGCGGAGGAAGTCGCGGAGCTTTCCGGGTTCGCGCTTAGCACTGTTCGTAATTACCTTAGTGACCCGAAGAAGAGGAAGACGCTCGGGGATGCCATCCGCTCGAATGCGCAGAACAGGGCGCGTGCCTTACAAATCGTGTCCGAGCGACGAGAGCCGGCCAGCGGCGAGTGGCCCGGCTCAATCTGACCCGCCGCCCCTGTTCGCAGAGCGCTAACATAGCAGAGGATGCTTCGCCTGCGGCTCAAGAACCCCGTGCCAGCGCAAATTGCGCACCACTATCCGTTTCCGCATCTCGCTCCTAATTCCCCCTGGAAGCCGAGGATTCACGTACCCACCAACCGGCGGTTTAATATCGTAAGCCTTCCCCAAATGGACGGCTCTTACGTCGCCTCCGTGGTGGAGGAACCGAGCATTATCGTATATGACGAATCACGGAAAGCCGCTGAGGAGAAGGCGTCCGAGCGGTTCCTCGAGAGCCCGGACCCCCACGCATACCGAGATCACCCCCTCGCCCGAACGAAGACGGTAACCATCGACATGGAATTCGATGAGGAGACTTCCTCGTTCGTTACGTACGTCAAGGAGCTTCACGGCATATCTACGTTTGGTGCTAATGAGATGGAGGCCCTGGACAATACTGCGGAAATGATCCGCGGTTATATCAAGTCGATGGAGGCCAACCACAAGAAAATCCCACTCTCCGCCGCCAAACTGACAGACCTCAAGCAGCTTGTCGGGCTTGGCTAACGTGTCAAGCGTCCCCGCAGTGAATGGCAAGCAAGCCGTCCGTGCTCTTGAGAACCTCGGATTTCGACTGGATCGTGTGGAGGGCAGTCACCACATGATGGTTAAAGGCAAGCATCCGCGAACGATCCCGATTCCAGTACATGGGTCGAAACCCTTACCCAAGGGGACGCTCGCCAGCATCATTCGGACGGCAGGCGTGACGAGGCAACAGTTCCTCAGAAGCCTGCGCTAAGTTTTGAGGACGGACGGCTTCGCGCTGGTCGGCGGTGAGCTTGAACAGTGCGGAGAAAACGGCCAGGGTCAATTCCACGGGGAAAACGGCATCGCCGCCGAGGGTGGCCGCGCCTTCCATGGTTTCTGGCTTGAGTTCCTCGGTTTCGCCCTCGGGCTGGGGTGGACCCCAAGGGTGAGACAACCAGTTAACCCACTGTTCGCCGTCCGCTGAAAAACCATTGTACGGCGAGTCACGCCCCGGACCTCTTGCTGGGCGATCACTCAGGCGCCAATCGGCGCTGCCGCGTGGACGCGTTGGCCAGCGCGCGTCTTACAGGATCAAACCAGCCCTTGCGATTCGAGCCGCTCGCGTAGACGGAGGGCCGGGGTGAACTCCGGGTCGAGCTTCATCGCTGCACACCGCGACGCCGAACGCGAGAAACGGTTCGAAGCGAAACTCAAACGGCAAGCACAACAACTCGGCTACAAACTGGTACCAATTGAAGAGAGACCTGCCGCGTAACCGGCTGAATCGAAAGGGTCGCGGGGGGAGTTCCGCAGAGGACTTCAGCGGCGCGGCCGAACGATTTCTCGGCTGCGATCAATTACAACGGAAACAATCCGCAGGTCTTCCAGCATCGGGCTGAGTCCCACGCCCTCGCGGGCTCGTATAAGTCCACGTACGACGAAGCCGGTCAAGGTGACGGCTCGTCGTCGGGTGGGGCGGCAACCGCAGCGCGGTAGGCGGGGCTGGCTGCCAAGTACTCGAGATACCGCTGTGCGGCCGTCAAGTCATGCTCAGAGATCCGATCCACCAGGTCGTGAAGCGCATCGCGACTCATCGATGACCTCTATCTTCAGCGTAACCGATGGGGAATCCGCGCGGCAGGTCCACTAACGATTCAACTGCGCCTGCCGGATGCGAAACAAGCTGCCAGCCGACCGGATATACACCGAATCGCCCGCCAGAGCCAACGATGCGAAGACCGGCTCGCCCAGCGAGTTCGTCGCCAGGACCTCGAAATCCGGGCCGGCTTTCACCACATAAGTATCGCCGTCGTTGCTGGTGATCATCAGTTTGCCATCGAAGGCCACGGGCGCGCCGGTGAATTGGCCGGGCTGCGGGAAGCGCTTCCCTTCGTACTTCACCTCGCCCGTAACGGCATCCAGACAACTCAGCAGGCCCGCGCCGGTCATCACGTAGAGATAGTCGCCATAGAGAATCGGCGAGGGAATGTATCCGGTGCCTTTATCGTATTTCCAGGCGATGCGCGGCTGGTCCTTGGCGGGGTCCAGGCGAATCGCCATCACGATCTTCTTCGGGAAACCGCTCGATACGTACACCATGCCGTGGCCGAATACCGGCGTGTGCACGGAATTGCTCTGGAGTCCTTCGGTGCGCCAAAGCTCTTTGCCGGTGCGTGGATCGTAGGCCACCACGTCTTCCATGGCGGGGACGATCAACGCCGGCTGCTTGCCGGATTCCACGATCACGGGGGTGGTCCAGTCCACGACTTCCTTGCGCGGAGTTTTCCAGGCGATCTTGCCGTCCGCCGTCGATACCGCGGCTAGGAACGATGTCTCCCCTTCATCCTGATCGGCCAGGATCAGGATCTTGTCTTCGAACAGGATCGGCGAGTCGCCCGGTCCTACCCCGAGCGTGGCAATGCCGCCTAGTGACATCTTCCACAGCAGGTTGCCGTCGAAATCGTATTTATACAGGCCCTGCGATTCGAAGTAAGCATACAAGTATTTGCCATCGGTCACCGGGGTGGGCGAGGCATAGGTGTTGAACTTGTGGATGTCGTCGAAGACCGCGCCTTCGTACGCGATGCGCTCCCAAAGCTGCTTGCCGGACGCTGCGTCGAAGCATAGGACCTTAAGCGTGTGCTTGTGCGTCCCGCCCACGCTATCGGGATGGCGGAAGGGCTGGCCGTCCATCTTATGCTTGGGGGGCGCGGCGCCTGGTATCACGTCGCCTTCGATATCCGTAGTGAGGAAGATGCGATTACCCCAGACCACCGGCGAGGCGTGGCCGCGTCCGGGTACGGCGGTCTTCCAGGCGACGTTTTGATCGTGACTCCAGGAGGACGGCAGGTTCTTTAGCGGAGAGACGCCGTTGGACGAAGGGCCGCGCCAGCCGGGCCAATCGTCGGGACCGGCGATGGAGCGGGTAACGGCGGCAAGCGCCAGGAGGGCAAGAAATAGGGCGCGCAGACAGTACCTCATGGCAAGTGTATCAGGTTGGACGTGAAGCGGGGATGTTCGATAGGGCCGCTCTGAAGTTCGCCTTAGTGGGGCGGGCTCGCAGCCTGCGCGGGCTCGCAGGCCCGCTGTTCGGCGAGCTTCGCTCGCAGACGCGGCGCATGGCGCCGCTCCACTGCCACCTAATGCCGGACCACCGTCAGTGTGATCTGCGATGGATGCTCCTTCGAGTGGTGCACCGCGTTATGCGCCACCACCCCCTTCACCTCGTCGTAAGTATTTCCGCCGGTGTTGAAGTTCCGGTCGAAGCGCGGAAAATTGCTGCTGGACACTTCGATGCGAATGCGATGTTCCGGCGCGAAGTAGTTGCTGGTGGTCATGGGCTGCAGCGCAACCTTATAGACCTTGCCCGGCTCCATCCATACCGGCGGCTTCTCGTACCCCTCGCGATAGCGCACGCGCTGAATCGTCTCGTCCAGGTTATAGGCTGTGCCGTCCGGGTAGACGTCGATCACTTTCACGGTGAAATCGGTGTCTTTGGCGTCCGACGATACGTACAGCGTCGCGTCCATGGGGCCACTCACTTCGATTCCCTCTTTCAGCGGCTCGGTCGTGTAGACCAGGATATCGGCGCGCGCCTCCATCTTGCGTTGATCGAACGCGCCGCCGGCCACCGCGTTGCCCGTGCAGCAGACGTTGCCGCCGTAAGATGGCACCGGATTCGTGGGATCGTACACGAACCCGTCGGGCGCGTCCGCGGCGGGCGCAGCCGGGGCCAGCGCGCCATCGCCATAAAGGCTGTTGGCTTTCCCGCCGCTGGCCAGAAACAGAGTCTTCGGCTGCGCTCCCGCAGGCGGCCAGGTGTCCGCGGTCTGCCATTTATTCAGACCCATGGTGAAGTATTTGACTCTGGGCGTTTTCTCTAGAATATGGTTGTCTTCTCCCTTCAGGAAATGATCGAACCATCCATAAGTGAGGGCGTCGTAGTCCAGGCGCGCATCGCCCATTTCGCGCTCGCCGACCACGGTGTGTTCGGTGGCCCGCTTGTAGGCGCAGTGCAGCGTGGGCGCGATCACGGCATATTGTTCGTTGGCGATCTCCGGCTTGGCGGTCTTGCGCACGTTGTTATATGCGGCCAGGTTCGGCCCGATCGATACGTCGTACCACGACATGAACCAGAATCCGGGCACGTTGATGGTCTTATCGTCGTGCCACAGCCCGCCGCGGTACCATGCGGGATCGTTCGGCGTCCGCATGATCATCGCGCCGCCGGTGGAGACTTCCTCGCGGTCGGCGAAAATGCCGTGCGGGCCGTCGACCGCCTTGATAATATCCATCTCCGGCAGGTGCTGTAGCGCCTTCGACCAATCCACAGGCGGCAACTGCTCCGCCAGATCGAATGCTTTCGACGCGCGGGCCAGGTCTTCCTGCGACGTGTTGGGCGGAAACATCGGCCGGACGGTGTTCTGCTCCCCGTAGAGCCAGGTGATGAACAGCATCTGCACCGCGCCGCCACGAAACCAGTTGCCCTGCTCGTAATACGGCCCCACGCGTCCCACACCCGCGCCAAAGCCTTGCGGGATCATGGCCGCGAGCGCCGGGTTCCCCTGCGCCGCGACGCCCAATTGCCACTCGGCCGTCGAGGAACACCCGATGGTGCCCACCTTGCCGTTGGACCAGGGCTGCGACGACATCCAGGCGATGGCGTCGGCGCCGTCGGTGAGCGGCGGACCCAGAATATCGTAATTGCCTTCGGAGAAGAAGTGCCCGCGCTCATTCATTTCGACGAATGCGTAGCCGCGCTTGACGGCGTCCAGGGGCGCTTTCATATCGGACGGCACGCCGTTCTTGACATCCCAATAGTTGAAGTTGTACGGCGTGCGGACGAATATGATAGGGTACTTCTTCGACGTATCCTTCGGACGGTATACATCGGCCGCCATGCGCTTGCCGTCGCGCATGGGCACCATCGCCTTGCGCTCGACAATCGCCAAGGACTCCATCTCTTCCTCCAGCGCCTTGCGCGCTTCGGCAAGTTGCGCCGGCCCTTGCGGCGGTTGCGCGGAAGCCATGGGTAGAGCGGCGGCGGCCATGGCCGCCAACAGGAGAATTCGCAGCATCTACGAAATTATACGCTCTTTAGCTGCCCGTTGAAGTTGGTGTTGAAGATCAGGCTCATGCAGGTGACCCCGGCTTCGGCCTTCTGCAATTCGGAGACGTCCATGGGCAGCACGCGCCAGCCGGCTCTCTCCAGGATGCGCGCGGTTTCCGGAAAGGATGCGGGGACGATCGCCGCGTCGCCGATGGCCAGCACGTCCGCCGCAGCCGGCTCGCCCGGCGCCACCTCGATCACGCGCGTATCCGCGAACGGCCGCAGGTCCACCCACTCGCGATTGGCCAGCAGGGTGTCGCGACCCAGGTATGTGCAAGCCGATTTGAGGTGCAGGCAGTTTTGCATTTCCACTCCGCTCACCGCGTATCCGAAGGGCGCCAGTGCGCGCCTCAATTGCGTAATGCCTTCATCGTTGCTGCGCGCGGATCTCCCCACGAACAGCCGGTAGCCGATCGTCACCAGGTCGCCGCCTTCCAGCGTTCCGGGTTCGGCGATCCAGCGCAGTGGACGAAAGCGCGCGACTGCCGCCGCCAGGCTGACCGATTCGCGGCGCCGCGACTCCGCACCCATGCGCGTCATGATGGCGATTTCATCCAGTACGATTGCCGGGTCTTCCACAAAAACCGCGTCCGGCAGGTCGGGCAACGCCGGCAGCGAAACCACGGCGATCCCCAGCGATTGCAGGCACGCTTCATATTGGTCGTGTTGCGCGATAGCTTTGGCGATGTCGATAGGCTGGCGTTTCGCGAACGCCAGTTGGCAATCGTTCATCGACGCGCTGACGGCGCGGGTGATGGCGGTAAGTGGCATGCAACCCGTAGTGTATCTCGTGGGGCCGCCAGTAGTGATGAAAACCCCGTGGGGCAGGCTCGCAGCCTGCGCGGGCCTCGCAGGCCCGCTCTTCGCGAGCGAAGCTCGCCTTACACAGGCTGAAGCCTGTGCTACCTGCGGGGTAGCCAACCTGTCGATTTGCGAGGTGCGGCGCTAAAGCCGGCTAAATCCCCGCGCGGGATAAATCCCGCCCCCCAAGGCTTTGGGTTTCCGCCCTTGGTGACGCCACACAATTCATCCTTGATAAACGCGCCAGAACACGTCCCGGAATTTCTGCATCTCCGAATCGGTGCCGATGGTCACGCGCAGCATGTTGTCGAGCGGCGGGAAGGGGCGCCCCACGGCCACCCCCATGGGCGGCATTTTGCTGACGAACTCGCGCGCGTTGCGCCCCACGTCGATCATCATGAAGTTCGCCTGTGTATCGATGTACGGCAGCTTGTGCTCGCGCAGCCAGGCGCACAATTCGCGGCGGACGCCGGCGTTGATGGCGCGGCGCTCCGGAATCAACGTCCGCGATTCCGCCAGCGCGGCCAAAACGGCGCGGATGGCGATGATCGAGAGCACGTTGTTGCGGAACGGCTGCATGCGCCCAATCAACTCCGGCTTGGCGCCCACGAATCCGGCGCGCACGCCCGCCATCCCGTAAATTTTCGAGAACGTGCGGGCTACCACTACGTTCTTGCCTTGCCGCACGTAGGGCAGGGCAGTCTCCAGGTTCTCCGACTCGCCGAAATGGATATACGCTTCGTCGATCAGCAAAACGGTGTCCGGCGGCAGGTTCTCGACCAGCCACGCCACTTCCGCTTTTGGCGTGATGGAAGCCGTGGGGTTGTTGGGGTTGCACATGTAGATCAACCCGCCGCGTGCCTTGGCGGCGGCCTCGGCCAGCTTGCGCACGTCGGCTGAGTAGTCCGGCAGCAGCGGAACTTGGACGACTTCCCGATGCATGGCGCGCGCCACTTCCGGCGGGCCCTCGTAGGTGGGGTGCATCACGATCATGGGCCGGTCCGGCGCGGTGAACGCTTCCACGGCCGCATGCAACAGCTCGCTCGATCCGCAACCCGCCATGATGTTTTCCGCCTGCAGATCCTCGCTGCGCGCCAGCGCCGCGTAAAAGTCGCGAATTTCCTGGTAGTGATAGCGGCCCGCCGACGGCAACACCTCCGCCATGGCGGCCAGAGACGACTTGGGCGGCCCCAAGGGGTTCTCATTGGCGTTCAGCCACACCATGTCTTTGGGCAGGTTGCCTTGAATCATGGCGCGCTGCGCATAAGCCATCTCCGGCAGCATCCGCCCCACTGCTACGGCCGCGCCGATGCGCGCGGCAAAATCTCGTCGAGTGATCATCGCGCCTCCAGTATGACCGGCGTCCCGGGCGGTCACGCATACGAGAAGTATAACGCAATCCAAATCGATGTTTTTTCCGCTCGCCAATGGTGTAACCTAACTGGTTTGCCCGTCATCGTTAACACATTTGACGCACTTATGAACAGGCAAATCCTTTTCTTGGCCCTCGTCGTGGGCTCCGCAGGCGCCGCCCGCGCCCAAGTGGACGTGCTCACGTCGAACTATGACAACAACCGTACCAACGCCAACCTGAACGAAGGGATTCTGAATACCAACAATGTGAATCCCACGCAGTTTGGCAAGCTCTACGCCTATCCCGTGGATGGCCAGGTGTATGCCCAGCCGCTCTACGTGCATGCCTTGAACATGCCGGCAAACGGCACATTGAACGTGCTCTATGTGGCGACCATGCACAACAGCGTATACGCCTTCGACGCGGATGCCGCCAGCGGAACGGCGCCGCTGTGGCAAGTGAATCTCGGAGGCGCGGTCGATCCCTCGTCGTTCAACGTGGCTGGACAGGCGCCCTACACCGATATCCTCCACGAGATCGGCATACTAAGCACGCCGGTAATCGACCGCGCCGGCAATACGATTTATGTGGTCAACGAAACGCTGGCAGGCGGCAGCCCCGCGTTTTTCTTGCATGCGCTGGACCTCACGACCGGGGCCGAAAAGTTGAACGGTCCCGTGCAAATCCAGGCGACGGTCGCGGGCAGCGGGTGGGGCGGCACGGGAGATGCGGTCAATGGCAAACTTCCGCTCCTGCCGGCGGGTCACATCCAAAGGCCCGGATTGCTGCTGGCCAACAATTCGGTTTACACCGCGTTCGGTTCGCATGGCGACTATGTTCCCTGGCACGGCTGGATCGTCGCCTACAATGCCGCGGACCTGCAGCAGCAAACCGCCGTCTTCAACACCACGCCCTCGGCGGCCGGCTCCGCCGTTTGGCAAAGCGGCCGCGGGTTGCTCGCCGATCCGGAGGGAAGCGTTTATTGCTCGACCGGCAATGGCAACTACGACGGCGTGGTGTCGTGGGGCGAGACCGTACTGCGGTTGACGCCCGGACTCAACGTCGCGGACTGGTTCACACCCGCGCAGTACGCCACTTGGACCGAGGACGATATGGACTTCGGCTCTAACGGTCCGATCCTGGTGCCGGGGACCAATTTCCTGATCGCCGGCGGTAAAGCCGGCCTGGTGGTGCTGATCGACCGGACCGACATGGGCGGCCAACCTCTGGACACAGATGCGCTGCAGTTCTTCACGGCGGTACCCAACAGCCAGTTCGCCATTTTCAATGCAGCTCTTTGGAATCGTCCCGACGGTGCGGTACTCTACATCTGGGGCGACGACGATGTGTTGCGCGAATTTCAGATGCAGAACGGCCTATTCAATACCAGTGCGCTGGCGGTGAATAGCGGCGTGCAGAATGCGTTGCCATTCAGCGGCATGACGGTATCTTCCAACGCCTTCGTGCCGGAAAGCGGCATCTTCTGGGGCACCACCGTGACCAACGGAAGCCTGCCGGCGGCGGGCACGCTGCACGCTTTCGACGCGATGAACGTAAGCCGGGAGTTATGGAACAGCGATATGCAGGGAAACCGCGACGCGCTGGGCAGTTTCACGAAATTCGCCAATCCCACGGTGGCCAACGGCAAGGTATACGTGCCGACGGCTTCGGACCAGGTAACCGTTTACGGGTTGCTGCCGGTTCCCGGAATCACGGAAGTGGCGAGCGCCGCGAGTTTCACCAGCTCCGCAATTGCGCCGGGTGAATTAATCGCGATCTTCGGCAACAGCATCGGCCCGTCCGTTCCAGCGGGCCTCGCATTGGGGTCGTCCGGAAGGGTAGCGACGTCGCTGGAGGGACTCACGGTCAGCTTCGATGGCAACCTGGCGCCGCTGTTGTACGCATCGTCGGGCCAGATCAACGCGGTGGTGCCGTTCGCGGTGGCGGGGCAGTCCACGACCGTGATGCAGATTGCAGCGCCCGGCGGCGCGACGTTTACCGCCACGCAACCGGTAGGCGCGGCCGCTCCCGCCGTGTTTGCGATCGGCGCATCCGGGCAAGGCGCGATCCTGAACGGCGATTTCACGGTGAATTCGCCGGCGCACCCGGCGGCCCGCGGGTCTTGGATCTCGATTTATGCTACCGGGGCCGGCCTGCTCAGTCCTGCAGTAGCGGACGGCACGATCATATCCACCACGAATCTGCCGTTATCGGTGGCGGCCGTCGCGGTGACCATCGGGGGCCAGGCGGCGACAGTGGGTTATCAAGGCGCGGCGCCTGGATTGGTGGCGGGAGTTTTGCAGATCAACGCGCAGGTGCCGGCGGGTGTCACGCCAGGGGCGGCGGTGCCGGTGACCATCGGCGTGGGGGGAACAGCCGGGCTGAACACGGTTACTATGGCGGTGAATTAAGGAAACCAAAAGGCGGCTTGCGAGGCCGCCGCAGGCTGGGAGCCTGCCCCACTATTTATAAGTGACTAACACAAAGTGTTTGTCCACCCAGTCCAGTACATAGTCGTAGCCGGCCGGGTTCACTTGCACGTGGTGCGCCTTCCACACGGTCATGCGCTGCACCTGTAGGTCCGGGTCGCCGTAGTAGAGGCGTATCACGAAAAAGACGTCCCAGTCGTCCCGCCCGTCGGCGTCGGACAGCAGCAGAATGTGGGCGCCTTTGCGCGGTTCGGGAATCAACGCGTGGATCTGCTCGATGTATTGCCGGTAACGCCCCTGCATCTCGTGCGCGGCATGCCCGTGCATTCCAATCCACTTTCTCTGCCAGGGCGCCAATTTTGCAGCCAGCGCGACCAGCAAAAGAGTTTGCACGGCCAATCGCAGCCAGACCCGCCGGCGCGTGAGCGACTCGGCCAGCCAGTCTAGCAGCCCGGCCGTGTACACTGCCCAACCGACGGAGGGCACCATATACGCGGAGCCGGATCGCCCGGGAATGAACGACAGGGGCAACACACCCACGGCGATGAATCCTACGGCCCACAGCAGGCAGCGCCGCCGCGTTGCGGTGGCCACTGCCAACATGGCAACCAGCAAGCCGGCTGTTTGCCAGGTGGAGATTGCCACAGGATGGTATATAAGCTGACGGAGGTAGTGTGACAAGGACTGAAAGTACGCGTCCGCCGAGTAATGCGGACGATATGCCTCCGCCAGCCACAAGGAATCCGGGCCATACTCCTTGCCAAGAACGTAGACAACATCGGCTAATCCGCCGATAGCTGCAAATCGACCCTCGCGCCATAACCAGCGCCACATTTCGCGAAGCTTCCAATTGGCGGGCGGATGCCAGAGCAACTCGTATAGGGCGATCGCAACGGGCAGCGAGACCGAGATCTCCTTGGCATCCAGCGCGGCCACGAACAGGCACAAGACGAGCGCCAGACCGCCCCATCCCGGCAGCCGTCCGGCCTGGCGAATGCGCACGTACAATGCGAAGCCGCCCCAGAAAAACGTATAAGCCAGGATGTCGTAGATATTGCCCGTGCCGAGGTAGGCGAACGCGAAAGCGGGGCTGATGCCTAGCAGCGACAACGCGACCAGCACGCCCCAACGCGATCGCGTAAGCTGCCAAACTACAATGGCCAGCAGCATGAAGTCGATTGACAGCAATAGCAGCGCCGCCACATGGAACGGTAGCGGATGAAAGCCCCATAAGGCGTAGATTGGCCGGTAGAACAGGCCTCCCGCCGGCCTGTAGTAGCTCGACCAAAATGCCAGGTTGGCATTCAACAAGGCGGACCAAGGCCGGCTCCAGTAGTAATGGAGGTTCATCAGATCGTCATTGTCGAACCAGGATGCCAGCCCGATGCGCACTACGAAGAGGAACCAGGCAAATAGGGCGCCTCCGGCGGCAAACGCCAGTAAGCGGCAGTAGAAGTCCCGACGAGCCGGCTGCCCAATGTCACTTAGTTTACGCATTGTGAGCAAGGTGCGTGATTTGTGGCGCAGGACTCCAGTCCTGCGGACGACGTCCACGTCGGCCTCCTGGGGCGGCGAAGCATATCTATTGCACCTCGAATCCATCCACATCGACGAATCTGTCGAGAGACTTGGGGTTTTTGTCCTCAAGCACGGTAATCACAGCTAAGTGCCGGCCCCGCGCTAGTTTAAAGATCGAGCGTTTTTGCCATTGCGTCTTGGGAGAGTAAAGATCCAATGTAGCCTGGTGGGCGCCGTCTATTGCGACATCCGCCATACCGCGGTTGTCGGCCTTAGTATAGATATAGCTCAACAAACCGCCATCGAAGGCAAACCGCACTGCGGAACCGGGTAAGTTGGCAAAAGTCACGGTATGCGACTGGGCCTGGGCCCAACCGGTGTTCTGAGTCCATGGGCCGTCGAACACGATGGCCGGGTCGAAATCGTCGTACAGTCCGGGCTGGACAAGCAATGGCGGACGCTTGGCCGGGTCGGTGTGCCGGCACCCGTCTTCCAGGCGCGCCAGGTAAAAATTGGTGGTCTGGTATTCCGGAGTCGCGCACTCGTTCAGCAGGTCCTGCAAAGTCCGCGGGTTGACCACAATGCCAAAACCCGGCTTGGGGGCCGCTATGTAGCGCACGTTCCACCGATCCAGCATACTGTAAAGCTCGCGCGGCGTGCGCGCAAGCTGCAGGCGTGCCCATATGCCATATTGATGCCAGCCCATGGCGTAGACTTCGGAGTTGAAGGCGGCGATTTCATTACCCTCGGCTAGCAGCACAGGGGATCCCGGATGTTCGCGATTCATGTATTGGCCAATCTCGCGCATGGGTGCGTAGCGATGCATGTAAGGCTGGCGCAAAGACAACGACAGCGGCGCGCGTTCATAAAAATCGCCGTGATAATAGTCCGAAGCGGTGAGGAACCACGCGTTGAACGCCACGCAAACGACGGCGATCGCGACGAGCGCGCGTCTGAGCCCGTCCGGAGCCAGCCAGCCGAGCAGAGCCGCCAGTGGCACGAGCATCAGCGGCAGCGATGGATAGAGATAGCGAACATTGGGCAGAAACTGCAGAACGGCCAACCCTCCGGCAATCGAGACCCAAGCCGCGCTTCCGGCGGGCCGGCGCTTCATGGCGGCGACGAAGATCAGGCCTAGCGGCGCCAGCAGCAGGTAATGGAAACCGAGCGATGCGGGCCGCCCTTCAAAGTAACGGTCGGTATGAAAGGTCAGGTCGAACGGCGTGTGATAGGTCAGCGGCTGGTTAAAGCGGGGGTCTGCGATCACCGCGGCATGGTCGAGGATGGGCGATGGAAACTTCTGGTTGAGGAACGGGAATACCGGATTTCCGGTCATGCGCCAGGCGATGAGGTAGGTAGGCAGTGCGGCCGCCACTAACAAGGCGAGAGCGATGCCGGCGGCCAGGAGCGGTCCGCGGCCGCGGCCTTTCCATTGGCGGCGAGCTTCGATCGCGGCAAAGGGCAGGATGGCGGCCACATACGCCAGTCCGCCGAGTTTCACCGCCAGCGCCGTCCCGCCTAGTACGGATGCGGCATAAAGGAATCGCCGCTGGCCCGTGTCGCCGAAGCGCCAGAGCGCGACGAGCGCTCCAAAAACCATGGCGGCCAGGAAGTTCTCCACAAACATCGAGCCGGTGACCAACTCCACCAGCGAAGTGCTCGCAAACAGAGCCAGTATCACAAAGGCAATGGCCGGGGAAACCCAGCGGCGCGCGGCGCGGTAGAGCAGCGCTTCCACTAACAGCAGCATTGCGAAATTCAGCAGCCGGGCCGCATATTCGCCGCCCAACAGGTAGACCATCGTGTAGCAGCGGTCTGCGCCCATGGGCATCACGGACCAGAGAATGCGGCTGGGCTGGTAGGTGAACGCATGGTGGCGCGCGATGTCCAAGGGAATGGCGAGGTGCATGGCCAAGCCGTCTTCGCTGGACTCCGGCTGCGGGACGATCATCCAATGCATGCCGAGCACGAAGACCAGCAGCGCGAACGCCGCTACCTGTGGCCGGGGGCGCGGGCGAGGCGGCCACAGCAGCCTCGCCCAAGACACCAGCCGCCGCCAAACGCCACGCATGTCGATGAGCGCCGGAATCGCCAGCAGGACCGCGTAAACGGCGGGGTAGTTCACGGGCAACCGTACCAGGAACGCGGTCAGGAAGATGTAAACCGCGATGCCCAGCAACGTGGCGCAGAGTTGATTGTCGGGGGATGAATCGTGGCTCGCGCCCAGCAGCAGCGAGCCCAACGCGCACGAGCAGATCAGAAAGGCCGCCACTGACAATAGCGCCAGCGGTCCGATGGCGACCGCGGTGGCCGCCAGGACTAGAAGCGCGACGATCGGCGCGAAGGCCGAGGGCAACGCGAGCGCCAGCGCGGAGCTAGCGGCGCCACAGGCCCAGGTGTAGTGAATCAAGCGCTGCCGGCCCACCTTCGTCCAGCCCGAATTTCGCAGCCCCATGGCGCCTATGCCGTACAAGACAATCCCCAGTAATACGGCGGCCAGAGCTGCCAGGGCGGCGCGCGGAATCCACGGCGGCACCCTGCCGGTCCAGGCCGGCCTCGCGCCGTCCGGGTTAGATTCCGGCGGGCTCTTTCCAAATATGAAGTCGCGTTGAATGGCGAAGTTGGCGAAGAACAGGAGCGTTTCGACTAACAGCTTGGCGGGAAGCGGCTGGATATGAAAACGCGCATTCAGCAGTTGGATGCCCGCATAAGAAGCGGAGCCGCTCAAGCACACCAATAGGAGATATTTGGGCAGCACCGCGGCGTGCCGCAACTTAGAAAAGAAAACGGCCCGCCGCACCATGGAGTAATTGAACGCCACTGCCAGCAGCCGGCCGAGAGCCTGCGACGCGGCCAGGTTTCCCAGGCGGCGGTAAGCCAGGTAGAAGACCAATGTGTCGAGTGCGGCGGTCATCAGCGATACGGAACTGAACCGCAGCAGCACGAAGTAGATCTTCATCGAGTCGATCAGCGGATTGAAATGCGATGTCCGGTTGCCCGGCGCGTAGATCGTCCGAATGGGCACCTCGGCGATGCGGATGGCTTGCTGCCGCACGGCGATGAGCATGTCCAGCTCGAAATCGTAACCGTTGGACTCTAGGCGCAGTAGATGCGGCAGTAATCGAACGGGGATGCCGCGCAAGCCCGTCTGCGTATCGGAGATATGCTGGCCCACCAGGGCGCGCATGACGGCGCGCGTTACGGCATTGCCAACCCGGCTGCGCAGAGGCACGCCGCCGCTGAATGTGCGGGTTCCCAGGATGACGCGATCCGGCTCCGCGGCGAGCCGCTCGGCGACTTGCTGGATATCGTCGGGATGGTGCTGGCCGTCGGCGTCCGCGGTGACCACTCCCTGCAAGTCCGGAAACTCGCAGAGCGCGTAGTTGATGCCGGCCTTCAAAGCGGCGCCCTTCCCCAGATTGACGGCGTGGCGCACCAGCCGGACCTTGCCAAACTCCGCGGCGCGGCGAAAAATGTCACGGTATTCGGGACCGCTGCCGTCATCCACCAGCACAATCGCGGGGATGGGCTTTGCCGAAAGCGCGCCGATCAGTTGGAGCAGGCTCTGCTCGGGGCGATAGGCGGGAACGATCACCGCGAAACGTACCGTTTCCGCGTGCACCAGTGACTCTGTGTTTGCCGCCTCCGCAGACTGGGCCTCGTCCGGTCGCTTCACGTATTCTACAGAGTATCGCGTCTGGCCCCGAGTCTGGTAACTTGAAGGAATCGAAATGCGGATTGGTTTGCTTGTGTTGGAGTGCGGATTAGCGGCGGCCTTTGCCGCCCACGCGGCCGATCCGCGGGAGGTTTGGGAGCAGGCCGTCCAGGCCAAGGGCGGCCGCGACCGGCTGCATAGCGTGCATGCCTTGGCGATTTACATGAAGCCGGCCGATGTCAAACTGCCTGGTCCACTCACTAACTGGCTCTGCGTATTTCCGGACCGCTTCTTCGAATTCGAGGGGCCGATCGCCGGCAGCGAGCGCGCGGTTGTGGTGGATGGAACCGCCGACCGGGTGTCCCTGGACGCCACCGGCAAGCCGCGCTCTACCGGACATCTGACGTGGATGGAACGCGACCGGCTGACGCTGAATCAGCTTGTTTTCCTGCTGGAGAGCGCTTGGCTCCAGCCGCGGCCGGTCGAGGTGCGGCATAGTGTACTGGTTGTCGAGGCGGCGGGCCGCATGTATCGATTGTTCCTCAACAATGCGAGCCTACCCGAGCGGATCTTGTCGCCTCCGATTCCGGGGCAGAAGCCTAAAATCCGCTATGAGTATAAGCTGGAACGCTACCGCGAGTTCGAGGGCGTGATGCTGCCGGCCCGCGTAGCCTGGGTCGGCGACGTGCGCGAATGGACCTGGGACGTGGATTATGAGATCGACGCCAAGTACAATCCAAAGCTCTTCGCGCGGATGCCGAATACCGCCGACGGTCCCGAGCCGTGGAGGTTGCGATGAACCGGAGCGCGCGTTCATTGTGGAGCGGTACCACAGGACCCTGCCGGCTGTTGGCCCTGTTCGTTTTGCCACTCGTTGCGCAGCCGCCGAACGTCGCGGCGCAGGATGAACAACCGACATTCAAAGCCGAGGTCAAAGTAGTCAACGTGCTGGCCACCGTGCGAAACAAGAAGGGCGCATTCATCCGCGATCTGGGCAAAGACGACTTCGCGGTCGTGGAAAACGGCCGGCCGCAAACCATCCGCTATTTTTCGCGGGAGACCGATTTGCCCCTCACCATCGGCCTGATGATCGACACCAGCATGAGCCAGAAGCGCGTGATGGAAGCGGAGCGCATCGCCTCATACACCTTTCTGGAGCAGGTTCTGCGGGAGAAGAAGGATCAGGTATTTATCATGCAGTTCGATCTCTCGCCCATCCTGCGGCAGGAGTTGACTTCATCTTTCCTGAAGCTGAGCGAGGCGCTGCAGCGAGTAGATACGCCCAACATGAATGACTTGCGAAGCCAGACCGGCGGCGGCACGATGCTATACGATGCGATGTTCAAGGCATCCAGGGAAATCATGATGAATCAGACCGGCCGGAAGGCGCTGATCGTGCTCTCAGACGGCGTAGATACAGGCAGCGAGGTGCCTATGATGGACGCCATCGAAGCCGCCCAGAAGGCCGACACGCTCATCTATTCGATTCTCTTTTCGGATGAGGGCTTCTACGGCGTGTTTGGCGGAGGGGACGGACGCAGCGTCTTAATGCGCATGTCGCGCGAGACGGGCGGCGGTTTTTTCGAGGTTTCCAAGAAAGAGAGCCTGGATGCCATCTTCACGCAGCTTCAGGAGGAGTTGCGCAGCCAGTATAACATCGGATATGTCTCGGATCAGCCGGTGAGTGTGTCGGAATTCCGTAAGATACAACTGACTACGCATCAGAAAGGGCTTTCGGTGCAAGCTCGGGGCAGGTATTGGGCGCAGCGGTGATGTGGGGCAGGCGTCTACGCCTGCGGCGGGTCTCCAGACCCGCCCCTTCCCCCCCCAAGCCGGAGTGGGGCTTGTCTTCGAGTATTCGCTCGTCGTCTTACGAAATCCGCTATTTCCGAGCGGGCTCAGGCCGACGTAGACGTCGGCCGCAGGACTGGAGTCCCGCCCCACTTTGCAGCGCATTTTGCTCTGAGGTGATCTCCGGTCTTGCAACATCGTGCTTCGCCGCTACACTATGTAATGAAAGGGTAGCGTAAGCGGGTTGGCCGGAATATGAGTGAAAACAAACCGCCTGGGAGGAAGCTCGTGGTTCGCGAGACGGCCGCCGCCGCGTTTCCGCCAATTTCGCAAGCTGGCGCCGCATCCGTCTTTCAGCCCCCCATCTATCATCCCGGCCAATGGCTTTCGTTGGCCGAGGCTGCCGCTTACACCGGACTGCCGCAATCCATCCTCCGCAAGATGCTGGCAAACCGCAAACTCCCCGGTTTGGATACGGGCCCGCGCTTCGGCGGGCGGTGGCGCATCAAGCGATCGGATCTGGATAACATTTCGGCGATCTGAATCGCTTCCCCGAATGCTACGATTGGATGCATGCGTGAGACCGTCGCCGAGTTGGTTCGCACCTCGCTGATGATCGTGGGCGCGCTATTTCCTATCGTCAACTCCCCCGAAAACCTGCCCATCTTTCTGTCGCTGACCGCGGACCTTTCAACCGGGGATCGCGCGGTCATGGCACGCAAGATTGCCGTGAACGGCTTCGCGCTTCTGGTTGTCTCTGTCCTGATCGGCACCCACATCCTGGCTTTTTTCGGCATTTCTCTGCCTGTCGTGCAGGTGGGCGGCGGCTTAGTAGTCACGGCCGCGGGCTGGAAGCTGTTGAATCGGCCGGATGACGACGGCAACGCGCCGGTGGTTCCCGCGAAGGCGCCGAAGGCTTCCTATCTATCCCGCCGGGCGTTTTATCCATTGACCCTCCCGCTGACCGTGGGACCTGGATCTATTTCCGTAGCGATTGCGGTGGGCGCCAGCCGGCCGCCCGCGGACGCGGCCCGTTGGACCCTACTGGTGGCCGCGCTGTTGGGATGCGCGTTCCTGGCGATTACGATCTATGTGACGTATCGCTTTGCCGAACCGATCGGGCGCATTCTAGGAGATACCGCCATGAATATCGTCATCCGATTATCGTCGTTCATTCTCCTGTGTATCGGCGTGCAGATCGTTTGGAATGGAACGAGCGCGCTGCTGCGGACCGTCTTCGTCCACGGTTAACCGCCCATGGAAACCGGGCAGCCCCGTTCCACCTACTCATAGCGCAGCGCGACCGTCGGGTCCACAAGGGCCGCGCGCCGCGCCGGCAAGTAACACGCGGCGAGGGCCACCGCCAGCCATAGCAGCGAGACCGCCGCATAGGTTGGCAGGTCCGTGGGACTGACCGCGTATAGCAGGCGGGTCATCGCACGCGCCAGCCCCACAGAGGCCGCCAGACCGATACCTACTCCCAGGAGCGCCAGGAACAACCCTTGGCCCAACACCATGCGCAACACGTCGGACGGCTGCGCGCCGACCGCCATGCGAATGCCGATTTCGCGCGTACGCAGAGTCACATGGTAGGCAATCACTCCATACAGACCAATGGCCGCCAGCAGCAGCGCCAAGCCGCCAAACGCGCCGAGCATGCAGACCTCCCAGCGCACCTGCCAATAGGACCGGTCGATCCACTCGCGCAGCGGATGCACGCCATAAATACGGGCTGCCGCGGCGGAAGCCGCGATGGTCTTGCGCAGGGTTTCCGGCGAGGGGCCGCCAGCGGAGGCCGTCTCCACGACGATGTTTTGGATACCTCCGGAATCCTGTGCAAAAGCGCGGTAGACATGCGGCTTGGGAGCCTCGCCCAGCGATACGACACGCGCATCGCGCGCGACTCCTACCACCTGCAGCGGGCGGGGATCGTGGCATCCCAGCAGCAGGCGTTTGCCGATTGCCATCTGGCCCGGCCACAGGCGCCTGGCCAGCGCTTCGTTGACCATCGCCACGGGCGTCCCGCCAGGCCGGTCGACGGCGCTGAAATCGCGCCCAACGGCCAGCGGAATGCGCATCGTCCCAAGATAGCCCGGGCCGACGGTGCTGGTGGTTGCCGGTAGCGGATCGCGCCCCGGCTCGGAAACGCAGTCCGGGTTGACCGGCGTCAACGGCAGCAAATTCGTAATGGCCGCACTTCTTACACCCGGCAACCCGCGGAGACGATCGAGAGCCTGCGCGTAGAACTGGCGGCTGGTTTCCGGCGTAAACTCGGGGGCTGAAGCGAGGGTCGTGATATAGGTCCGGTTTGTCACGGCAAAGCCCGGGTCGGCTGCCTGGAATGCGAATAGTACGCGCAGGAACAGTCCGGCGGTGAGCAGCAGAGCCAGGGACAGAGAGACTTGCGCGACGAGCGAGACACGGCGCAAGCTGAGAAACCTCTCTCTAGCGGTCGCGGTTCGGCAAGCCTGCATATCCCTGCGGCTGGCGCGCCAGGCCGGCGCCAATCCGAAGATCAGGGTTGTGCACAAAGCCAGCACCGCGCCGCAGAGAAGCACGCGCGCGTCGGGCGTGAAGTCCACGCGCAGAGCTTCGCCGAACGCGGTGGTGGGCAGCAGGATCTCGAGCAGCTTGCCGGTCCAGGCGCCCAGCACCAGGCCCAACAATCCGCCGCAGGCCGCGAGCGAAAGGCTTTCGGTCAGGAGCTGCCGCACCACTCTGGCGCGCCGCGCCCCCAGCGCCATGCGTAAAGAGATCTCCCGTTCGCGGGCAGCGCCACGGGCCAGCAACAGATTGCCGACGTTCACGCAGGCAATCAGGAGCACGATTCCCACCACCGCCAGCAGGACGGCGGCGATCGGCACCGACGCGCCGCGGCTGCGGGCGTTGGGAATGCCGCGCACCCGCTCCACAATCAGAGGTGCGGCGCTGGTTTCCGATCGCGGCTGTTCCCTTTGGATTTGTGCCGCGATGGCGTTCAGTTCGGCGCCGGCTTGCGGCGGCGCGACGCCCGGCTTCATTCTGCCGAATACGAAGACGCGCGGGTGGGCGCGATCCTCCAGTTCCGCGGCGAGTCCTGGATACTGGCTGGCCCACGTCCGGAACGGTACCCAGATATCCATGTTGAGGGGCAGGTAAATGCCGGCGAATTCGGGAGGCGCTACGCCCACAATCGTGTACCACTGCGTCTCCGAACGGACGCGCTTGCCGAGGATATGCGGATCGGCATGGAACAGGCGCTGCCAGGTGCGGTAGCCGATGACCGCGGCCCGCTCGTCTTCACGCTGGAACCAGCGGCCCATGAAGGGGCGCACGCCGATCGCTTGCGCATAGTCTGGCGACACGGCCTCGGCGGCCGCCGGATGCGTTTCGCCGTCGAAATCCAGGCTCGATTCCGTAGGGTTGGACGCCGCCATACCCGTGAGCAAGCGGCTGCGGTCGCGCAGGTCGCGGAACTCCGGCCAGGAAAGGAGCTGGCTGCCGTCGCGGCCCACCACCACCAGCCGGTCCGGCGCCTGGACCGGCAAAGGCCGGAAGAAGAGGTAGTTGAGCATGCTGAAGACCGCCGTGTTGACGCCGATGCCCAGCGCCAGGCACAGCACCGCCGAAAATGTGAAGCCGGGAGCCTTGCGGAAGAGCCGGAACGAATAGGTGAGGTCCTGCCGGAAACTGCGCATGGATGTGGAGACACCGGCGGACGCGGATTGTTCCCGGAGCGACGTGCCCCACGATTACGAAATCGGTGGGTCGTACAGGCTGATCAACTGCCAGCCCCTGTAGCTCTCCGTGGTTTCCACGTTCAGAACCTGCTTGCCAGTGAGCGCGCCGGCCTTGGGCAGGATCTCCAGAGCGAAGCTGTCCTCGCTGCTGAGCGAAATCAAGACAGTCGCCAACTGAAAGTAGTAGTTGCCGTCGGGCAGCAACTGGGCATTTCCACCCGAAGTGGAGAATTCTCCCAGGTTCACACTCAACTCCGGCGTAACCTGCATGGCCGATTCACTGATCCGGAGCGCCATGCCCCGGCTATTGCAGTCGCTGGGCCCGCAGGCGGAACCCAGGCCGAGCGGCGGCGGAGAGGTTCGCGTATTGCCGTTATCCATCGCCGACAAGGGCCCCGCGCCATTGTTTTCCATCGCCACGTCGTGCTGGCCTGAGAACCATGGCCATGGGTCGTTATCGATGTTATTAAATGTGAAGTCGCCGGCGTTGCCCATGCGCCACAGGATGTTGCCGCTGCCCGCGCCGTTCTGATAATCGATCTTCATCACCCAATCCTGGTTGCGCGCCGACCAGATGATTTCTCCGGCAACGCCGGCCTGGTCGTGCGGCCAGTAATAGATACTGTTGCCGTGCAGCCAGTCGTATCCCAACGGAGCGATGCCCGGCCCCAGCAGGAACATCGGCGGGCAGCCGTCGGCGTTCTTGCCGCAGGTAATGTTCAGAACGGCCGGGCGGTTAATATCGAGCTGCGGTGGTCCGCCATCGTGTTCGAAGGCGTCAAAATACCAAATGGCTTGCCAGTTCGAATCCAGCACCACAATCATGTCTCCAAGAATGTCGACCGGAAGGCCGCTGGTATCCCCCTGGGTCCCGGGCGGGAAAATCTTTTCAATGCTCACCAGGACTGCGGTATCGCCGTTCGGCAACGTCTGGATGGCGTCGTGATGAAAATCGTCAAGGCATGCCGAGCCGACCGGCGGCGGGCTCGGAATCGCAGTGCACGGCCCGGCATCCGTGGCGCCCAGAGCGAGTAGTTCCTGCTGCAGGATACCTGTGTTGGTCCGCCGGATCAGGTTGCCCGCCAAATCGATCTGGACCAGCATTTGTTTGTCTGACGAGGCTGGATTCCAGGCTGGGTCGCTCTGTATCGTGAGCATGGTGCCGAACGCCAGGGGGCGGGCCAAAACCAGGTTTTGCGGCGGGTTGCGGCCGTAGAACCAAATGATATTACCGGCCAAGTCGGTGGCCAGGTTGGGGTAAATGGCTCCGCCCCCGAATTGATGGGGATTCAGGAGCAGCACCGGGGCGGCCGTATCGGTCTTCGGACCGGCCGGCGTGTTGACCGTGAACGAGGGGAACGGCACATCGGTGGGCAATTGCCCGGTGGTGAAGTTCACGGTGGGTCCGTTGGCGATTACGCCGCCGGTATCGGTTTGCGCGAACATCTGGTAGGCGGTCGCCGGATACATGCCGGCGATTTCGAAATTCATGGTCTCGCGGCCACGGCACGGCACCCAACTTGTTGTGGTGGCCGGGGCACTTTTCGATTGCGGCTGAAAGTTGACCCGCATGGTGCTTCCCACCAGGCACGCGGGCGCGCTGAACAAAGCCACCAATGGGTTGGCCATTGCCGTCACTACCGGGCTGCCGCCTGCCAGCGGATCGATCTGGAACTGCACGATCTTGTCGGCACTTTCGCCGGATACGAAGTCCTTGGCGACCACTTGAACCTGATAGGTTCCTTCGATCTCCTGGCAGGAGAGGGCCACCACCCCGGTGCTTTGGACGAGGTTACTACATGCGGTCGGCGCCCAAACGAAAACAACCGTCCAGGCGCCGGCGCTGAGAGTACCTAAATTGAAATCGTCCGCCATGGTGCTGGTCCCGCCCGGCGGAGTTATGTTAAAACGAAACGCGAGCTGGCCGGAAGCGCTGTCGGTAGCCGTCACGGTGAACGTAATGAGACTGCCGATTTGCTGCGGCGATTTGACGGATGACTTCATCGACGTGATCGTGACTGTGGCATAGGCTGGGGAGCACAGTGCCGCCAGCAGCGCTACGCGAACCGCCAGGTTTGATTTCAACGATGTATGCATACGATCGCCTCTTCCAAAGTGCCAGAACGAAAGATAGCACCGGCAGGTACACGATGCAAGCCCCAAATATGTCTCACGAAGCTCTCACGCGAGCTGGATCTGTAAGTATGCGCGTCCGCACGGTTAGACTTACTGGTACTCCCACGTGACAATGCGTGAGGGCATTTGCCACCGACAACCATGGCAGCGCCACGTCGCTGTCGGCGACAATCACTGCGGCGGATATTGCCAATCCAGGCGCGGCCAGCGTATCGGTGACGACTCCAGCGCCAGGCGGCGGCACATCCAGTGCGATCGCATTCACCATCGACAACCCGGTGCCCACAATCGCGTCGTTGCAGCCCGCTAGCGCGACGCACGGAGGCGCGGCGTTTACGTTGACGGTGCGCGGCACGGGATACCAGGGCAACTCGACGGTGCTTTAGAATGGATCGCCGCGGGCCACCACCTACGTGCACGCCGCGGAGGTGACGGCGTCGATCGCGGCGGCGGATATCGCGGCCGCGGGCACGGCCAGCGTGACGGTAACCACACCGGCGCCCGGCGGCGGCACGTCGGCGCCGGCGACGTTTATGATCCGCTAAAGCGATCAGGCGGCGAGTTTGGGGCGGATATAGGCGCTGTACTGTTGGTCGGAGCCGGCGATATGGTGCTCCAGCCAATTCTTCAGGAACACCATCAGGCTGATGCTTAAGGTGCTTTCACCGGCGCGGAACTTCCTCTGCAAAGTCAGAACTTGCGTGGTCAGCTTATCGTGTTCCGCCTTGTGCTCGGCCGCATGCGGATAGCGATACTGGCTCATCAATCGCTCTTCGGCCGTGAAATGCGCCTTGGTATAATCCACCAGGGCGGCCAGCAACTGTTCGAGGACAGCCTTTGCCCTGCCGTTCGCCATCGCCGCGTGCAGTTCCTCGGCCAGCGCAAAAAGGTGCCGGTGCTGGTCGTCGATTTCCGAGATCTTGACGCTGTATTCGGGTTTCCATTCAAACATATCAATGGTTCAATCGGCGGGCTTTGGTGGAACCTTTAGAGGGTGGCTCGGCGGCGATTCCAGGTAGGGGTCAAGCTTCGGCGAATCTGTGCCGATAAGCATCGCAGAGGAGTTCCAAGATGTTCCACGAACAAACGGATAGCAAGTCTAGAGTCTTCGTTCATCCGCCGGAGGATCTTCCCTACAAGGTGGTCGCGGCATATCTGGACAAATGCCGCAAAGGTCTACAATCGCTGCAGGATGCGATCGACAAACTTGACTATGATTATATCGGTGTTTACGCACACCAGATGAAAGGTTCCGGAGGGGCATATGGCTTTCCGGAGCTGACGGAAATCGCAGCCGCCATAGAGCAGGCGGCGGGTGTCCGGGACGGCGCGGCGCTACGGACCTCCGCGGCCACACTGGAAGCGCACCTGGGAGCCTTCGAAGTCCTGGAAACCTAGTGAAATTCCGGTCCTCCCGGAATCCTTACGCGGCGACTGGTGTCAAATCTCGGGCGTACTCATCCAGGGCGGCCACCAGGCGGTGTTTGGAGATCGGCTTGGAGAGATGCGCGGTGCAACCCGCTTCCAGGCTGCTCTGGATATCTTCCGGACGCGCATTTGCGCTCAACGCCAGTACCGGGACAGCCCGCCGGCCGCTCTCCAATTCCATGGCGCGAATCGCGCTGGTCGCCGTGAGTCCATCCATAACGGGCATCTGGACATCCATCAGGACTATGTCGAACGCTCCGGAAGCGGCTTGCTCGACCGCCTCCACGCCGTTCTCGACGAAGGTCAGCGCGTGCGGGCTTCCTTCCATATAGAGTTGCACCAGCAGCCGGTTGTCCGGCGAATCCTCCGCCACCAAAACGCGCAGGGGCTTCCTCGGCTCGCCCACCGATCCCCGCGCCGCCTGTCCGGCCGGCCCGGTACCCTCGGGGCACGAACACTCGAGCGCTTTGGACACCAGTTGCAGCAGACTGGCCCGGCCGACCGGTCTCACCGCATAACCCAAGCAGCCACTCTCGCGGCTGCGCGCCTCATCTCCCGGACCGTCGTCGGTGGAGAGCATGATTACCGGCAAATCCGGACTGATCGTGCGAATCCGGTCGGCGGTCTCGAAGCCGTTCGCAGGCGGCCGCCGGCCATCCACCCCGCCGCAGACCCGGCTATCGACCCGGCTATCGACCCGGCTATCGACCCGGCTATCGACAATGATGAATGAAAACGGGCTCCGCGCGTACGGAAGTCCGGCCAGATCGGCTAGAGCGTCTTCACCGGATGAGAATTCTCTGGTTTGTAGCCCCCATGCGCCCAAAGTCTCGCGCAAAATCAAGCGGTTGGTAGTGTTGCTGTCGATGATCGCGACGCACCGTCCGTGAAAGTCCGGGACCGCCACCAGCGGCTCTTCCCGCCGGCCGGTTGTGGGCTGCAGCGGCACGCTGAACCTGAATGTACTACCCTTTCCAATCTCCGAAGCTACGGAAATCGTGCCGCCCATCCGTTCGACGATGCCGCGGCTGATGGCCAGACCCAGCCCGCTGCCACCATATTTCCGGGTCGTGGAGGAATCGCCTTGTTTGAAGTCTTCGAAAATGGTCTCCAGTTGCTCTGGCGGGATGCCGATGCCCGTATCGCAAACCGAGAAACCTAGGGAGCCCCCCACCCCACCTGGCGGTTCTTGTACCGCCAAAGCGACCTCGCCTGTCTCCGTGAACTTAATGGCATTGCCAACCAGGTTGATGAGCACCTGCCGCAGGCGGGCCGGATCGCCCGCATACCAAGTGGCGACGTTTGCACTGAAACGCGAGACCAGCGCGATGCCCTTCGCCCGCGCCTTGGGCGCGACCAGTTCTACGATTTGATCCACCAGTTCCCGAAGCTGGAACTCGGTCTGCTCCAGGACCAGGTGTCCGGCTTCGATTTTCGAGAAATCCAGAATATCGTTGATCAGACTGAGCAGGCTGGCGCCGGCCCGGCGGAAAATCTGAACGTACTGTCGCTGTTCGTCGTTCAGATGGGTTTCGTGCAACAGGTCGGACATGCCCAGTATGGCATTCATGGGCGTTCGGATCTCGTGACTCATGGCGGCCAGAAAGGCGCTCTTGGCGCGATTGGCCTCCTCGGCCCGCTGGCGGGCGAACACTAGTTGCCGCTCCACCAATTTGCGCTCGGCGATATCGCGGACGGCGGCGGCCACCCAGGAACCCTGCGCCGTCTCAATGGGACTTAAGCTGACCTCGACCGGGAACTCTTCCCCGTTCTTGCGCAACCCGCTCAGTTCCGTTCCCATTCCCATCTTTCGCATGCCGCTGAACCTTCGGTAACTGTCGCACTGCGGGGCGTGGCCCGCGCGCTTGTCTTCGGGAATCAGCATTTCGACCGGCTGCCCGACCATTTCCTGCCGGCCCCAGCCGAACAGGCGCTCGGCTTGCGCATTCACCAGAACGATAGTACCCTGCCCATCGGCGATTACCACGGCATCGGGAGCGGATTCCAGTAGCGCGCGAAACTTCTCTTCGCTCTGCCGGATATTCTCGTCGCTCCTCTTGCGCTCCGTGATGTCGCGCGTGATCTTGGAGAATCCGCGAAGATGGCCGTTCTCCCCGCGCATGGCGGTGATTAAGACCTCCGCCCAGAATAGTGAGCCGTCTTTGCGGACCCGCCAGCCTTGCTCTTCGCAACGGCCGTTCCGCGTTGCGTCTCTTAGGGCGGCCTCCGGATACCCGCGGGCAATGTCCGCGGCAGTGTAGAAGCGGGAGAAGTTCGTGCCCAGGATCTCCGCCGCGGAGTATCCCTTGAGGCGCTCCGCGGCGTCCGTCCAGCTCGCCACGCACCCTTGTGGATCCAGCATCAGGATGGCGTAGTCCTTCACACCCTCCACCAGGCTGCGGAAGCGCTCTTCGCTGTCATGCAGTTGCAGGGTGCGCTCCTGGACGCTTCTTTCCAGGGTGTCGTTCAGTTTCTTGATTTCGTGCCAGGCGCCCCGGACTTGCTGCTCGGCGCGCTTGTAGTCGTCGATGTCGGTACAGGTGCCGAACCACCGGACGATGCGGCCGTCGGGGTCGCGAATGGGCATGGCGCGTCCCAGGTGCCATCGGTAGGCGCCGTCGGCCGCGCGCAGAAATCGATACTCGACCTCGTACGCCTCGCCGGCTTTGAACGCCCTGCTCCGCCGATCCAGGCAGTTGCCCAGATCGTCGGGGTGCAGTACCGGCTGCCATCCCAAATCCCGGCTCTGTTCAAAGGTGAGTCCGGTGTAATCGTACCAACGCTGATTGTGATAGTCGACATGGCCGTCCGGGCTGGCGGCCCACACGATTTGCGGCATGGCGTCGGCGAGCTGCCGGAAACTCGCTTCGCTTTCGCGCATGGCCTTGTCCGCCAGTTCGCGGGCGGTCAGGTCGCGCACCGCGCACACCGCCAGCACCCCGTCGGGAGTCTCCACCGAATTCAAACTGACGCCGGCCGAGAACTCCCGGCCATCCTTGCGCAGACCTCGAATGTCCATCGGCGCGGCGTACATGGGCCGTATCCGGGGCGCTTCCGCAAAGACTGCGCGATAATCCACATGCCGTGCGCGGGCTTCGTGCGGCACCAACTTTTCGATGGGCTCTCCCAGCAGTTCCGCCTTCGCGTAGCCGAACAGCGCTTCGGCCTGCGCGTTCACCAAAATTATCCTGCCTTCCCGGTCGGTGATGATCATGGCGTCCGGCGTGGATTCGAGCAGCGCCCGGAACTTTTCCTCACTCGCGCGCAGGTTCCGCTCCGCTCTAGATCGTCGCCCGTCGCTACCGTCCAGGGCCCGCGCGTCTAGCCAGATCAGCGCCGTAAACACGATGGCGTTGGCCGAGGCAAATAGCGCGACGCCGCACGCCGTGTCGTAATAACCCAGGCGCTCACCTTGCCAGCGCAGCCATCCGACCAGCGGCGGAACCAGAATCGCCGCCGGCAGCAGCCGCCTGGCTGTCCAACCGCCGGGCCCGCCGCTGGTGACGGTGCGCATCGCGCCGCGATGGGGATGCAGGAAGAGTAGCGCGGTCGAGGCGACAAATAAGGTCAGCGCGGTAAGCACACCCATATGCATGAGCGCACCGGTGCCGTATACATCGATGCCATATAGGTGCCCAATCAGACCGGTCGCGGAAAGAGCGGCGACCGGAAGTGCCAGCCACTGAATCGCACCGCGCGCACGGCGCAAGGCCGACAGCCCCAGCCCGGCGCCCAACAGCGAAAAACAGACGGCCGTGGCCGGCGCCATCCTTCCCCGCGGCCATCCCGGAACCGTTCGCATGCGATCCGGCATTACCAGTTCATCCACGTGCAGATTCAACCCGCAGGCATACTCAATAAGGGTGACGACACCCAACGCCGCAGCCAGGCATCCCGCGGCTGCGGCCCATTGACGCCACCGCCGGTTCGCCCACAGCGCCGCTCCCAGCAGGATCAGTCCGATGGCCGTGTTGACTCGCATGTAAGCCGCGCCGGCCAGAACGGTGGTCAGCGGGGTCGCACCGAGGCCCCACCCCACTACCAGCACCATGGCGCCGGTCCCCGCGCACCAGGCGGCGGCCACTGTCTGCACGAATTGCACATGCCTGTTGGTCATCACACCGCTCTGCCCATCTATCGGCGGATGGCGCCGGGAGCTTAGCCTTGCGCCGCCCAGCTAATGCGGGGCGCGTATTGTGCCGAATAACCTATTGGAACGGTTGTAATGCCGATGAATGGATCTCTGAATCGCCTGTCCGTGTTACTCGTCGAAGACGATCCCGATTACGCAACTCTGGTCCAGCAGTGGCTGGCCGGGACCGGAGACGATCCCGGATTTTCGTTGAACTGGACCGAATCGTTGAGCTCGGCCCTGAGCCGGCTGGCACGGGGAGGCATCGACATCGTGCTGCTCGATCTGAGCCTTCCCGACAGCCACGGAATCGAGACCTTTTTGACTCTCCGCAGCCGGTGCTCCGAGGTTCCCGTGATTGTCTTGAGCTCCGCCGATAGCGAGCCGATGGCCTTGCAGACCATCCGCCACGGCGGAGAGGATTATCTGGTCAAGAGCACGTGCACACGCGACCTGCTGATCCGGAACATATCGCACGCCGTCGTGCGGCATCGGCGCCAGGCCGAAGCCCAGGCAGGCGGCGCCCAGAACAAAGTTGTGACGATCGTTTCGGCCAAGGGGGGCACCGGGGCCACTACGGTTGCCTGCACCCTGGCGGCGGAACTGCGGCGCCAGAGCGATGAAAGCGTGCTGCTGGCCGACCTGGACCTGGATTCGGGCCTGCTGGGGTTCCTGATGGGAGTGCACAGCCGCTTTTCCATTGTGGACGCCGCGCAGAGCCTGGAGCGTCTGGACGCCACGTTTTGGGAGCACCTGGTGACGGAAGTTGGCGGCGTCCATGTGGTCGCGTCGACGGGATTGGCGCTGGGGGCCCGCGTCGCCCCGGCCAACATTTTGGAAGTGATCAAATTCGTTACGCCGCTCTATCGATGGCTGGTGCTGGACCTGGGGAGGTTGCGCAGCGGCAATCTGGCCCTGCTCGAACAAACCACCGAGGCGATGCTGGTGACCACGGATTCCATCGCCTCCTTGCACGAAGCCAAGCATGCCATCGAAGTGATGTGCGCCGGCGGATTCGACCGCGAACGCATCCAACTGCTCGTAAATCAAGTGGATGAAGACATTGAGCCGCAACGCGTCGGCGATCTTGTCAAACTCTTCGGCGTAGAGGTATGCACGCGCTTGCCATATGAAGGGCACGCGCTGAGCGGCGCTCTCGCGGACAGGAAGCTGCCGGCGGAAACCGGCGCCTTCAGTGCGCATGTGAGAAATGTGGCGCGCAAGTTGATGGGTCTGGAAGAGGTCAAACGCCGGCGCACGATTCCCAGCCTGATGTCTTTCCTGCGGGGGAGCAGGCGGCCGGAACCGGCGGCGGCCGGCGGCGCCTCCGATTCGTCGAGGCTGCATGCGTGACCATCTGCGTGTCCTGGTGGTGGGCGGCGACCCGGGTTTGGTGGAGGAGGCCCGGCGATGCGTCGCGGAAAACCGCCCGCCGGTGGACGTGCAATGGTTACGGGATCCCGCCGTGGCGGCGGCGCGCGTCGGCGGAGGGGATATTGACGCGCTGGTCGTCGATCCGTCCGTCATCGGCGGATGCGGCGACAATTTGCGGGATTGGCTCGATCGGTTGCGTCAAACCTGCAAGCGGACTGAAGTGATCGTGGTTTCAGGGTCCGGCGCCTGGACCGCGGATCTGCGGCGGCTGGCCGCGCGCGGCCTGCTCCATCCCGAGCCGCGCGGCACGCATCCCTCGGCAAGCCAGGCGCACAGACCGAAGCTGATCGGATTTCTCGGCGCGAAGGGAGGCGTCGGCACCACCACGGTGGCTCTTAACACGGCCTGCGCACTCGCGGAAAAGCGTAGCGCCGTGCTGGCGGAACTGGGCTCGGGCATCGATACGCTCGCGCTGCGCGTCCGGACCACCGCTAAATCCGTATGGCCTACGGGCGCGGCGCTGAGCGCCTTGTGGTCTGTCAAGGGGAGTCCCGGGCTGCGTATCGCGCTGGCGCAGGATATATCGACTCCCGAAACAGCCGCAGGCGAATTGGAAGACATGGGCGCCGAGGCGGGTTACCTGGTGCTCGACTTGGGCTCCAGCCTCACGCAGTTGGTGAATTGCGCCTTGCCGCGGCTGGACGTTCTCGGCGTGGTTTTAGATATGGAGATGTTATCGCTGGAATGCGCGCGGCGGATGTTGAGTACGATTGGCCAGAAGAGCCTCTGTCCGCGCGGATCCATCGCCGCGGTAGCGGTGAATCGCGCGTCCCTGGCCTGCCCGATCGGCGTGGATGAATTGCAAAGGACGATCGGCATCCCCATCCTGGGATCCATTCCTCCCGCCGGCGACCTCTGCAGCGCGGCACAGAAGGCGCGGCGCGCTATTGTCGCCTTCGACCCGGAGAGTCTCGCGGCGCAGAGCTTGGTTCAGATTGCTTTTTCCCTGGCCGAGCTAACCTGACCGGGTAAGACTTCGCGCGGATCCGGCGCGCGCCAGGCAGAGTTTCAGAAGAGATCCATCTGACGCAGGCGCATGGGCCACAACCGCACCGGCATCGGAGACACCTCCAACTCGTCGGACAGCCATAGCTGGCCGCGCTGCCGTGCGCGTGTGCGGCGCGCTATGGCGGTGCGCTGGCCGGCGTTATGTTTGGAGTGGCACCTGGGGCACAACACCGTGAGGCGCGTGCGGTCCGCCGGATCGTGCGCGAGGTGCGTCACGTTAAGCAACCGGTGCGGCTGGTGGCACATCTGGCAGACGTTGCCGGCGGCTTCCAACATCGTCAGACGGAACTTCCGCCAGCGCGCATCGTAATACTTCCGATATTCGCTTCGAATGGGCATTTGGACCGCTAAGTGTCATTGTCCTGCAACACCGGCGATTGTCAAGCGCCCGGGCCAAGCGCCCCTCGCGTGACAGGCCGCGGTCCGCCCGTCGTATCCAAGCCGGCTTACTGGATCGCGGCGCCGGTGAAGAGTTCTTCGAAGGCGCCGCGCGGGTTGCCCAGCTTCTCAAAATGATATTTGCTCATACGCATTGCGGCTCCGTGCGCGTCATTCCGGATCAGGCGCCCGAAAATGCGCAACTCAAGAAATGGCGCGTTCCCCAGTACCGCGGGCCAGCGCACCGCGAGCTCTACGTGGGGTCCGGTTAGCATGCCGTCCGCGGCATGAAACAGAACGCCTCCGCTGCTCATGTTTCCGGTCCGGCCGGCGCCGGTGGAAACAACTTTGTCTCCATCCATGATTCTGAATTCCAAATCCAATTCGAGGGGGTAGCGCCGCTGCAAGCGGCGGTCGCCCCGGATAGTGTCTTTCGCCACGTGGTTCTCCTGGAAGCCTCATTATGCGGCAGGAATGTACCTTAGACCTAGTCATGCGGGTACTAACAGGGTACGTACCAGGAGCCTAGCCCGCCCGAGAACCGCGCCTTTACGGCCGCGGTTCGGGCATGACCGAGCCGCGCGCGTAAGCGAGCGGCGCACTCTCAGGGCAGCATCTCAGCGGGGTCGGGAACCGTCCAGCGCAGCGCGGCGCGCAGGCTCTGCGATTCCGACAAGCGCAGCATGGCAAACACCGAGCGCAGCAGCGCCGGACCTTCATTCGGCCAGAGTTCCGCGATGGGCCGCGTCACGCCGTCTTCGCACTCGTAAAAGAAACGGTCCACCCAACGGGGCCGTTGCGCCCCTGGATTCGAGCGCACAATGTCCTTTACGGTTTCGAACCAACGCAACCCCAGCGTATCCCGGTACTGCGGCATGAACAGTATGGAACTGAGCCGCTCCCGCCGGATTTCCGCCACGAATTCGGGAAAACTAGCGGCGTGCGTCAAATTCAGGTTGGCGTTCGGTTCCAAGCCGTGCCGGTCGCCGCCCGAGATGGCCGGCAGTTGCCAGGCGTGCGCCAGTTCCAGAGCCGCGCTGTTCTCGTCCCAGGAGCGCAAGCCGTTCAACTCGACGGCGTGAATCCATTTGCCATGGCCGGAAAGCAGGGCGTCGAGCGTCTGTCGATGGGCGCGCGCACCGATATCCGCCTCGTCCCAAAGCGGATGGTTCAGCACCACCAGCAGGTCTTCGTGCGTGTGCAGCACCTCCAGCAATTCTCCCAACCGGGCGGGTTCCGGGCGCGCGGTATACTCGCGCAAATCCGCGAACATGGCGCGCGCTCGCGCGGCAGGCAGATTGTGAACGCCCAGGTGAAAAAAGGTCGGGCCGAAGGGCACGGTCCATTCGAAGGAAACCGGCGCGGCGGGCGCCAGGGGAGTCCGCCGCAGAGCTAAGCCGCCCTCGATGTCGTCGTGATCGGTGAGCGAAACGATGGGTCGTAGGCCCAGATTTCCGATTTGCCGGGCTTCCAAGCGGTACGCCTCATCCGGCGCCAGCGGCGGAGTCCACAGCACCCGTCCCAGCGCCATGTCCCGTCCGGTGGCGCGGCGGTGTTGCCAGCCCGCGACGCGCAGCACGGCGGGAATCAAAGGTAAAGGGAGTTTGAACGAATGCAGGAAACGCAGGTTCTCCCACGAATGCAGCGTGTGGCCGTGCAGCGAAACCGCGGTTGGGTAACGATGCGGCGCGTCACCGTCTTTCCACAGAAAATGCAGCGAAGTTTTCTTCACGGGGCCTCCTCCGGGCATTCAAACATTTCGACAAGGAAATGTTCTAATCCGAGAGTAAGGCGCGCTATGTTGCGGAAAGATGAAGGGCGGATGAAATTATCGTGCGAATCGCCGGCAGCCGGCTCCCCGGTCCATTTATCGTTACAGGATATCCGGTTTGCGCAAAATATTCGTTCACCGGTGAAACGTTCCGCGGGCCGGCGTCACTAAGTGACCGGACGATGCGCGTGGGATGGTTTCCGCGTGCGTCGCGCGAATTGCAAATAGTGGGTAAAGGAGAAGGATCCATGGCGCAACTAACAGCTATTTCGCTGAGCGGGTTCACCGCCACCGTGCAGGCGGCCGTCAAGGCTGCCGTGCGCGCGCACCCGCAGTTCAAACTCGATACGCCGCAGGCGGTGGCGGTTTCCTATTTGATCCGGGGCATACCCGTGCCGGATACCATTCTGGCGAACGTCTCGGTCGTCGAAACCCAAGCGTTCGCAAACACCGTTGCGGCCAATATCGCGGCCGCCGCGCCGGAAGCCTTGACGGCGGCGCCCGACGCTGCCGGTCCGGCCCAGGGAGCATTCTACTCCTCGGGGGGGCATGTAATCGTCGGAATTCCTCGCGTGGAACCGCTGCTGCTCGAGAAGTAAACGGGGCGGCGCTATGTCCAAGCTTTGTCCCAGCGCACAACCGGGCATGCACAATTGCAAGGTTTTGGGGGTGGTTCAGCAAGATGGACCAACCCCCAGGCTGGTGTACCTGAATCAGCCTCTGCCGGCCACGCCCGACGTTCTGGCCCTGGCTGCCCCGCTGAAGCCTACCGAGATCTTTCGCCTGTCCGCCACCTGCGCGGAGGGGAAATGCCCGCATTTCGACGGGGCCGACTGCCGGTTGGCAACCAGGGTGGTCCGGATTCTGCCCGCGGCTGTCGAGGCTTTGCCCCCGTGCATTATTCGCAAGGATTGCCGCTGGTACTCGCAGGAAGGCGGAGCCGCGTGCAAACGTTGCCCCGAGATCACCACGATCAGCTACGATCTATCCCCACGGGGCCGGGAGGTTTCGGGCCTCGCGGCGATCGAAGACTAGCTGGGACCGTGGCGCACGCTCTCAGCGTGCCGTGTTCGCACTCATGCGAACACCGATTTCCCGCCATCCT
Source organism: Bryobacteraceae bacterium (assembly GCA_050008575.1). Lineage (GTDB taxonomy): Bacteria > Acidobacteriota > Terriglobia > Bryobacterales > Bryobacteraceae > Bog-159. The sequence goes on from JBEKMJ010000043.1 coordinate 35,810, forward strand.
GGCACAACGTGAAATTCACGTCGATCTGAGTCACCACTTCCACCGGCTCTCCGTTTAACAGGGTCGGCTGGTAAACCCACTGCTCCACCGCCTCGATGGCGGCCGGCGCCAGCCGGATGAGCTTGGCCTGCTGCACGTTGCCTCCCACGCGGATGCGGGTTGGGGTAATCGGCGGCGCGGCGCCGCCCAGCCGCGGAGGAAGCGGAGGAGGGGCGCCGGTTGGAACCGATCCGATGATGCCGCCGCTCGAAGGCAATGGAGGCCCGGTGTGGGCCGGCCGTTTCGCCTGCTCCGCCATCTGCTGAACCAGAACACGAATCTCCGGCGTCAAGGCTTGCGCGGCTTCACGCGCCAACGCAGCGCCGCGGGTGAGCAGGTCCGGCGAGTTCGAGGCAAACGTAATCGGGATGGCGCGGAATGCGGCGCAATGGGGATCCGCGAAGCCGCGGCTGGCTGCCGCTTACGACACCTCGTTCAGCGAGGACGAACTGGGAACCAGTAGCCGCTCGATCAGCGCGGTCTTGCTCTTTTGGTCTCCCCCTGCCGGCAGCGGGGCGGCCAACAGTGCGCAAATCAGGGTCGTATGCGAAGTGGCTGGGCGTGGCTTCCGCATTGCTTTCTCCTCACAACTTAGCGAATATACATCTGGAACGGCGCCCAGTAATAAGGCTTTCGAATGGCCTTCGCGGAGTGAATCATCGACAGCTTCGCGATACGCAGCGCATCCGGCGGGCTCTGGCCGGCTTGCATGGCCCCATAAAACTCATCCATCATCTCCGGTGTCGAACTATCGGTCACATCCCACAGGCCGGCCACTACATAGTGCGCGCCCGCTTTCAGGAACGCCCAGGCGAAACCCACCAGCCCTTCGCCGGAGTACACCCGCGCCCCGGCGCTGCGGCAGGCCGAAAGTGTCACTAGATCGGCATCCAGCGGCACATCGATCACGTCGCGCGCATAGAGCTTGAACCCTCCATCTTTTGGCGACAGGATAATGGCGGAATCCAGCGGGCTTTGCGGATTGGCCTCCCCATGCGCACTGAAGTGGATGACGGAAAACCGTCTCGGATTGGCCTGGCGATACGCGGCCGGGGTGGCCGCGGCCCCCGTCACGATCGTCTTTCCCGCCGGCCCAAAGTGACTTCCGACCTTGCCCATCTCCATCGGCGCATAGGGCAGCTTGGGATAGTCCTTGCCGGAGGCGAGCGCGTCTCCCATGATCAGCAAGGATTCGTGCCGGCTGGCTTTCGGGGGCGGCGCCGCCGCAGCGATGGCTAACGACGGAGCCACGGCCACGGTCGCATCTTCGATCCAGTAGTGGGGCTTAACTCCGCCGGCCGGCAGAGTTTCGAAATTCAGATAGTGCAAAGCGCCGTCGGGCACAATCACGACGCGCGCATCGGGGGGCATGAGCGGAGCCACGGGCCGCAGCACGGTATCGTAGAGGCGGCGCGCGTTGGCACTCTCTTTGTCGGCCAGATCCCATTCCGGCATGGACTGACGGGACTGCTCCACCAGCGACTCGATCTGAGCGGCCGGCCCCAGCGCGAAATGCTCGATGCGCGTTGGCGAGATCGCCCAAACATAAGATTGGATCGGAGCAAGCCAATAAGACAGGTAGACTCTACCCGAACGCCGTGCGGCTTGCCGCAGCCCGGCGGCGCTGAAGCGGCCGGCGGGTTTCCGCCGCGCCAAGGGTTCCGCCAGGATGCGCGCCCGGCTGGATTCCACGACTTCGAGCGCCGTATCGGAATCGCCGCTTTGCATCAGAAATTCGACATAGTCCCGATAGAACCGGATCACGGACTCCAGGAAGGTCAGTTTGTAGTCGTCGCGGGATAGCCCGGTTTGTTCCTTATCGACAGTCTCGATGCCTTTCTCGAAGTATCTCCGGGCGAGCGGCTTGTGGCCGGCGCCGGCATACGCCCTGGCCAGTCCGTCGTATGCGTCCCATACGATGGATGGGTCGTTCACTTTGACGCGGATGGCCGTTTGGTAGAGGCGAATCGCGTCGCCGGTCCGGTTTTGACCAGCGGCTATGGACGCGGCGTTTAGTGCGGCGTATGCCCTGGAGCGGTCGTCTTGGGCGAGAGCCAGTTCCTCCTGGTTGGCTTTCCCGGCGGCGTCCCAGTCCCCGTTGGCGGCGAGCGCGGTAGCTAGGTTGCTGGTCCACCTCCTGGTATCGTCCGTGGAAACATCCTTCAGGTTCTTGAAAATGGCGAGAGCCTGTTGGTAGGACTCAATGGCTTTCGCCGTATCGCGCTTCAGCGCAAGGGTCCGCCCCATCTCGCCCAGGAGATTGCCGCGCAATACCGGTGAATCGCCCGTTGCCATCCAGGCCAGCGCTTTCTTCTGGAATTCGAGGGCGCGATCATAGTCGCCCAGTTGCGTATAGCACAAGGCGAGATTGTTGTAAGCCGACGTACCCGTCTCCCCCGCGTTCACCCGGTTAGCGAGGTCCAGGGCCCGCTCGAAAAATGGAATCGCTTCGTCGTATCGCGATCTCTTCAAGGTTACCAGGCCCAGATCGTTCAGCGCCGCGGACTCGTTGTATCGATCCCGTTGCTCTACGGCGTGTTGTTCCGCCTTGAGGAACAGCGCACGCGCCTTGTCCAGGTTGCCGCTCCGGACGAAAAGCTTGCCCTCGAAGATTTCCATCTCGGGCAGCAAATCGCGCGGGCCAAGCTGCGCGGCCCGCAGGTAAGCGTCGTCCAAAAGCTCGCGGCCGGCCGCGGCCTTTGTTTCATCTCCGGAGAAGGTGAGGAGATAACCCTGTAGCATGCGCCGCCGGAGGTCCAGTCCGGCGAAATCCGAACCACTGGGCAGAGTTTGCGACAGAATTGCACCGGCCTCATTGTCCTTGATCCGCTGTATCAGGATCTCGGCTTCGAGCAGCCGGAATTTCCACCGGCACTGCACGTCGGCGCCGCACTGCCGGGCCCCTCGCTGGGCCTGCTCACAGGCTTCCGCATACTTGCCATTCCGAAACGTGGCCAGGGCGCGCTGGTAGGCTGCTGCCGGTGACTCCGGCTTTGGATGACCACACGAGAGTAACAATAGAACGGCCGCCAGCCATTTCGTGTCACCGCGGTGGTATGGTGGTGCCGTTGGGGTCGCCCTCCGCGAATACGGCTTGGCCGCTGTTATTCGACCCAAGCTGCATCCGCACCATGGTAACCCTGCGCTCCTTGTCGTTCAATAGAATCTCTCCAAAATAGATCGTGCCGAAACCGCGCTGCTCCAGCACATGACCCGCTATGATTCGATCGCCCCATTTGACGCTGCGCACGAAAGAGCAGACCGCGTATGAGCTTGGCGTGTAAGGGATGTCTTGGCCGAAGGTCAGGGGACGTTTTGGATTGGCCACTCCGAAGGGGCAGCTATCGAAGAACGCACGGTTGGTGCGAAATCTCTTTTCCAGGTCTTTCCAGCGCGACAGACGCATCAGTTCTTCGTTCAACTCCAACTCGATCGGCAGCCCCTTGAGCGACAAACCTGCGAATTGCGGCGTCTCGGCGAACTCGATGCACGGCTGCCCCTTCGGCGGATGCGTGGAACGCAAGCTCAGCGACAGCGTGCCCGCGCGGAATTCGATCGGACTCAGATCGTCGCACTCCTTGGGCACTGGACTGTTTGTCACGCGCACGTCGTGAACCGATGCGTCCACGGTGGTCACGGCATCCTCTCCGTCGAAGATCCCCTTGGCATGTGTGCGGGCCGCGCTGTAGGAAAAAACGCCGGCCAGTTGTGCTGGAAAGGTGGGAGTGAGCACCTCGGACGAGGATTCCCCGCCGATCACGGGCAGGCTGCTTTGCCCCGTGACCGGGTTGATCACCGTCTGTTTTACGCTGCCAATCCGCGTCAGGAAAACCTCGGCGGCGACCGCATTGCCATGGAACACGAAACGCCGTGGAAAAGCATCTGCCGTTTTGCTGGCCATTGTTCTTCACCCTCTCCTTGTGGGGCTGCCACGCACGAGCTGCAATGCGAGCGATAATATCACAATCCGGCAGCCGTGGCGCCTGGACGCCGCCGTTTGGGCGGTTTCTCGCGCGGGACCTGGCGAAGTCAACGCGACTGTTAGCGAGCCGCGACCGTCAGGGAGCGGTTTCTCGCGCGGGACCGTTAACCACGTCGAACGGGTACGTTGTTTTGTGACCGGGCGGGAAGGATATGGCTGCCTCATACCGGCCTGGGCGCAATCGATTCGCGGGCACCAGCAGCTTGAGAACAACGGCGTTCGCCAGCGCCGGCGCTTGGCCGCTGAGCAACGCGCGATCCGCGCCCGCGGATCTAATCTCGTAATGGTATTGCGGCGCCGTCTCCAGAAGATCGAACTCCAATTCCACAAGTCCGCCCGCCGCGGGCAATACGATTTCCTGGGTGCTGCCCTTGGCCTGCGCAAAAACTCTGGCTGAAGCGACGATTTGCGGAGAACGCGCCGTCTGCAGCGCCACGTATTCCACTCCCGCTCCCACCGATAAACACAGCATGGCGGCATATGGCAATGCCCGCATGGCCCACGACCGTATCGGACGCGCGGCCTTCCGCCGCGGAATGGAAGGCGTCTCTTCCACCTCCGCTCCGAAGATCGGATGCTTCAAGGTCGCTTCCACCCCCCGCAACAACAGGTAGGCTGTTTTCACGCCTTCCGCGCACGCCGGGCAATCGAAAAAATGTTCTTCAAAACGATCGCGCTCGCGCTCCGGAAGTTCTCCAAGCACGTACGGCGTCTTCCAATCGCGTTCTATGGCTTCCTCGTGACTTAGCATCGATTGCCTCTCCCACCCCTTTGTGACGCGCGTGAAGTGTTTGTTTCATGGCCGGGTCAGATTTGATTCTTGCGGAATTCCCGGATGAGGTGTTGCAACGCCCGATGGAGCTTCACGTTGTACCCGGAACGGGTGATCCCTCGTTTGCGCGCCAGGTCGCGCCGGTCCTTGCCTTCGAAGTAGTCGGTAATCAGTTTCTCCTCCTCGTGGGTAAGCTTCCTGAGCTCGCTCCGGAGAAGTTCTTTCAATTCGCGGTCCGCCACCAGTTCGTCGATCGCCAGTACGCGGTCGGGCGGCTCGAAGCCGTCCGGCCAACTGGAGGTTGAATATTCCCGGCGGATAAATTCGCGGGCCACATTCTCACAGACTCCGCGTACAAACGACCCGAACTGCGCCGGGTCGCGGATGGCATTTTTGTCTATCTGGACCAGCACCCGCAGGAATGTTTCATTGACCAGGTCCTGGACGGTGGCGTGATCCCGGAACTTATAGCGCAGCTTGGCTTCGAGAATCGGAGTAAAGGTGAAAACGAACCGTGTACACGCAGCCGGATCGCGCTGCCGCAATTTGCCCAGAAAATCGCCGTCGTAGGTCATTGGATTCATTCTGCCGCTGTAGAAGAGTGATTTGAGGCTAGGAAACATTACAGCCGGGAGGAAGAATTTGCAGGGCGGGCAATTCCGCCCGCAGCCGGGTTAGGCGAGCTACGCGCGCCCGAGCGGGGCTAAGAGCCCCGCGGCGGCGCATGGCGCCGCCCCACTTACTTTGGAGCCGGAGCCGCGGGCGCCGGGGGAGGCGGGGGAGGCGGTCCGAAATAGTCGGGGTTCATGACCACCGGCTTCGCAGCCTTCAGATCGTCCATGGTCTTCTTCACCAGTTCTCCGTCCAACTTCCGCTCGATCTCCGGCCGCACTTCGACGAAGCTTTTCTCTTGCCTCGACTCGACTTTAATAACGTGATATCCGAACTGACTCTTCACCGGCTCGCTCAGTTCGCCCACGGGAATGGTGAATGCCACCGCCTCGAAAGCCGGCACCATGCGGCCGTGTCCGAACGTCCCCAAGTCGCCGCCATTGGCTCCGGACCCGGCATCGTCCGATTCAGCCTTGGCCAGCGTGGCGAAATCCGCGCCTTCCACCAGCTTCTTCCGGATCTCCTGCGCCTTGGCCAGAGCTTCCTCCTCCGTCAGTTCCTTCTTGTCCTTTTTCAGGGGAACCGAAGATCCCTTGAACCGAATCAGAATGTGGCTCGCTTTGACTTGCAAATAGTCCGACTTGTGCTCGTCGTAATACTTGTGCGCGGTGGCTTCGTCCACTTTGGTGTCGGCCACCAGATGCTGATAGTATTGGTTCGCCAGTATCTGCTCGGTCTGAAAAGCCAACTGGCTCTTGAAGCCGGGCGTGTCCTCGATCTTGAGGCGGTGTGCCTCCTGCGACATCACCTTCAGGCGAATGATGTTGTCGGCAAACTGGCGGCGCCCGGTGGTTCGCATCTGGCGGCGGTATTGTTCGGGAATCTGTTCGATCAAGCGATCCATGTCGGCCGCGCTGATCTTCTCGTCGCCAATCGTCAGGACCACTGTTTCCGGAGGAACCTGCGGGACGGGCGGAGCCGGAGGCTGCAACGCCACGGCCGGCGGCTTGCCCGGCAGACCCGGGGGTGCGGGAGCGGGCGTAGCAGGGGGCGCAGATTGCGAAGCTGGCGGTGTCTGCGCCAGCAGACAGGCCAGGGGTGTCAAGAAAAGCAAGAGTTGCAGAGATTTCATCCCCTCCATGATACCAATAGCCGGGTATCCCAGTGGGATAGCGCTCCTGACCTGTTTGGAGGGCGGCCAATCTTGGCGGGGCTAAAGCCCCGCGCGACCACAGGCTGAAGCCTGTGCCACCAGCGGGGCTAAAGCCCCGCGCGGGATAAACCCCGCCCCCCAAGAGCGCTTGCCCCAAAAGGCCAATCTCCTCCAAATCCAAAAATGACCCACCACGCGGCCCTGTGCAGTAAGCTGAAAGCTGATAGCCGATAGCTTATTATGCCCGACTGGCTGAGTATCCACGAGCCCATTCTGGTCAACACCATCGGCCACTGCGCCGGCGCGGTCATCTTCGGCATGCTGCTGTACTTTTTCCTGGTGAACCGCCGCCGCGCCGGCGATGAACGCAGCAGCCTGCCGGCAGTAGCCGCGGCGCTCGCCATGCTCTGGAATCTCGGGTCACTCGTGGCTTTGGCCGCCGGCCCCAGCGGCAACCCGATCGCCGGCGCCATCGGGGCCTTCAGCTTTTCCGTGTTGAGCCTGCTGCCGGCCGTTCTGCTGCACATCTCTTTGCAATCGCGGCGCCGCGCCGTCTGGATCGCCGGTTACGTCCTCAGTGGCATAGCCGTGGCACTGCACCTAGCCGACTGGTTTACGCACGTAACGGGCTTGCACTATGCCGCCCTGCTGGTAGTCACTCTCGGATTCGCCGGCCTCACCATCCTCTCCGTAATCCTCGAATGGCGCCAAGAGAACCGCGCATCCGGATCGCGGCTGGCCGGCGCCATGGGCTTATTTCTTTTTGCGATTTCCTTTGCCCACTTCGGCGCCGCGCACTCCCAGCAGTTGGCCTGGTCGAAGGAGGCCGCGCTGCATCACGCGGGACTTCCCCTGGCCTTACTGGTATTGCTGCAGGATTACCGCTTCCTGCTCATGGACGCCTTTCTGCGCTTCATCGTGAACGCCACTCTGGCCGCGGCCGCGCTGTTGGCCACCATCCGTATCCTGCAGTCGCGGGTGCTCGCCGCGCATCTGCAACACCCGTTCGACGCGGGTGTGATCTTCGTGTCGGCCGGCCTGCTGTTGACGCTATTCGTCTGGGTGCACAATCGCATCCAAAGCCTGCTGACCAGCGCCATTTTCCTGCGCTCCAACGTGGATGAAGCTTTACGCGAATTGCAGGACCTGTCGCTGGCCGCCGGCGGCGAAGCCGAATACGTGCGCCTGGCCGCCGAGGCGATCGCCCGTTTCCTGCATGCCCCGCGCTGCGACCTGACCGAGCGGAATCCCACGCCCGACCGTCCGTTGGCGGCGCCGGTGGCGGTGCTCGATGCGTCTGTCGACGTTCCCTCCTGGGTGCACGCCGTACTGCCCATGCGCTTCTCGCGCGGCGATGCGGCATACCTCCTGCTCGGTCCGCGAAACGGCGGACGCCGCTATCTCAGCGAAGACCTGAGCGTGCTGGCCCGCCTGGGCGCCGCGGTCACCGAACATGTCGAACAACTCCGCAACGTCCAAATGCAGAACCTGATGTCGCAGGCCGAGTTGAAAGCTCTGCAGGCGCAGATCAACCCGCACTTTCTATTCAATTCCCTGAACACGCTGTATGGCACCATCGACCGCGCCAACGCCGAAGCCCGCCGCCTGGTACTGAATCTGGCCGACGTGTACCGTTACCTGTTACGCTCCGAGCGCGCGGTGGTGACCGTCGAAGAGGAGTTGCGCATCGTACGCGCCTACCTGGAAATCGAGGAATTGCGCCTCGGCTCGAAGCTGCACACCGAGGTGGACGCCGACCCGGGCGCCCTGCCGGTCAGCATCCCCCTGCTTTCCATTCAACCGCTGGTGGAAAATGCAGTGAAGCACGGCGTGGCCTCGCGCGTGGGTTCCGGATTCGTCCATCTCAAAATCAGGGCAGACGGCCAATCCGTCTCCGTGGAAGTCTCCAACTCGGGCGAGTGGGACAGGTCGTCATCCGGCCGGGGTATCGGCCTGAGCAACGTCCGCCGCCGCTTGGAACTATGTTATGGTCCGGACGCGGTCTTCGACATCCGCGCGGCGGACGGCCTAACCATAGTAGCCTTCACCATCCCCGTGGCGCACCGGGGGCACGCTGGGCCCGGGCGTGACGTGTCCCCTCTGGTAGGGAGACCTCTTCCGCTTCACTGACATCCCGGCGACCTACCTCCGATGTGCTACAAGTGTGTGAGCCCTGGCGCTAGGCAATGCGATTGAAGACCCTCATCGTGGACGACGAACCGGTCGCGCGCAAAGTGCTGCGCGAAGACCTGGAATCCATCGGCGGCGTCGAAGTGGTGGGCGAAGCGGACAACGGCGCAGCCGCGCTCGACCAGATCGCCGGCCGGCGCCCGGACCTGGTCCTACTGGACCTCCAGATGCCCGGGATGGGCGGCTTCGAAGTGATCCGCAAGATCCGCCACGGCGCGCACATGCCCGTAATCGTCATCGTCACCGCCTATGACAAATACGCGCTAGAGGCCTTCGAGGCAGGGGCTATCGATTACCTGCTGAAGCCCGTCGGGCAGGACCGCTTGGCCGCGGCCATCGAGAAAGCCCGGCGCATCACGAGCCATGAGGCGGTGGAGCGGCTGGCGCGCCTGCAGGAGGTTGCGGACCCGCTGCTTCCCGGCCAGCGTCTGAAGAAGATCGTGGGCAAGGCCGGCCCGGAATATTTCCTGCTGGATGCCCACGAGATCTTCGCATTCCACGCCGAGGGCGACATTGTCTGGATCACCACCGCACGCAAGCGCTACCAAGCCACCCAGACGCTGAAGGTGCTGGAGGAGCGGTTACGAAGCGCCACCTTTCAGCGCATCCACCGCAACGCGCTGGTGAACGTCGACCATGTCCGCAAGATGAGCGCGCTCAGCAGCCAGCGCTGGCTCATCACGCTGAGCAACGACCAGGAGTTCATCGCCAGTAAGAGGCAGGCCAGGGGGATCCGGCGGCTGGTGAACTGGTAGGCGAGCGCCTCTCGTTTCCGATGCGCCCGTTTACTTACAGTCAGTTAGGTTGTTGGTTTGGGTTTGAATGGTAATTCTCACGGGTTTAGGCGACGCGGTTTATGGCTTGTCGATTGGCTGTAACATTGTTACCCGAATTCAGTGGTCAAAGACCGGACCCTCCATCAGGTGAGGATAGCACGCCAGCAGCGGGAATACGGGAGACCGATTGGTGCTGGGCGTTTATTTTCAGTGGGGCGCGGGTGTGGGAAGATGTGTGACTACAAGAAACCGCCCTGCCATCGAGGCCGAAGTAACAATGTTACATCGAGGCGCGGGGTGTGGAATTGTCACTTCCCGATAGTGTAAGCCAGCCTGCGCTCCGCCGACTCATCCCCTTGGACCACCGTCACACTTACTTCATAACTTCCCGGCTGCTTATTCCCCTCGATCACCATCGGAATGCCGCCAGATACATCGGGCGCCGGCAACGCGAGCTTCTGGGCCGTAAGCAGGCGCCCACTTCGCATCAATCGCACCCGCAACTCAGGTTGCGCCGCGTTCCCCGCGTCCGGATAAACCATGAAATAGACAAACGGCATCGCGCCGGCGAACAGGCCGGTCGTTACAAATGGCAACACCCGCTTGCCTGTATATTGAAACGGATCGGCGGCGTCCGGCGGCCGGTTGACACTGTCCAGCCGCCGCACCAGCGCGAGGTCGCTGAGCTCTACCCCCCGCTGCTCCCGATTGTCGATCTGGATCACGCTGGTGCTGGCCCGGTTGCCTTCGTGATCCACCACCGCCGCCTCCACCGTGTAGTGTCCCGGCGGCAGGTTCACGGCGTGCTCGTAAGTCATCAACTCCACCTGCACGGCGGCGAGGCGATCGTCGGAAACCTCGGATGGGACGTCCTTACTCACGCGCTCCACAATCTGTCCCTGGGCGTCTTTCACCAGCGCCAGCCAGCTAGCGTGCAGGCGGTGCTTGTGCACGGTAGCCGCGGGCGTGGCCGTCAGATTGGAGATCGGCATTTCGAAAGCGATGGCATACTGCGCGGTGCCGCCCGCATCCCGGAAACGATAAGCCCGCGATAGAAAATCGAAGGCGTGCGGACGCGGCTGTGTGTCGAGCGCTTTCAGACCGGCCATCTCTTCGGGAGTCACCGGCCGTTCTCCGGTGCCGGGCAGTGCAAAATAACCGCTGCGGGTTTCCACGTGCAACCCGGGCCGCGCCAGCTTCACATCGACCTTCCGGAAATGCCCGTCTTCGCGCCCTGAGGGCGGATACGCGATCTCATAATGTGTATCCACTTCCTCCATCACGCGCGTTAAAAGCTTGTCCGTGTTATTCGTGTTGGCGATCAGGAATCCGCCGGTGCGCTCGGCCAGCTCGCGAATGGCTTCCTGCCGGTTGGCGCTGGACACTCCGAACTTCAGATAGTCGTCCTGATGCGCCAGCTCCATCAGTTGCGCGGTGGGCGACGATTGCGGCGGGCCGGTGGGTGTGTTCGGCAGATTATTGTTTCCGGCAGTCCCCTGTGCGCGGCTGAGTGCGGCCGTCGTCTGCATAAATCCGACTGACGGCGCGATCGCCGATTGCGGCGACACGCACGAGTCGCTCAGGGCGTCCTGGCAAACACCCAACGCCCAGACATCCATGGCATAGAAGGTAACGCCGCCCTGGGTGGCCGCGTGAATGAGCGCATCCCAATACTCCAACTGGTCGGGCGGCCGGGTGAGCCCGGTACTCAGAAGCAGCACGGTCTTCTGGAAGGGCAGGGGAGTGAGTTGCCGGACCAGGCCTTTCAGCGCGTCGATCTCACGCAACCCGGCGTTGACGGTGAAACCCATGTCGCCGCGCGTGCCCAAGGGGTCCGTGGGACTCGCGCCGTCCGCAAACCCCTCCGAGCTGGCGCCCGGCACAATGCTCCCGGTGGCCGACATGCTCAAGCCGTTCAGCAGGGCCGCGGAGCTGATATTGACCGACGGAAGCTGGTTGACGGCGGCCAGCTCGACGGCCTTCAGCAGATGCTCGCGGTTATTGGAAAAGGGAAAGAGGGGCCGCAGGCCGCTGGCATCCAAACTGAACACGCCAATGAAGGTGTTGGGGCGCAACTCCCGATTCACGAACTTACGTGCCGATTCGAAAGCGAAAGACCGCGTTTCGGGATTCAGATCGTTCAAGATGAGGCAAACCATGTTTACCGTGCGCAACGGATTGAAGGAAGGGCGGGGGGCGTTCGGCGTAACGGCGCCGGTTCCCGCGACGGTCCTGGCAGCCTGCGCTTCGGCGGCTTGTTTCTGGTCGTCGATGCGGACCTGGTGGCCCGCCACCAGCCGGAACGAACGAACGTCTTGGCGGACACCGTCTTCGTACACGGTCACCTCGCCGGGCTTCAGGTTGGAGACCAGGCGGCCGCGCGCATCGCGCACCACAACGTCCAACAGCACTTCACGGACGGAACTGCGGATGATCGCATCCGGGGCCTGGGCGAAGCCCGTTCCGATGAGCACGGCCACGGGGATTAGAGACAAATGGCGCATGTGTATCCAATCGAGGCTAAACTGATAGTGTAACGCGGCGTAGGTATGCGGGTGCTTGACCGTTTTGGGGATTTCCGAGCGATGGAAACGGCTCCCTGACGGTCGCGGCGCAGCACGGTCGCGGCTCAGCGAGGCCTGTTACTGGCGGAGACAAGAGATATGGCGGAGTCACCTAGCTTTGCGGACTATGCGTCAAGCTACCGGCGTCACGTCGGAAACCTGGTCCGTTCTTCCGATGAGGCCATGTCCCTGGCGGTCGGCGGGAACTACGACTCTTTTGGTTTCCTCATGCGGGAAATTCTGGTTGGCGCCGGCCTGCGGGACTCCGATTACCTTATCGACGTAGGCTGCGGATCCGGCAGATTGGCGCACGTCCTTACGATCGAAAGATATCTTGGCACCGACATCGTCCCCGAGTTGCTGGCGCATGCGCGGGCGCGCTGCCCCAATCCCGCGTGGCGCTTCGAGCTGGTGAACGATATGGCGATCCCCGAGGCAGCCGGCGCGGCGGATATGGTGTGCTTCTTCAGTGTGTTGACGCATCTGCTGCATGAAGACTCTTACCGCTATTTGCAAGAGGCGCACCGCGTTTTGAAAGCTGGAGGGGCGGTGGTCTTCAGCTTCCTGGAATTCAAGATTCCTTCGCACTGGGCTGTTTTTGCGGGTATGATCACGCACCGCGAAGGAGGCAAGGTTCACAACCAGTTCATCAGCCGCGACGCTATTGCGTCCTGGTGCGCGCACCTGGGATTCTCGATTGAGTCGACTTACGATGGGGATACGCCGCATATCCCGCTGCGGCAACCGTTGACGCTTGAAGATGGCCGCGTGGTCGAAGGCATGGCCTGCCTGGGACAATCGGTGTGTATCCTGCGTAAGAAGCCGTGACCCGCGCGCCAAAAGAGCGGGCCTGCGAGGCCCGCGCAGGCTGCGAGCCAGGCTGCGAGCCTGCCCCACTGTGAAATGTCGAGTGTCTCCGCCGCACTATGTCGATGTAGGGCCCACCTACAAAGGAGAAATTCGAAATGTCAACCTCAACGCAACTCGCCACCGGACTGGGCGGCGCCATCGGATGCGATTTCCGCACGACGCAGAATCAACTGATCTTCGTGGAATTCGATACAGGCAAACTGTCCGCGCTGAATCTGTTTCCAACCGCGACCATCGTGGCTCAATCCAGCAGCACTGTGCTAAAAGGCACATGGCTGTTCGACTTCGATGCCGGAGTCGAGAGCGGCGCGTCTGGGAACGCGGATGTCTGGTGGGAACAAGAGACAGCCATACTGCGCAGCATGGCTCCGCAAAACGGCGCGCAGATCGTCAACCTGGGCGCCGTCGACTTCAGCGCGCTGACCGCGGCCAATCTGCAAGGCCTACCCTATTCGGCGACGCCCATTGTGGGGAACGACAACGCCACGAATCTGTTGACGGCCGGCGACGTCTTCGCGGTTCACACGAACAAGGGGAATTATGCGAAGGTCCAGGTGCTGGCCTATGGTTACGATCTGACCATTAGTTGGGTGACCTACTCCATCCCCTCCGGTTATAGCGTGCTGGGAACGGGTTACAATCAGCCCGAAGACGTGAAGCTGAGCGTGGATGGCGTGCACGCCTATGTGACGGAGCGTAGCGGCGACCTGGTGAAAGTCGCGCTGAGCAGCGCGAATCGCAGCGCCGCGACTGTAGTGGCGTCGGGGATGACCGCGCCCCAACAGTTGTTTCTGGATGAAGCGCACAACGCCGGCTACGTGGTTCAGTTCGCGTCATCCGGAAGCCTGCTCAAGGTCGATCTTACCAGCGGCGCAAAGACCGTGGTGGCCGCCGGCCTGGTGAATCCGGTCGGCGTAGTGCTGAGCTCGGATCTGCAGTACGCGTATGTCACCGAGCAAACCGCCCCGCTGGGACGGGTCAGCCAAATCCAGCTCAGCACCGCCACGCGCACCACGCTCGCCAGTGGTTTGACCTCTCCGTTCTTCCTGACATGGGCGGATGCGGCGCAGGATTCCCTGTTCGTACCGCAGCGCGACCCCGCCAACTCCATCGCCGGCGTGAGTGTCGCCACCGGCACTTGGAGCGTGGTGGCCAGCGGCGTGCCGTTCCGTCCGTCCAGTGTGGCTTTGCCGCCCTCCGGGCAGATGTTGATCTGTTCCGATTCCGTGATTGAAGAAATCAGTTACACGATATTCAGTGGCGCGCCGCTGCTGATGGGCATCGGTCTGATTCCTTTTGACAGAGTGAACACGGCCGCGGGACCGACCTTCGGCATGGCTAATACTTCCGTCGATGTGAACCCGCCTCTGCTGGTCACGAACGTGCCATTCGGCGGAGCGCTGCCCATCAACGTGAACTATCAGGCGGCCGACGCCGCGGGAGCTTCGTACTATCAAGTGCTGGTGGATGGCATCCCGCGCACCGATACCTGGACGAGTTACTTGTGGACGGGCGCGCTTCTGGGAAATGTTTTGCAGACCATTAGTCCCAGCACCATCGGACCCTCAGCCGGATGCTACCCGGTGCACCCGTTGAGCGAGCTCTTTCTGTGGCAGCCGACCGCGCTGGGAGACACACTCGATTCGAGCAGCCTGAGCAATGGGCTGCACACCATCGTGCTGCAGTTTCTGGATAGCGCCGGCATTCCCATGCCAACCGTGGTCAGCGAGCCACTTACGATCCTGGTGAACAATCAGTCGTGCGTGGCCACCCTTTCGCCGCCCGTGCTGAATTCCACGCCTCCGGCGACCGCCGACGCCTGCGGCGTGCTGCACTATGGCACAAACCAGACCACGACTCTCTCGTTGGCATTTACGGCCAGCCAGCCGGCGGGTTTCGCAACATACTCCTTCGAGCTGGTGCGGGGCGTGACGCCCGTGACTCTGACTCCGCCCTTGCCGGACGGCGCTCCGGTAAGTACAGTGACGTCGCCAATCACGGCAACCGTAAGCGCCCTAATGGGGACATGCCCTACCGCCGGGTTTGCCGCGGAGGTGTACGTGGCCGCGAGCATGACGAATGGATACGGCAGGCAAAGCCAATACGACGCCGAAGCCCTGATGGGCTTTGTCTTAACTCCGTAGGCGGATGGCGCCCAACCAGGCGCCTGATGCCGAAAAGCAGTGGTGCCGCGGCGTTGTTAGTCCTTTACCAAGACGGCTGACAACGAGGAGAAGGTTTGGTGAAAACGGTTCCGGCTTGTATCCTACTTGTAAAAGGCCGGTATCGCTACCGACCTGGCCCGTGGCTACGACCGTGACACCACTGAGCAATACCGAAACGGCAGCGGTCTGGTAGATTCCTTCGCCCGCAAACAATAAGTACAGGTTGGGCGCACGGCGGTTGGGAAGAACGTGTCTGGGCGGTGCGTCGAAAAGTGTCTCACTGCTGCCGGATGGTTCCGCCGCCCACGAAGAGCGATGAAAGCTCCGGGGCGAGCTACGCTCGCCTCCACAGGCTAAAGCCTATGCCACCAAGCCCTGCAAAAATCCAGCCAGAGCTTCGAGGCAGGCGGCCTACAAAGCCGCCGCAGGCTGCGAGCCTGCCCCACAAAAAGGCCAAGCTCCGGGGCGAGCTACGCTCGCCTGCGCCACGAGTTAGGCGATAAGAGCGGGTCCTAGAGGACCCGCGCAGGACTGGAGTCCTGCCCCACTTCAACAGGTTTGCCTAACAGCCGCAGCGCCTCCGCGGCGACGCGCTCCGCGGTGATGCCCAAGTGTTTGAAGATTTCCTCGCCGGGCGCGGACGCTCCGTAGCGATCGATACCGATGACCGCGCCTTCATCGCCCGCCCAGCGATGCCAGCCGAGAGACGCCGCGGCTTCCACCGTAACGCGCTTTTTCACGCCCTTTGGCAGCACGCTTTCGCGATACGCTTCGTCTTGTGCGTCGAACAATTCCCAGCTCGGCATGCTCACTACGCGGGCCTTGATCCCGTAAGGGACCAGCGCCTCTTGCGCCCGCACGCACAACTGCACCTCCGAACCGGTTCCCATCAGGATCACATCGGGCGAATCGCCGCCTGCCGCCGAGAGCACGTACGCCCCGCGCGCCACATCCGGCGGGTTGGCCTGGCCGTGATCGAGGTGCGCGACCGCCTGGCGGGTCAGGACCAGCAGTGTGGGACCGTCGTGCTGCACGGCGAAGGCCCACGCCTCCACGGTCTCCGCCGGATCGGCGGGACGAATCACCGTTAATCCGGGGATGGCGCGCACGCCAGCCAGTTGCTCCACCGGTTCGTGCGTCGGGCCGTCCTCGCCCACGCCGACGCTATCGTGGGTGAAGACGTAGACCGCCTTGAGCCGGCTCAACGCTCCCAGCCGGATAGCGGGCTTCATGTAATCGGAGAACGTGAAGAACGTGGCGCTGAAGGGGAGCACTCCGCCGTGCGCGGCCATCCCGTTCACCGCCGCGCCCATAGCGTGCTCGCGCACTCCGAAGGCGATATTGCGTCCCGCGTAACTCCATTCTCCGCCGACGGCGCCCAGCGTTCCCGGCCCCTCCGATTCGGATGGCTGAAAATCTCCCAGGCCTTTCAGGGCCGTATCGGTCGAAGGATTCAAATCGGCCGACCCACCGATGATGTTGGGCAACTGCTTCGCCAGTGCGTTCAGCGCCGCCCCGCCGGCCGCTCGGGTGGCGATGGGTTTGTCGGAGGGCGTATATTTGGGCAGGTCGGACCGCCAACCGTCGGGAAGTTGTCCGCTCACGATTCGCGCGAACTCCGCCGCCTCGGCTGGAAACGCTTCTTGATAAGCGGCGATTTTGGCCTGCCATTCCTGTTCGGCCGCCGCGCCGGCTGGAACGGCCTGGCGAAAACGCGCGACGGCTTCCGGCGGCAAATAGAACATGTCGCTGGTAGGCCATCCCAGCGCTTTCTTGGTGGCCGCCAGTTCGTCCTCTCCCAGAGGATTGCCATGCGCCGAGAAGTTGTCCTGCTTGTGTGGGCTGCCATAGCCGATGTGAGTGCGGACCAGGATGAGCGAAGGCCGCCGGTTCTCCGCCTGCGCTTCTTGAATCGCCCGGGCGATATCGCCGGTGTCGTTGCCATCCGCCACACTGCGTGTGTGCCAGCCGTAGGCTGCGAATCGCTTTGCGACATCCTCTGTAAAATCGAGACCAGTGGCGCCGGCGAGCGAAATATGATTCTGGTCGTAGAGGTAGATGAGTTTGCCTAGCTGCAAATGCCCGGCGAGCGAGGCGGCCTCCTGCGTGACTCCTTCCATCAGGTCGCCGTCGCCGCAAATCGCGTAGGTATAGTGGTCGACAATGTTATGCCCCGGCCGGTTGTAGCGGGCGGCCAGCCAGGCTTCCGCGATGGCTATACCGACACCGTTGCCGAAGCCCTGTCCGAGCGGTCCAGTGGATACTTCCACGCCGGCGGTATGCCCTCGCTCCGGGTGTCCGGGTGTCTGGCTGCCCCATTTCCGGAAGTGTTGGATCTCGTCCATCGAAAGGTCGTAGCCGGTCAGGTGCAACAGGCTGTAGAGAAGCATCGACCCGTGTCCGGCGGACAGCACAAAACGGTCGCGGTCGAACCAATGCGGGTTACCGGGATTGTGCTTCAGAAACTTGGTCCACAGCGTGTAGCCCATGGCGGCAGCCCCCATGGGCATACCAGGATGCCCCGAGTTCGCATGCTGCACCGCGTCCGCCGACAGCATGCGGAGTGTGTTGATACATAAGTTATCGAGATCGCGTTCGGAAATCGAATTCATAGAGTACTCCCGGCGATTTGTTTGTCCGTCATGCCAGCGCGCTTAGCTCCCGCATGGTGCTTTCGTCAAGCTCCAGACCCGCGGCCGCGACGTTTTCTTCGAGATGGCCGACACTGGAAGTTCCGGGGATCGGCAGAATCGCCGGAGATCGCGACAGCAGCCATGCTAGCGCAACTTGCGATGGCGTGGCTTTGAGTCGCGCGGCTACACGGCTGACGGAACTGTCCGCCCCAGATAGCCGGCCAGCCGCCAGCGGGAACCAGGGGATGAAGCCGATGGCTCTCTGTTCGCAATATTCCAGAACGTCTTCCGAACCGCGGTCCGCCAGACTGTAACGATTCTGGACGCTGACAATCGGCACGATCGATTGCGCATGCTGAATCTGGCGGACGCTCACTTCCGACAAGCCGATGTGCCCGATCTTGCCTTGCGTCCGCAGATCCTGCAGCGCGCCGAGCTGATCTTCGGCCGGAACCTTCGGGTCGATGCGATGCAACTGATAAACATCGATCCGGCCCAAGCGCAAACGGCGCAAGCTTCCTTCGCAGGCGGATTTCAGATGTTCCGGGCGTCCGTTTTCGACCCATCGGTCGGGACCCGGCCGCTCGAAGCCGCCCTTGGTGGCGATGACTAAGCCCGCCGGGTACGGATACAAGGCCTCGGCAATGATCTCTTCACTCACGCCGGGGCCATAGGAGTCCGCGGTGTCGATGAAATTGACGCCCAATTCGACCGCGCGCCGCACTACTCGGATGGCCTCGGCCCGATTTGCGGGCTCGCCCCAGATGCCTTTGCCGGTGATGCGCATGGCGCCGAATCCCAACCGCGCGACCTGGAGATCGGCTCCGAACTTGAATGCGCCGGCTTTCCCGGCAAGCCCGTTGTCATCCTGCTTCGCTGTTGCGCTTTTCTGCATACCTGCTCTCCTCAATTTACCAACATCATCCGGGAGCGGCAGCGCCTTACTGCCAACCGCCGCCCAGCGCTTTGTAAAGCTGGACTACTGAGAGCAGCTCCTGGAGACGGATCTGCGCCAGGTCCAACTCCGACTGGAACAAATCCCTATCGGCGTCCAATGCGTTAAGCTGCGTGTCCACGCCGCCGCGATATCGGGCATAGGCCAAGCCCAGGCGGTCCTGCAGCGCGAATACCAGGGCCTCTTGTTTTTCGCGGCTCTCGCGCACGCGCTGGTGCGCGATCAGAGCGTCGGAAACCTCGGTGAAGGCGGTCTGAATGGCCTTCTGGTATTCGACCAGCGCGTGTTCTCGTTGGGCTTGCGCCAGTCTCACACCGGATTTCAGCCGTCCGGCGGTGAAGATCGGTTGCGTCAGTTGCGGCACCAAGCTCCAGGCACTACTCGGCCCGCTGAACAGGTTGGACAACTGCGTGCTCTCTCCGCCAAGGAATCCGCTCAGACTCAATGTCGGGAAATATGCCGCCTTGGCCACGCCGATGTTGGCGTTGGCGGCGATCAGATCCTGCTCGGCCGCCCGGATATCGGGGCGCCGTTCGAGCAAGGCCGAAGGCAAGCCGGCCGGCACCTCGGGCGGCAAATTCTGCTCGGTGAGGCTGTGCCCGCGCAACACGCCGCCCGGATTTTGACCGAGCAGTAGCGTGATCTGATTTTCCGTCTGCTCGATCTGCCGCTTAATTGTGGGAATCGTCTCAGCCGCCGTGTACACGAGCTGTTCCGCCTGGCGCAAGTCGAGGCGCGTCGCCACGCCGCCGCTCTGGCGTTGTTTGGTCAGCACCAGCGATTCCTCGCGCGTTTGTAGAGTGCGTTCGGAAATCTCGAGCGTGTAATCCAGCTCGCGCAGTGTCAGGTAGGCGGTGGCCACGTCGCCAACCAACGTCGTCACCACGGCTTTGCGGTTTTCCTCGGCGCTCAAAAGATTGGCGCGGGCCGCCTCGGTGGCGCGGCGAAGCCGTCCCCAAATGTCGACCTCAAACGACAGCAGGTCCAGCGCGGCTGTACCGAAGTTGCGATTCTGGTTGGGCAGCAGCTCCACCGGTATGGGCGTCGCGCCATTGCGCGAGAGCCGGTTGATCGCGACATTGCCGCTGGCGCCGAAGCTCGGGTATTGGTTCGAACGGGTGATCCCTAAACTGGCCCTGGCGGCTTCCACACGGGCGACCGCATCCCGCAGATCGTAGTTGGCCGCCAGCGATTTGCGGATCAGATCCTGCAGCTTCTCGTCCTTGAAGACTTCGAACCATTTCAGGTCGGCGAGCGACGCGGCTTGCGCGGGCGGCAGCGCCTCCGGCGCGCGAAAATTGGCGGGAACGTCCGTCGCGGGACGCTTGTAATTTGGTCCCACCGCGCATCCCGCGAGAAGGGCGGCGGCCCCAGCCAGGCAAATGCGGCTGCGCATAGGTCAGTCTCCTTCTCCCGGCAACGGTTGCGGGGGCAGCATCGCCGCGGGCTGGCGCGCCACCGCGCCCGAAAGCTTCTCCACCACATAGAAGCTCGCCGGTACCAGGAATATACCGATGCCGCTGGCGGCCAACATCCCGCCGATCACCGTGGTTCCCATGATCTGGCGGGACACGGCCCCGGCGCCGCTGGCGATCCACAACGGGACGCATCCCAGGATGAACGCGAACGAGGTCATCAGGATGGGCCGCAAGCGCAGCCGCGCGCCTTCCATGGCCGCCTCCGCCAGCGGCCTGCCTTTCTCTAATTCGTCCTTGGCAAACTCGACGATGAGAATCGCGTTCTTGGCGGCCAGGCCGATGAGCATGACCAAGCCGATCTGCGAGTACACGTCGTTCTCGATCTGCACCATGTAAGCCGGTGCGAAGAACCCCAAGATCGTGCGGCGCAGCCACAGCACTCCGAACGCGCCAAAAACCGCGACGGGCGTCGTCAACAAAACGCTGAACGGCAGGGTCCAGCTTTCATAGAGCGCCGAGAGAATCAGAAACACGAAGAGCAGCGAGAAGCCGAATATGACTCCCGAGGACACGCCTTCCTGGGCCTTTTTTTCCTGGAAGGACATGCCGGAGTAGTCGAAACCCATACCCGAGGGCATGGTTTCGGCGAACACTTCCTCCAGGGCCTTCATCCCCTGGTTGGTGCTGTAGCCGGGGGCGGCTCCTCCATTCAATTGCGCCGCGCGGTATTCATTGAAGCGCATGGTGAATTCGGGGCCCTCCCGCGCTTCGAACCGGGTCAACGCGGAGAGCGGGACCATCTCGCCGGCCGCATTCCTGACATAAAACTGCCCCACGTTCTCCGATTTGGTGCGGTAGTCGCCTTCGGCTTCGACATACACCTGCCATTGGCGTCCGAAGCGATTGAAGTAGTTGATGAACAGCCCGCCCATGAAGGCCTGAATGGTGCGATACACGTCGTTGATGGCCACGCCCTGCTTGATTACTTTATCGCGATCCACGATCACGAACTGTTGCGGCACGCTCGGCAGGAATGTGGTGCTCAGGTTGCCGATCTCCGGGCGTTTGCGCGCGGCCGCCATGAACTTGTTCAGGTTGTCGGACAGGAACTTCACGTCGCCGCCCGACCGATCCTCGAGAATAAAGGTGAACCCGCCGGAAGTGCCTACTCCGGGGATCGCCGGCGGCGAGAATCCGAAAGCCACGCCCTCCGGAAGCTTGCTTAATTCCGCGTTGAGACGCGCTTTGATCGCCTGGAACTGCTCGGCCCTGGTTTTCCGGTCGCCCCATTCGTTCATGCTGATAAACCCGAATGCGTTGTAAGTGGTGCGCACCAGGCTGAGCAGGCTGAAACCCGAGATGCTCGTGAAATGTTCCACGCCGGGTGTGGTAGAAACGATTTTTTGAATCTTCGCCACCAACGCTTCGGTGCGCTCCAGGGAGGCGGCGTTGGGGAGCTGGACATTCAAGTAGAAATAACCCTGGTCCTCGTCCGGAACAAAACTGCTGGGCAGTCTGCCGCCAATCAAGAGGCCCGCCACCGCGAAGCCGGCCAACAGAATCATGGCGATGGCGCTCTTGTGCAGGAGCGCCCCGGAGACGCGCACATAGCCATTGGTCGCCCGGCCGAAAGAGCGGTTGAACCAGCCGAAAAATATCGCCAGCGGTCCCTTGCTTGGCTTTCGCGGCTTCAGCAGCAGCGCCGCCAGCGCGGGGCTGAGCGAGAGGGCATTGAATGCGGACAGAATCACAGAAATCGCGATGGTCACCGCGAATTGCTGATAGAGCCGGCCGGTGATGCCGGGGATAAACGCCGTCGGAATGAACACCGCGGAAAGCACCAGCGCGATTCCGACCACGGGGCCGGAGATCTCTTCCATGGCTTTCAGGGCCGCTTCCTTGGGAGCCATGCCGTCCTCGATGTGCCGCTCGACCGCCTCCACCACCACGATCGCATCGTCCACCACCAGGCCGATCGCCAGCACCAGGCCGAATAAGGAAAGCGTGTTCAGGCTGAAGCCGAACAACGGAAAGAATATGAAAGTGCCTACCAACGATACGGGCACCGCCAGCAGCGGAATCAGCGTCGATCGCCAACCTTGCAGGAAAAGGTAGACCACCGCGACCACCAGTGCGATGGCGATCACCAGCGTCTCGACGATCTCTTTGATCCCCTCGTTCACCGCCCGCGTGGTATCCACTGGGATGGTGTAGTCGATGTCGTCGGGAAAGCGCTGTTTCGACTGCGCAAACAGCTTGCGGACGCCGGCGGCGGTGTCTACCGCATTCGACCCCGGCAACTGGTAGACCGCGATCACGGCGGCCGGCTTGCCGTCGAGTTTGCCGGTGACGCTATAATCCTGCGATCCCAATTCCACCCGCGCCACGTCCCGCACGCGCACAATTCCGGTCTCGGGAGTTTCGCGAACCACGATTTGCTCGAACTCCTCCGGGGAGGTCAGGCGGCCCTGCGCGCGCACCGAGTAGGTGAACGGCTGTCCGCTGGGAATCGGCTCGCTGCCAACCTGTCCCGCGGGGTTGACGGTGTTTTGGGTCTGGATGGCGGAGACGATCTCCGGAACCGTGATCTGCAGCTTCGCCAGTTGATCGGGTTTCACCCAGAGGCGCATGGCGTACTGCCCGGCGCCGAATATCTGGACCGTGCCCACGCCCTTCACGCGCGTGAGCGGATCGGCCAGATTGATATACGCGTAGTTAGCCAGGAACCGGTCTGTAAAGGTACCCTTCGGCGAGTTCAGAGCCACCAGCATCAGCGGCGCGAGCACCGACTTCTGCACCGTGACGCCGTAATTCGTGACATCCACCGGGAGCTGCGACGCAGCCTGCGTCTCGCGGCTCTGCGCCAGAATTAAATCCGTGTTGGGGTCCGTGGCGATGTCGAAATCGACGATCATCCGCATCTGCCCGTTGGCGGTGGCGTTGAGGGAATACATGTAATTCATGTTGTCCACACCGCTCATCTGCTGCTCGATGGGAGTTGCCACGGCCTGCTCGATCGTCTGGGCGTCGGCGCCCACGTAGATGGCCGAAACCTGGACCTCGGGCGGCGCGATGGCGGGAAACTGGGCCACCGGCAGGCCTAACACCACCACGGCCCCCACAATCACGGTGATGATGGCGACGACGATGGCTACGATCGGACGGTTAATAAAGAATTTCGACATCGCCGGTCACCTCGCTTCGTACGGCTTAGGATCGACCTGCATTCCTTGCCGGACCTTCTGCAGGCCTTCCACGACCACCCGCTCGCCGGGTTTGACGCCTTCGCGCACAATCCAGTCGTGGCCGACTGTGTCGCCAAGCTGTACCGGCCGAACGCTCACTTTGTCGCTCGCGTCGACGACCGCGATCAGGCGGGTGCCTTGCAGTTCCATGACGGCGCGTTGCGGGACGAGCAGGGCTCCCGGCTGGACTCTGGCCAGGCGCACCCTTCCATACTGTCCGGGCCGAAGGTTGTTGCCGGGGTTCGGGAACAGCCCCGCCACGCGGATCGCGCCGGTCCTGACGTCCACTTGGCGGTCTGTAAACGAGAACTTGCCTTTCCGCGGATAGGTGGTGCCATCGGCCAGCACCAACTCGAGGTCGCGCTGCTTGAGATCGGCCTGGCGCAGTTCCGCCGTCGGAAAGCGGCGCGAAAAATCCAGATATTCCTGCTCGCTGACCGTGAAGTAAACCTTGATGGGGTCGAGCGTGGAGACGGTCGTGATGACGCCGCTGGCGGGACTGACCAACGCTCCCACCTGAAGCTGCGCAATCCCCGGAATGCCTTCGATCGGAGAAGTCAGGTGGGTGAACCCCATGTTGATCTGCGTGGTTTCCACGGCGGCTTTGGCCGACTGCACGGCGGCTTCGGTGGCCGTGATTTGCGCCCTGGCGGTCTCGACTTGCGCCCGCGCCGCCTGCACCTGGGCTTTCGCCGCCATGTTGTATTGGGTGGCGTTGTCCAGATCCTGCTGGGTGATGGCTTGCTGCTGCGCCAGTGGAGTGTACTTGTCGACGTCTAGCTGGGTCCGGCGTTGATTGGCTTCCGCCACCGCCACCTGGGCTTCCGCCTCCACCAACTGCGCGCGCGCCTGCGCCACCTGTCCCTGCGATTGTGCGAGCTGGCCGCGCGCCTGGTCGAGCGCCGACTGAAACGGCCGGGGATCGATTTGGAAGAGGAGTTGGCCCTTCTTGACGAAAGAACCCTCGGTATATGCCTGCGCGACGAGATAGCCCGACACCTCGGCCTTAATGTCCGCGTTGACCAGACCATCCAACGTCCCGATCCACTCCTTATAGATGGGCACGTCTCTTTGTACAGCCTCCACGACGCGCACCTCGGGTGGCTGGGGAGCGGTCGCGCTGGCGGTGCCGCGGGAACATCCCGAAGCCGCGACGAGAAGACTGGCTGCCAGCACAGCCAGCGTGAATCCCGAGGATCCCATTTGCAAGCGCAACATCAATCCCTCGCTGTGTAGCGTGCGTCCGACGTGCATGCCGATAGCCCTCCGTTTTTCCTTTCAGATGCGAGACGGCCTGCAACCGATTCAATGGCTTGTTCACGGCTAAGGCGCGGCTAAGGCGAGCGCAGCTCGCCTGTGTCGGCAGAAGTGCCGACACGGCACGCCGGGGGCGTGCGCCACGGGTGCTACCCAACTGAAAGGGCCAATCTCCAGAGCCGGCTGAAATTCAGGTGTCTCGGGTGTCGAAGTGACGGACTCGCCGTCTCCGGATTCGACACATGGAACGGTGCGAAATCGGACATCGGCGAACGCGCGCCACCGAGCTGTCCGTCCGCGATCAATTCGGCTTCAGTTTCTTGTTGCATGTCTACCGTATGGCAATCCGCGCGCCAAACCCGGCTGGCCGTGGAGCGGCGGTTTGAGGTAATATACGTGCTGACTAACGCAGTCGGATGCGAGACGAAATTGCACCAGGTTCCGATCGACTGAAGCTGGCCGCGGCCGAATCCGCGGTCGCGCAGGTCAGAGATGGGATGATTCTGGGGCTAGGTACGGGATCCACCGCCGCGCCTGCCGTGCAAATTCTGGGACAACGGGTGCGGGACGGTTTGCATGTGGTCGGGATCCCCACATCGGAGCGCACCGCGGCACAGGCCAGAGCGCTGGGAATCCCACTGTCGACTCTTGACGAATACCCGCTCATCGACATGACGATTGACGGCGCGGACGTGGTTGACGAGCGGAGTTTGAATCTGATCAAGGGGCGCGGCGGGGCTCTATTGCGCGAGAAGCTTGTGGCGAGCGCCACGGTGCGGCTGGCGATCGCGATCCATGGCAGCAAGCTGGTAAGCCGTCTGACGGTTCGCGAGGCCATTCCAGTGGAGGTGGTACCTTTCGGATGGCAAACAACCGCGCGCCGGCTCTCGGACCTCGGGGGGCGGCCTTTGCTGCGCCTCGATCCCAAGGGCAAGCCTTTTATGAGCGACGGCGGCCATTACATTCTCGACTGCCCATTCGATGCCGCGATCCCGCCGGAATCGCTGGCGCGGGAACTCGACCACGTCGTGGGCGTGGTGGAGCACGGGCTGTTCATCGGTTTGACGGCAGAGGTGCACGTGGCCGACGCCGACGGCGTCCGCGTGCTGCGCAGGTAAGCTGGGTTGGCTTTGTGGGGCAGGCTCGCAGCCCAGTGCCACTTAGTTTCCTAATGCTGGCACTCCGGGCTCGATTGGAGGGCGGCCAATCCTGGCCGCAGCCGCTTTTGAGGCGAGCATAGGTCGCCTCCACAGGCTAAAGCCTATGCCACCAAGCCCTGCAAGAAAGCCAGCCAGAGCTTCGAGGCAGGCGGCCTACGAGGCCGCCGCAGGCTGCGAGCCTGCCCCACCAGCGGCGAAACATTCTGCGTTCTACCGGCCCTGCCGCGCGTAATACTAAATGAGCGGACATTTATGAGCGTTTTGCCGATCATCCTCCTTTCCCTAGCCATACTTCCCGCACTGGCGGAGGAACCCACCGTGGACCAGATCATGGCCCGTGTGGCCGAAAACCAGGCCCGCGCGCAGGACATGCGTAGCGCGTACGTCTACAATCAGAAAGTTCTGGCGCGCTTTCATCGCACCAACGGCAAGCTGGCGCGCCAGGAGGATCTGGAATACCTGGTCACCCCCAGCCCCGCCGGCGTGGAAAAGAAGCTGACGCACTTCGAAGGCAAGGTCGAGCGCGGCGGCCGGATCGTTTCCTACAACGATCCCGGCAAGGAAATCAAGGGCCTGGATATCGACGGCGACCTCATCCGGGACATGGTCAACGACATGACCGGCGACAAGGATGCCAAGGATGGCATAGGGCACGACCTGTTCCCCCTCACCGCCAAGGAGCAGGAGAAGTACATATTTACCCTGGAAGGCAAGGAAAGCTATCGCGGCCGGCCGATCTACCGGGTCAGCTTCCGTCCCAAACCGCACGAGGAGGACGCCGATTGGAACGGGGATGCGTTCATCGACGCCGCGGAGTGCCAGCCGGTGGTGGTCAACACCAAACTCGCATGGCACATCCCAATGGCGGCGAAAGTTCTGTTGGGGACCGACATCAAAGGCGCGGGATTCTCGGTCAGCTACGAAAAGTTCGACGACGGGCTCTGGTTTCCGGTCAGCTACGGCGGCGAGTTTCATATCCGGGCGGTGTTCTTTTATGCGCGGAACATGTCGATCAACATGGTCAACAGCGGCTTCACGCGCGCGAAAGTATCGAGCAAGATCGCGTACGATAAGAGTGAGCGGTGACTGTACTAGAGATGCCCAGAAGGGCGCCGGCGCCCGCGGCGGCGTCCGCATCGGATTTCGCGAGCCTGGTCCGGCAACACCAGGCCATGGTCTTCAGTATCGCCTGGCACTTGCTGCGCGACCGGGCGGTGGCCGAAGAACTGGCGCAAGATGTGTTTCTGTCGCTGCACCAGCATCTGGCGGAGTTGGAATCGCCGGAGCACATCCTCTTCTGGCTGCGCCGGGTAACCAGCAATCGTGCGCTGGATGAAGCCCGCCGCCGCCAGCGCCGGCCGATGGTAAGTCTGGAAAGCGCGCCGGAGCCCGTGGCGGTGACGCCGGCGGGCGATCCGTTCCGGGACGCGGCGCTCCGGAAACTGGTGGCCGCGCTGCCCGAAAAGGCGCGCGCCATCGTGGTGCTGCGCTACCAGGAGGATCTGGACCCGACGGAAATCGCCAGGGTTCTGGGCATCCCGGTAGGCACGGTGAAAAGTCAATTGCAGCGGGCGCTGGCGCTGTTGCGCGAGAAGTTGTCGCGCGTGGTGGGACAGTCTTCCGGGCTGTCGCTTGGGAAGGAATAGTTTATGGCTTCTTTGGACGATGAACTGAGGTCGGCGTTGCGGCGCCGCGAGCCCTCGCCGGATTTCACGGAGCGGGTGATGGCGAGGGTTGCATCCACGCCCGCACGCCCAGGGCGGCGCTTGCCCCAGCCGTGGGTTCGCTGGGTGGCGTCTATGGCCGCCGCGCTGTTGTTGACCGCTGGGGGCCTGGAATATCGCAATTATCAGGGCGAGCGCGCCAAGTCTCAGGTGCTGCTGGCCATGCGGATTGCCGGCGGCAAGCTCAATAAGGCGCAGAGGAAAGTGCAAATGGCGACGCATCGGGGCAATTCATGAAACCGGCGGGATTTCTGATCGCCGCGCTGCTGCTGGCGGGCGCCGCCCCGGCCCAGCAGGTGAAGTGGAATTTCGACAAGCTGGCGGCGCGGGCCAGCGACTCCGTGGACGTTTCGCTCGATGGAGCCCTGCTGCAGTTGGGCGCCAAATTCCTGTCCGACGACGACAAAGACCAAGCCAAGGTGAAGAAGCTGGTCGCCGGATTGAAGGGCATCTACATCAAAACCTTCGAGTTCAAGAAGCCGGGGGAATACTCGGCGGCCGATCTGGAGTCCTTCCGCGCGCCGTTACACCCGCCGGATTGGCAGCGCATCGTAGGCACGCACAGCAACGAAGACGGCGAAACGGTGGAAGTGTACATCAAGAACGATAGCAAGGGCATCGGCGGCCTGGCTATTATCGCATCCGAGCCCAAGGAACTGACCCTGGTGAATATCGTGGGCGCCGTGGACCTGGATAGCTTGAGCGATCTCGGCAAGCACTTCAACTTCCCGGAAGTGGAAGTGGAGAAGAAGAAATAGCCCGCCGGCACACCGATTCAATAGCACCCGCCGCGCGCGTACTGGCGAGCCACTTACCCCACATTTCCGTTTTGAACTTCACTTAAGAATCGTTTCAGATCTCCTTTAACACTTCTTTGAAGATCGACTTCCAGGGATCACGGGTCACCTCGGTCTAGCTACCCGACGTTTCGACGGAACGGTTCGGAGAAGACGTGGGATCGTGGCGCGGCGCTGACTTCCCGCTTGCAAACGTGCGAGACCGAGATGCTGACCGAGGGGGAGGACCGCGCCAGCCTGGCCCGCATCAGCCGCGAACTCATCGGCAGGGTCGAAGCCATCGAGGCGCAACAGCGGATCGTGCTGGATAGGGACTCGACCGAGCTGCCGGTGACTTCGGGGGATAGACGGAAAGTACCGGTACTTACAAGCTTTGGCCCAAGAGATTGAAGGGAGACGCAATCAGGCGGCTAAAGCCGCGAGAACGCCTGCTCAAAGCAATCACCGCCTCCGGCAGCGAAGATCATGGGCCTGCGGCCCACGAATCGCGATGAAAACCCGCGTGGGGCGGTGCCATGCGCCGCCTTGGGCGAGCTTCGCTCGCCTGTGTCGGCAGGAGTGCCGACACGGCACGCTGAGAGCGTGCGCCACGAGGGCCAAACTCCAGGTCGGGTGGCCCAACTGTAGATTGAGTGTGATTTCGTGCATGCTCACTAATATTAAAAGACTATTGTAAAGTCGCGTCCCCCGCGATACCATTCAAACTTCCGAGCTAAGTATAAACAGGTCTGAAAGAGTGAAAACGGGAAACCGATCCGGGCGAACGTGGAGGCTTTGGTGGGTAGGGGCGGGAGTTTTGCCGTTCGGCGCGCTGCTGGCGCTGGCTTCGAGCGATGCACTGCGCACCTACGCCTATGTGTACACGGCCGCCGCGCGATTCGATCCGGACGCCTGGGCCCGCGGGCAGGAGCGCTTTCCGCGAGGATCGGCCGTCCGGCTGGTTGCCGGGGCGGAATCGCGGGGGCTGGCGCCGGGCTTCTTCGCTTCGGCCGATGCGGAAGTCTCGTTCGACGGCCAACGCGTGCTGTTCGCGGGCAAGCCGCGGCGCGAAGATCCGTGGCAGATCTGGGAAGTCGCGGTGGGCGCGCCTTCTGGGCCCGGAGAGCCGCGCCGCATCGCCGCCTGGCCCGAGGATTCCATCCGCCCGCTGTATCTGCCAGACGGCAAGATCGTGTACGCCCGCAAGGCCGCGGAAGGCTACCAGCTTGAAGTGCTGGCGCCGGCGGGCGGACAGCCGCTGCGGATCACCTATGCGCCCGGCAACTTCCTGACGTGCGATGTGCTGCACGATGGCCGCGTACTCTACGAAACCGATCGCGACTTATATACGGTGTATCCGGACGGCAGCGGCGTGGAAGCTTACCGTTGCGATCATGGCGTGTGTAGGCATGCTGCGCGGCAGTTGGCATCGGGCGACGTGGTGTTCGCGACGGATAAAGGATTCGCACGGTTCACATCCGCGCGCGCCACGCAGGTGGACGATGTACCGGCGCGGGGTGGAGAGTTCGCCGGACCGGTGGCGGAAATTGCGACCGGCGCGACACCCGCTGAATGGCTGGTTTCCTTCCGCCCAAGTGCCCGCGCTCCCTACACCATCTACAGCCTGAACCCGGCCAGCGGCGCGCTCGCCAAGATGCCGGACGCGCCGGGTGTCCAGCCCGTGGCGCTCGGCGCGCGCGAAATACCCCGGCGGTTTCCTTCAGGCTTGCACGACTGGACGGGCGCCAATCTGCTGTGCCTCAACGCCTACACATCTAAGACCCATATCACGGAGGGCGCCATCGGTAGCGTGCGGCTTTATTCGCAGGATGCCAGCGGCAAGCCCGCGCTGCTCGGAGAAAGTGCCGTGGAAAGCGATGGTTCTTTCTTTCTGCACGTGCCGGGGGAGCAGCCGTTGCGCATGGAATTGCGCGACCGGGCGGGCCGGGTGCTCGAAGCCGAGCGCGGGTGGTTCTGGATGAGGCGTGGAGAGCAGCGGGTCTGCGTTGGCTGCCACGCAGGTCCGGAACGCGCGCCCGAGAATGCGGTGCCGAAAGTGCTGTTGCGCGCGGACGTGCCCGTACCCATGGCAGGAGGCGCAAAGTGACGAGAAAAAGTGGGGCAGGCTCAAAGCCTGCGGCGGCCTCGAAGGCCGCCTGCCTTGGTTTTGTCTTGTTCTCCGCCCTTGCCCAATCCGCCGACCAGCCCGCC
>JBEKMJ010000044.1:0-66116 GCA_050008575.1 Bryobacteraceae bacterium
ATTCCGTTAGGCGTTTAGGGTTTTGAGTTTTGCGGGGGATTCCAAAGGGGGCTGGCCCCCTTTGGGGAAATTTTTTTTTGGGGGGGGGGACGGCAATGGCAGAGACGGCAATTGTAGTGCAGAAGGCGTACGATTGGAACCTTTGGATTCTTCCCAAAGTAGAGAAGTTTCCGAAGTCTTACCGCTTCTCTGTGGGCCAGAATCTGGTGGCGACATCGCTCGACCTACTGATGAACTTGGTCGATGCAACTTACCAAACCAAGAACAGCGGCACATTGGCTGCGGCGGTCAAGAACGTGAACCGGGCGCGCTACCTGGTACGGCTTTCCAAGGATCTGCGGCTGCTGAACGTCAGCGGCTACGAATTTGCCGCGCAAGGGCTCGACGAAATCGGGCGCATGGCGGGCGGATGGTGGAAGAGCGCGCGGACGGCGGCGGAGTGAAGGAAACCGAAGGCGATGAAGCGTGCCGGTAACCTTTGGCCTCAAGTGACGAGTTGGGAGAACCTGCTGGCTTCGGCGCTGGCGGCCGCGCGCGGCAAGCGCAAGCGTCCCGACGTGGCGCGGTTCCTCTTCAACCTGGAACCCAACCTATGCGCCTTGCAGCGGGAGTTGCTAGATGGAACCTGGCGGCCGGGTGAGTACCGGACATTTTGGATTCGCGATCCGAAGCCGCGCATGATTTCGGCTGCGCCGTTTCGCGACCGCGTCGTGCATCATGCGGTAACCCGCGTGCTGGAGAGCGTGTTCGAGCCGCGGTTCACCGCCAGTTCTTTCGCCTCGCGCAAGGGCTTCGGACAGCACCAGGCGCTGCGCAAAGCGCGCGCGGCCTGCGCGCGTTACAAATATGTGCTGAAGTGCGACGTGCGCAAGTATTTCCCGTCGATGGATCACTTGATTCTGAAGGAGCTGTTGGCGAGGGCCATCAAATGCAAGCCGACGTTGGAATTGGTTTCAGCCATCGTCGATGGTTCCAATGCGCAGGAGGAAGTCAGCGCGGTGTTCCCAGGCGACACGCTCTTCACTCGCCTGGAGCGGCGGAAAGGTTTGCCGATCGGAAATCAAACATCGCAGTTTTTCGCAAACGTCTACTTGAACGCGCTGGACCATTTTGTGTTGCGGGAGTTGCGCCCCGCGCTCTATCTGCGATATGTGGACGACTTCGCGATCTTCGGCGACGATAAGGCCGAACTGGCGCGGATGCGGCGGGCCATCGTCGCGCGGCTCGAACAACTACGTCTGGAATTGCACGAGGGCAAGAGCCGCGTGTACCGTTGCGCGGATGGCGTGACGTTTCTCGGCTGGCGGCTTTTCCCTGGGCGTGCCCGGCTGCCTCGCCGGAATGTGGTGCGCATGCGCCGGCGGCTGCGCGCGATCCGCGAAAGGTTCCATCGCGCGGAACTGGACCTCGCGGACGTACGGCGAAGAATCTCGGCATGGCTCGGCCACGCCGCTTTCGGCGACACCTGGAAGCTGCGGCGCAAGCTGTTCGCTGGGTTTATCCTGGTAGGAGCGGAGCGCCGCCGCAATTCGTGGGGGTTCTTGGAACAACAATACCAGGAACGTCCGCGCCTCGAACCGTAACAGGAACGAGCCAACGAATCGGAACAACAATATAGGGTTCCGATGCGTGGGGGATGGGGAAATCGGCCGGAGCAGGGGCTTTCAAGGAAGCCGCGGGCATACGTTTCCACTTCCGGGCGGCGATCCGGACGCCGGGCTGCAAGCCTGCGTCGAACACTAAACCAGTCCGGGCCTTCTGGTAGCCCGCGGGCGAAAGCCGGCCCGGGCCCAGCCACGCTCCTACTGGTCCGGACTTCAGCTACACAAGGGTCTATGGCGCCCGGTCGCGAGGCTCGGGCTCCGCCTCGGGAATCTGATCCAGAGCCGCTTTGAACCTTTCGGCGCTAGCCCGTTCCGCCCGGCGGCGCAAATACTCAACGCCCGCGAACTGCTCCGACAATGCCGCCACGACCAATTCTTCGAGGGAAATCCGCTCGCGCGCGGCCAATTCCTCCGCTTTACGGAGAATTTCATCGGGCAGTGAAATGGTCAGGGCCATACCTCTATTCTCCTCAAAAACTCGCCCGGCGTCACGGTGCGAATCCCGTATGTATCAGATCCGCGAAAATCTTGAATGTTGTGGGTCACGATGTAGTCCGCTTGGCTCGCTACCGCCAACTCCAAGATAAACTCATCGCCGGGATCCCGCAAAGCTGGGCGCAGACGGAATCGAATCGCGTGCTGCGATCCCAATCGGCAGAACATATCGACGATGCTATCGACGACCCAGTCCGACACCCCGAGCCGACCGGCTTCGCGCCTAGCGACCGCCTCGTATTCGAGGATCAGCGCAACCGACACGATGGGCTGCCAGCGCCGATCGCCCAGCATACTAATGAGCCGGAAAGATGCGCCACTTCTGGACCGCAGCGCTGAAATCAGCACATTGGTGTCGAGAACGACCCGATGCATGTCCTACTGCGCCAAAGCCTCCACCGGAACCAGCATCGGCTGCTTATGCTTGCAATCCGCATTCGGACACTGCAGCACCGGCCCCGCCTTCAGCCATTTCTCCACCATGTACGGACCGCCGCATTCCGGGCACTTCTCCTGCACGGGTTTGCCCCACGTCACGAAGTTGCAGTCCGGCCAGCGGTTGCAGCCGTAGAACGTTTTGCCGCGCTTCGATCGCCGCTCCACCACCTCGCCCTCGTTGCACTCCGGGCACTTCATGCCGATGGTCTTCTGCTTCACGAACTTGCACGTCGGATAATTGCCGCAAGCCGTGAACTCGCCGAAGCGCCCGGTCTTCAGCACCATGTTGCTGCCGCAGTTCGGGCACTTCTCGTCGAGCTGCACATCGGGCTTCTTCTGCGTCCCGCCGATGGGCTTGGTGGTCTTGCAGTCGGGGTACCCGGTGCAGGCGAAGAACGTGCCGAAGCGGCCCTTCTTCAGCACCATGGGCCGGCCGCAGTTCTCGCAGTATTCCTCTTCGCCCTGCTCGCTCAGATCCACCTTGTCCACGTCCGGCAGATCCACGGTCAGCTCGCGCGTGTAGGTGCAATCGGGATATCCGGTGCAGGCGATGAAGCTGCCGTGTTTGCCCCACTTGATCACCAGGGGCTTGCCGCACTTCTCGCAATTCAAGCCGGTGGGTTTTTCCATCCGCTTGATGTCGGTCATGTGCTCTTCGGCGTGTTTCAGGTCTTTATCGAAGCGTTCATAGAACTCGCCGATGGCCACGCGCCAGGCGATTTTCCCCGTTTCGATCTCGTCCAGTTCCTCCTCCATGCGGGCGGTGTACTGCACGTCGAAGATGTCGTCGAAGTTCTCCAGCAGCAGGCCGGTGACGACGCGCCCCAACTCGGTGGGGTAAAAGCGGCCGCCCTCCTTCTTCACGTACTCGCGCTCCTGAATAGTGGAAAGGATGGAGGCGTAGGTGGACGGACGGCCGACGCCGTCGGCTTCCAGTTTCTTCACCAGCGTGGCTTCGTTGTAGCGTGGAGGCGGCTCGGTGAAGTGCTGCTCGGGCAGCAGGCCGCGGAGCTTCAGATGCTCGCCCTCGTTCACCGCCGGGAGCCTGTGTTTCATCTCTTCGTCTTCTTCGTCGGATTGGTCCTTGCCCTCTTCGTAAATCTTTAGAAATCCGCCGAACTTGAGCACCGAGCCGGTAGCGCGAAACAGGTAATCGCTGGAGTCCTTGCCGCGCGCCGAGATGTCGATAGTGGTCTGGTCGAACACGGCGGGGGTCATCTGGGACGCCACGAAGCGATTCCAGATCAGCCGGTAGAGCTTGAGCTCGTCTTCGGCCAGATACTTGGCCACGTCGTCCGGGCTGTACTCCATGGATGTCGGGCGGATGGCTTCGTGCGCGTCCTGCGCGTCCTTCTTGGACTTGTAGATGTTGGCGGATTCCGGCAGAAACTCGGGCCCGAACTTGACCGCGATATAGGCGCGCGTTTCCTGCAGCGCGTCTTCGGAGATGCGCGTGGAATCCGTGCGCATGTAAGTGATCAGGCCAACCGCGCCTTCCTTGCCCAGCTCGATGCCTTCATAGAGCCGTTGCGCCAGGATCATGGTGCGTTTGACGCTGAAGCGCAGCTTGCGCGAGGATTCCTGCTGCAGCGTGGAAGTGATGAAGGGCGCCACCGGATTGCGGCGCTTCTCACGCGTGCCCACGGACTTGACGATGTAATCCGCGCCATCCAGTTGCGCGACCACATAATCGGTGGCGGCCTGGCTGCCGAGTTCCGGCGTCTGGTCGTCCTTCTTCAACAGATGGGCTTTCAGCGGCGGCGGTTTGCGGGCGGCAAAGTCGGCATCGAGCGTCCAATACTCGTTCTTGATGAACGCGGCGATTTCGCTTTCGCGCTCTACTATCACGCGCAGGGCCACCGTTTGCACGCGGCCGGCGGAGAGGCCGCGCCGCACTTTGTCCCACAATAGCGGTGAGATTTTGTAGCCCACCAGCCGGTCGAGCACGCGGCGCGCCTGCTGCGCATCCACCAGCTTCTCGTCGACCATGCCGGGGTTTTGAAAGGCCTTTTGAATGGCGTTCTTGGTGATCTCGTTGAACATCACCCGGTAGATTTGCGGCCCGCCGTTCTTCTTCCCCTGCAGTTCCTCCTGCAGGTGGAAGCAGATGGCTTCCCCTTCGCGGTCGGGGTCGGCTGCCAGGTAGATGGATTCGACACCCTTGGCGGCTTGTTTCAACTCGCTGAGCAGCTTGCGTTTGCCTTCGATGATTTCGTAGCGCGGTTCGAAGCCGTGCTCGACATCCACGGCCAAGTCTTTCTTGGGGAGATCCTTAATATGGCCCAACGACGCTTTGACGATGTACTGCTTTCCGAGATATTTATTAATGGTTTTCGCCTTGACCGGCGATTCCACGATTACGAGAGCTTTCGGCATAAGAACACTTCAACAACGTTCCACGGATATCCCAGAGGCTACCACACTTTCACGAAGCTCTTTCCGGGAAGCTGCTTGACGAGGCCCAGCATTTCCAGTTCGAAAAGCGCGGCGATCAGTTCGGAAGCTGAGCTATCTTCCACAATCTGAAGCAGATCGTCCAAATGTATGGCGGTATCGACGTGCAGGACGGCCAACAGCCTGCGGCCGACTTCCGGTAGAGATCCCCCGGTCTTTCCCTCTATCAGGGATGCCTGACCGCCGTCTTGGGATGCAGCGGCGTTGCCCAGCAGGCGGGTGCGGCCCCGCTCGATTAACTGACGGCGAACCTCGGCGGGAAGTTCCACGATCACGTCATTCCAGTCCTGAATCAGCTTGGCGCCCTGTTTTATCAATAGGTTAGGACCCCAACTGGCTTTTGACGTGATATTGCCGGGAACCGCGAAAACCTCGCGCCCCTGGTCGAGGGCGAGCTTCGCCGTGATGGCCGAGCCGCTGTATTGGGCGCCTTCCACCACCAGGACGCCGGCGCTCATGCCGCTGATAATACGGTTGCGGATGGGGAAGTTCTGGGGAAAGGCGGTCGATCCCATGGCGAACTCCGAGAGCACCAGGCCTTTGGCGAACAGGTCGGCGGCCAACTTGCGGTTTTCCGACGGATAGATCACGTCTACGCCGCAGCCCAACACCGCCACCGTATCGCCGCCGGCGGAAAGCGCGCCTTTGTGCGCGGCGGTATCGATGCCGCGTGCCATGCCGCTGACGATGGTGAGTCCGGCGCGCGCCAGGTCGGCGGACAGCCTTTCGGCAACCGCCAAGCCATAGGGCGTGGGCCGCCGGGTGCCGACCACGGCGAAGTGGAAGGGCTGCAGGAGTTCCAGGCGTCCGTGGGCAAACAGCAAAATGGGCGGATCGAAGATCTCGCGCAACAGGGCCGGATAGCGCGGGTCGCTGCGCGCGATCACGACGGCGCCGCGTTCGGCCATTTTGCGCTGCTGGTCGAGGGCATCCTCGAACGAGCAGCCGCTGGCGATGCTTTGGGCTACCGCGCCGCTAACGCCCGCCGCCTCCAATTCACTGCGCGAGGCGCGGAACACGGTCTGCGGCGTGCGGAGCCGATCCAACAGCTTCCCCGCCATCCGGGTACCCAGCCCGGGGATCAGGGTCAGCGCCAACCAGTGCAATTCCTCTTCACGGCCGATCGAAGACACGGCGGGGTCCGTTATGAATCCATCCATCCAAATATCTCCTAATATGGTTAAGATGGCGTTGGGCACCGCTTCTCTCAAGGAAAAACATGCGCCAGGAAGCGTCGTTTTTCGAAGGCAAGGAATCCGTGCTGGTGTATATCGCCAAGCGCTTGAACGAGGCGTTGCGGCTGGAGGCGATTTTCAGCACGGCCGGCGTGGACTACGGGGTGGAAGCCGACGAGTATCGCGGTGGCTTCATCTTCCAGCGGGTGCGCACCGGCGCGTTCTTTTACGTGCTGCCGGACGTCGCCGAAACGGCGCGGCGCGTGATGCTGGAAAACGGCTACCGGCCGGCGGAGCCGGAGCGGAACTGAGCGGCCGGCGGGCTGTTCCGGCGAATCTCCGCCAGCCAGGTCCGGTATTGCTCACGAAGCGCCTTGCGGTACGCCGCCGGGGGTATACCGGCCGCGGCGGCGCGGCGCGCGATGTCCTGTTCCGCCAGTTTGACGCCGGAGGATACTCCATCGCCGCCGGCAGCCAGCCAGACCGGCTCGCCAGCGAAGCCGAACGCCCAGAGCGACGGCAGCGCGCGCCGATAATTGTCCGGCAAGCCCAACGCCTCAAATGGAAAGCCCGCCGCCCAGTCTGTGTGATAGCCCGCCAGCATGTTCGAAGGGTTCACGGAAACCTGCGCGTGAGTGACGCAGTTTCCAGCGGGAATCCGATAGCGGCTGCGGAGCAGCTCGGTAAGCATGGCGGCAGCGCGGATTTGGGCGGGGCTCACGGCTTCCTCAGCCTGGCCGGCAGGTGTATGGGCCTCAAAGGAAACCCCCAGGAAGCTATCGTTCAGGTTTAGATAGAACCATTGGTCGTCGGCCCAAACGGAATAGCCTGCGTGGAAGGCGGTATCGGATTCCTGCACAACCCGGTATACGCGCCCGAAGCGGTCGATCAAGTAGTGGTAGGCGCGCTTCCGCCGCACATATTCCAACAGCGATTCCCCCAGGCGCTTGAGAACCGGGGTATCTTGTTCTGCAAACGGCGCCTGACAGCTCTCGGAAGTGTGGTAGACGATTCCGGCTGGCTGGGACCGCCGGATACGGTTTGCCGAGGAGGCGCCGTCCCGCTGGAACGCGGTGTAGAGTCTGGGGCGATTCGCCACCGTGAATCGCGTATCGATGCGTAGGCCGTTGCTGTAAACCTCCGAATCGCCGGTCTGTTCGACTTCCCAGACCGGAACGGCAACGTGGGTCTCGCCGGCCGGCGCCGGACGGGAAGGGATCGGTGCGATATGCGGGGGCTCCGGCTTGCCGGCCGCGAGCTTCATCAAGAAAGGAATGAGCAGCACCAATAGAAAGCCGGCCCAGAGGATCCAGTGGCGCACGCGGTAGTGGTACAGACGCCACACCAACGCTGTCCGGGGCACCGCCGCTTTCAGGTATTTGAGACGCAGAACCGGATCCTCGATGCCGCCGGCGATACGCGAGACGCGCACCATCCGCCTTGTTAGCCATGGCATATTCACGGTCTGTTCTTAATTAGGTTGCCTGGCGCCGGGAAAATTCTTACACATTTCGCCGGTTTTCCGCGAAGTGTCGGCCGCCGAGGTGCGAATTTACTCGAATAACCGCACTGCCTGACAAAATACGTGAGAGGAATTCTCCAAAATAATACTACTCAGGAGATACCGGAAAAAAGCAGAATAAGGGCGTCCGCCGCCGCCGCAGCCATGTGGAGGCTTTGGGGGCGTGGCGGCGTCCGTTGCGGAGGCGCGCCATGTGGAAACGAATGCTTCAGTTATCGAATGGAAACCATGAGGCCGGCGGATCCGCCGGGACCAACGGCCGATTGCCGGCGGTAGTCGAGCCGGAAGAGAGCGTGCGGCTGGCCGGGCCTGGCGCAGACGGTTGCGGGCGCGCCCCGGCTCTGTTGACCGATTTCGAGCGGATCTATCAGGGCGGGACCGTGAAGCCGCCGCGCCTTTCCTACGGTGTGCTGAAAGTAGCGGAGATGTTTGACAGCGCGCACCTTTGCGGAATGCCGGCGGAGTCCAAGCGCGCCGCCTTGATGATGGCCCTGGAGGCCGGCGGCGCGAAGATGGAAGATATCCTGCAGGATGCCATCGTCCGGCAGCGGGTCCTCAACGACTACGAAGAGGCCCGGCAGCGGGACATGCACAACTTCGAGGCCGCCATCCAGGAACAGAACCGCGCCATTCAGGCGGAGATGGACCGCATGACCGCCCAATACACGGCGCGGATGCAAAGCAATCTGGATGAAGTGGCCCACGCACAGGACAACTTCCGGGTCTGGCAGAAGCGCAAACAGCAAGAGGGGCAGCGCATTGC
Organism: Bryobacteraceae bacterium; assembly: GCA_050008575.1. Classification (GTDB taxonomy): domain Bacteria; phylum Acidobacteriota; class Terriglobia; order Bryobacterales; family Bryobacteraceae; genus Bog-159. Next base: position 8,452 of record JBEKMJ010000044.1, read on the forward strand.
AGCCGCCGCGGCCTGTTGTGTGCCGGAAGCCGGCTCACACGCGGCCGGAGGGGGTCTGACGGTGGTGCTGGAACGTGCGTCGAGCGCGGCGGCGCGCTGAGGGGAAGCCATTGGTTTGGGTGGCTGGCATTTGCGGAGTGGCGCTGCTTGCCTGGCTATGGTGGACCGAGCGCAAACCGCGGCCTTTGGGCGGCGGCGAATTGGATAGCTTGCGGCGCACCGCGGACGCCATGCACCGCGAGCAAGCCCAACCTTTCGAATAAGTATGAAACGGGAGAAACCTATGAGCAACCTCGAACAGGATTACACGCAGCCGGTGGGGCTGGACGTCGGCACTAGCCGCGTGGTGGTGGCGCGCGGGAAGGACAAAAAGCAGGAGTACGATACGCAGCTCAACGCGTTCATGACGCTGCCGTATTCGAAACTCGCGGAGAGCCTCTTGCAACGGGAGAACGTCTTTCACGAGGTGCAGGGAGCCGAAATCGTGGTAGCGGGCAACGACGCGGAAAAATTCGCCGAAGTTTTTCACGTCGAAATGCGGCGGCCCATGGCCAGCGGAGTTCTCAATCCGGAGGAGCCGCACAGCCTGGCGGTGGTGCGGCGGATCGTTACGAAGCTGCTCGGCCGGGCGGCGGCGGAGAACCAGAAGGTTTTCTTCAGCGTGCCGGCGCAGGGCGACAGCCTGAACGGGGCGATTCGGTACCACGAAGCGTCGATCCGGCAGATCCTCACGGAACTGGGTTACGAAGCGACCCCCATTGAGGAGGGTTTGGCGGTGGTGTATGGCGAACTGGCCGGATCGAATTTCAGCGGCGTCGGCATTTCGTGCGGCAGCGGGTTATGCAACGTCTGCCTGGCAGTGCTGTCGGTGCCGGTGCTCAGCTTCAGCGTGCCTAAGGCCGGCGATTTCATCGACGCCAATGCCGCCCAGGTGACCGGCGATCGCGCCAACCGGCTGCGCATCTCCAAGGAGAGAGCCTTCCAATTGAACGGCTTTACCGGTGATCGGGTGCACAATGCCCTAACGGTTTACTACCAGGAGGTGATCGCCGGCTTGATCGGGTCGCTGCGCGCGCACATCGCGTCGGCGCAGAAACTGCCCAAGCTGGAACAGTCCGTGCCGCTGGTGCTCAGCGGCGGCACCGCGATGCCCAAGGGCTTTCTGGACCACTTCATCCGGATCTTGCAGGCCGAGGAGTTTCCGTTGCGGTTGTCGGAGGTCCGGGTATCGGGCGATCCGTTGCATTCGACGGCGCGTGGGGCGCTGATGGCCGCGCTGTGCTAAGTGGCGCGGGCGGCGTGCTAGAGGCGGCAAGGCCGGTGCGCTCCGGATCCCAACAGGAAAGGGCCGTGCGAGCCATCCGGCAGGATCGTATCGCGGTCCGTGCGCGCCTGCGCAAGTTGGGTCTGCGTCAGCCCTTGCGCGGCTCGCAGGTTGGCTCCGCGAAAATTCGCGCTCATGGTGGCGGCATCGTGGAGGCGCGCGCCGGTAAGATCGGCGCCTTCCAGGTCGGCGCTATTCAGGCGGGTGTTCTGGAAGCTGCCGCCAATGAGCGTCGCTCTCCAAAATGAGCTCTGGCGCAGATCGGCCCGATCGAAACGCGCGGAGGTCAGATCGGCCCTCCGGAATTCGCAATTCTGCAGCGTCGCGGTGCCCCAATTCGATCCGGCGGCGGAGATTCCGGGCAGCTTGCAACACCGGAACACGCTGTGGTAAAGGTTGGCTCCCTCAAACTCCGCCTCCGCAAAGGTGCAGTCGAATAGCTTGGCCTGGAGCAGGCGTGCGTCGCGCAGAATGGCGCCCGCGAAATCGCATCTATCCATACTCACCTCCAGCAGATGCGCCTGCCGCAAATTGACGCCGCGCATGGAGGTGTGCAGAAACCGGGCTTCACTCAGATTCGCCCCGCCGAGCAAAGCGCATTCCAGGTTGGCATCCACGAACTCGGCTTGCGACAGGTCCGCGTCGATCAGCAATGCGTTTCTGAGGTCCGCGAACTGGAGACTGGCGCCGCTCAGGTTCGCGCCGGACATGTGCGCATCGATGAAGTTGGCCGATTTCAGGTCGGCCCGTTCCAAATTCACGTTGTCCAGGACCGCCTCCGGCAACACGATTCCCTTCAGGCTGGCCCGCAGACCTCCCGGGCGCCGCTCCAGCCAGGCCCGATGGGCTTCCAGCACACGATGCAACGCGGCTAAGCTCAGACGGGCGCCGATGGGCGGCGAGGCGGCTAAGCTCTCCTCGGGCGTACTCGTTGAATCCGGCATGGGCTTCGCATTCTGCATGGGTCCGGCAGTCTCTCAGGCACAGTGCACGAAATCCGACGCCATGGCGGCAAGGTCCGGATCGCTGGTTTCCAGGCTCCTCAATTTCGCGGCCAGGGTGGTGCGTTTGAGACGCAACAAATCGGCCGCCATTTTCTTGTTTCCGTTCGTCTTGCGCAATGCCTGTTCGATGATGCCGCGCGCGATCTGCCCCACGGTCTGTTCGAAATCCAGGCCGTCGTCGGGCACGTGCACAAAGGCGGCGCCGGCCTGCTCGGTAGCCGCGCGCGGGACGTGGCCGTCGAGCGGGAAGTCGGATGGATACAACATCGTCCGCTCCGCACTGAGGACCATGGCGCGCTCCACGGCGTTCTCCAATTGGCGCACGTTGCCGGGCCAGGAATACGCCGTCAACTTGCCGAGTGCTTCGCGGGAGATCTGCTTCAATGGGAGATCCTCCAGGCGGCAGATTTTCCGGATGAAGTGGTGGGTCAGAGCACCCACATCGCCCGCGCGCGCGCGCAGAGGCGGCAAATGGATGGGCACCACATTGAGGCGGTAGTACAAGTCCTCCCGGAAACGGCCCTGGCGCACCCGCTCCAGAAGGTCGGCGTTGGTGGCGGCCACTACGCGCACGTCCACCCGGATCGTCTCGGAACTGCCCAACCGCTGGAATTCTCGCTCCTGCAGCACGCGTAGCAGTTTGGCCTGCAGCTCGAATGGCATGTCTCCTATTTCGTCCAGAAACAGGGTGCCTCCGTTGGCCTGCTCGAAGCGGCCGATGCGTTGGTTGATGGCGCCGGTAAAGGCGCCGCGCACATGGCCAAACAGCTCGGTCTCCAGCAGGTTCTCGGGCAGCGCGCTGCAGCAAACCGATACCATGGGCAGACGGCCGCGGGGCCCCGCCATGTGCACCGCGCGCGCGGCCATTTCTTTGCCAGTCCCGGTCTCGCCCGTGATCAGCACGGTGGAGCGCCGGTTTCCCACCAGCCGTACCATGCGCACTACGTCTTGAAACAGTTGACTGGAACCGACCAGGAACTGGCGCCAAGGCTCAGCGGCGTCCGCGCAAGGGGTTAACCGGCTGCGCCGGTCGTCAATGGCATCCTGAATCACGGCGGCAAGTTGCTCAGGTCCGGCCTCCGCTCCCAAGACGTCGAAAGCCCCCGACTGGATCAAGCGCACGGCGTCCGGCAATCGCGCGCATGGGTCCCAGAAGATCAGCGGAACGCCGCCATTGCCGTGCTGCAATTCATCCAACGCCTCGGCGGAGGTGTATTCCGGGATGGGAAGGCAGACTACGGCTGCGTCTATGTGCGAGCGCTTCAGGTACTCCAAGGCTTCAGGGACCCCAGGGACGCGCTCCAGCGCGAATCCGCCGATTTCAGCGGCACGGGAGGCTGCCATCGGGTCTTCCGATGCAATCCACAACAACCGGGCTGGTTCGATATCCATGGCTATAACAAGCATCGGCAGGCGGGGGCAAAGCTTTAGAGCCAGCAGGCAGAAGACGGAAGCCGCAAGAGGCGAATTCCCGGTTTCTCAGATTTGCTCCACGACGATCCGATGGACCTTGATCAGTAGCTCCACTTCGGAACGCGGCAGCGCCAGCGTGGCCGCAATCCCCGCGCTGTCCTGACCGGCGCGGTGCATCCGGAGAACTTGCGTGCGCTTGCTGAGGTTGAGGCCCGATCGGGCTGGCGCGGGCGCCACCAGCATGCCGGTCTGCCGCTCCACCGCGCGCAGATCGGTTTCGAGCGCCTGCACCGCAAGGCGCGCGTCGCCCAGAGCGCTCTCCAGCACTTTCGCCTGCCGCCGGTCCTCCAGGCAGCGTCGCAGTAAACCGCGGATTTCCGCCTTGAGGCTTACAAAAAGATACAAGCAGAGTCCGAAGCCGGCCGCCAGCAGGACGTAAATAACCAATGGTTGCAACATGATTTCGGGGCTCCCAGCGGTCCACAAGGCGGCGCTCATGGCAGCGTCTCCAGTCGTTCCTGGCGGGTCATGATCTGGTGGATACGCACTCCATAGTTGCCCTCCACCACCACTACTTCGCCGCGAGCCACCACGCAGTTGTTGACGATCACCTCCACCAGCTCGTCCACCGTGCGGTTCAACTCGATGATGGATCCGGCCGTCAGCTTGAGGACGTCTTTCAAGGGAAGTTGTACGTGCCCAAAGGAAACGCTGACGGGCAGCTCTACTTCCATGAGCAAGTTGAACGTTCGCGACCGCTGTGGAGGGTGAGTTACCGGGTCGGCGGCCGGAGCGCCAGCCGGGGCTGTCCCGGCGGGCTCAGCCGCCTGCTGGGGTGGATCCTGTGGGCTGCCGGCGATCGCGACCATCAGGGGCGGCAGCGTCGCGTCCGGATAGGCCGCCTCTACGAGGTAGAATTCGGCCGCCTCCGGCCCCGCGGCGGCTTCATTGCCGGTACAATCGATTTGCCGGTCCCAACGGCGGCCGGCGCTGCGGGACAACTCGCCCAACGATTGCTGCAGGATTTCGAGATACGTTTCGCGCGCCTGGGAGTCATCCTCCACGCCGGCCGCGCCCAAGACGCGCGCGGCGAGCTGCGCCCACGCATTCCGCGGCGCCCCAATCCAGGTGGACGGCTCGCCCGGCAATGGGAAGCGGTGCTGCCACCACAGGATCGCGCCGTGCTGCGCGGCGACCTCTTCGCTGGAAGCGGACAAGGTCGCGTCGCTGGCGGGCGGCGCGCAGGCGAGTTTGGGACGCTCTCCGGCCAGAGATTCGAGTACCGTGCCCAACAGCGCCGTCCATTCCTCGGCAAACCAGCGCGCCGGGCTCGTTCGATCCGCTGTCACACCACACCTCCGGCCTGATTGGGCCAGACCTTCTCGATATCGGCCCGCAGGCGCAGGATGGCTTGCGACTTCAGATGCGAGATGCGTGACTCGTGCAAGTCCACTACTTGAGCGATTTCCCGCAGCGTCAGCTCCTCAAGATAGTAGAGACCCAACACGGTGCGCTCCATGGGCGGTATCTTCCGGATCGCCTCGGACAGCAGTTGTTCGAGCTGCGAACGCTCCAGCACGCGGGAAGGCAACTGGTTCTGATCGTCGCTCAGGTACTCCAGCAGGCCCTTTCCTTCGCCGTCCTCCCCCGTATATTCCAGGCTGCCGATGTTCAGTCCCTGCACTTCCACCAACCATCGGTGATATTCTTCCAGGTCCACGCCCATCTCGGCGGCGATCTCGTCTTCGCCGGGAATCCGGTGCAGCCGCTGCTCCGCACGGGATATCGCAAACTCGATCTGCTTGGCTTTCTTGCGCCTTTGCCGCGGCGCCCAATCCAGACCGCGCAGGCTGTCCAGGATAGCGCCCCGGATCTTGTGCTCGGCATAGGTTTTCAACTTGACGTTGTGCGCCGGATCGTATTGGTCCACGGCGGCGATGAGCCCCACAATCCCGGCGGATACCAGGTCTTCCAGGCTCACGCTTTCCGGCAGACGGTCGCGAATGCGGCGGGCGATCAGCCGGACTTGCGGCAGGTGGTCTAGAATGAGACGCTCGCGTTCCTCGGTGGCCGGCTCTCCGGCATCCGCACAACAGTACGGGTTAGACATGGCGCCTCACGCAATTCCTTTCATGCGGCCAACCGCCTGATGCTCGACGTTTGGGGCCACAACAGGCTCAGAATGCGCTCCCTGGTAGCTGGGGCGGCGTCGTCCGGAATCTCTTGTCCGGTTCCCAGGAACGAGATCGGCTTCGCTTGCCGCACCGACAATGAGAACGCCGTGCCGAAGCATGCAGTCTCGTCCAGCCGGGTGAACAGCAGGCTGGATGGATGGAAGATCTGAAAGCGTTCCGCCACAAGGTTTAGATCGGCGGATTTCCTGGTTGCCGTTAACACCAGGTGGGTCGACACCTCCGGCCGCGTGGACAGAAAGCGGGCCAGATCCGCCGCGCGGTCCATGTCGTGTGGTCCGTAACCGGGAGTGTCAACCAAAACCAGCCGGTTTCCAGGCTGCTCATCGAGCACTTGTGCCAGGGCGCCCAAGTTATCCGGAGCTTGGAAGCCGGCGCCCAGAATGGCGGCAAAGGACCGCAACTGGTCGGCCCCTCCCACCCGGAAGTCGTCCATCGATACCAAGGTGAGGGGCAGGCGCGCGGCCACGCCGCAGGTCACCGCCAGCTTGGCGAGCATGGTCGTCTTGCCGGCTCCGGGAGGGCCGGCCAGCGCCACCACGCGGGCTCCCTTCGCCTCCGCCACCGTGCCATCCACCAGGATGCGCTGCGCGATCTCCGCCTGCACGGCGCCTTCGAGTCCGCCGAGCTCCGACGCGGAACGGCGCTCAGCGGCCTCCAGGATTTGATGGGCCAGTTCGCCGTCCATATCCGTCGCCATCAGGCGGGCGTGCCACTCCGACATTTCGGGCCTGGCGGACGGCCAGCCCGCCCCGCTCCAGGCCGAGCGCGTAATCGTCTTGCCCATCGCGTCCAGTTGCCGGCGCATCTCAGCCAGTTCGTGGGACAAGCGGGCGTCATAGGCCCCGGCGTCTTCCCGGGGTTGCGTCCGGACGGGCTCCGCTTCCGGTACCAGCGCGCACACCACTTCGTACTCGCCCAAATGGCGCGCCTCGAGCGGCGCTTTGCGGGACTCCACCAGCATGGCTTCGGCCCCCATTTCCCTGCGTGCCAGGGCCACCGCCGCTTCCACCGTATTTGCGTAAAAAGACTTAATTCGCATGTCTCTCCCTTATTGAACGACTCCCAAGGACACCACTTTCACTCCGGCCGGAATCTCGTTGTGTGACAAGAAAAACAGATTCGGCAGAGTAGGCTCCACCATTTGCCGCAGAAAATAACGGGCTCCGGCAGTGGTGACCGCCGCCACGGGCCCTTCCGGACTGCCGACTTTGCGCTGGATGCGGTCCAGAATCTCACGGATGGTCTGTGGCGCCATGCTCAAGTGGCTGTTTTGCTCGCCATGCTGTACCGCGGATTCCACCGCCTGCTCAATCGATGCGTCCAGGAAATATGCCGGCAGGTTGCCGGACGTATCCAGATAACGCTTAGCGACCGTGCGCCGCACCGCCTGACGGGCGAACTCGGTGAGCAGCACCAGGTTGCGCGTGGAGAGCGCCGCCTCTCCGAGAGCCTCCAGAATCGAGCCGGTGTCGCGGATGGACACGCGCTCGCGCAGCAGATTCTGCAGGACGCGCTGCACCGCCGAGAGCGGAAGTTGTTTGGGCACCAGATCCTCGACCACTTTGGGCTGTTCCACGGCCACCAGATCCAGCACCTTCTTGGCATCCTGGCGCGAGAACAGCTCGTGCGCGTACCGCCGCGCCAACTCCGCGACATGCGTGCCCAGTACGCTGACGGCATCCACCAGCGTGTATCCCGCCGCACGGGCCTGCTCCGCCCGCTGGTCGGGGATCCACCAGGCCGCCAATCCGAATGCCGGTTCACGGGTGGCTGTACCTTCCAATGCCGGCGCGTTCGGTCCAGTGGGGATGGCCAACTGGCAACCCTGCGGCAATTCGTAACGGGCGATCTGCGCGCCCTTGAGCGAGATTACGTATTCGCGTGCGCGCAGCGCCAGATTGTCGGCTACCCGGACCGGCGGCAAAAGGTAGCCGAGATCCGTGGCGAGCTGCCGGCGGATGCCCGAAATGCGCTTCAGCAGCGGGGAGTTCTGGGCGCCCTCCACCATCTTGACCAGCCCCAGTCCCACTTCGATCGCCAACGGCTCCACCTTGAGCAGACCTTCCAGATTCTCACGGGCCGGTTTAGCCGCAATGGGCGCCTGTTCCTTGGCAGCCGACCGCGAGCGCATGCGCCAGCCCCCCGTTCCCAGCCCCAGACCCAACAGCAGAAACGGGATTCCAGGCATGCCCGGCACGCATGCCAGCACGAGCAGCACGCCGCTCGCCAGCAGCAACGGTTGCGGGCTGCCGAAGATCTGTTTGCGGAAGTCCGCGCTGAGCCGCGCGTCCGAGCCGGACCGGGTGATGACCATGGCGCCCGAAACCGAGATCATGAGGGCCGGCACCACCGTCACCAAGCCGTCCCCTATGGTGAGCACCGTGTAGGTCTCCAGCGCGTGCCGCAACTCCATGCCGTGCTGCAGCACACCGATCAGGAAGCCGGCGACAATGTTGATGCCGGTGATCAGGATGCTGGCCACCGCGTCGCGCTGGGTGAAGCGGGAGGCGCCGTCCATGGCGCCGTAGAACTCCGCCTCGGCCGCCAGTTGCTTGCGGCGCCGGCGGGCTTCGGTTTCGTCGATGAGCCCCGAGCTCAAATCCGAATCGATGGACATCTGCTTGCCGGGCAGCGCGTCCAAAGTGAAGCGCGCCGTGACTTCCGAGATGCGCACCGCGCCGTGATTGATCACCACATACTGGATCGCGATCAACACCAGGAAGATCACCGTGCCGATGATGTAATTCCCGCCCACCACGAAGCTGCCGAAGGCTTCGATCACGTGCCCGGCGGCGGCGGTCCCCGTATTGCCGTTGAGCAGGATCAGACGCGCCGAGGAGACGTTCAAAGCCAGTCGGTATAGCGTCAACAACAGCAGCGTGGTGGGAAAGACGTTGAAATCCGACGGGCGGGTGATGTACATGGCGACCATCATGACGACGACCGACATCATGATGTCCACCACCAGCAGCAGGTCCAATAGGAACGGCGGCAAGGGCGTGATGAGGGCCATCACGATGGCCAGCACGGCCACCGGCACTCCCAGTTCCGCCGCGGCTCCGCCGGAGAAGAACTCCATCGGCTTCCAACCCGTCTTGGTTATTGCCGCCGCTTCCGCCATTCCGCCTTATTTCCGCCTTCCATTCCCCTTACCCAGGTAATCGGCCGTTCATCAGTTTATAAACATAGGCCAAGATCTCAGCCACGGCGCGATACAGGTGCGCCGGGATCTCCTGTCCCACATCCACCGAGCGGTACAGCGCTTGCGCCAGCGGCGGATTTTCGACGATGGGGACCTGATGTTCCATGGCCCGCTGGCGAATGCGCTGCGCCAGATAATTCTTCCCCTTCGCCACCACCACCGGCGTGGCCATGGAATCCAGGGCATAGCGCAGGGCCACGGCGTAGTGCGTCGGGTTGACGATCACGGCGGTTGCGGTGGGAACTTCTTTCATCATCTGGTGCCGCAGACGGTCCCGTTGGATGCGGCGGATGCGTGCCTTCATCTGCGGGTTGCCTTCGGTTTCCTTGACCTCGTCGCGCATCTCCTGCTTGCTCATGCGCAGGTCTTTGCGATAGCGGCGGCGTTGCCGGAACAGGTCCACGGCGCCGAAAAGCAGGAAGACTCCGCAGGCTTTCCAGAGCAGCGTTCCGAACGAGCCGCACACCTGGTGGAAGCCCGATTCGACGCCCTGAAAGGGAAGCGCCATGTAAGCCAACAGGTTGTCCCGGACGATTCCGTAGACCGCCATCCCAAACAGCGGCAGCATGACCGCGGCCCGCAGCAGCGCGGGCAGATTCTGCTTGGGCAACTCGCGCAGCCGCGACAACGGGTTCAGCCGCTGCAGATCGGGCGCCAGTTTCTTCAGGCTTACGCCGAGCTGCGTGGCCGCCAGTTGCATTGCCAGGGTCGCCACCAGCAGCACACCCGCGGCGGGCGCCAGCAGCCGCAGCAGGTCCACCAGCAGGTAGCGGCTGATCTCCGCCGCCCGCGCATCGGACCCGGTGGAGAAGGCCGCCGCCAGCACCCTGCGCATCAGCATCCGCAGCTCGCTGAACCACTGTCCCCCCCAGGCTTCCAGCACAGCCACGAACGCCAGAAATTGCATGGCCGAAACAAATTGGCGCGCGGCGGGGAACTGTCCCTCTTTGCGCGCCTTGTCCAGGCGCCTGGCGGTGGGTTCTTCCGTTTTTTGACCGTTGTTCGCCACCGGTTTTTCTCAAAAGCGCAGCGCCTGGCGCAGCGTTCCGAAGACCGCGCCGCCGTAGGCCGCCATGAGCCTGGGGAGAAGCGCCGTGAGCCACCCCAACAGCACCAGCGCCGCGGTCATCTTGATCGGAAAAGCCAGCGTCAACAGTTGCAGTTGGGCGTTCAGACGCCCCAACAGCCCCAGCGCGATGTCCGCCAGCACCAGTAAGGCGATGCCTGGCAGCGCCAGCCGCACCGCCAGCGCCAGCATGTCCGCGCCAAGGCGCAGCAACGCCTCCGCCGCCGGACGTGTAATCCAGGCGCCGGCCGGATGCGTTTGCAGGCTGTAAGCCAGCGTCCGGATGACCTCGCGGTCCAAGCCCAGGGCGAGAAAAACCATCCCGCTGGCCAACTGCGCGAACACCAACAGCACCCCCGACTCGGCCTGCGTCGTGGGATCGATGGTCTGGGCAAAACTGAACCCGGCGTTCAGGCTGAGAATCTGCGCGGCTACCAGAAACACTTCCAGGATGAAAGCCACGCCCAGGCCTATAGTGAGCCCTACGGCGATTTCCGGCAGCGCCCACAGCAGCAGGCGCGGCGCATCCGCGCGCGCCGCGTCGACACGCGGCCAGAGCGGGTAGAGCGCCAGGGTAATCGTTACCGAGAGGACGATGCGCGCCAGCCGCGGGGCGGTTTGAAAGCCGGGCAGGGGCACGAACGCGAAAACTCCGGAAACCCGCGCCAGCACCAGCAGAAACCCGTAGAGCGTCGGCAGGCCCAAGGCGAGATCAGCGGGCATACCGTCCCAGATCGCCCAACAAAGCCGTGGTGTAAACGGTGATCCGTTGGATCATCCAGGGCATCAGCATCAGGATGGCCAGCACAAACACGATCAGGCGCGGAATGGTGCTGAAGGCCGTGTCCTGAATGGAAGTCACAATCTGCGCCAAGCTGATCGCAACGCCAGCCGTGAACGCGATCGCCATCAGCGGCGCTGCAATCCAGAATGCCGCCAGCAACGCGTGGCGCAGAATCTCGGCGACGGCGTCGGTAGTCATATACACAGTCCTCAGATAAAGCTCTTCATCAACGATCCGATCACCAGATTCCAGCCATCCACCAGCACGAATAGCAGGATCTTGAAAGGCGCCGAGATCATGACCGGCGGCAACTGCATCATGCCCACCGACAGGGTTACCGAGGCCACCACCAGATCGATGACCAGGAAGGGCAGGTACAGTACCGCGCCAATTTGAAACGAGGCTTTCAGTTCCGACAGGATATAGGCCGGAATCAGGACTTTCAGATCCACATCGGCCGGCGTGCGGGGCGCCGGTGAATGCGAAATCTCCAGGAACAAAGCGATGTCCTTCTCCCGCGCGAAGCGCAGCCAGAACTGGCGCAACGGTATGGCCGCCTCCTGGGCCGCCTCCGGAACCGTCATCCGGCCGCTTTCCAAGGGTGTCCAGGCCTGCTCGTAGATCCGGCTGGCCATTGGTTGCATGGTGAGCAGGCTCAAGAACAGCGCGAGTCCCACCAGCACCTGGTTGGAAGGCGCCGTCTGCGTTCCCAGCGCCTGCCGCAGGAAATGCAGCACTATGGAGATGCGCAAGAAAGGAGTCACCGAGACCAAAGCCGCGGGCAACAGGGTCAGCGCCGTCAGCAGCAGAACGATCTGCATTGGCGCGCTTAACGAACCCGTCTTGCCGGTGACGGACCAAACCGCCGGGGACGCCGCGGGAGCGGCCCAGGCGGCCAGATGAGAGAGCAGCGCCAATGCTCCCGTATACGCCAGCCTGCGGAACATCAGTGCGCCTCCGCGATTCCGGCTGGAAGCCGAGATTCCAGACTCGCCCACTCAAAACTCTCCAGCACCGCGCATCCCGCCGGTGACGTGCCCACCAGCAGTCCGCGCCCCGCCACCCGCACCAGGTGCAGCGAGTGCTGGGGTCCCAGCGCTAACCGCTCCACGGCTTGGAGGGCGTGTTTCCGGGAGCCGGCGGAGCCATGGCGTACAATTCCTTTGCGCCGCAGCCACCAAAGCGAGGCCGCCAGGAGCGACAACACCGTGCCCACCGCCAACACCTGCCGGATCGATTCCATTCGGTCCCCTTGTGCCCTTCTTACAATTCAGTTACCTTGCATCCCGCCGGTGAGGTCCCCACCAGCAGTTTGCGGTTTCCCTCGCGCACCAGGTACAGCCCATGCCGCGGTCCGCGCAACAGTCGCTGCACCGGCGGCGGGGTCTGCTTGCGGAAGCCGCCCGAACTGGCAGGTACCGTGCGGCTTGGCCGCCAAAAGAAATCCGCCCGCAACAACAGCAGCGCGCTCACCGCCAAAATCTGCAGGGTTAGTTCCATGCGTTCTCCTTCTTCGCGACCCGCCTCACACCTCGCCGTTAAAGTCCGTGATGCGGACTCCCAGCGTGTTCTCGACTACCACGATTTCGCCGCAACCGATCAGCGTGCCGCCCACGTACAGGTCGATGTTTTCGCCCGCCGACCGCTTCATGCCGATCAGACTTCCAGGCTCCATTTGCAGTATCTGCGCCACGCTGAGGATGCGGCGGTCCAATTCGGCCTCGATGTCCACCGGCACATCCGCGAAGGCGGCGATCTCTTCCATGGCTGTCATTTTTCGTGTCCATCCTAGGTGATCAGTTGGGTGGCGGCCTGGGCCATCGTATCCACGGTGGTCACGACCTTGGAATTAGCCTGGTAGGCGCTCTGCAGCACGATCAAATTGGTGAGCTCCGTGGCCATATCGACGTTCGAGGATTCCAGCGCGCCCCCCACCACGGTGCCGCGTCCGCCGGTACCGGGAGCCCCGATGGCCGGCGCGCCGGTGTCGGCGCTCACCTCGTAGTTGTTATTTCCCACCGACACCAGAGTTTGCGGGTTTTGAATGTTAGCCATGGCCAGTTGTCCCACCACCGACTGTTGGCCGTTGGTGTAGGAGGCCAGCAACTGTCCCCCGCTGCCCATGCTCACCGCGGTAAGTTGCGCCGCCGCGGCGCCGTCCTGGCTGATGGCCGAAGTGGCCGAACTCTGGTCGAACTGTGTGAGCGTGGGGGTGCCGTCCGCGTTCCAGGGATTCCAGTTGACGCTCATCGGCGCGGCGCCGTCGCTGGGCTGACCGATGGCGAAGGTGATGGGGCTGCCCGCCGCCGGGGTGGTCAGCACCCCGCTGCTGCTGAATACCAGTTGCACGGGGCTCCCCACATCGTACGGCGTGCCGGCCACGCCGGCGGTGACGTCCGCACCGGGTACGGTAGCTTGACACGACCAGGTGTTGGCGGCCGTCTGTTGAAAATTGAGAGTCAACACATGCGCGTTCCCCAAGGAGTCGTAAACCGTCACGGGAGCGGACCAGTCGGATGCCGGGCCCGTCGCGGCGGACGCGTCGAAGTTGGCGCTCAGAGTCATGTTCCGGGTTGCCTGCGGCGCTTGCAGCGAGCCCACCGGCACGGTGATGTTGCCAATGGCTCCGCCGGTGTTGACCACTCCGCCACTGGCCATCCAGCCTTCCACCTGCTGCCCGCTGGGAGTCATCAGGTTGCCGGAAAGATCCACCTGGAAACTGCCGGCTCGCGTGTACTGGGTCGCACCGTTGTTGTTCACCACGAAAAAGCCGTTCCCCTGGATGGCGGCGTCGAGCGGTCCGCTGCTCGAACTAATCGCTCCTTGGGTAAACTGCATGATGGTCAGCGGCGAGGAGACGCCGAATCCCACTTGCGTCTGGCCGCCGTTCATCGATTCGCTGACCAGGTCTTGGAAGTAGGCGACGCTCTCCTTGTAACCGGTGGTATTCATGTTGGCCAGGTTGTTGCCGACGACCGAGACGGCCACGCCGTTGGCGTCCAAAGCGGATAGCGCGGTGCTGAATGCTGCGAACATTGTTAATTTCCTCCTTGCGCGGAAGCGGCGCCGCTGGTGCCGGACTGCGTCAGGCTGTCGAGATCGCCGTGAATGGCGACCAGTTGTTCGAGTGAGCTGAACTGCGCCAGTTGCGTGACGAATGCCGTGCTGTCGGTCGGATTCGTGGGATCCTGATACTGGATTTGAGCCACTAAAAGTTGTAGGAACTCATTCTCATTGACACCGTCGACCGAACCATCCGAGCTGGTTTGAGTGGCACTCGTTTGATTTGTAGATGGCGCCGTAGCGCCGCTCTGCGGCAATGTCGCCAAAGGCTGTACCGTCATATGCGAGACTCCTGTGCGGGGTCGAGGCTGGACTTCCATTCCCCGGCCCAGCGGGATTGATTTTTCGGCTGCTGTTGCTGCGGTGGCCGCTGGCGGCCGTCTTTCCGGTTACCGGACGATTGCTCTTGGGACGGCGAGGCGTCCGACGTACTGCGGCGGCCCGTGTCCGACAGCGTTCCGGCCGTGGGGCGCCAGGCCTCCGCCTGAAATCCGCTCTGCCTCAGCTTGCCGACCAGGTCCGGCAGGTCGGCGCGTAGAGAATCGGCCAAATCGCGATCCGGGGTATGCACCGTCACGCGGATTTCTCCGGCGCGTTCGGCCATGCGAATGTCCACGCTGCTGTCGCCGTCCGCCAGATGCAAGGAAACATCGCGGGAGGCCGGCTGCGCGGCCGGCTCCGGAGCTTCGGCTTCGGCGGGTCGCGCCGCGGTGGCCACCTGACAGGTACCCGCGGGCTGCGATTCAGGGTCCGCGGCAGCGGGGGGAACCGGGCTCCAAACGCTCTCCACATCCGCGTGTCCGGCAGGCGGATTATCGCCGTGATCGCCTGGAGAGCGCTCCATTGCGGACGCCACCCCTCTGGGGGCGAGCACGACGAGTGAGCCGGCATCCGGTTGCGGTGCGGGCGGGGTTCGCTCGTCCTCCGCACTGGTGGAGGAGCGGTCGCGCAGGCTGCCCGTTATGCTTGTGTCCGGCCGTGCGGATGCCGCGGCCTGCGCACCCCGCGAGGTTCCGGACTCCTCTGTATTCTTCGGTTGAGCTTGCTCGTCCCAGTTGGGAGTGCTCCGCAAGCTGGCGGTGTCCGCTGAACTTGAAAGCGCGCCCGCGGCTCCGCTGGCTGGCGACGGGTCGGGCGCGAACAAGCGAGCGCCGAAAGCCAATTCCGGAGCGGCGCCCAACGCTTGCGTGGTGTCGCGTGAGCCCTTGCCTGGCTCGAGTTTGGAAGACATATCGTCCTGGTTAAGGGGGAGCACCCATGCCTCAGGACCCGCCATCCCTACCCATTGGGGGAAGACAGCCGATTCGAGCTCGGAACCGGAACCGCCTGCGAGATCCGGGCCGCTCACCGGACTGTCTCCCGCATCCGGGGCGCCGGCGGCAGGGGCACTCTCGAACAGTGCCAGGCTCCAAGCCAGCGCCAGCGGGGCCTTGACAGCCGGCGGAACTGGCAAAGAAGCGGGCGCGGCCCAGTCGCCGTTTTGATGTTTTCCGCCGGAGGCCGTGTCCTGCGCCTGCTTTCGCGATTCGCCCGGACCGGTATCGCCGTCCATGCAACCGTCCATAAAGGAACCGAAACCGCGGCCCGTAGCCGCCGCAGTCTTCGCCGCCGGGGAGTTCATGGCAGCGCCACCGGTGGCCAGCCTTGAACTGGCGCCGGAGGCGGGCGGTAATTCTAAAGAAGCGGCGATCACGTCCCGCATAAATGCAACCGGGGAACCAAAGCGCCGCGCTGTATCCGCAACGGTTACGCGGCGGGCGGCCGCCAAGTTCTTGGCGGGAGCGGATTATGCGCTAGAAAGTTGGCTTGGCGGGCACGGCAAGCCTTTCTTTTTGTGCAACCAGCCTTCGGCGTTCCGCTTGCATACCAGACCGCTGTGAGCGTGCCATGGACAACCTGACGATTTCCGCCGCCGGCGGCATGCAGGCCCGCATGCAGTCGTTGGATATGCTGGCGAACAATCTGGCCAATACCGAAACCGGCGGATACAAGACCGACCGCGAGTTCTACAACCTTTATGTATCGGCGGAAGCCGGGGGAGCGGATAACGGATCGGCGGCCACCCTGCCGGTCGTGGAACGCCCTTGGACCGATTTTTCGCAAGGCGCCTTGCGCGCCACTGGCAGCCCCTCCGATCTGGCGATCTCAGGCAAAGGCTTCTTCGCGGTCGATGGGCCTTCGGGAAGCCTCTTCACGCGGAATGGGAACTTCAAGGTGACGCCCACCGGGTCTCTAGTCACCATGGAAGGATATGCCGTGCGGACAGTATCGGGACGGGACTTGAATATCCAGCCATCCGAGGCTCTGGAAGTGGCGCCCGACGGGACCGTGCTGCAGAACGGCCAGACCTTGGGCAGCCTCGAGATAGCGGATTTCGACGATACCAGCGCGCTAGTCAAACAAGGGACCAGCTATTTTCAGAGCGCGGCCGCGCCCCAGCCGGCCTCCGGCGCGCAAGTCGAGCAGGGCAAGTTAGAAGGTTCCAATGTCGGCGCCGCGGAATCGGCTGTGCGCCTGGTGTCGGTCATGCGCCAATTTGAAATGCTGCAGAAGGCCGCTACGCTGGCATCTCAGATGAGCCGCCAGGCCGTGGAAGAGGTAGCCCGCGTGGCTTCGTAGAGGCTCGCGGTGAACGCAAGGAGCGACTAATATATGATGCGAGCACTTTTCAGCGCCGCCAGCGGTATGACGGCGCAACAGATGAACGTGGACAACATCGCCAACAACTTGGCGAACGCCAACACCAACGGATACAAGGCGCGCCGGGTTCAGTTTCAGGATCTGCTCTACCAGAACTTCCTGCAGCCGGGAGCTTCCGCCAGCCAGCAGACCGTAGTTCCCGCCGGGCTGCAACTGGGGCTCGGCACGCGCCCATCGGGCAACGAGATCCTCTTCACGCCAGGCAGCGTCTCGGAGACCGACAACCCGCTGGACGTAGCCATCCAGGGATCCGGCTTCTTTCAAGTCTTGCAACCGAACGGACAGTTGGCGTACACCCGCGACGGAGAGTTCCAACTCGACCAGAATGGCAACGTGGTGACGGCCAGCGGCAATCCCTTGCAGCCCCAGATCACGATTCCGGCGGACGCGCAATCCATCACGATTGCCGGCGACGGCACGGTGACTTACACCCAGCCGAACCAAACTACGGCCCAGGTGGCCGGGCAGATCCAACTCGCCAATTTCCAGAATCCGGCGGGGCTGAGCACCATCGGCGGCAATTTATACACGCCCACGCAGGCTTCCGGCGCCGCGACGGTGGGCGCTCCCGGCGGGGCCGAGGGCATGGGCGCGTTGCTGCAGGGATACACGGAGCAGTCGAACGTCAGCGTGGTCCAGGAGATGGTCAACCTGATCGTCGCCCAGCGGGCCTACGAAGCTAATTCCAAGGTAGTCACGGCCGCCAACGAGATGTATCAGGAGACCAACGGTCTCGTCACGCAATGACTCCGCGGCTGCTCCTCATGGTCCTCGCCGCGCTGGCCCCGGCCGGCGCTCAATGTCTGCCGGTTTCAGGGGCGCGGATCCTGGCGGGCGACATGGCCCGGGCCGTTCCGGCCTTCGCAGGCATGCCGCCCGAACTGGTGCTGGGCTACGCGCCCGCCCCGGGGGCTTGCCGCTATTACGGTGCGGCGGAGTTGTCCCGCTTGGCGCGGCGTTACGGCCTGGCGATGGAACCCGGAATGGAAGCCTGCTTCGCACGTCCCCTGGAGACGCTCACGCGGGAGCGCGTGGCGGCCGCCCTACGCGCGGCCATGCCCGCGGCGCGCATCGAAGTAATCGAATTCAGCCGCCAGCCCATCCCGCACGGGGAACTTCGCTTTTCGGTCTCCGGGTTGCGAGCGGATCCCGCCGCGACCTCTCCGCAATTGTGGTACGGTGCGGTGTGCGGCTCCGGGCAAGCCGATTTTCCGGTCTGGGCCAAGGTGCGCATCGCGATTTCAGGAACGCGGGTTACCGCCGCCGAGGCGCTTGCGCCGGGCCATCCCATCGCGCGTGCCCAACTTAGACAGGAGCCCTATGAGGGACCGCCGGGTCTGCCAGACCTGTCCCAAATCGTGGACCGCGTGCCACGGCGGCCGATTCCGGCGGGCACGGTGATTGAACGGCAATGGCTGGATGCGCCCGTCGACGTGGTGCGCGGCGAGCGCGTGCGCATGGAGATCCGGAGCGGCCGGGCGCGGGTGATCCTGGAAGGGCAAGCGCAGTCTTCCGGCAGGCGGGGAGAGATCGTCGGCGTGCGCAATCCGGCTAATGGAAAGATCCTCCACGCTACAGTCGCGGACCGGGGGCGTGTAGTCCTAACGGCGGACCAGGGAGAAACAGTCCCGCTGGAAAGCGAGCACCGATGAAATCCAAAACAATTCCGGCCCTGCTGATGCTGGCCTCGACGCTAGCCCCGGCTTGGGCGGCGGAGAAGAAAAAACCGAAACCGCCGGATGCATCCGCTCTGGAGCGTTACGTGGCGGAGGCCACCGCGGCGGCGCGCGCCAACAACGACGCCTCGCCCGGCTCTCTGTGGTCCTCCGCGGCCCTGTTGACCAATCTGGCGTGCGACCTGCGCGCCAGCCGGGTAAACGACACGGTCACCGTGCTGGTGGCGGAGAATGCCTCGGCGGTGAGTTCGGGTAATGTGCAGACCGCGCGCGCGTCCAGCGCCAAGGCCTCGATCACGGCTCTGGGCGGCGTGACCAAGGCCAGCGGCGCGCTGGCCAACCTGCTGGGCACTTCGGGCGACCAGGAGCTCAAGGGTTCCGGCACGATCGGCCGGCAGACGGTGATTTCCACTACGCTGGGCACCCGCGTGGTGCACGTACTGCCGAACGGTTATCTGGTCGTCGAAGGGGTAAAGGAAATCCGCGTGAGTTCCGAGCAGCAGGTCATCACGGTGCGCGGCGTGGTGCGGCCGGCGGATCTGGGTCCGAACAATGTAGTGCAGTCCGACTTGATCGCGCAACTGGAGGTTTCCGTCAATGGGAAGGGTGTGGTGGGCGACGCCATCAGGCGTCCGTTCATCTTGTACCGGCTGCTGATGGGCGTGCTTCCGTTCTAAAAGTGTGGAGAAGACGATGCGATGGATGGCCCTGTATTTGGCGTTGGCGGCGCTGGCGCCCCCCGCGCGGTGCGCCACGCGATTGAAGGATTTGGCGGGAATCGAAGGCGTGCGCGACAACCAGTTGATTGGCTACGGGCTGGTGGTGGGGCTGGCCGGCACCGGGGACCGGCAAATGACCTTGTTCTCTCCGCAGAGCCTGGCCAACCTGCTGGAGCGCATGGGCGTCACGGTTCCCGGAGCCACCATCATTGTGAAAAACACCGCGGCGGTGATCGTCACGGCCACTCTTCCGCCTTTCGCGCAGCCCGGCGTGCGCCTGGATGCCACGGCGGCGGCCATTGGGGACTGCACTAACCTGCAAGGCGGGATTCTGGTGCTCACGCCCCTCAAGGCGGCCGACGGTCAGGTGTATGCGGTAGCCCAGGGTCCGGTAGTCACCGGCGGGTTCGTGGCGGGCCGCGGCGGCGCCAGCCAGACGGTGAATCATCCCACCGTGGGACGTGCGCCGGGCGGCGCCATCGTGGAACGGCCAGCGCCTTCGCTCGCGCCTAAGGGAGTCGTACATCTGCAACTCCGGAGCGCGGATTTTACCACTGCGTCCCGCATTGCCGCGGCGCTGAACGCCAAATATGGCGCTGCGGGAGCCTTGCCGGCGCGCGCCGAAAACTCCGCCCTAGTAACGGTGCTGGTTCCCTCGTCTTACGCGGCCCACCCCATCGATTTCATCGCGGAGATGGAGACGCTCACGGTGGATGCCGACCGGCCGGCCCGCGTGGTGGTGAACGAGCGCACCGGCACCATCGTTATGGGCCGCGACGTGCACATTTCTCCGGTGGAAATCCTGCACGGCAATCTGACCGTTGAGATCCAGACCAGCTTGGACATTTCCCAACCGCCACCGCTGTCCGCCGGGACAACCGCCGCCACGGCCAAAGTCGCGGTGGACGCGAAACAGGATCCCGCCCGCACCGTGGTGCTCAAGCAAGGCGCCACGGTGGAGGAGTTGGTGCGCGCGCTGGCGGCCATCGGTTCGACTCCGCGGGACGTGATCGCCGTTCTGCAAAACCTGCGCGCGGCCGGTGCGCTGGAAGCCGAACTGGAGGTAATCTGATGGGGAATCCGGTAACTTTGGGAGCCGCCGCGGGGACCATGATGAGAGCGCCCGCCGCGCGCCCGCCGCAAACGGTGGAGGCCGCGGCGCAGCAATTCGAGGCCCTCATGATCGGGCAACTCCTAAAGGAAGCCCGCGGCGACGAGGGTGGCTGGCTGGGCAGCGGCGAGGACGCCGGGTGTGCCACCGCCGCTGGGCTGGCTGAAGAACAGTTCGCGCAGGCTCTGGCACAGCGTGGGGGCCTGGGCCTGAGCGCCCAGATCGTCTCCAGCCTGTCCGCGCGGGCGAAGTAGAGCCTGCGCGCGGCGTCAGCTTCGTATGCCGCAGCCGGCCGTGTCCAAGCACCTGCACGTGCTGCGCGAGGCCGGTTTCGTGGAATCCACGGTGGACGCACAGCGCCGCCTCTACCGGCTGAAACCTGAACCGCTTCAGGAGGTGGATGCCTGGCTGGCTCCGTTCCGCCGGCTCTGGTCCGTTCACGTAGACGCTCTCGAACGCCACCTCGACCGCATGGCTCAGTCAACACCAACGAAAAGGAAGACAGGGAGAAGAAAATGATCGATCGCGAGCGGTACACACCGGGTCCGGCCCGCGGGGCGCAGATACGAAGGGACGGAGAGAAGTGGACGCTGATTCTGGTCAGAGAACTGCGCCACTCGCCGGAAAAAGTCTGGCAGGCGCTTACCGACCCGGCGCATCTGCGCGAGTGGGCGCCGTTCGACGCCGACGGGAGCCTGGGCACGGCTGGAACCACGGTGAAGCTCACCACGGTGGGAGCGCCCGCGCCGCACATTACCGAAACAACGGTGACCCGAGCCGAAGCTCCCGAGGTGCTTGAGTACAACTGGGGTGACCACGATATGCGGTGGGAACTCGAAGCCTTTGGGGGCGGCACGCGCCTGACGCTGTGGACCAACATCGGTCGCCGCTTCATCTCAATGGGTGCTGCCGGGTGGCACATTTGTTTCGATGTTTTGGATCGGCTTCTCAGCGGAACTCCCATCGGCCGCACCGTTGGCCCCGCAGCTATGAAGTTCGGCGGCTGGCAGCGGCTGAACGCGGAGTACGCCAGGCAGTTCGGTATGGAAAACCCCAACTGGCCGCCCGATGCGGCTCAAAAGCCGTGAAGCGAGGTGGATCGCAAAACCACGCACCAACCACGCTCTACCCTGAATACCGCACTTCGGACCGTGAACGCGGCCGTTCGGCCAACGTATGCAGTAAAATTCTCAATGGAAAGGGATTAGATGAAATGATCGGTAATGCCACTCAACGTTCGATTTTTCGCTGGATTCACATCGTCTTCAGCATTCCGATACTGGGCTATATTTATAGTCCGTTTGAAAAACTTCCGGACTACGCCCCCGCAACCCGGTTTTTCTTCCTTCCTGTAATGGTCCTTTCGGGATTGTGGATGTGGAAAGGCCATGTCCTGCGGCGGCTTATTTCGAGAAGACCGGCCCAACAAGATGCTGCGGTTAACCCCTAGCCGCCTGGTGGCCGCCTTCGAACGAACGTCCGGCGGGTGGCACGGTCTGGTACGCCAAGCCGTGGCTCGCGGCGTCACAGTGTCCTTTCGCTGCGGTCACAACGGACACAGTCTTGCGTACAAGACCGTGCCACCCTTCGTTTCCCGGCGTTCCCTTCCGTGCGCGGACCTTCCCTTTCGTTGGGCGCGGCTCGTTTCTGTGCGGAGCGCTCGGGGGACGATAACGGCTCGCTGCGACGCGCGCCGTTCTCGACGGCGCCACCGTTCTGACCGAGGAACAGCATCGCTGCGCCTGGAACTGGAGCGACGTGCGTGAAGGCATGACCAATGCAGACTGAGGATCGTCGGCCCGTGGCGCGAACCGCTGCCGTTGGCGCTCCCTTGCGCCATGCCGCGTTCCAGCGGCTTTGGCTGGGACTGAGCGTCTCGTATCTCGGGGACCAGTTCACCACCATCGCCTTGCTCTGGTTCGTGCTGCAGTTGACCGGCTCTGGTGCGGCGGTGGGCCTCGTCATCCTCTGCTTCGACCTCCCCGGCGTCGTCACCGGGGCGATCCTCGGGCGTCTGCTGGATCGCTACCAGCCGCGGCTGGTAATGGGCTTCGACAACCTCGCCCGCGCGGCGCTCATCGCGGCGATTCCCACGCTCTACGCCCTGGGATCGTTGCAGCTCTGGCACGTCTGCGTGCTGGCGTCGCTGGCCGGAGCGCTCTCGCCGGCGACCACGGCTGGGGTACGGGCGTTTGTGCCGCACCTGGTGGACGACGCGGCCCTCGATCGCGCCAATGCGCTCACCGCGGCCAGCCTGCAGTTCTCGTATCTCGCCGGCCCGGTGGCGGCAGGCTTCGCCGTCGCCAGGTTGGGCGGTCCCTGGGCGCTGTTCATCGACGCCGCCAGTTTCTTGCCGATGGGCCTGCTAGCGCTGACCCTGCCCACGATCGCTCGCGAACCGCGTGCCGCACAGCATGCGGCAGCCAATCATGCCCACGCGCCGTTTTGCGGGCTGTTACGAGAAAGCTTCGGTGCGCTGTTCAGCCTGCGCTCCGTGCCCGCGCTCACGCTCCTCACGCTGGTGTTCTTCTTTTCCTACGGCCCGTTGGAGGCGGCCCTGCCGGTCTACAGCGGCCAGACATTACACGCCAACGCCGGCGGCTACGGGTTGCTGTGGACCGGCTTCGGCGTGGGAGCGTTCGCCGGTGTGCTGACGCTGACCAGGCTCTCGCACCGCTGGCGGCCGGGCATTGCCTTACCGATGATCGCGGTGTTCTGGGGCGCGCTGCTGTGCCCCCTGTTTTTCATCCGGCAGATCCCGCTCGCAATGCTGTTCCTCGGTGCGGCTGGGGCATCCTGGGCGCCCTATACGCCGATGGAGACCACCCTGCTGCAGCGGCTCGTCCCCGCCGGGATACGCGGCCAAGTCTTCGGCGCGCGGCATTCGCTGGTGGTAGCGGCGACGCCGCTGGGAGCCGCGTTCGGTGGCGTGCTGCTGCAATATCTCCCGGCGCCGCAGGTGATCGCCATCTCCGGCGTCGCCTGCATTCTCGCCGGGCTGGGTGGTCTCGTGTCGCCGTCACTGCGTCAGTTGCGACGAGGAAGCCCCTAGTGTTCCGGCAGGCTATACACACCGATAAAGATGTTCATCTGCGTTCGTCTGTTGTCAGCGATCATCTGAAAACGTAGTTTTCTAAACATCCAGCCGGGATGGCAACATCATCCGCGCCGACAGGCGCAATCATCGGTCCGATTATCTGTGCGTGTGGTTGCTGCTGAAAACTTCACTTCAGCCCTCAGGCGAGCCCGCCTGACGCCGACGCCTTCGGCTCGGCCAACTTCCGGATAGCCGACGATCCGCCCGATGGTGACCGCGCGCATCCCAGAACGACGATCTCAATTTGGAGATGCCGTCCGTCGTGCTCCGCGTGATGACGCCGGACCTCGGCAGCGGCTGGGCAGGTTCTGATAGATTGAATAAGGGACGAATCCGATGGCGTTTCAGCCAGACATTCTCATCACCACTCCCGATGGCCGGGTCATGGTCATCGAGGCCAAAGTCGCAATGAACGATCTTCCTCGCACCGAAGAAGCGCTCAAGGGGTATATGGTAGCCATGCAATACCCCTTTGGTTTGTTGATTACGCCAGAGAAGGGATGGGTTTATCGAGATTCTTATTCCAGCGTCTCGCCGGCGTCCGTAAAGCGAGTGGAGGAGTTCGATAGCACTCGAATATGGCGTCGGAATCCGCCTCGCGAGGGACAGGAGTTTGAAGCTTTCGTGCAGCAATGGATTGAGGATCTGGCAGATTTTCCTGCCGCATCGTTGCCTCCCCAACTCAGAGACATCGTTCAAGCTTATGTATTGCCGGCAATCGCTAGCGGCGAAGTAAGGGCGGCGCACCCTCGTTAATTCCTGGAACAGAAGATGTACCACGTGTTCGTTGAGACAAACTGGGTCCACGACTATGCGGCTCCTGCTCATCACAAAGTACCTGAGGCCGTCACATTGCTTGAGCGGGCAAAACGGGGCGAGTTCATATTGCACATTCCCAATGTGTCGTTTGCGGAGGCGCGCCAGTCAATCCAGACGAAGTGCCAGCCGGTCGACGGCCCCGGAATCCATCGGTACATTCGCTGGGCACACGGCAACGGCGAATTGAATGATGAACAGGCCAGAGAGGCGCATCGACTCGCGGACAGATACGTACAGGGCATAAATAAAGAGCTGAACACTGTTCCCTCATTGCTCAAAGAAGTTGCGGGCCTTCCGTGCGTCAAGGTGTTTGCCTTCGACGACGAAATGCTGGACTTGGCAAATCAGCTAGCTTTAACGAAGGTCGCCCAGAAGCCCTTCGATCATGCCATCCTGGCTGGAATATTGGTCTGTTCTTCCAGGCTTTGGAACCAACGGGAACGCGGGATCTCGTTTGCTGAGATGGACAGCGACCTACAGCCGTGGGGCCCGAAAGGAGCGGCGAAGGACGATTTGCGAAAGCTTTATGATGAAGCCCACGTTTGGGTCTATGGCGACTTCACCTTGCAATTCCCTCTACGCCGTGCCGACTTTTGAATAGTCCCCTTCTGTGCGCCCCCGTTTCCCCGTCCCCGGAACGATGTCCAGGCGAATTGCACCGCATTGACGCCGACATCGGTCCCGACGTGTCACGTCCTACCTGGACAGAATGCCCACGAGGGTGCTTTGAGTTCTATTCCGGTGGTCTCAAATAGTTGGTCGATGGGATTCTCGCGCCGCGACAAGGAAACATCGGGCGCCGGGTTGCGTCTTTTTGACAACTGCGGTATCGAAAGCAGATGGCATCTGAAGAACGTAGCCGCTTGCAAGACGGGTGTTGTTGAGTTGTTGTATCGGAGCCAATCAGCCAGCTCTGAAGTTAGGCGTGAGGGAACATCATGTCGAAGAACGGTGGCATCATCGGGGTATCGGATCATGGCGGTTGGGCGGTGCTGGTGACGGTGGCGCGCGATGGGACGCTCCTCGACCGCCGCCGCGTGGAACTCGTGGGCGAGGGTCTGCCGAAGCTTCCGCACCACAGCGAAGGCCAACGGCTCCCGCTCGTCGAGGCCGTGGAGTTAGTAGAGCTCGTGCGCGTGTCGGCGGAGAGGCAGGCGGTGCTTGCCTGGGACGCTGTCGCGATGGCGGTGCCGCGTATCCTGGGTGTCGCCCTTCGCAAGTGCCCACAGCTTCCACCCACGATTGCCGAACGAATCAAGGACTACCGTGCGCAAAACAATGCCGACTGGGTGATGTACCGCAAGGCCCTGGCCTCCGCGGCCGAAGCACGGGGTTGGCCCGTCCACTGGTACGACGCGAAGAGCGTATTGGATGCGGCGCGCCAGGCGTTGCATGTAGAGAACCTCGACGATTACTTCCTCCAGGTGTGTACAGCCGTCGGGCCGCCATGGAACATGGATCACAAGCTCGCAATGGCGGCGGCCATAGTCGCGGCGCGCGCGTCTTCCACCGGGATGAAAAAATAAAGGATCGCCGTCCAATGTTGTCAACGTCACACCGAGCACGTCTAGCCGAAACCTACCGGCTCAGCGAGCAACGCCGATCCGGTTTGGGCTGAAAGCTGAGAGCTGATAGCTGAGAGCTGATAGCTTCCTACGGCATCTGCAGGAATTGCCCCAGATGCTGCTCCGCCTTCCCGATGGCCCGCGCCAGCGCGACTTTGCTCAAGTTGTGCGCGAACACGCTGGTGATGTAGTCGAGGTCGGCGGACACCACCGACTCCTGCGCCTGGGTAACTTCGACCGCGTCCGTGATGCCCGCCTCGAATCGTTGCCGCGTCAGCGTGAGCGTCTCGCGCGCTACCTGCTGGTTGTTGCGCGCGACATCGAGTTGGTTGGCCGCGGTCTTGAGATCCAGGAACGCATCGCGCACGTCGGCCTCGATCCGGCCGCGCACGTCTTCCAGTTCCGCGCGGCGCTGCCCCAAGGCGGCGTCGGCTTCCTGGGTTTCGCCTTCGGTCCGGCCTCCCTGCCAGATGGGGATGCGCAGCGTGCCCACGACCGTAAACGTGCCGTGCGATTGCCCCGGATTGATACCGATCGCGCCATAGTCCGCCGATAATGCCAGCGAGGGTACGTGTTCCCAGCGCGTGGCGCTACGGACCCGCTCGGCGGCCCGTACCTGGGCTTCGGCGGACTGCAAATCCGCGCGATTCTCAAACGCCTGCTTGAGCGCCTGCTCCGGAGAAAGATCGGGCGCGGGCGAATACGGGATATCGTCCGTGATTTCGTAGCCGTCGTTGACCGGCAGACCCACCACTCGCGCCAGGTTGATCTTCTGCTTGGACGCGTCGTTCTGCAGGGTCATCAGGCGTTGCCGCTGAGTCTGCAATTGCACCTGGCTGCGGTTCACGTCGATCTGCGGATTCAGCCCCGCCGCCCGGCGTTCCTGCGTCTGTTTGAAAAGCGCCTGCGCCGTATCGATCTGGGCCTGAGCGGACCGCACGCGCGCCTCGGCCGCCATCACCTGCAGGTACGCGCCGCCGGCGGCCAATACGACCAAGTCGCGCGCATCGCGCAGGGCGGCCTCGTTGGCCTTCACCAACTCTTGTGCGGAACGATAGTTGTTCAACGCCGTCAGGTCCGCCACGGTCTGCGTCAGCGTGGCGCGCAGATCGTAGTAGTTGAACGGTCCCACGATGGTGGGAAATGTGAAGCCGGGAATCGGCACATGGATGCGCAGGCCCAGCGCCGCCAGGTTTTCCTGTTCCACGGTCTCGCGCAAGTAGCCGTTCAAATTCGGCATCAGGGCGCTACGCGCCACGCGCGCTTGTCCGCGCGCCTGCCGCATGGCTTGCGTCAGTCCCTCGGTGCCCAGATTGTATTCCAGGGCGCGCCCTACCGCCTCGCGCAGTGACAGCTTACCGGAGAATGGTTTTGCGGTTCCAGCCACGCTGCCGGCGTAAGGACCTTGCACCTGCACCGACGTGTTGAGCGTGTTGACGCTGGATGTAACGCCCGGCACCGGCGTCTGCACCGTATTCACCGAGCCGCCCTGCCCGCCGCGTCCCGAGACCGGCAACTGCGGGACCGGCGGCGGCGGCGGTGGCGCCTGCGCCCGGAGAAGAGCCTCCAGCGCGAAAAAAAGTAATGCGCAAGAACGTATGGTCATCTGTTTGTCATCCAAGTTGTTTGCGGAAACGCCAGATGCTGAGCGACACCAGCACCACCGTGAATCCGATGAGCGCCAGGAAATTCGGCCAAAGCACGTCGATGCCGCTGCCCTTCATCAAGGTGGCCCGCGAGATGATGCCGAAATGCCGGATGGGGTTCAGCCAGGTGATGGGTTGCATCCAGGAAGGCATGGCTTCCACCGGCGTCAGCGACCCGGAAAGCACCGATAGCGGCGGATTGATGAAGAACGCCGTCATCATGGATTGCTGCGCGGACTTGGTGAACGTCGCCACGAACGTGCCGATGCCAATGCCGCACAGGATGCACAGTCCCGCGCTCAGCGCCAGCAACACCAGGCTGCCGCGCACGGGCACCGCGAAGAACACGCGCATGACGAGTATCGCGAAAGTGGCCATCACCATCAGCAGCACGAAGAGCGGAGCGATCTTGGCGATCACGATATCGGTGGTCGAGGCCGGCGTCATCAGCAACTGCTCCACGGTGCCGCGCTCGCGCTCTTTGACCATGGCGGTGGCCGCCAGCAGCGATCCGTTCAGGATCAGCAAGACGCCGAACGTCCCCGTAACAATGAACCAGGCATTCACCAGGCCGGGGTTATATAGGAACGCGGTGAGCGTCTGAATCACACCGCGCTGGCCTTGCGGAGCGCTGCCTACGGTGCGGATCCTGGGCCGGATCCCTTCGCCGGCCAGCGTCTGGTTGTAGGACAGAATCACGCCCTCCGCATACCCCTGCGCGATGGTGGCCGTGTTGGCGTTGGCCGCGTTCAGCAGGATCTGCACGTCCACCGGCGTCCCGCGCCGTAGATCGCGGGCAAACTCGTATGGCACGACGATGCCGGCATCCAGCTTTCCCCGGCTGATGGCGGCATCCAGGTCGCGCGTCGAGGCGTAATCGCCGCCCAACCGGAAGCTCTTGCTCTCCGTGAGCGTGGAAACCAATTCGCGGCTCTCCGGAGTCTGGCTCCAGTCGATCACGCCCAGGCGCAAGTGGGACACCGTGGAATCCAGCGCGAAACCGAAGAGCAAAAGCTGCAGCGTGGGCGGGATGATCAAGGAAACCGCCATGCGCTTGTCGCGCCGGATTTGATTGAACTCTTTGCGCATCAGGGCGCGCAGGCGGCTCATGGCTGCACCTCCGTGGGGCAGGACTCCAGTCCTGCGGCCGGCGTCCACGCCGGCCTCCGCTGCGCGAAGAGCGGGTCCTGGAGGACCCGCGCAGACCTGGAGGTCTGCCCCACAAGCTCTAGCCGCGGCGTCATGCTTTCACCTGCATGCGGCGCATGGTGGTCCAGGCCAGCGTGTAGAACACCGCGCCCAGCACCGCGATCATCAAAACGGAAAACCACATGGCCGGCCATCCGCCGCCCTGCAACAAAGCGTCGCGCACAATTTCGATGTAATACCGGCCCCACACGATGTTGGAAAGCCAGCGCAGGCCGCCTGGAATGTTCTCCACCGGAAAAATCAATCCGGACAGGAGAAACACCAGCAAGAAACCGCCCAGCGCCACGGTTTGAATGGCCGCCGCCTGGTTCGGAATACCCGCGCCGACAAATGTCCCGAAGCTGGCGACGCAAAAGGCATAGAGCACGCTGCCGACCAGGAAAGGCGTCGGGTCTCCGGCGATGTGCTGCCCGAAGAACGTCAGCAGGCTGATCATGGCCAGGGTCCATTCGCACGCCGCGACGACCATGTAGGCGAGAATCTTGCCCAGCAGGAATTCGTGCGCCGAAATGCTGGAAACGTAGACCTGCAGGATTGTTTTCTGCTCGCCCTCTTTAGCCATGGACAGAGCCGCCAGCAGCGCCGGGAACATGGAGATGCCCATTACGAAAATTCCGGGGCTGTAGAACTTCGGGGAGTCGCGGCCGGGATTGTACCAAAGCCTTACCTGTTCGCCGACCAGCATGGCGTTCGCCAGGGCGCCGGAGTCCCGATTGAAGGCGTGGGTGATCTGGTTGACATAGCCTTGCACGATGCGGGCGGTATTGGAATCCGTGGCGTCCACCAGCAACTGGACCTGGACGTTCGCGCCGCGGGCCAGATCGTGGCCAAAGTTTCGGGGAACGACCAGCACACCGCGCGCCCGGTTTGCGGTGAGCGCATCTTCCGGCTTGCGATCCGGGGGCCAGGAAACCACATGGAAGGAAATGGACGAGCGGAAGGCGTCGGCGAAGCGCCGCGAGGCGGAAGAATCGTCCAGATCCTGAATCACCAGCGGCAGATTATGCACGGTCAAAGAGATGGCCGTCGAGAGCAGGAAGAGCAGAATCAGGGGCAGCACCAGCGCCAGGGCCAAGGCCAGGCGGTCGCGGATCAACTGGGTCAGTTCTTTGCGGGCTTGCGAGAAGATGCGTCTCATAATTTAGTCTTCTGGCGGCCTGCGAGGCCGCCGCAGGCTGCGAGCCTGCCCCACATTAATCCTCGGAGGCAAATTTGCCTTCCTGACGGGCTTTTTCCACTACCGCGATGAAGACATCTTCGAGCGAGTAGCTTTCTTCATGAACCTCACGCACCGCTACGCCGGCGTCGCGCAAACGCTCGGCGAGCTGTTTTTCGGCAGTCGCTACATCGTCGTCCACGATCACGTGCAGGCGGTCGCCGAACAGGGATACGCGCCAGCGCTCCATCTGCTCTTTCAGCTTGTCGGCGGCGCGCTGCGGCTGGTCCACGCGCAACTCCAGCAGGTGCCCGCTCTGCCTGGCTTTGATGGCGCTGGGCGCGCCCTCGGCCACTAATTCCCCGCCCGCCATAAAACCCAGGCGGTTGCACTGCTCGGCCTCCTCCAGGTAATGCGTGGTCACCAGAATGGCGGTACCCATGTCCGCCAGCCGGTTGATCATACGCCAGAACGCGCGGCGCGCCAGCGGGTCCACGCCCGAGGTGGGCTCATCCAGAAACAGGACGCTGGGTTCGTGCATGGTGGCTGCGCCAAACGCCACGCGCTGCTTCCAACCACCCGGCAAGCTCCCTGTAATCTGCTGCTCCTTCCCGGTCAGGCCGGAAAAATCCAGCACCCACTTTTTCTTTTCCGCGATCTCGCTGGCCGGCACGCCGTACACGCCGGCGAAGAAATCCAGGTTTTCGTCGATGCTCAGATCGTCGTACAGCGAGAACTTCTGCGACATGTAGCCGACCAGCGAGCGCACCTCCTCGGATCGCATGCCGCCCTGCCCGCCGGTGAGCCGCGGCGTGCCGCTGGTGGGGTCGAGCAACCCGCACAACATTTTGATGGTGGTCGTCTTGCCCGCTCCATTGGCGCCCAGCAGGCCGTATACTTCGCCGTAGCGCACGCTCAGGTTCACGTTGTGCACAGCCGTAAACGCGCCGAACCGCTTCGTCAGATTCTGCGCGCCGATGGCGACTTCGCCTTTCAGATCGCGATGCGGATGACGGCCGGGGAAGGGCGGCGCATGCAACTCCTGTCCCATGGCACGCAGCAGCGCTACGAAGGTATTTTCCAGCATGGGATCGGCGACGCGAAGATCGCGCACGGCGATCCCCGCCTTCGCCAGCGTCGCTTCCACCGCCGCGCGGCCCGCCGCGGGATCCTTCACAATCACGTCCAACCGGTCGCCAAACCGCTGGACATCTCCGATCACGCCGTCTTCGGCTTCCGTCAGCCGGTCCTCGGCCTCCGCCAGATTGTCGGTGTGGACCTCCAGCCGCCGCATGCCCAGGCTGTCGCGCAATTCAACCGGCGTGCCGGACTGGTGGATCCGGCCGAGATGCATCAGCGCGACCTTGTGGCAGCGCTCGGCTTCATCCAGATAAGGCGTGGCCACCACAATCGTCAGGCCGTCCGCGGCCAGGTGCGCCAGGGTGTCCCAGAATTCGCGGCGGGAGACCGGGTCGACGCCCGTAGTGGGTTCATCCAGCAGCAGCACGCGCGGTTGCGCCACCAGCGCGCAGACCAGCGACAGTTTCTGCTTCATGCCGCCGCTCAACCGTCCCGCCAGCCGGTCTTTGAAACGGTGCATGTCGAACATCTGCAGATAGCGGTCGCCCCGTTCGCCGATCTCCTTAGGTGGCACGTGCCGCAGATCGCCCACATAGCGGATGTTCTCGTCTACGCTCAAATCGGGGTACAGACTGAACGTCTGGGTCAGATAGCCGACCACGGCGCGTGACTCGCGGGCGGGCTTGCCGAAAACTTCGACAACGCCGGAGGTGGCTTCCATGATGCCGGCGAGGATTTGGAACGTGGTGGTCTTGCCGGCGCCATCGGGACCGATCAGGCCGAAGATCTCGCCTTCATGGACCTCCAGATCGATGCCTCTGACGGCTTCCACGGGACCGTAGTTCTTGCACAAACCGCGCGCGCGAACGGCCACGCGATCCGGTGCATGCATCTCCGCCGGCTCGGCCAGCGCCGCGGCGCCGGCGCCGCCAACTTCGTCCGTATGGCGATCGCGCGTCATTTCCGATGGCTTTCCGGCGGCCACGCGTCGCCCGCCACCAGGACTTCGCCATCGGCCGGCATGCCCGGCTTGGCATAGCCGAATCCGCTCTTCAATCCCAGCTTCACGCCCACCACCTGCTTCACCCGGTCGTCGCGAAAGTAAGTGTTTTCGGGCGTGAACGTGGCCTGCGGATCGATGCGCTGCACATACGCGTCCAGCGGCTGATTGGGATTCGAATCCAGGTAGACGCGCGCGGCCTGGCCGACTTTCACGCGTCCGATCTGCCCTTCGGGAATATAGCCGCGCAGATACACCTTGCGCAGATCGAGCAGCGTGACGATGGGCGTGCCGGCCGTGAGCACCTCGCCCGGTTCGGCGGTGCGGGTGACCACGGTGCCGTCGAATGGCGCCGTAACGGTGAGATCCTTGCGGTTGGCCTTGGCCTCCAGTAGAGCCGCGCGCGCATGTTGTTCATCGGCGGTGGCGCTGGCGATGTCGGCTTCCTGCTGGGCGATCTGCCGGCGTAGCGTTGCCGCTTGCAGGCTCCGTATGTCCGGATTGCTGAGAGTCGCTTGGGCCGTGGCGAGCGCGCCGCGCGACGCTTCCACCCGGCGTTTGGCCGCCGACACCAATGCGGCTTGGGTCTCCGCCGTGGTTTCAGCCTGCTTGCCCTGGCGTTCCGATACCGCGCCCGACTGCGCCAGACGCGTATAGGCGTCCTTATCGAAGAGGGCCAGCTTATAGGCGGCTTCCTGCTGCGCCAACTCGGCTTCCGCCGCCGCCAGTTCGGCTTGCGCCTGGCTGACGCGGCCATTGGCGTCCACTTTCGACTGCCCGGTTTCGACCGAGTTCTGGCGCAACTGGTCCTCCAGCACCGAGATCTGCTTGCGCGCCCATTCGAGCTTCGCTTCGGCCTGCGCCACCGTGGCCTGCGCTTCGGCTTCGCGATCGCGCATCTGCTGGTCGTCCAGGACCGCGATGACATCGCCCGCCTTCACCTCGTCACCCTCCCGCACTTTGGCTTCGAGCAGCCGGCCCGTGGCTTTGGACGACACCGCCGAGTCGTCGCCTTCCACGCGTCCGCTAAGATAGATGACATTGGCGGGGCCACCCTGTTTGGCCAACGCCACCCGCCACACGGTGACGGCGCCGGCGGCCAGCAGCAGCACGATCAGGATGATGACGGTCCGGGCGCGGCCGGCCTGCGCATCGTAGAAGGGGGGATTCTTCATATTCACCTCGCAGTTTGTTTTCGTTTCGGTTTGGCCGCCGCGTTGCGCCGCGCGAAGGTCTTCAGCGCGGCGAACGAGAAGGACGCGATGTGGCCGGCGATTTCATCCAGCGTGTCGGGGGTGAAACGCAGTTCCGGCCACAGCCGCTTGAGAGCCTCGCGGCCATGCGCGTAAGTGGTGATCTGCCCGATAATGCTTTGCGCGCACAGGCGCGTCTGGCGATGGTCCGCCGGACGGCCGATGACGCCCGCCACCAGGGCGCGTATGGCGTCGTGTTTGGGGCGCATGATCTGTTCGACCACGCCATCGAAAGCCGGCGTGGGTTCCGCCAATTCGTGGGTCATCAGGCGCACGGGCCAAGCCGGCCGGTCTTCGCCGAACATCTGTTCCAGCAGCAGGCGCGCGAACGCGCGCAGCTTGGCCTCGGGAGTGCGGCCCGGCAGAACGGGATCGAACGAGGCGGCGCCGGCCGCGCACGCGGCAAAACGCAGGACTTCGTTGTAGAGCCCGAGCTTGTCGCCGAAATGATAGTTCACCGCGGCCAGATTGACTCCGGCGCGCGCGCAAATGTCGCGCACCTTGGCGGCCTGGAAGCCCGTCTCGGAGAAGACATGGCCGGCGGATTCGAGGATGCGGGCTTCGGTGGCGTCGCGCGGCATGGATTAAACAGCATTTTAAAACATCTGTTTGAAACTGTCAAGAGGGTTTTGGCGGTCCTGTGAGCCGTCGTGGGGCAGGCTCGCAGCCTGCGCGGGCCTCGCAGGCCCGCTCTTCCGCCGAGCTTCGCTCGCCTGCGCCGGCGGGGGTGCCGGCGCGGCACGCCGGGGGCGTGCGCCACGGGACCACTCAAAAGGCGATCTGCTGGCTCTGCGCGGTGCCCACCGAGTTGGTCAGTTGCACTACTGCCGCAACCACGTCGTCGGCATCCCCGGTCACCGGGAAAAATGCCGTCAAGCCAAAGACGCCGCCCAGGTTCGAGCCGGGAAAATAACTCTGGAATGCCGCAGCGGCGTTCACCGTGATGTTGCCTGGCGCGATCGGTTTGCCGGCGGAATCGAAAAAGTTGAATACCAGTTGGGATGCGCTCCGGGTGTTGTCCCAGCCGTTAACTTGCAGCTCGATGTTAGTGGCCGTACAGTACACCAGGGCCGGGTCGCATGCCACGTTGCGCGCCGGAACCGCCGCGTCGATGCCGATGACCGCCGCGGGAATCGTGACATTGGCTTGTGCCGTGTTGCTACCTAAAGTCACGGTGAAGGTCAGCGTGCCCGCCGTGGTGCCGGCGTGGAACGAAACCGTCGGCCCGCCCGTAAACTCTCCAATCGACGCGCCTTCCGTGACGGCGAATGCGGCCGAGCGCGTGCCATCCGCGAAGACGACGCTGGGATCGTCGCTGACGCCAGAGACCGCGGACTGGAACGTAAGCGTCACAGTGCCACTGCCGGCGGACGCAGACGCCTGCGCCAGATTCACCGAAAGCGCCCCTTGTTGCGCGCTGGCGAGCGTGGCGGGTGTCAGTTGGAGCGATGCAGCGGGAAACACCGGCGGCGGAGGCGCCACCCCCGTGCCCTCGAGGGGATAGGTGTTCAGACCGACAGTCAACGTTGCCTGTTGCGGACCGGTGGCAGTGGGCGTGAAGATCGCATCCAGCTCGGCGGATGCACCGGGCGCGACGGTGGGGGCTGCCAGCGCGCTGCCTGAAAGGCTGAAGCTGCCGCCTGTGAGAGCGGGGATCGCTGGCGCGGTGAGCGGCGCAAGGGTATCGTTGGTCAGCGATAGCGCGATGGTCAGACTGGCGCCCACCTGCACCTCGCCGAAGCTCACGGTTTGCCCGGCGCCCAGCGGCTGGCCGTTCCAGAGCAGGGTCAGCCCTTGCACGCCCGTGCCCGACAAGAATACCGTGATGGCATTGCCGGCGCAGACCGCGGCGGCGCAGATCGTCATCGTGGCGCTGGCGGATCCCAATTGAAAAGGCTCGAATTGTACGATGAAGTCCAGCGTGCCGGTAGGGTTGATCTGGATGGGCAACTGCTGCGTCGAGGCCCCGCCGCACAGCTCTGGCGACAGCCCGCACACCACGGCGAAATAGGGCGTGGACGTGGGCGAAGACGGTCCAGCCAGCGCAAGACTGGTGAGGTAGACTGGCTGCGATCCCGTGTTCTCCAGTTGGAACTCGACGTCCGCTACACTTCCCAATGCCACCGTGCCGAAGGGGTAAGCCTGGCCGACAGGGGTTACCACACCACCCTCCACGGTCGAGAGCGTCACCTGCGCGGAGGCGCATGCCGCCGCCGCGAGTAGTACGAATAATGCGGCGGGCCGGCTCATGGGTTCCCTACGGTGATGGTGGGTGTGCCAATCCCGGCGGCGCCGCTCGGATTGGACGCACTGGCGCCCTTGGCGCGGCTGACGCCCACAAACGCCACCCCGGCTGCCGCGGCGGCGATGGCTCCCAAAATGATCCACTTCTTATGACTCCCGGAACCCATCTTGGTGGTGGTCGGCGTAATCTCACCGGACTTCGCCGTCGCTGGGGGCCGCGTGGTTTGCGTTATGGTGGCCTCCGTTGGGTCGGCTGGCGTGGCGGGGGCTGGCGCCGGCTTGTTGGAAATCGGGGCCGCGGCGGCGCGGTCCCCGCCGATGTATTGGATGGAAATTGCCCCGGCGCGTGCCTGCTCCTTCACCGCTGTGATGCGGATGCGAAACTGTCCGCCGGTGCGGTTGAGCTGCATCGAGTGAATGGCGGCCCGGCCGGACGCGTCGGTCAGGACCAGATCGGTACGCAATCCGTTCGAAAACAGGCCGCTGGGACCCTCGGGCGGAAGCTGAAAGCTAACTGCCGCGCCGGCCACCGGCCGTCCCGTTTCGTCGGTCACTTCCACGGTGAGGGGGTGGACAATGTGCCCGCCCGCCGGATGCACCGTCCCCTCGCCATCCAGGACTTTGATCTGCAGAACGGCGATTTGGGCTATCGCCACACATGGCAACAGCGCTAAAGCGAGCGCCCCTGCCAGGAAAGCCTTCATATTTGAAATCCGATCTGGCGGGGCGCCGGACGCCGGATCGGTCACTCACAGGCCGAAGCCCGTGCTACCTCACGCAGCCCGCAGCAGCACCGCGGTAATATTGTCCGGCCCCCCGGCATCTCGCGCGGCCGCGATCAGCTCGCGGCACTTTTCTTCCAGCGACTGTCCCGGCGCACCGTCGCGCAGGATGGCGACGATGCGCTGTTCCTCCACCACGCCATGCAATCCATCGCTGCACATCAGCAGCATGTCGCCCGGTTCCAGGCGGATGTCGTGATAATAATTGATCTCCAGCGCGACGCCCGCTCCAATAGCCATGGTCAAAACGTGCCGCATGGGATGCGTGCGCAAGGCCTCTTCATTCAGCCCCAGCGGCCGGCCCACTTCGTTTACCCAGCTCTGGTCCTCCGTGATCGCACGGAAGCCGCCGGCGTCCAACAAATACGCGCGGCTGTCGCCCACGCTGGCGATCAACAGTTCATCGCCCACCTCCAGCGCCGCCACCAGGGTGGTTCCCATGCCCTCCAGCGCCGGATCGTTCGCGGCCGCCTCCAGCACGCGCCGGTTGGCTTCTTCCACCGCCACCAGCAACGCCTGGGAATCCCGGCTCTGGGCTTTCAACATGCTCTCCGATACTGTGTCGACGGCCAGCCGCGAGGCGCGTTCGCCCGCTTTGGCGCCGCCCATTCCGTCGGCCAGCACGTACAATCCCATTTCCCGATCGATCCGGGAATAATCCTCGTTATTCGCCCTGACGCAGCCTTTGTCGCTCAAGGCACAAGCTTCCAGCATATGACGCGCTCCCGAGTGGAATCAGCCACACTACGCGTCTGTATTTTAACCGAAAGCCGGGACGGCTTTCGCAGAGCATTTGTAAAACGGGTAGTGGGTTTACGAAGGAGATACTCTCACGGGGTTTTTCGGAGGCGAAGGCCTTTCGATATATAATAGCCGGGAAGTCCTGGTATTGGAGATGCATCTTTATGACGGCAAAGCCCTTTCATCGGTCGATGCGTTCGTTCTGTAGTATTGGAGTCTTAGCCCTGGCGGGATACGGCAACGCGCAGGCGGTGCGCCCGGTATCCTTCAACGCTCCTGGGGTTTACGCGGTCGGAACGAATCCTACCGTGCTGGCCGTCGGTGACTTCAACGGCGACGGGACGCCGGACATCGCCGTCGCTAACGCCACCTCTAATTCGGTCTCGATCCTCTTGGGAACTCCCGGCGGCGCGTTGCCGGCGGTGAATTACCTTGTGGGAACCTTCCCGGTCTGCGTTGTGGTAGGCGACTTCAATGGAGATGGCAAGCTGGATCTGGCAGTCGCCAACAACGGCTCCGCCAGCGTCTCAATCCTGATGGGCAATGGCGACGGCACATTTCAGCCGGCGGCGGAGTTCGCGGTCGAGTCCGATCCTTTTTATGTAGCGGTGGGAGACTTCAACGGTGACGGAAAGCTCGATCTGGCCGTTACGAATTGGGGCTCCGCCACGGTCTCGATCCTGCTGGGCAAAGGGAATGGCACATTCCGCCCGCAGGTGGCTTACGGCGTGCAAACGCGACCGGAAGGAATAGCCGCTGGCGATTTCAACGGAGATGGAATCCTCGACTTGGCCGTGAGCAACTACGGTTCCAACACGATCTCGATGCTGTTGGGCCTTGGAAAAGGCGCCTTTGCCCCGGCCGTCGACTATGCCGTGGGATCGGAACCTTTCGTCGTCGCGGCGGGGGATTTCAATGGCGACGGGAAACTGGACTTGGTGGTAGCGGACGCGGCCAAGAGTTCCTCCAGCGTTTCGGTCCTGTTGGGCAATGGTGACGGCACTTTCAAGCCATC
Organism: Bryobacteraceae bacterium; assembly: GCA_050008575.1. Lineage (GTDB taxonomy): Bacteria > Acidobacteriota > Terriglobia > Bryobacterales > Bryobacteraceae > Bog-159. The sequence goes on from JBEKMJ010000044.1 coordinate 46,316, forward strand.
TGTGGAGTACTCCGTGGGCAAAGATCCCTTCTCCGTGGCGCTCGGAGACTTCAACGCCGACGGAAAACTGGACGTCGCGGTCGCAAATATCGATTCCAATAACGTGTCGATCCTGTTAGGGAACGGCGATGGCACGTTCCGGCCCGCGGTGAATTACGCCGTGGGTAGCAGCCCTGGCTCCGTAGCCGTCGGAGACTTCAACGGCGACGGCCTGCCCGACCTGGCGGTAGCCGACCTAAACTCCGACGATGTATATATCCTGTCAAACAAAAAGGATGGCACCTTCCTGCAGGCGACGGGGTATGCCCCCTCGAACCCAGGCGATGTTGCCGTCGGCGATTTCAATGGAGACGGAAAGCCGGACTTGGTCGTGACCGACAGCGAAGGGGATAGTGAGACCACGGTGTCCGTCTTGCTGGGAAAGGGCGGCGGTAAGTTCAAGCCGCCGGTCGCCTACGCTGCCGGGGCTGTCCCTAATTCAGTGGCAGTGGGAGACTTCAACAACGATGGGAAGCTGGATCTGGCAGTTTCCGACGGTGGGGCGTCTCCGGCGATTTCGATCTTGCTGGGCAATGGCAATGGCACGTTCCAACCGTTGATCGGCACCGCAGTGGCGAGTTCTCCTTATTTCCTCGCCGCCGGGGATTTCAACGGGGATGGCAAGCTCGATCTAGCCGTGGTTCTCCCGAGCAACGGCGCCGTCTTGATCCTCCTCGGCAATGGCGACGGCACCTTCCGGACAGGTCAGATGTATGCCGTCGGAGATTCTCCGATCTTTGTGGCCGTGGGTGATTTAAATGGCGACAAGAAACTCGATCTTGTGGTGTCCAACTACGGATATGGAGCGGACGGCTTCATCTCGATCCTCCTCGGCAATGGCGACGGGACCTTCGGGCCGTCCACGCAGTACGCCATGGGATCTTATCCCCTGGGCGTCACCATAGCCGACCTGAACGGCGACGGCAAACCAGATCTGGCAGTCGCGAATAACAGCCTGTCGATCCTGCTGGGAAACGGGGACGGCACCTTCCAGCCGCCGGTGAACTATGCTGTGAGGGCGCCATACATGGCTGTGGCGGCAGACTTCAATCTCGACGGGAAACCGGATCTGGCGGTGTCCACCTCCGATGGCCAGGGAACGGTTACGATGCTGCTTGGCAACGGCGATGGAACCTTTGCCTTTCCGCCCACCAGCGTCTACTCCGTCAGCGGGGCTTACTCGTCTTTTCTGGCCACTGCGGACTTTAGCGGCGACGGAAAGCCGGACCTGGCGGTGTCGTCCAGCAAGGTGGCAGTCTTGACGAATACGACCGCGAAGGCGACCGGCGTTAACTGAAGCCACGGGCCTCGCGGGCAGGCAGTGCTTCTTCCGATCTGCTTGACGCCGCGGCCCAGATGGCGATGCAGCAAGAGTCCGGAGAGCTACGCCATCCGAGTATCCCACTCGCGCGGCGATCTCTTCGACGCTGGCATAGGTGGTTTTCGGTTTGTGGAAATATGACAACGGCGACCGTCCCAGCACGGCTTGCATGCGGCGGGCCAGCGTTCCTTTGCTCGCTCCGGCGGCCGCCGCGGCGTCGTCGGATCGCTGCCGCCGACGCGCGCGGGCTTCATCCCTATCGAGGCTAAGGCGAATTTCTCGCGTCCCATCACGCACAACACGGGCCTCGCGCGCGCCGAGGCGCGGGTGGTTCCCAAGGACGCCGGATTATTTCGACCGAAACGCGCCTGGTGGTGCCGGATGGCCCGCTGCTGGCGCACGCACATCGACGATTATGGTGTTGGGCACCGGACGGTAGACACGGTTCGCCGAAGAGCGGGGTAGCTCCCCGCGCCGGCTGAAAAGACAGGCAGGGTGAGCTTCAGATTGCGACCCGCAACTACTTCTGGTGGGAAAGATGCCACCCAGCGCCGACAGCCCCGCGCTACTGCCCCAATTCGAAAACGGCCCCATATTGGCCGCCCCGCCGAGGGAGGTGGTCCCATACAGCGCCCCACCCGAGCCTACAGCCAGGCCTGCCAGTGGATGTGATCCATCTCCCACGGTTGGCTCGAAGGTGTGCAGCGTGGCCTCCTTCCATAAAAGCTTCGGGTTCGCGGCCGGGGTCAGGCTGTAGACCGTGCCCGTGGAGAGCGACGTCGTACCCAGCAGCCCTCCATCTGGCCCTATGACGACTCCGCCCAACGGATTCCCTGCGAGCGGAGGGCCCCCGAGGAAAGATATCACCCTCTCGGTCCACGCGCCGCCATCGCTGCCTCGCGGCGTGACCGCGAAAACTCCGCCGCAGCCTTCGGGGATGCAGCTAGGTAGCCCGCCGGTGAAGGTTGTGCCATAGAGGACACCATCCCTGCCGATGGTCACACCGCCAGGTTCCTCTAGAGCGTCCGGCAAATTTACAAAGAAGCTGGCAAGAACGTCTTCGCTCCACGCTCCCTGACCGTCTGCGTGCAAAGCGAACACATACAAACCCGCCGCGCCATAGAGGGTCCCGCCCTTGTCGATGGCCAATCCCCCGTTCGGATTGGATCCATCGCCGGGATACCCTGCGAAGCTGTGCAAAATCTTCTCGGTCCACGATCCGTCCGGGGACGCCGGCGGCGCTAACGCGTAAGCCGTGCCAAGATCCTGAGCCCCTCCTGTGAAGGTTGTGCCGTAGAGTGTTCCATCCTGGCCGAGGGCCAGCCCAGCAAACGGCTGCGCGCCGTCGCGCGCCCCTCCCGCGAAGCTGTGCAGGATGGTTTCAGTCCAGGCCGAGCCGGCAGTTGCGTCCAGGCCGGGCGGCGTGAGGACGAACACGGTCCCCTGATTTTGAGCGCCTCCTTGGCTGGTTGTGCCGTACACCGCTCCGTTGGCTCCGAACACCAGGCCCGCTGTTGGATAAGCCCCGTCCCCATTTACGGCGCCAAAGCTATACAGCACGGTTTCCTTCCAGGCGTCGAGCGGCGATTCGGGCGGCAACAATTCAAATATTGTTCCGCATCCTGTGCTGGCGGACGCCGTGCATGGGCCGGAACCGCCGAATTGAGTCGTGCCGAGGAGGTGTCCGTTCTTGGCGACGATCAACGCGCCCGGAGAGGCGCCGTCTCCGTTCTGGCCAGTGAAGCTATACAAAGTGGCGTACTTGAGCGGAGCTTGCGCCGCTGCGATGCATGTTGAGCCTAGCACCAAAGTCAGAAGGAACGGGTAGGTCGTAGACATGGCCAGAGAGTACTACGTCTGCGGGTTGTAGGATGAGGAGATTTGAGAAACGGGTACCAGTCAGCAGGTACTATTCCATGACTTCCTACGGCTCGTTCTTCGACGCAGACAAGATCAACCTTCCGCTTTCTGACGGTTGACCAGTTTTTCCGAATGGTCTTGTACATCGTCCAGTTACTTCTTCATATATCGATGTCACGGCCAAAAAAAGCCATATCCGCTCTGGCTGAGAAGTGAGTATGGCGCTTGTGGGGCGGGCAATCCTGCCCGCAGCCGGCTTTCAGCCGGCCTTTGCGACGAGGACGAGGCGCCGTGAATGCAGGAGCCGCCTGAAAGGCGGCTGCGGCCATGATTGGCCGCCCCACGGTGCAACCGAACTACCGGTATTCTATAAAGGCCCCGCATTATAGCCATTGACAATATATCCAGTGTGGCTATAATCAAGGAATGACCGATGCCCCGCACCCAGAGGCGTTTCTGCCTCTACCTCCGGCCACCTTCCATATTCTGCTGGCCGTGGCCGAAGAAGACCGGCACGGCTACGCCATCATTCAAGACGTGGCCGCGCGCACCAACGGCGAGCTCAAGCTGAGCGCCGGGACGCTTTACCGCTCGATCCAGCGGATGCTCGAACAAGGATTGATCGTCGAGACGCAGGATCGTCCCGCGCCGGAGCTGGACGACGAGCGCCGCCGGTATTACCGGATCACAGCCTTCGGCGCCGACGTGGCGCGGGCCGAGGCGCGCCGGCTCACGCAGCTCGTCCGGATGGCGCGCAACAGAGGATTCGCGGCGGGGAGGGCATGATGCCGCGCGCTAGCGTGCGCCCCGCGTGGCGCTTACCGATTCTGCTGGTGTTCCTGTCATGCGCCTTCGCCCAGCCGTCCATCGACTCCACGGAGTATCAGGCGCGCCGGCGCGCCGCTATGGAAAAGATCCCGGACGGCATCATTCTTCTGCATTCGGTTTCGGGCCTCAAGCGTTGGGATGAATCGGGGTTCCATCAAGACGCGAGTTTTTATGCGTTCACCGGGCTGGCGAATGCGCTTGACGCGATTCTGGTCCTCGACGGAGCGGAAAGGCAGTCGTGGCTCTTCCTAATGCCGCGTTCCCGCGCGTTCAGCGCCGATCTGCAGGGACTCGACGCGGTGTTTGTCGATCCCGGTGCATCCGCCGAAGCCGCTCTACAGATCGACCATGTCGTTGCGTGGGATACATTTGTTGCGTTCGTCGATGCGCGCCGCAAGAGCAACCCGAAGTTGGTGCTCTATCTTGACAGCGCCGGCCAAACCGGGGGCATGTCGGGCGAAGTGAGCAACCCCGCGGGGATCGCCGCCATCGAAAACCCTCACAAGCTCTGGCGGGATGCCATTCACCAACGGTGGAACGATCTCGAAATCAAGGACGCCTTTGCGATTCTTGATGAGGTGAGATGGGTAAAGAGTCCCGCCGAGCTGGCCTTGCTGCGCAAGGCGGCGTCCGTCACCGCAGAGGGCTTCTGGGCCGGCGCGCGCGCCATCGCGCCCGGTAAGACGCAAAGGCAGGTGGAGGGCGAAGTGATCCGCGCCTGTCTGAATGCGGGCTCCGACGGCTTATCGCTATGGCCGTGGGTCCGTTTGGGACCGTTTACCATGCCTGCGACGCTGTTCGAGGCCTTCGCGGATTACCGCAACATGGATCGCACCATGCAAGCCGGCGAGGTGGTGCGTCTCGATCTCGGATGCGATTTCCGGATGTACAAAGGAGATTTTGGACGCACGCTGCCGGTGACCGGCCGCTTTGACGCGGGCCAGAGGGAGACCATGGGACTCTTGAACGGCGCTTATTTGGCCGGCGTTGACGCCATGAAGCCGGCCGCAACCCCCGGCCAGGTGCGCCAGGCCTTCCGAAGCCACGTGGAGAGCCATCAGAGTGGTCTGCAGACGCCCCTGGCGCGCGAGGCGGCTTCCGCGGCGCTCAAGAATCCGATGCAGCCTTTGCATGGTTTGGGCGTGGACATGGCGGAAGGATCGCCCAAAGTGTTTCATGAGGGCAACGTGGTGTGTTACGAGCCGGGCTTGATCGCCGGCCAGCAATATTTTGTCGAGGACACCATACTGATTACGCCCGGCGGCCACGAAATTCTGAATCCCGCACTGCCTTACGCGCCGGCCGATCTCGAGCGCGAGATGGCCAAACGCCAGCCGTAACGAGGATTATGATGCGGGCTTACGATCTTCTCCTCAGACTCTATCCGGCTTCATTCCGCGCGGAGTACGGCGCGGAAATGCGCGCCATCTGGTCGCGCCGGCGCCGCGACGCCTCCGGTCCGCTGGCGGTACCCGCCCTATGGATCGCGACGGCGTGCGAGGTTCTCATCAACGCCGCCGCGGTGCATGGGGACATTCTGCGGCAGGATCTGCGCTACACGGCGCGCACGCTGGCCCGCTCGCCCGGATTCGCGCTCACGGCGATCCTGGTGCTGGCGCTGGGCGTGGGCGCCAATACCGCGGCGTTTTCGGTAACGGATTTCGTGCTGATCCGGCCGCTTCCCTTTCCCGATCCGGACCGGCTGGTCAGGCTGTGGGAGAAGGTGGCCGCCTACAGCCAGATGGAACTATCGCCTGCCAACTATGTGGATTGGAAACACATGAGTAAATCCTTCGATGGCATGGGCGCGTATTTTGAAAATCCGGTAAACCTGGTGGGCCAGGGCGATCCCGAGCGTCTGGACGGAGCGGCCATCACCGCCGACCTGTTCCCGCTACTGGGCGTGCAACCGTTGATGGGGCGCCTGTTCATGCCTGCCGAGGACCGCGAAGGCGCTCCGGGAACGGTGCTGCTGAGCTACCGGTTGTGGCAGGCGGTGTTCGGCGGCGACGCCGGTGTAATCGGGCGGCGCGTGAATCTGGACAACGAACCGTATGTCGTAATCGGCGTGATGCCGCGCGATTTCCACTTTCCCAGCCGCGACGCCGAACTATGGACGTCCACGCGATTCCAGGAGCACAGCGACGATTTTCGGGACCGCAACAATAACTATCTGAATGTCGTGGCGCGGCTGAAGGCGGGCGTTTCGCTGGCTCAAGCCCAGGCGGAGATGGGCGTGGTGGCCGGCCAACTGGAGCGGCAATTTCCAAAGGAGAACAGGCAGACCACCGCTTCGCTCTACCTGCTGCGCGACGACATGCCGCAGCAGTCGCGCCTGTTGCTGCTGGCGCTGAGCGGCGCGGCGATCTGCGTGCTGCTGATTGCCTGCGCGAACCTGGCGAATCTGCTGATGGCGCGCGGGCTGGCCCGCCAGAGAGAGTTGGCTGTCCGGGCGGCCATGGGCGCGGGGCGCGAGCGCCTGGTACGCCAGTTGATTACCGAGAGCCTGGTGCTGGCGATGGCCGGAGGCGCGCTGGGAGTGCTGGTGGCGGCCGCCGCGGTGCCTTTGCTCGCCAGGCTGGTGCCTATGTCTTTACCGATCGCGCAGTCGCCCTCCATCGATTTGCGGGTGCTGATTTTCGCGGGGATGATATCCGGTCTGACCGGGATCGCTTTTGGCGTGCTGCCGGCGTTGCGAGCCTGCCGCCAATCCGATTTCAGCGCGCTGCGGGAAGGCACGCGCGCCGGTGGAGGACGCAAGGAGCGGCTGCGCTCCGCGCTGGTGGTCGCCGAGGTCGCGGCCTCGGTAGTGCTGCTGGTGTCGGCGGGTTTGCTGGTTAGGGCGCTGTTGCGGATCGAAGGGACCGATCCCGGCTTCCGCACCGGCGGCGTGCTGACGCTGCAGACGGCCCTGCCGACGCCTAAGTACGATCCAACCGCGCGCCGCGCGGGGTTCTACACGCATGTGCTCTCCGCGGTGCGGGCTTTGCCGGGGGTTTCGAGCGCGGCCTATATCAGCGGTCTGCCGATGGTGTGGGGAGGCGGGATCTGGCCGGTCTTGGTGGGTGGCGAATCGATCGATTTGCAAAGATCCGGGACGCATAACGCCAGCCTGCGGTATGCGACGCCGGGTTTCTTCGCCACCTTGGGCATTCCGCTCAAGCGCGGGCGCGACGTTGCCGAATCCGACGCCATCGATGCGCCGTTCGCCGCGGTGGCCAGCGAATCGTTTGTGCGCCGCTATTGGCCGGATCAAGATCCGCTCGGCCGGCACTTCCAGATGGCATTTCACGACCGGACAGTGGTGGGGGTGGTGGGCGATATCAGGGTGCGCGGGTTGGAGCGGATTAGCGAGCCGCAGGTCTATCTGCCGTACAAGCAGGTGCCGGATGGCTGGTTATCGTTTTATGCGCCGAAGGAACTCGTGATTCATTCCGCCACCGGGCCGGGGGCGCTGCTGCCGGCCATACGCCGGATTATTCGCAGCGCGGACGCCGAGCAACCGATATCGGATGTGCGCACCATGGCGGATATCGTGGAGGATCAGACCGCGTCGCGCACGGCGCAAGTACGCGTGCTGGGAGCGTTCGCGGCGATTGCGTTTCTGCTGGCGGGCGTGGGCATACACGGATTGCTGTCGTTCGCGGTGTCGCGGCGGACGCAGGAGATCGGGGTGCGTATCGCGCTGGGGGCGCAGCCGGGCGGGATCGTCAGGATGATCGTGCGGCAGGGCGCGCTGCTGGCGGGCGCCGGCGTGCTGCCGGGCGTCGTGTTGGCTTACGCCGCGGGCCGCGCGATGGAAGGGCTGCTGGCGGGCGTGCAGCCGGGCGATGCGCCGACGTTCGCGAGCGCCGTAGGGCTGTGTGTGCTGATGACCGTGTTGGGCAGCTTCCTGCCCGCGCTGCGGGCCGTGCGCATCGACCCGATTGCGGCGATCCGGAGTGAGTAGGGCGGCGCCATGCGCCGACCGGCAGGGCACGGCCCTGCCCCACTTGTAGGGCGGCGCCATGCGCCGACCGGCATGGCCCTGCCCCACCTTTTGCTGAGATCTTCAGCCCCGCTCCGCTACTATCCGGTGTGTCTTATTATGTCCGTCATCTCCCCCATTGGCACCCGGCGGATGCCGACTTTTTCGTGACTTGGCGGCTCCACGGGTCTCTCCCAAATGTTCCTGTGCCAGCCCCCCGATCCGTGCCCGCGAGTGCGGCGTTCGTTGCTCTGGATCGTCAATTAGATCAAGCCGCGACTGGCCCGAAATGGTTAAAAGATCCAGCCGTGGCCGAATGTGTCAGCCGGGTCCTGCTGTCGTATCGCCCTGGGGCTTCTACGAGCTCTTGGCCTGGGTGGTTATGGCCAACCATGTCCATGTCCTACTGCGACCGCGCATACCGCTCCGGAAGGCTCTCATGAACATCAAGAGCGCCAGCGCGCGAGCCGCGAATGCGGCCCTCGGGCGCAAAGGAGAGCCCTTCTGGCAAAATGAGTCGTACGATCATTGGGTACGGGACGATCATGAGCGGAGATCGATTATCCGCTACATTCACTTCAACCCGGTCACTGCCGGTCTGGTGATCCACTCCGAGGAGTGGCCTGGTCGAGCGCCGTGGCAGCGCATGGCGCTGCTCCGCAAGTGAGGTGGGGCAGCGCATGGCGCTGCCCTACTAAAACGTGAACTTGGCGGCGAACTGGAAGGCGCGCGGACCGCCCGATCCGAAGACATTCCCCTCCGCGCTGGATGCCACTCCGAATCCCGCGGCTTGGGCGGAACTCGTAGGCAGGTTATAGCTGTACCCGCCCAAATTGGCGATGTTGAATACGTTGAAACACTCGCCGATCAGGGACAGCTTGGCGCGTTCGGTCCCCAGGTTGATTACCTTGGTCAAGCGGATATCCTGCGAGTTGAAGCTGCGGGGGAACGAAAAATTCGCAGGCAGCACAATGGGTGCAATCACGCCCGTGGTGGTGGTCTTGCCGGCGTAGTTCTGGTTGAACGCATTCACCGCCGAAATCAACGCCGCCTTTCCTTCATTGACGCCGAGCTGATTGTAGCCGATGCCCGGCAGCGGCGACCCGCCGGTTTCACCCGCCTCGACGGCGCCGTTGCCGTTCAGGTCCACTCCCGGAAGGAACGGTTCGATCGGCCCCACGCTTTGGAATGCGGTGATACCCGAGATGATGATGCCCCAGGGCAGGTCCGCGGTAATCGATCCGGTCAGAATCTGATGGCCCGCCTGCGGTCCCACGGAAGCGAACCAGTTGCTGTCGTCCACCAGTCCGTTGTAGCCGTTCTGGTCGGAATATGCGTAGGACAACTGCCCACTGGTGCGGTGCGAAAAACGCTTGTTGGCTTTGAGCAGCAGTCCCTTGTAATTGGAGCGCGCGCCGCTGACGATGCCCTGAATGACGCCGGTGGAGCACTCCGCCAGTGGATCGGCCGCCTGGGCCGCGCTCGTGCAGGCCGGAATCACTGGACCTTGCGCGCTGAAGAAGTGGTTGAGGTCGGTGTCGCGAATGATCTGGTGCAGGTAGAGCCGGTACACGAAATCCGCGGTGACCACGAGATCGGTGCGCAGTTCGTGTTGAACGCCGATGCTGACGTGCTCGGAATAAGGCGCCCGGAAATTGTGGGCCAGCAGTTCCTCGCCGGTCTTGAACACGTTGATGTTCCGGACCGCCAGGTTGGTATTATTGGGAGGTCCCAGTTCGGCCTGCGCGTCGCCATAGAACGTCGGGATAGCGCCGACCAGTTCGGCCCCGCTAAACGTGGTGGGCTCGCTGGCCAGCGAGGTGGGCTGCAGCGGTGGGGGCAGATTAGCGAAGCCGTTGGCCTGCGCGATGGCGGAGAAGAAAACGCTATCGCCCAGCAGCACCCGGCCGGTGCCGTTCGGCCCAATCATGGCGCGCTCGATCAGGCGTTCTTCGAGGTTGATCGTGTCATAGTATATGCCGGCGCCGCCTCGGATCACGGTCTTGTTATCGTGCCCCACGTTCCAGGCAAAACCCAGCATGGGACTGAAATTGTGCGGCGTGTGGAGCTCATTTCCCAGCCCGCCCTGGCCGTAGAGTGGCGCCAGATACTCGGGCTTGGTCATATCGTAATTGAGGGCGTTGCTTTCGTAAGTCCAGGCGAGCCCATAATTCAGAACGAACTTGGGCTTCACGCGCCAGGCATCCTGCCAGTAGAAATGGAACGTATTGTCGTGGTCGGCGTTGCCGTGGTTATAGGACGGCGGCTGGTTGATATCGCCGACGCCCATCTCAAATCCGGCCACAGGAAGCGCCAGGATGTCGTTGATCGTGCTGAACGAGGATGGCAGCGGGAGTTGGAACGGCGCCGGCACCTGGGAATTGAAATACTCCACGATCTCCGGCGAGAACAACTCGGCCGCCGCGGGGGCCGCATAAGCGTAGGTCCCGGTGCCTTGCTGATACTCCCAGTAACCGCCGAATTTCATGTTGTGAGTGCCCTTGGTCTTGCTGATGTTGTCCTGAAATATGTTCCGGCGCAAGACGCGGCTTTGCGGCGCATTGGTGGCATTGCCGATGGTGAAGTTGGATACCCCGTAGATGCTGATGTTCGGCATTCCCAACCCCAGGCAAGGCGCCGGGCATTGGGACGCCGTGGGCGGATTGTTAGTATTCGACCAGTAGGTGTAGGAGTAGCGGAATTCGTTGGTCAGGCTGGGGCTCAGCGAACTGGTCAGCGCGAACACGCCGGAGTCGGCCCAGTTCGTGTTGACGTCCCAATCCGACGGCAGGTCGCCGCCGCCGGGCGGGGCGTAGCCGTTGTTGCCATCGTGGGAGTAGCGCAGAGAAGCGCTGTGCTTGGGGCTGATGAGCCAATCCAGCCGCACGTCGAACTCGTTTTCGTGGAAGGGACTAGCGGCATACGACGCGAACGACTGAAACAGCGGGTCGCTCGGAAACGCGCTGTAGACGCCAGTCTGATTGGTGTGCTCGAGCGAGGTGAAGAAAAACAACTTATCCTTCTTGATCGGTCCGCCGACGTGGAAGCCCGATTGGCGCCGCGCAAAAAACGGACTGGCCGGCTCGTAGGGATCCCGCTGCAAATACGGATACGCCGAGAAGTCGTGGTCGCGGTCGAAGAAGAAGATTTCGCCATGAAAATCGTTGGTGCCGCCGCGCGTCACGATATTGACCGCGCCGCCCGCGCCGATCGCGTTGGAAAGGTCCAGATTGGTCGACGACAGTTGAAACTCCTGCACCACTTCCTGGGAGAAGTTCTGCTGCGTGCCGCCGGTCACCGAGTCGGCGATGGTGGCGCCATCCACAGTGATGCGCACCGAACCGTTGCCGGAATCGGCGCCCAGGATATTCACGTCGAACAGCCGGTTGTACTGGCCCACGCTATTCGCGGAGACGGTTACGCCCGGCTCCAGCATCGCCAGGTTCAGGAAGCTCCGGCCGTTAAGCGGCAGGTTCTCGATCTCCTGGCGGGTGATCACGCCCCCGATGGTGTGGCTGTCATAGTCGATCTGCGCGGCTTCGCCTTGCACGCTGACCACTTCGGTGGCCGCGCCCACCTGCATCTGCAGATCCACGGAGGTGGTCTGGCCGACCTGCACCGTGGCGGTTTCAATCAGGGTCCGGAATCCCGACGCCGCGGCCCGCAAGGTATAACTTCCCGGAAGCAACGGCGCCACGCGGAACGACCCGTCCACCGCCGATACCACCTGGCGTTCCCGTCCCGTATCTCTATTCGTCACCGTGACGGTGGCGCCTTGCATCACGCCGCCGGTCTGGTCGTGCACGGTGCCGTTCAAGGATCCTACGGGCACCTGTGCCAGGCTCTGAACCGCTCCCGATGCTGCAATGCACAACAACGACACACTGAGTCGCACTCGGTTGAACATCTTCTCCCCCTCCAAAGCGTGGTGCGGCCTTAAAAAGACGCACGTCGGGTTAGGTTAATCACGGTTGAGTCCCGTTGTCAAGGGGGGTGTGGTTTGAGTTTGAGGGGTGGGGTTTTGGTAGTGGGTCATTTTGGTTTCGGAGGGCGGGCAATTCTGCCCGCAGCCGGCTCCGCCGAAAGGCGGCTGCGGCCAAGATTGGCCGCCCTCCGAAACCAAACCCGATTGTCCGTAAACACACCGGCGGGCGGCTTAGCCGGAACCGTCGCGTGCCGCCGGGTCGTCAACTAATTAGGACCGGCGATGCTGCGGCGCGGAGCGCCCGTATCGGACTAGCGCTGTGGGCCGTCGCACGTGGCGGGCTGAATGAAGGTCGCCGGAGCGCAAGTGAGTGCTGGGTGATTTCACCCATCATTTGGTGGCGGCCGCAACCCCAAGTCCTTATATTTCAATAGACACATCGTGGCTGCACAATTGCTTCTTCTTGCATCCCAGTTGCAGGAAGAGGAGAGCCGATGAATTTTGACCAAGCACCCATGCTCGTGATATGGGAAGTGACCCAGGCATGCGACCTGGCCTGCGTGCATTGCCGCGCATCCGCCCAGTCCAGCCGCGATCCAAGGGAACTGAACACCGCGCAAGGCTTCGAACTGCTCGAACAAATCAAATCGTTCGGAAATCCCCTCATGGTTTTCACCGGCGGCGATCCCTTGAAACGCCCGGATCTCTATGACCTGATCCGCCACAGCGTGAAGATCGGGCTGCGCACGAACGTCACACCCAGCGCCACCCCGCTATTGACCGAAGCCGCCATCGACCGCTTCCAGGAGTGCGGCGTTTCGCGCATGGCCATCAGTCTGGACGGACCGGACGCCCAGTCGCACGACGATTTCCGCGGCATTCCGGGCACCTTCGACCGGGCCATGATGGCGCTGTATCACGCCAAGAAGATCGGCCTTGAAACGCAGTACCAGACCACCGTCACGCGCCGCAATCTGGCGCGCCTGCCGGAGATGGCCCGGATTGCCGAGGACGTCGGCACCAAAATGTGGAGCCTGTTCTTCCTGATCGTGACCGGGCGCGCGCTGGAGAACATGGACTTGGCGGCGGAAGAATACGAGCAGGTTTTCGATTTCATGTATGAGCTGTCGAAGACCGCGCCGTTCGCCATCAAGACCACGGAAGCCATGCACTACCGCCGCTATGTGGCGCAGCGTATGAAGGCCGAACACCGTTCGATACCCGAGAACGAGAAGACCGGCGCGGTGATGTGGCGCACCGCCGGCGTCAGCGACGGCAAGGGTTTCGTGTTCGTATCGCACACGGGCGAGATTTTTCCCAGCGGGTTCCTGCCGATCACGGCGGGCAATGTGCTGCGGGATTCGCTCACCGACGTGTACCGGAATTCCAGCCTGTTCCTTTCCTTGCGCGACGTCGGCCAGCGCGAGGGCAAGTGCGGCATCTGCGAGTATCAGAAGGTGTGCGGCGGGTCGCGGTCGCGCGCATATGCGCTGACAGGCAACTATCTGGCCGAAGATCCGCGGTGCACGTATCAACCGCAGCTCGCCGAAGCCATCGCGGGCTAATGTGGGGCAGGCTCGCAGCCTGCGCGGGCCTCGCAGGCCCGCCCTGCCGCGCGTATAATCGGAGTCAAGGAGTCGATTATATGGCAATTCGGCAGTTGAACCGCCGAGAGTTCCTCCTCACTGGCACCGCGCTGGCATCCGCCGCCGGCATCGGCGCCAAATCCAAGCCCGTCGTAAGCATCGTCCGCATACATAACGACAATGTCGCCAAGGCCGTCGAGCAGGCCGTCGATCTTCTGGGTGGTATCCGGCACGTGACGAAGAGCGTCAACACGGTGATGTTGAAGCCCAACCTGGTTTCCCCGCAGAAGGAGGCGACCACCAAACTCGCCGTCGTGCGCGCCCTCGCGGAGGCCATGCGGCGCGCCGGCAAGGAAGTTTCGATCGGCGAAGGATCGGCGGCCGCGCCGAAATTCAACGTTCTTGGAACGGGCATTTACCGGACCCGCAAGCGCGACATCCTGGACCCCATGCAGCAGTACGTCTTCGAGCAATTGGGATATGCCGATCTGGCCAAGACGCTGCGCGTGCCGCTGGTAAATCTGCACTCCGGCGATTTGGTGGACGTGGCCGTTCCCGGCGGTTTTGTGTTCGACAAAATTACGCTGCACCGGAGCCTGGCCGAGGTGGATCTGCTGTGCTCCGTGCCCATGATGAAAACGCATCAGCTTGCCACGGTGACCTTGGGGATGAAGAACCTGATCGGCGCGTTTCCAGGGACGGTCTATCAATCCGTGCGCGGGCACATGCACGACTTGGCCTCCAAGGTGGAACCCACCGCCGCGTCCGCCGTGGTGGTGGACATGGTGCGCGCCAACAAACTCGGCCTCGTGGTAATCGACGGCTCGATGGCCATGGAGGGCAACGGACCTGCCATGGGCAAGACGTTCAAGATGGACGTGATCGTGGCAGGCACGAATCCGGTGGCCACCGACATGGTGGGTGCCAGCCTGATGGGATTCGCGCCGGCGGAGGTTCCGGCGTTTCTGTGGGCGAATAAAGCGGGGCTGCGGCCTGGCGCGCTCGACGAAATCGAGATTCGCGGCGAACGGCTCGATCGCGTGCGGCGAGCATTCGCGAAACCGCAACTTCAGTCCTGGAACGCAATACGTCCTTATTGGGGCAACCGGGAGTTAAGCCGTAACGATTACCGCGGCGCCAGCGCACAGCTCATGGCGGCCCTCAACGTCGCGGGCGCACCGTGTAACCGATGACGTGGCGCACGCACTCTTGCGTGCCGTGCCGGCACTCTTGCCGGCACCGGCGAGCGCAGCTCGCTTCTATCACGGATGCGTAAACTCCCGCGCGTGAGGAATCAGATCGACATACACCCGGTCGGGCAGGCCGGTGTGCCAATTCCCCGCCCACCACGCACATCCGCAAATGCCCAGAAACAGCGCCGCCGCAGCCGCCGCCATCATCCAAGCGGGCACTGCCCGCCGCCCCGGAGCCGACATGCGCAGCGCGCCTTCCGCCGGGCAAACGGCCACGCATTCCAGACACCCCGTGCACTCCGCCGAGCGGATGCTCACCAGCCGATCCACCGGCAGCGTGGCGGGGCAAGCCTTCGCGCACTTAGCGCAATCGATGCACAACGTCGCATCGCGCCGGATGCGCAACGGGCTGGCGAGCGCAGCAGGGCCCATCAATGCGCCGTAAGGGCACAAATAGCGGCACCGGAAATTCTGCACAAAAACCGAAAGCACCACCAAAAGCGCCATCACTACCGCGCCCGCGAAGCCCATGAAACGGAAAAAATCGAGCATCTTCACGTCGGAAACCAGGCCGTACGGCCCCTCGAGGAAAGCCTGAATAGCGGGCACGGACATGCTGCCCACAGCGTAGAGAAACAGTCCCAGCAGGATGTACTTCAGGCTGCGCAAGCCGGTATCGAGCCACCGTGTCAGCCCCCAGTTGCGCCGGAATGTCTGCCTGCCCGGCCGCCACAGCCATTCCAAAACCGTGCCCACCGGGCAAAGGCAGGCGCAGAAGCTCTTGCGCAGCAGCCAGGATATCGCCAGAAATGCAATAAGCAGGAACATCCCGGCCGGATGCACGTGCGGGATATGTCCGGTAAGCAGCAGGATCTTCAGATTCATCAGCGACGCAATCGGCAGCCAGCCTTCGACTCCGGGAGGCCGCGCCACCCGCACCCCGTGCCCGCCCGATTCGTAATAGTGGACGAACAGGACGAACTGCGCGCCGATCCACAGATTCAGCGCCAGGAACGCCAGTTGGAATGTGCGCCGCAACCGTTGCGAGCGGTCGGGAGCGCTGCGCCTTCGAATCTTCTTCAGCAAGCCTCAAGGTAGCCGATTGCGGAATCCAAAGCAGTGACTTCAGTCACCCCCGTGGGGCGAGCTTCGCTCGCCTCTGGAGTTTCTACATTTTGTCCGCCGCAGTGGGGCAGGCTCGCAGCCTGCGCGGGCCTCGCAGGCCCGCTGGTAGCACAGGCTTCAGCCTGTGTAGCACAGGCTTCAGCCTGTGTTGGCCGAGCTTCGCTCGCCTGTGTCGGCAGAGTGCCGACACGGCACGCCGGGGGCGTGCGCCACGAGGGCTACTCATTTGAAATGGCCAATCTCCGCCTCGCCGATAGGCCCCGGCACCTCGCCGGCTCTTGCGCAAGCTCTCCGCGAACTCAACGCCAGGCGGACATCCGGCCGGTGCGCTTCCATCTCGCGGCAGGCATCGGCGGGCATTTCCAAGTGCTCCACAAGAGCGATCGAATGCCTCCGGTTGGCCGGCCATCACATCCCGCGCCAGTTGAATTTCGATTTCCTTTTCCAAACCGCGCTCCCGCTATCCGACTGTAGCGGGAACGCGCGTTTCAAGCGCAATCTCTATGGCCGGCGCGTGCGTCAGCGTGTTGTGAATCAGGCAGGCTTTCACCGCGCGCAGGATGCCGGCTGCATGCCGGGCGTCGAGATCCGGCACGGTCACTTCCACGCGGAATGCGGCCAGGCGCGCCGGCCCGTTGGCCTTTTCGGCGGTCACGCGCACTTCCAGGCCTTCCGTGGGCAGGCCGCGCGTGCGCAAGTATTCGACGGCGTAGTAGCCGGCGCACGCGCCCAGCGAGGCCAGCATGAATTCCGGCGGCGTCATGCCCGCGTCGGCGCCGTGGTTCTCCATCGGCTGGTCGCATACCACGCGGTGTCCGCGCGCGACGGCCTCGAATCTTACTCCGGATAGATGACGAACGATCGCTTCCATTTTGCTTTCCGATTCCCCAGAAGACTCCGCGGGGAAGGCGACATCCATACAATATTGTAGTTCAAGACCCGAATCACGTCATCCCTATCGCAACTTCGCCAAGCTAAATCGGGGCGGCGTCCGGCCGGCCGGGTGTGCGAAGATAAAGAAAATACTCTCCGAAATCATGGATGCGCTGACAATCCACCGGCTGCATTTCGCGTTCACCGTCACGTTCCACTACATTTTTCCGCAATTGACCATGGGCCTGGCCCTGCTGCTGGTTGTGCTCAAAACCCTGGCCCTGCGTACGGGCAACGAGCACTACAACCGCGCCGCGCGATTCTGGGCGCGCATCTTCGCCATCAACTTCGCCATGGGCGTGGTCACCGGCATCCCCATGGAATTCCAGTTCGGCACCAACTGGGCGCGCTTTTCAAAATCCGCCGGCGGAATCATCGGACAGACGCTGGCCATGGAAGGCGTGTTCTCGTTCTTCCTGGAATCCAGCTTCCTGGGCCTGTTTCTGTTCGGCGAAAAAAAACTGGGCCCCAAAGGCCATTGGCTGGCGGGCTTTCTGGTTTTCCTGGGATCGTGGCTTTCCGGATTCTTCATCGTGGCCACCGATGCCTGGATGCAGCATCCCGTCGGCTACACGCTGGGGCCGCGCGGCGAAATCCTGCTCTCGAGTTTCTGGGCGCTGCTGCTGAACCCGTGGCTGCCGTGGCAGTATCTGCATAACATGACGGGCGCGGTGGTCACAGGATCGTTCGCGATGGCGGCGGTGGGCGCGTTCTACCTGTTAGTGAAGCGCGCGGAGCCGTACGGGCGGACGTTCGTGCGTGTGGGCGTGATCGCGGGCGTGGCGGCGTCGGCCCTGATGCTGTTTCCCACCGGCGACGGCCAAGGCAAGAACATCGCCTTCCATCAGCCGGCAACGCTGGCCGCCATGGAAGGGCTGTTCGAAACCGAGGCAGGCGCGCCGCTGGCCCTGATCGGACAACCGGACGTGGAGAAGCGCCGGCTCGACAACCCCCTGGAAGTGCCCCGTGCGCTGAGCTTTCTCACTTACGAACGTTGGCATGCGCAGGTGCAAGGCCTCAACGCCTTCCCGCCCGACCGCTGGCCCGATAACATCCCGCTGCTCTATTTCAGCTATCACATCATGGTGGGCCTCGGGACGATTTTCATCGCCGTGATGGCGCTCGCCGCGCTCGCGTTGTGGCGCGGCCGGTTGTTCGTCCAACGCAAGCTGCTGTGGCTGGTGATGCTCTCGGCGCCGTTCCCATACATCGCCAACACGGCGGGCTGGATCACCGCGGAAGCCGGCCGCCAACCGTGGCTGATCTATGGCCTGATGCGCACCCCCGAAGGCGTGTCGCCGCATGTTTCCGCGGGCAACGCGCTCTTTACGCTGATTGGCTTCATGGGCATGTACGCGGTGCTGGCCATCCTTTTCCTGCTACTGGTGTACCACGAGATCGAGCACGGACCGGAGGCCGCATGATGGAAACCATCTGGTTCATGCTGGTGGCCGCGATGATCGCCGTCTACGTGGTGCTGGACGGATTCGACCTCGGCGCGGGCATCGTCCAGCTTCTGGTGGCCCACTCGGATCGCGAGCGGCGGCAGGTGCTGCGCTCCATCGGCCCCGTGTGGGATGGCAATGAAGTGTGGCTGCTGGCCGGCGGCGGCACGCTGTACTTTGCATTTCCCGCGCTCTACGCGTCCAGCTTCAGCGGCTTCTATCTGCCGCTGATGATGGTGCTGTGGCTGCTGATCCTGCGCGGCATTTCGATCGAGTTCCGCAATCATATCGACAGCCTGGTGTGGAAGCCGTTCTGGGACGTGGTGTTCGGCGGAGCCAGCGCCTTGCTGGCCATCTTCTTCGGCGCGGCGCTGGGCAACGTAGTGCGCGGCGTGCCGCTCGACCAAGCCAACGAATTCTTCCTGCCGCTGTGGACCAACTTCGGCATCGGCCGCGACGTAGGCATATTGGATTGGTACACGGTGCTGGTGGCCGTGGCGGCTTTCGCAACGCTGACGGTACACGGCGCGCTATGGGTCGCGCTGAAAACAGACGGCGAGCTCGAACAACGCGCGCGCAAACTAGCACGGGCAGGATGGTGGGCATTGCTGCCGCTTACCGTCGCCATTACCTGGTGCAGTTTCGCGATCCAGCCGCGGCTCGCCGCGAGCTTCGGCGCGCGGCCCTGGGGCTACTTGTTTCCGCTGCTGGCAGTGGCCGGACTGATCGGCACGCGCGCGATGCACCGCCGGCAGGCCGCGCCGTTCTTGTGCTCGTCGCTGTTCATTGTAGGGATGCTCACCAGCGCGGCGTTCGGGCTTTATCCATACGTCCTGCCGTCGAACGTAGACCCCGCGCTCGGGCTGACGGTCTACAACGCAGCCGCCGCTCCGTATGGGTTGAAGGTCGGGCTGGCGTGGTTCATTCCGGGAATGCTGCTGGCCACCGGCTACTTCGTGTACACGTATCGCAGCTTTGCGGGCAAGGTGGTGCTGGACGAGGAGGGGTACTGAGTCAGTTGACCAGGTCTGCCGCCAGGCGTTCCGCAACGACAATCAGGTCGGCGAAGGCTCTCGCCTCGAATAGGGATTTCGCGCCGGCGCTTTTCATGATGCTTGGACCGTCGGCTGGCGGTCCCCGAGGACGAGGGCGTTGCAGATCTCGCGGAAGACGCCGGTCGGCGTGCCATCGTGAACGTAGACATCCGTACCGCTCAAATCGCTGAGCGATTTGCCTGCTCTTCTACCGTGAGATTCAAAAACACACCAGGTGCGCGATGGCTCCTTGAATCTCTGCCATCCGACGGCCAAGCCAAGCTCGAAAGGCGTGTTGAAACGAGGCGTCGCGGGGCGTTTCCGATTCAGCTCGACACGCGAGAGGTCGTGGAAAGAATAGCGGCAACCGCCAATTAGAGGAATCTGGAGCGTAGCGCGGGGTGCGAGCCTAAACGCGCATAGACCCCCGTGGCGCACGCTCACAGGGCGCGGCGCCGCCGCTCACGATCGCGCCGGATATTCAGACTGTAATGTCCGATAATCCGCCACGCGCCGACAGCAGGCAGACGGGCGTTCGCGTGTTT
>JBEKMJ010000045.1:0-64474 GCA_050008575.1 Bryobacteraceae bacterium
CGGGTCCTCACCAAAAAAGCGAAAAAGCTTGGGTTTCAATTAGTTATCCAGCAAACGGCGTAAACCTACAGGGGAAGGTTTCTGGAGAGTGCCGACACGGCACGCACGAGTGCGTGCGCCACGGGGTATCATCAATGCCATGCCCCTTCGTTTTCCGGCCTTGCTCCTGGCGCTGATCTCCGCCGCAGCCGCGCAGAACTGGCCCTCCTTTCGCGGGCCCGCGGCTTCCGGCGTCGCCGACAACCAAAACCTCCCCGTCAAATGGGACGCCGCGCACGGAACGCAGATCCAATGGTCCACGGCGTTGCCGGGCCTGGCGCATTCCAGTCCTATCGTCTGGGGGGATGCGATCTTTGTGACCACCGCCGTCAGCACGGGCCGGCCGGACGCTTCCTTCAAGCGCGGCTTGTATGGCGAAGGCGATGCGTCCGACGACGTCAGCCCGCAGCAGTGGAAGCTGATCTGTCTCGACCGCAAGAGCGGCAAGATCCTGTGGGACCGCACGGCTTACGAGGGCGTTCCGAAAGAGAAGCGCCACATGAAGGCCACTTACGCCAACTCCACGCCGGCCACCGATGGCAAAGTGGTCGTCGCTTTTTTCGGTTCGCAAGGATTGTATGCCTACGATCTGACCGGAAAGCCGCTGTGGAAGCGCGATCTGGGAAAGCTCAACGTGGGCGCCTACGACCTTCCCGAGTACGAGTGGGGCACCGCCAGTTCGCCGATCGTTTATGGGGATAAGGTCATCGTGCAGTGCGATCAACAGAAAGGCTCGTTCCTGGAAGCGTTCGACCGCGAGACGGGCAAGACCGTTTGGAAAGCCGAGCGCGACGAACTGCCGTCGTGGGGCACGCCCACTGTCTATCAGGTAACCGCGCGCACCGAGTTGATTACGAACGGGTCGAACTTCGTGCGCGGGTACGATCCGGCGACGGGCAAAGAGCTGTGGCGGCTGGGCGGCAGTTCCAAGATCACCGCGCCCACGCCGGTCTTCGCGGACGGCCTGATCGTGGTAGCCAGCGGGCGCAGGCCGGAAGCGCCCATCTTCGCCATCCGCGCGGGCGCGGCGGGCGACATCACCGGCGACACGCGCTGGGTGGCGTGGCAGAAGCAGCAGCGCGGCTCATACATGCCGACGCCGCTGATTTACGGCGGCTATCTTTACGTGTTGGGCAACGCGGGCGTTTTCGATTGCTACAGCCTGGCGACCGGAGCGGAGATTTACCGCGAGCGCATTCCGCACCAGGGGTCGGGATTCAGCGGATCGCCGGTCGCATCCGACGGCAAGATCTATCTGCCCAGCGAAGACGGCGACATCTTCGTGGTGAAAGCCGGGCCGCATTTCGAGCTATTGCAGAAGAACGAAATGGGCGAGCCTTTGATGGCCACTCCGGCGATCTCCGGCGGGATGCTGTTGGTGCGCACGCAGCATCGCTTGTGGGCCATCGGTGCGGATAATGAAAAACATCCTCGCGATATTGCCGTCCGCCAAAGCCGATAACACTATCCGCGTGATGAAGCTGCCGTTCTATGTGTTCGCCGCGATCGCCATCGCCAGTACGGTAAGAAGGTCGATCCACCTGCTGGCCCCCGACGGCGGCGCGGGCAGCATCTCCGGAATGGATCTGTCGGCCGGCCGCCAAGGCACTATCTTTGCCTTTGCTTTATAGGGTGGCGCACCGTTGATTCACGCAATTATCAACTGGTGGTGGTCTTTCGCTATAGGTCGTTAGTGCCGTTCAATTCATGTATGCATACCCGAATTTTGCACGATCGCGTACGTGTACGCGGTTCGCTTCTTCCCGTCCACGCTGTAGAAGGATGGTCTCCGAACGCATTAAGAGGCCAGACCTCCGCAGCGGAGCGCGGATTTTGTGTTCCGCCAATACATGCACCAGTTGATCAGCAACGCGGACCTGAATCACTATAACAGCGTGGGACGATGTCGTCCCGTAGAAGTCATTCGACTGTGAAGTTTGTCAGAGTCGTTGCTGTGCCGCCGGGCGTGGCTATGGCGATCGGTCCGGTCGTGGCACCCGCCGGGACAGTCGCCCAGACGTAATTCGAACCGCTGTTGTAGACGCTCGTGCCGGGCGCGCCATTGAATTCTATAGAGGCCCCGAACAGGTTGTAGCCCCAAATCCGCACCTTTGTCCCCACCGGCCCCGACGGGGGTTCGAAGTGCTGCGCGCGCGGCTGGGGCACCGGAAGACCCGCATCCAGGGCGAAAACGACGCCGAGTCCTGCCGGCCCGCCCCCGATGGCCGTTCCATAGATTTTGCCGTCGCTGCCCTGCGTCAGGATGCAGGTACAGATGCCCTCCGTGCTACCTTTCGTCGTCCGGAATAGCTCCTTGTATATGCCGGGTGGTGAGACTGAAAATCAAATCGTTGCCTTGGGTCACGCCGTAAAGTTTATCGTCGCTGCCTTGGACCAGCGAGTTTACGGTGGCGTTACCGCAGAGTCCGAAATCATGCAGAGTCGTGAACTTGCCGGCCGGTGTCATCTTGTATACGCTGCCATGCTGAGTGGTGCAGTCGGGCCCCTGCACGCCATAGAAATTGCCATCGGTGCCCTGCAGCACAATACCATCACCCTGGAAGGGAAGCGTGGCCACTCTCGTGAAGGAGCCGGCGGGCGTTACCTTGTAGAAGTAGCCGTTGTGCGTACCGTACGTGGAGGCCGTTCCGTAATAGTTTCCGTCCGCGCCGTAAATCGGCGCAGCGGGGCGGTCTGTGCCGGGGAACTGGTAGGTTACCGCCATGTGACCGTCAACGTCGCTGGTCCCGACGGCGTTCGTGGCGTTGGAGAAGTTATACACCAGGCCGAAAAGGTTGCCGCTTGGCAGGTTGCCAGCGACCGGCCCCAAGGAGAGGACTTGCCCCGGGTAAGTCTTCTCGCTCCCTAGAATCGGGGACACCGATAACATGTTGCCAGAGCCGCCGTGTACGCGCGTCTGCGCGATCGATGAGTAGAACAGGCTATTTGCCGCCGTGGCGCCCGGCGCCGACTCGACGGTATACGGCGGATCGGCGAAGGAAGCTAGGATCGTCGTGACTCCCTGAGATGTTACGGAGAAGATGAGTGTGCCTCCAGCCTGCACCAAGAATACCCCTGGCGACGCTTCGGCGATCCCGAGGGGCTCGGCGTTTTGGCTGGTCATGTATGCTACGGCGCTATACGTGGCAGCGGATGCGGGGTACACCGCGCCGGCCGCCAGGATGCATAGTGCCAAAACGGGCGCGCTTTGCGAATGGCTCATGAGCTAAAGTTCCCTTCAAAATTAGGATCAAGAATGTAGGGAGCGGAGTCCCCGTCCGCTTCCCGGAACGTTATCGATAGACTTGGAGGCCGGAAGGATACGGGCCGTTGTTTGGCGGCATTTTTGACCGGCATACCGACGGGCGTCGGAACCAGGCTTTGTGACTCGAACGAAGCGAATTTGGGTTTAGCGCAAACCATGCTATCATTTGTCGATCACTGCGTCGAAGCTCGAGGTGCGTCCCGGTACGGGGTTTTAGCGTGCGTCAGGCCGCAGCGTTCTGATCGGTAGCAATACTGATCCTGGAAAAGCTCCTACGCATGTTAGCCGGCCACATGCGGCTGGTCACATTCGCGCATACCCCGCATGGCGCGATCGGGAATTATATTCCCCTGCCGCTGGCCATTATGATGGTGGCGCTATCTTTCCGGAAGGGCAAATGCTTCTGAAGCGCGCGGCATCCTATCTGCCATGGCCGATCCGCGAAGCGTTGCGCGCATACAAATATCGTTTCGAATTTGCGACAGGCCGCTTTCGATCCGGCGAGCCGGAATTCGACGAGCTACCCAGTCTGGTTCAGCCGGGCGATTGGGTTCTGGATATCGGCGCTAATGTCGGGCAATATACCTTGCGGCTGTCGGACTTAGCCGGGAACGATGGGCGCGTCATCGCCTTCGAACCCATCATCGAAACCGCCGAACTCCTGATATCGATGTCGCGCCGGTCGAGCTACCGCAACATCACCGTCCTGAACGCCGCGGTTTCGGATCGCGCCGGCATCCTTTCGTTCCGTGTGCCCACTTCGGCCGACGGGCTGCCGAATTACTTTCAGGCGCGCGTGTCAGGCGAAGGCGACCGGCTGGTACCTTGTTTTGCCATCGACGATCTGCACTTGCCGCGCCGTATCGCCCTGGTAAAGATCGACGTGGAGCAGCATGAAGTATCCGTGCTGCGCGGCATGCGCAACTTGATCGCGCGCGACCGCCCCACGCTGATAATCGAGGCGCACGAAGGTGTGTATCGCGAGTTTCTGATGGAGCATGGTTACGAGATGCGTCCCAGGGCAATCGGCTCCGCGAACCTGGTCTTCAGATCGCCGCGCAGGGTTTAGGAACTTATGCCGCCGCGCTGGGTAAGGCATCCGTGGCGCGCGCACCGCGGCGTGCCGTGTCCAGACGGCTCTCGAGGCCTTGCCGCAGTCGCTGTTTCTCGGCGGAACCGAGCAGTGGGGCGCTCTCAATCAGGTGGAAGGCTTCGTCGGTGCGTGCGGCGTCCAATTCGCCCGTGGATTGCCACCGCGCCAGCGCCAGGGTGATGAGGCAGCTTGCGGCATCGGGGTGCTGCCAGGGGCCGAGCACATCGCGCGCCTGGGTGGCCAGCGTGGCGGCCTCGGAGAACTCGCCCGCGGCCAGACAGGCCTCGGCGAGTAGCGCCTCGGCGCAGGCGATCTCGGGCGCGGGGGCGTCCGGGTGGGCGCGCCAGAGGGCCACGAGTTCACGGCAGTCGGCGATGGTGAAACCCTGGTGGCCGGCGGCCAGGTGGAGCCGGGCCCGCTCAGCGAGGAAACCCCGGCGCCGGGCGGGGCAGACGGCTTGTTCCGCGGGGAACTCCGCCCAAGCTTCGTCTGTCCGGCCGAGTTGACGGAGGATGGCGGCGAGTATGATGCGATATCGCGCGCCAACCGTCCCGGCGCCGCCCGATTCGAGGCCGGAGATGCCTTCGCGCAGACGGTCGATGGCGAGGGCCGGTTGTCCCACGCGCCATAGCTCGTAACCGAGATCGGCTAGGTTTTCCCAAGCCAGATTGCGACGGTCCAGCGGAATGGCGGGCGAACGATAGACGCCGGCGGCGGATTGGGCGGTGGCAAGGCCGGCCTCGGTGTCGCCAAGCTGCAACTGGCACACGGCCTTCGAGCGAATCCGGTAGGCGCGCAGGAAGATACCGCGGGGGCCGTCGGGACCCGTCAAGAGCGCCTTTTCGAATTCGCGGAGCGCTTCGCGGAAAGCGCCGTGGCGCAGGTGCGCCTGGCCGAGCATGGCGGACTTGACCGCGTCCGGGATGGCCTTACGGCCGGCGGCCTTCTCCCGTTCGAGTACCGCAACGGCCGCGGCGTAGGCGGGGCCGGCCGCGGCGACGCGATGCCGGCGGGTGGAAGTGAGCTGCAGACCCGACCAGGCGTTGGCCGCCAGTCCCGGACTCGCGGAGATCTCGGCTGCGCACGCCAGGCACTTGCGGTACTGGACCTCGGCGGCGGGCCAATCGTCCACCAGCAGGTAGGCGGTGCCCAAGGCCTGGTGGCAGACGGCGATCGTGAAAGCATTGTCCTTGCCGAACGAGAGCGCGCGCTGGAGCATGGCTTCCCTGACTTCGATTTCTTCGTCGAAGGCGGCCCGGCCGTGGCAGGCTTCCGCCGCTTCGGTCATCTGGCTTACCCGTTTGCGTTCCAGCAGCAGGCGGCCCGCCGGGGTCCACCGGATGAGATGCAAAAGCATGGTGCCATCGGAGTAGCCCAGAGGAATCAGGTTCGTGACGGCCATGCCGCAACCCAGGAAGGCGTTCAGCGCCGCCATCCACCACCAGTTCTGCCAGGCTGTTCCGGGCAGCGAGACGAAAACCGCGAGAAAGACAAGGCCGGCCAGAGCATTGGCCGCGGGGCCGGCGGCCACCACGGCGATCTCCTTCAGACGCTGATTGCGATCTGAAACCGGGGTGGCGCCGATGTAGCCTCCGTTTTCAAAGAGGCGCGTCGGGTCGAAGCGGAAACGCAAACGGGAGTGGTCCCGCGAGAAGGAAATAGGGCCTATGGAGACGATGTGGAGCCGGTAGCCGGCGGCCACGGCCGCGAAGGCGTGGCCGGCCTCGTGTATGGCCACATTGACCAGGATAAAACCGCCAAACCAGAGCCACCCCCATGCCGGATGCCAGCCGGGCATGCCCGCGCGGCGCGCGTAAGCGGAAAACCACACCTGCAGCGGGAAGGCCAGTATCCATAAGGCGGTCAGGACGATCGGCTGCGCCTTCGATTTGCGCTTGGCGCTCCAGAAATCGGTGGACGGCTCTCCCGGAGCGGGCGCGGCCACGATGGGGCGCGACGACCTGGGGATTAACACATAGAGCCCGATCGCGCCGGCAATGGTGAGACCGGGAAATCCTATCAGGAGGAGGATGCAGGCGCATATGCCCACGCCGTATGACCACCGCTTGTCGTTTCTTAGCCCGGCGGCGGCGATCCAGCAGAGCAGCGCCGTGGGGACAAAGTACAGTTTCGCGGCGGCCATGAAGGATCGATAGCCGGGCGTGTCTTCTCCAAATAGCAGCGTACCCCAGAAATCGGCGTGCAGCACGGAGGCGAGCACGAACTGCGGTCGCAGCATGAGCATGAAGCCCAGGACGGCGAACATCCAGCGCAGGAGGATGCGGCGATCAGGCAGGTTCAACATGCCGCATCGACTATAGCAGACGTGGATTGTTACACATAAGATGGCGATGGTTAATCGTGGGGCAGGTTCGCAGCCCGCGCGGGCCTCGCAGCCCCGCTCTTTGGCGAGCGACGCTCGCCACTGCGGCGCTAAAGCGCCGCGCGGGATAAATCCCGCCCCCCAAGGCGCCCGGCGCGGGAGATGATATGCTTGCCACTGTGGCTCCCGCCCGTGACGATCGGCTCACGTTAATTGCAATCTCGGCGCTGGCTTGCATCCTGCAGGATGTTCTGCACGAAGGGCTGGGCCACGGTGTTACGGCCTGGCTGAGCGGCGCCCATCGCGTGACCATGAGCACCGTCGCGCTGCAGAGCGATATCGATACGCGCTGGATCTCGGCGAATGGCACCCTGGTCAACCTTCTCTTCGCGGCGATCTTTTGGATCCTGCTGCTCAGGCCGCGGCGCTATAGGCCGGCTACCCGTTACTTTCTGGTGCTGGCGATGGCGGGGAACCTCTTTACCGGAACTGGATACTTCTTGTTTTCGGGCGTTTCAAACTTCGGCGATTGGGCGGCGGTGATCCGGGGCCTCGAACCGCACTGGATGTGGCAACTTGGTCTGGTATTGCTGGGCGTCGCTTCGTACTATGCATCCATGTTGGTGGTGGCCGCCAAGCTGCGGCCGTTTCGCGGCAAAGGCGAAGCGCCGGCAAGGCTTCATGGGCTGTGCTGGACGCCTTATTTCACGGACGGAATCCTGGCCGGCATCGGCGGCTTGTTCAATCCCCTTGGACTTTTCTATGTCGTCGCGTCCGCGCTGCCGTCTACACTGGGAGCGAATGCCGGCCTGCTGAGCCTGCCTTGGACGATACGCGGTCCGGGCGAAGAAGGGCTAGTGGATCCAATCCAGCGCAGCGCCGCCTGGATCGTTACGGCTGCCGCCGCGAGCCTGTTGTTTATCGTCGTGCTGGGCCGCGGCATCGCGTGGCCGCGATGAGTATTACTTGCGCGCGATCTCTTCGAAAGGCACGTTCTGAATCGCGTACGCCTTCCAATCCCGGTAGTCGAAGTGCCACCACTCGGATGGAAACACGGTGAACCCCTGCTTCTCCATCGCCTGGCGCAGCAGTTGCCGGTGTGCGCGCTGTTCGGCTGTGCCGCCGGCGTAATCGGGATAAGACCGCTCGGACATCTCGTCGTACCCGCCGGTCATCTCGATTTCGCGCCCGGTCTTGAGATCGTAGAGCGACAGATCCACGGCGCATCCGCGATTGTGGCGCGACCCCTCCGCCGGGTTGGCCACAAACTCATGTTTATCGGGCGGCGTGGCGTCCCAGAACATCTTGGTGACATACCAGGGTCTGTACGCGTCGAAAATCAGCAGGCCATAGCCTTGCTTGAGCAACTCGCGATGTGCGCGCAGGAGCGCTTCGGCCGCGGGACGTTGCAGGAAGGCGCGCGCCGACGAGTAGACCGGCGCGCTGAGGAAATTGTCGGCAGTGGCGTAGCGAATGTCCAGCTTAATGCGCGGATCGAGCGCGGTGAGATCCACCAGATCGGATGTCCGGAAACTGCCCGGTTCCGCGGGAGGCTTTGCCGCGAGAGCTTCGACACGCAGTTCGGCCACGGGCCGCACCGGCTGGATGCGAAAGATTCCGGGCTTGGTCTGGGCCGCGGCGGTAAGGGCGAGAATTAGGGCAAGGGCGATGCGCGTTCTTAAGTGCACCTTACAATATTACCCGTGCGGCTCCTAGTGGGGCAGGCTCGCAGCCTGCGCGGGCCTCGCAGGCCCGCTCTGCGGCGAGCGAACCTCGCCGTCCACAGGCTGAAGCCCGTGCCACCAGCGGGCTCTCCGGAAACGCAATCGCCAACCTGTCGATTTGCGAGGTGCGGTGCTAAAGCCCCGCGCGGGCTCAAGCCCGCCCCCCAAGCAAATGTACTCCAGTGGGCGGGCTCCGCTCGCCGAAAAGCGGGCCTGCGAGGCCCGCGCAGGCTGCGAGCCAAGGCTGCGAGCCTGCCCCACATCCGCTAGCCCACATCGTCGAAATCGTCGCTATCCTCTTCGTGAGCCGGCTTCGCGCTGAGTTGAATCTCTGTCAGGTTGGCGGCCTTCAGCTCGCGGTTAATCGCCGCAATATCCGTCGATTTCAAGTTATTCCAGCGCTCCATTACCGCGGGATAGTCGCGCGCCAGCTTCGCCACAGCGGCCGATTGCGCGGCGGTGGGCGCGGCATCCGCGCTGTCGATTTCGCTGTAGAGCGCGGACGCCGAGCCGTTCACCGACACCAGGCCGGGCTCGGCGGGCGCAGGCCCGAATCCCCCGCCGCTACCCAACGCCGCCTTCACCTTCTTCCCCAGCGCGGCCAGATGCTCCGCCAACGGACCGGTGGCGTCATGCGCCAGCTTGTCGATTTGATCCCCGGCTGCACGCGCCTCCCGGATCGCTTCGGTGGTACGAGCCACCAGCTTAGCCAGTTGCTTCTCGGCCTCGTACTGCCGCTGCAAATCGGCGGGCAACGTCTTCACGCGCGGGTCCATCTTTACCGTCAGGGGCGCGGTATACGCGTGTCCTTCGGCCGTGAGCTTCACGGTGTACACGCCGGGCAGCACACTGGGACCCAGCGGCAGACGCGGCGTTTCGTGCGGCACCGCCGCGATGGGATACCCGTGCCGCAGCGACCCCGGAGGCATGCCGTGCAGATCCCAGATCCAGCGGTGCAGACCGGCGGTCGCCGGCAGGATGCGCGGCATGCGCAGCCACAAGGGCGGAATGCTTAGCGTCTTCAGATCGGCCTCGGTGACTTCGGGCGAATCCGCGCTCGAATAGCGCCGCACCGGTTTGCCGCCCGCATCCAGGATTTCCAGCGTCACGGGACTCGCCGCAGGCTGGGCCAGATAGTAATCGATCACCGCCCCATCCGGCGGATTCTCCGCCAGCGGCTCATCCGGCGGCAGGGGCGTGTCGGTATTCGTATCGCGGCGCACGCGGTAGGCGGGAGTGGGGCGCCCGATCCAGGCGGGCGATTGCATCGCCTTTTCGTTGAATTGCCGCAAGGGAGCGATGTCGTCCAGAATCCAGAACGACCGCCCATGGGTCGCCACGATCAAGTCGCTGCCGTGAATCCACAGGTCGCGCATGGAAGTGTGCGGTAAGTTGAATTGCAGCGATTGCCAATGGTCTCCATCGTCGAACGACACCCACACGCTGGTCTCGCTGCCGGCGAACAGCAGCCCCTTGCGCACGGGGTCTTCGCGCACCGTATCGATGGGAGCGTCGTTGGGCAACCCGGCGGCGATCGGCTGCCAGGTCTGGCCGCGGTCGTGCGTGCGGTAGATGTAGGGCGCCAGATCGTCCACGCGGAAGCGGCTCACCGAAGCGTAGGCGGACTTGTCGTCGAAATGCGACGCCTCCAGTTGCGTGACCTTGCTCCATGGCGTTAGCGCCGGCGGCGTCACGTCCTTCCAGTTCTTGCCGCCGTCCGCGGTGGTCCAGATCAGCCCTTCGTCGGTGCCGGCCCAGATGGTGTCGATGTTGTACGATGACGGCGCCAGCGCGTAGACTACGCCGCGTTGCTTGTCGGCGCCAGGATCTTTGGCGGCCATGCCGCCGAGGCTTGCGGGAATCCCAGGGTGCGGACGCGTCAGATCGGGACTGATGGTCTGCCAGGTGTGCCCGCCATCCGTGGTTTTGAAGACCACGTTGGCCGCGTAGAAAAGCACGCGCGGATCGATAGGCGAGAACATGATGGGCTGCGTGCGGTCCGCGCGATACTGTCCGGCGGCCGGCGGCGCGGGCGTGACGATTTCAACCTGGCCCGTGCCGCGGTGCCATTTCGACACCTGGCCGCGCCCCGCGCCATACACGACGTCGGGATCGCGCGGATCGGGCGCCACGTAGCCGTATTCAATGACGCCCACGGGATGCCATTCGCGAAACGTGATCACGCCGTCGTTGCCGCGGCTGGACACGCACACCGACCCGCTTTCCTGTTGCCCGGCGCAAACCCGGTAAGGAAACGCATTGTCGGCCACGGCGTGATAGAGTTGCGCGGTCGGCTGGTTGTACCAGGAACTCCAGGTGCGCCCGCGGTTCACGCTGACCAGCGCGCCCTGGTCGCCCACCAGCAGGATAATATCCGGGTTGTTCGGATTAATCCAGATATTCTGATAGTCGTCGCCGCCGGGCGCGCCTTTGATGCCGGTCCAAGTCTGGCCGCCGTCGGTCGACCGCCAGGTGACGATACTCGCGCTGTACAGGGTATCGGCGTCCTTGGGATCGACGCGCGGCACCGGCAGATCGCCGCCGCCGATGCGATTGGCGGGACGGGCATCCGTGGTGGCGCGACGCCAGTTCTCGCCGGCGTCGTCGGAGCGGTAGATGCCCACTTCGCGGCCCGCTGCCACGCTGGCGTAGAGGCGGCGCGGGTCGCTGGGCGCGACCGCCACGTAGGCCTGCTCCACCGCCGGAAGACCCTCAGTCAACTTGTGCCAAGTCTTGCCGCCGTCGGTTGATTTGAAGATGCCGCCGTGTGTTCCGCTGTATTCGTTGCCGAATTCCCAAGGGCCTTCGCGCGCTTCCCACAGCGACGCATAGAGGACGTCGGGATTGGAAGGGTCCATGGCGATGTCGGAAGCGCCGGTATTCTGGTCGACGTAAAGCACCTTCTGCCAGTTCTGGCCGCCGTCGGTTGAGGCAAAAATACCACGCTCTTCGTTGGGCCCGTAGGGATGGCCCAGCACGGCGGCGAACAGGCGGTTCGGGTCGCGCGGGTCCACGGCCAGCGCCGGAATCTGCCGGCCGTCGCGCAAGCCCAGGTGTGTCCAGGTCTGTCCCGCGTCGGTGGATTTATAGATGCCGTCGCCTACCGACAAATCGGGGCGCTGCAAGCCTTCGCCGCTGGCCACGTAGACGATGTTGGGATCGGAAGGCGCGACGGCGATCGCGCCGATGGACCCGGTGGGCTGGCTATCGAAGATGGGGGTCCAGGTTCGGCCGTAGTCGTCGGATTTCCAGACGCCGCCGTTGACTTGGCCCATGTAAAACAGATTGGGCTGGCCGGGCACGCCGGCGCAGGCGCGCGTGCGTCCGCCGCGGAAGGGTCCGATGCTGCGCCAGTGCAGATCGTGGAAAAGCTCCGGGGCGATCTGTTGCGCGCCGGCCACGCAGGCAAGAACGAAAGGAAGGACGCGCCGTACCCAAGTCGATGTCATCCCTCCTATTATGCCGTGGGGCAGAGCTCCAGGTCTGCGCGGGTCCTCCAGGACCCGCTCTTGGGCGAGCTTCGCTCGCCTGTGTCGGCAGGAGTGCCGACACGGCACGCACGAGTGCGTGCGCCACGAGGGCTACCCCAACTGAAATGGCCAATCTCCAGGGGCGAGCTTCGCTCGCCTTTCACAGGCTGAAGCCTGTGCCACCAAATGGCCAAGCTCCTACCACCTATATAAACACGCGCCCCAAGTCCAACCTGCGCCGATGGCCGCGAATAAAAGCACATCGCCTTCTTGGATCAATCCGCGCCGGTTCACCTGGTCGAGCAGCAGCGGGACCGATGCGCCGGCCGTGTTCGCGCACGATTCCAGATTGGTCTGCATGCGGGAATAAGGGATGCCGAGCAGTTCCGCGGTGCGCTTCAGCACGTGCGCCGAGGCTTGGTGCGGAAAAATCATCGAAACGTCATCCAGCCCCAGTTCGTTCAAACAGAGAATCTCCCGGATACATTCGGGCAGGATGGTGGTCGCCGTTTCATAAACCGCTTTCCCGTTCATGGTGAAGCAGGCATCTTCCGGGCGGACCGTGAAATGGTCCATCCCCCCGCCATCGGCGCGCAGAATGCTCGAGAACAGGCCGTTCTCCCGTGCGTTCCTCTCCAGCACCACGGCGCCGGCGCCATCCCCGAAAAAGGTGCAGTTGCGGTGGTTCCAGTCCGTGATTTTGGAGAAAGTATCGGCGCCAACCACCAGCACATGATCGTATGTTCCGTTCTGCACGAACTGGCCGGCGATGGTGACGCCGTAGACAAACCCCGAACACACCGCGGCCACATCGAACGCGGCGCAGTGGTTGCCTATGCCCATCTTGTACTGCGCCATGCATGCCGCCGAGGGTGCCTTGCGGTCGGGCGTCGACGTGGCCACGATCACCAGGTCGATTTCATCTGGTTCAAGCCCGGCCGCGGCGATCGCTTTCAGACCGGCGCAGGCAGCCAGATCCGAAGTATATTCGTCCGGCTCCGCGATGTGCCGCTGCCGAATCCCCAGCGTTTCTAAGATCCACTCCGGAGAGGTGGGCAAAGTTCCCACCACCTCTTCGTTTCTCAGGATCTTGGCCGGAACATACGAACCGGTCGATTTGATACCGACACTATCGAAGTGGTTGTTCTTGGTTCTCATGGCTTCTCCGTCCGTGGGCCGTGGTGGGGCAGGACTCCAGACCTGCGCGGGTTCTCCAGAACCCGCTCTTGGCGAGCGCGACTGGCGAGTGCAACTCGCCTAAGCCGGCTGAAAGCCGGCTGCGGGCAACATTGCCCGCCCCACAGCTACGCGAGGATGCGTTCGACCAGCGCTATGGACTCCAACTCTTCTTCTATGGCGGAGATTTCCGTCTCGGTCTTGTGCGCGGCGCTGAGGATATCACGGTACTCGATGGGCCGCGCGCCGCCATCCGGACAGGTCCATTCGGGAAGGCCGTAGGTGTAGTCCACGATGGCCCATCGGCTGTCCTGGCCGTGCTGCCGGAACACCTCGTCGATCAGTTGTTCCTCGGCGGGGGAGAGTTCGGCGCTGCCGGGATCGCCAACCAAACGAACTTCATAATCTTCCGGTTCGGAAATGAACTTGCCCCAGATTTTGACGGAATTCGGCGACGGCTCATTCCGAATCAGATCGTAGATCCGGCTCAACACCGGTCCGGAGTCCATCGAAAGGTAGCAATCGGTGGTGACCGGCCGTCCCCAGCGAATGAGGGCTTCGCGATCCGCCAGGTAAAGAAGCTTGATGAGCTTGATGTAGCTCATCGGTCCACCGCGAAGCCGGAGAAGCCGGGCGGCCGCCTGGGTCGCCTTGGCCTCGTTAAACAGCAGCTTCATATTGTCACCTTGCGCGGTCTATTAAGGTCTAGTATATCCTAATACCTTGTTCTGGCGGGTTTTTATGATTGGACCCGATCGTCCCACACGGCGGTGGTTGGTGATGAAGATCACGCTGCGCGCCCGCCGCATTCCCGGCGCTTGTGTGTGCGTGCGCATAATCCCCATTTGGCGCGCGGACGTGCGTGAATTGCCCCAAAATTCTCTACATTTCCGCTTCGGCCGCGCCACAAACTAAATAGTTGCCGCGATCCTGCGGTGGACCGAGAAATGCAGGCAAGCGAACGTTAATCAAACGCTGTGCTAGTGGAGGCAGGTTATGTCCGCTGACGAGACGGGACGGTGTTTCGATTCGATCGAGAGCGCGCAGGATTTCATGAAAGTCCTGGCCGACACGATTCTGGATGCGATGAAGGACCTCGATGGCGATCGGCACGCGGCGGCGCAGGATGGCGAGCCGCGCCGCGCGCAGGCTATCGAACTGGCGATCTTCAAGCTGAAGACGCTCAGCTGCCACATCCACAAGAGCCGCATCGTCTTGAACGATCTGCGGACGGTGCGGCGCCTCATTCTGAACGAGCGCCAGCCGAAGGAACGCGCGATGGCTGCCGCGGGGTCGTTTTGAGGCGGCGGACGTAGCTTTATAACAGACATTGAGGTATAATACTACGTAATACCTCAACAGCCAAATGGCCGCCGCCGCCCCGTTGCGGTGCCGGTCGAGGCTCGTCCCGAAAGTTGGAGAAAGGTATGGCCGAGGCAATTCAGTCGCCCGCACAGGCGACCTTCTGGTTCGTACAAGGCCGCGTCCTGTTCTGGCTGATTAATCTGCTGGGCTCGGCGTGCTTCGCATACATAGTGGCTAAACGCCTGACGCCGCTCATGCGGGGCCAGCGCGACATGCGCTTCGACCGGCCCCTGATGCGGCTGGGCAGGCTCCTGAAATTCTGGTTTGGGCAGTGGAGACATCCACGTTATCTCGCCGCGGGGATCATTCATATTCTGCTTTTCTCCGGCTTCATTGTTTTGGTGATGCACACCTTCGCCCTGCTCGCGATGGGAACCTCGGGGCGTCATGCCGCAGCCGCGGCGGCGGGCGGCCTCTACGGCGCAATCTCCGACTACGCGGCCACCGTCGTCTTCCTCTGCATGATCGTCGCCATCGTGCGGCGTTTACTCAAGCCGGCGCGTTACGCAGTGCCGGCGAAGTACGGCAAAGCCCATACCGCGGATGCCATCTTCCTGCTGGCGCTGATCGCCGTTCTCATGGCCGCCGACAGCGTTTTCGAGGCCAGCCACGCCGTCGCCGTCCGCGAGTCGTTGCCGGTGATTTCGCTGGCGTGGATGCTCGAAGGCGCATTGGCGGCGGCTCCTCTGGCGGTGCTTTCAAACCTGTATCTGGGCGCATACCTGGTCCACGAGCTGTCCTTCTTTTTCCTGCTCTGCTATCGGCCGTTCGGAATCCAGTTTCACGTAGAGACTTCCCTGTTCAGCGTTTACTTCGCGAAGCTGGACCGCGGCACCGTCAAGCCCGTGCGCTGGGGCGTTCCCGACGGCCAACTCGACCAGGTGCAATCCTTCGGCGTAAAAACCTTCGAAGACTTCACCTGGAAGCACATGCTGGATTTCTATTCTTGCGCCGATTGCGGCCGCTGCTCGGACCAGTGCCCGGCCAACGCCGTGGGCCGGCCGTTGTCGCCCCGGTTCCTCACGATCAAGGCGCGCGAATACGCCTTCGAGCATTATCCGGTCTGGGGGCGCGCGCACAACGGCCATCCCAGCCAGCCGCTGATCGGCGGAATTTATTCGGAAGATGAAATCTGGTCGTGCACCACGTGCGGCGCGTGCGAGGCGGAATGCCCGCTGCTGATCGAATACATCGACAAAATCGTGGACTTACGGCGCGGCATGGTGGAGGACGGCCAGGTGCCGCAATCCCTGCAAAAGCCGCTGAAAGCCCTAGAGAGCCGCGGAAATCCTTTCGGCAAAATGGAAAAGAAAAAGGCCGATTGGGTGAAGGCCAAGGATTTTCAGCAAACCTGCAACGTCCGGATCCTGAACGGCGAGCACAATACCGAGACGCTGTACTTCGTCGACAGCATCACCTCCTACGACGACCGTATCCAGGCCATCGGGCGCGCCACTGCCAGTATTCTCGACAGGTCGGGCGAGAATTTCGGCATCCTGGGGGCTGTTGAAAAAGACAGCGGTCACGACGTCCGGCGCTTCGGCGAAGAGACCCTGTTCATGGCCTTGCGCGAACACAACACGGAAGCCATTAAGGCGTCTGGCGTCCAGCGGATCGTAACTTCCGATCCGCATGCCTACAACGCGCTGAAGCACGACTATAAGGACGTTCCGCCAGTCGAGCACATCAGCGAAGTCATCGCGCGAAAGGTGCATGCGGGCGACATCCAATTGAAACCGCTGCCTGACGGAAAAGAAGGCGGGCGCGACGTTTACACCTACCACGATCCTTGCTACCTGGGCCGGCACAACGGAATCTACGACGCTCCGCGCGAAGTGCTGGATGCGATTCCCGGATTGCAGCGCGTGGAGATGCCGCGCTCGCGGGATCGGTCCTTCTGTTGCGGCGGCGGCGGGCTGGCGTTGTTCTACGAGCCGAAAGAAGATCAGCGCATGGGCGTGAAGCGAGTACAAATGGCCGCCGAGGCCGGAGCCAATGTAATTGTTACCGCCTGCCCGTTCTGCATGGTGAACATGGAAGACGCCATCAAGGTGGCGGGCATGGAAGGCAAGATGACCGCCATCGACCTGACGGAACTGGTCGAGAAACAGATGAGGTGAGTATGGAAATTTTGGTCTGCACCCGAAGGGTACCCGACACTTCGGAAAACGAAATCGAGATGAACGGCGCCGGGAACGACATCGAACGCGACGATCTCGTCTATTCGGTGAACGAAGCGGACAACTACGCGGTGGAAGAAGCGCTGGAGATCGTGGAGCGAACCGGCGGCATCGTGACGGTGGTCACGGTCGGCGGCGAAGACGACGAAGAGATCCTGCGCCGGGAGATGGCCATGGGGGCCAAGAATGGCGTGCTGCTCTCCGACGATGCTTTCAGCGGAGCGGACGGCAAAGGCATTGCGACGATCCTGGC
Organism: Bryobacteraceae bacterium; assembly: GCA_050008575.1. Lineage (GTDB taxonomy): Bacteria > Acidobacteriota > Terriglobia > Bryobacterales > Bryobacteraceae > Bog-159. Next base: position 16,889 of record JBEKMJ010000045.1, read on the forward strand.
GGCCTTCGTCAAAAAAGGCCATTACGACCTGATCCTGACCGGAGTCCAAGCCGAGGACGGCGCGGCGCAAGTAGGCGGCATGCTGGCGGCGATGCTGGACTATCCGTTTGCGTCGCTGGTGAATTCGATCGAAGTCGCGCCGGGCAAATTGAAAATCGCCCGGGAAATCGAAGGCGGCAACAAGGAGATCAACGAAATCGACCTCCCGTGCGTGCTCTCGATTCAGACCGGCATCAACGAACCGCGTTATGTCGGCATGCGCGGCATCCGGCAGGTGGCTTCGGTGCCCATTCCAACATTCGGCGCGGTCGAACTGGGACTAAACGGCAACGCCGGAGCCGCGGGCGCGAAGGTGCGGCGGGTGGACTATTTCACGGCGCCCGAAGGCAAAGGGGCCGAGATGCTGGAAGGCAGCACGGAAGCCATCGTCGATAGCCTGATTGAGCTCCTGAAAGCCAAAGGAGGGTTGAATTAAATGCCCCGGATTTTTGCCTATATCGTGCACCAGAACGGCGTGGCCGACGATTCGGCTGCCGAGCTGGCGGCGGCGGCCCGCAAGGTCGATGCCGGCCAATCTCCCGCGGCGGTGGTCACCGGATGGGGCGCGGAATGCGACGCGGTTTGCGAATCCCTGCGCGCGTCGTTCGGCGAGGTGTGGAAGATCGCCAACGAATCGCTGGCTTATCCCAATGCCGAACTGGTGCGCAAGGCGCTCGTGAGCGTGTTGCCCGCCGGGTGTATTGTGCTGGCGCCGCACTCACATTTCGGAACCGACCTGTCGCCGGGACTTTCCATCAAGCTGAACGCGGCATACGTCCCGGACGTAGTCGATATCGAAGGCGCGGATGGCGCCGCGCTACGGCTCGTCCGCCAGGAGTTCGGCGGGCAGGTGAGCGCGCATGTCCGCTGCGATATTTCGTCGGGCGCGGTCGTCACCATCCGTCCCGGCGCATTCAAGCCGCTGGAAACCGCTCCGGCCGGCGGGGTAGTGGTCGACAAGTCGTCTACTGTCGGCGCGTTGACGGCGGGACGGCGCTACCTGGAGACCATCGCGCCCGAGACGGGCGACGTCGATATCACCAAGTATCCGGTGCTGGTGTCCATCGGCCGCGGCATTCAGGAGCAGGAGAACGTGGCCATCGCCCAGGATCTGGCCGACGCGCTGGGCGCGGCCGTGAGCTGCTCGCGGCCCGTGGTGGACGCCAAGTGGATGGAGAAATCCAGGCAAGTGGGATCGTCCGGCCAGACCGTGAAGCCCAAGGTGTACCTGGCCTGCGGCATCAGCGGATCGTTCCAACACCTGGCCGGCATTAAAGGCAACCCCTTCATAGTGGCTATCAACAAGAACCCCAAGGCCCCCATATTCCGCGTGGCGGACGTGGGGATTGCCGCCGATATTCTGGAATTTCTGCCGGAATTAACCGCCAAGATTCGCGAAAGGTAAGACGAAGCCAATGATTACAGCAAAGACGTTGAAATTGAGCTTGAAATCGCTCAGGGATTTCGGCAAGAAGCGCTTGCCCGACGAGGTTCGGATCGACCTGGATGCCAAGGACGAGTGTCCTCTGGATATCGTGCGACACATGTGCAGTCCGGACAAGCTGGGCATTCAGCTTCTGTTCGTTCCGGAAGAATTTGGCGGGATGGGCGGCAACACCTTCGATGTGTATTGCATCTGCGAAGAGATGGCGCGCATCGACCTGGGCGTGGCCACTTCCGTGCTGGCCACGTTTCTGGGAAGCGATCCGATCACCGTCGGCGCCACCCAGGAGCAGAAGAAAATCTGGCTGGGGCGCATCGCGGAAGAAGGCATTCTGTTCGCGTACGGCGCCACCGAACCGGACGCCGGCAGCGATCTGGGGTCCCTGCAGACGACCGCCGACCGCGTGATGGACGGCGACCGTATCGTGGGCTACAAGATCAACGGCAGCAAACAATGGATCAGCAACGGCGGCATTGCCGACGCTTATACCATTCTGGCGAATACGCCGGCCGGTCCCAGTTGGTTCATCGTGGAGAAAGGCGCCAAGGGCTTCAGCCACGACGAACCGGAGGACAAGCACGGCATCCGCCTCAGCAATACGGCCGCGCTGGCCCTCAGCGATGTGTACGTCGATGCGGACCGGCTGGTCGGCGGCGTGGAAGGCCAGGGTCTGAACCAGGCGCAGGCGGTGTTCGGTTACACCCGGCTGATGGTGGCGGCGTTCGGCCTGGGCGCCGGATGGGCGGCGCTCGACCGGGCGATTCCCTATTCGACCAAGCGCATCCAAGCCGGCGGGCCGCTCTCGCAAAAGCAGGGATACACGCATAAGCTGATCGTGCCCAACGTGGCCCGTCTGGAAGCCGGCCGCGCTTACATCGAAGAGACCGCCGAGCGCATCGACGTGGGCGAAGGCAGCTTGAACACGGAAGGCGCCATCGCCAAGTATATGTCCACCGAAGCCGGCAACACGGCGGCCGAGGCGAGTATCCAGGCGTTGGGCGGCTACGGCTACACGCACGAATACATGGTGGAGAAGATCAGCCGCGACGTGCGCATCACCACGATTTACGAAGGCACCTCCGAGATCATGGAGATGACCATCAGCCGCGACCGCTGGCAGCTTCACTTGAAGACGCGCGGGCAATATTACCACGAGCAGGCGCGCGCGGCCGAGGCGGTGCATGCGCGGCACCCGGACGTGGGCGCGAACTTCGCGGCGCTGGCGCTGCACGCGCTGGCCGAGGTACTGGAAAAGGCGCGCGTGGGGCGCTTGACCCGGTTTCAGCATATTCTGCTGCGGATGGGCGAACTGATCGCGTATGCGGAGTCCGCCGGTTGTCTGGCGCGGCGCGCGGCGCGGATGGCGGAAGGCAAGCTCAACGAAAAAACGAATCAGCGCTTCGATGCGGCGGGATTGGCGGCGGTGAGCCGGGTCTTCGCGCGCGAGGCGGCCATGAAAGTTGGCGAAGAAGGCTTGCGCTGGGTCATAGGCGCGGGCGGCGCCATCGACGAAGCGGAGTTGGGATTACCGGCAATTCATCGCGCGCAGGCGGGATTGATTGCGGATATGGATTACGTAGCCGACGTATTGTACGGCCGGGCCGCGAAGCAGGTAGCCCCGGCAGCATAGACCGGGTGGGGCAGACCTCCAGGTCTGCGCTGTTCCTCCAGGACCCGCTCTTGGCGCAAGGGAGGCCGGCGTGGACGCCGGCCGCGGGACTGGAGTCCTGCCCCACATTCAAGGAGAGTCATCATGCAGGACACAGCGAATCGAGCGATTGCGATCGTAGGGACCGGCGCCATTCTACCCGACGCCCCGAACGTAGCCGCTTTCTGGCAAAACGTGAAGAACGGCCGCTACAGCATCACCGAAGTGGCGCCGGACCGCTGGGACCCGGCGCTCTACTTCGACGCCGACCACAACGCGCCGGACAAGACCTATTCCAAGATCGGCGGCTGGGTGCGCGAATTCGAATGGAATCCGCTGAAGTGGCACATGGCCGTTCCACCGAAAGTCGTGGAGGCCATGGACGATGCCCAGAAGTGGGCCATCGCTTGCACCCGCGAAGCGCTGGTCGACTACGGCTATCCGCAGCGGCCGCTGAACACCGATCGCACCGCTGTAATCCTTGGCAATGCCATGGCGGGGGAGAAACATTATCTCACCGCGATGCGCCTTAATTTTCCCGACTACGCGCACGAACTGGCCGAATCCGAGACTTTCGCCGCGCTGCCGGCGGGCGCCCGCCGCGACATCACCAGCGAGTTTCACCAGCGGATCAACGACCGCATCCCCTGCGTCACCGAAGACACCATGCCTGGCGAATTGGCCAACTGCATCGCCGGCCGCATCGCCAACATTTACAACTTTCACGGTCCTAATTTCGTCACCGACGCCGCCTGCGCGTCGGCCATGGCGGCCATTACCGCCGCGGTCGAAGGACTCGTGGAACACGATTTCGACGTGGCGGTTACCGGCGGCATCGACCGCAATATGGGCGCCACCAGCTACATCAAGTTCAGCAAGATCGGCGCGCTGTCGGCGACCGGCACGCGACCCTACGCCGACGGCGCCGACGGTTTCGTCATGGGCGAGGGCGCGGTCATCTTCCTGCTGAAGCGCCTGGCCGACGCGGAGCGCGATGGCGACAAGATCTACGCCGTGCTGCGCGGCATCGGCGGGTCGAGCGATGGCAAGGGCAAGGGAATTACGGCGCCCAACCCGGCCGGCCAAAAGCTGTGCATCCGGCGCGCATGGGAAAACGCGGGACTGTCGCCCGCTACGGCCACGCTGATTGAAGGCCACGGCACGTCCACCAGCGTGGGCGACGCGGTTGAAGTGGAGAGCTTTACCGAAGTGCTGAGCAGCTTTCACGTCCCCACGGGCACGGTAGCGCTGGGATCGGTGAAATCCAACATTGGGCATCTCAAGGGAGCCGCGGGCGCGGCTGGAATTCTGAAAACCGCGCTGGCGCTGCGGGATAAGGTGCTGCCGCCCAGCGTACATTGCGAGCATCCCAGCCAGAATATCGACTTCGCCCACTCGCCGCTGTACGTCAACGGCGAATTGCGGCCGTGGACGGCGGTGGCGGATGGCGTGCGCCGCGCCGGGGTGAGCGCGTTTGGATTTGGCGGCACCAATTTCCATGCCGTGCTGGAGGAATACATTCCGCACCGGTTGACTGGGAATGGGAAGCATAGTGGGGCGGACCTCCAGGTCTGCGCGGGTCCTCCAGGACCCGCTCTTCGCGCCGGGGAGGCCGGCGTGGACGCCGGCCGCAGGACTGGAGTCCTGCCCCACAACGCCAAGTCTCCGCTGCGTGGCGCGCTTGTGATTGGGGGTAGTTCGGATAGCGATCTAGCGCAGCGTTTGAAAGCGGTACAGAAAGATGCCGCCGCGGGCCGCGCGCCGGCGCTGGCCGCTCCGTCTGAATCCGACCTGCGCGCGCCCGAGCGCATCGCCATCGACTACGCCGACGCGGCCGAACTGGCCGACAAATCGTCCAAAGCGCTCAAAGCTTTGGCTGCCAACCAACCGGCCATCTGGAAAGCTCTGCGCTCGCAAGGCGTCTTCCGCGGCCACGGCCCCGCCCCCAAGGTAGCTTTCCTGTATACCGGCCAAGGCTCGCAATACGCGAACATGTTGAGCGCGCTCCGCGCCACCGAACCCATTGTCGCCGCGACATTTGCCGAAGCCGACCGCATTATGACGCCGATACTCGGCAAGCCGCTGACAGAGTTTGTCTTCGTCAACCCGGCCGACGCCAAGGCCGTCGCGAAGGCTGAAGAAGATCTGCGTCAAACCGCGATCACGCAGCCCGCCGTGCTGGCCACCGATCTGTCGCTGACCCGCCTTCTGGCGGCGTACGGCATCCAGCCCGATATGACCATGGGGCATAGCCTCGGTGAATACGGAGCGCTAGTCGCCTCCGGCGCGATGCCCTTCGCGGATGCGTTGGAAGCCGTCGCTGCCCGCGGCCGCGAAATGACCCGCGTCTCGATGGCCGACAACGGCAAAATGGCGGCCGTGTTTGCGCCGCTCGCGGAGATTGAGCGCGTGCTGCAGATGGTGAATGGCTACGTGGTGATCGCCAATCTCAACAGCAACACACAGGCGGTGATCGGCGGCGCCAGCCAGGCTGTCGAGCAGGCCATGGAACTGTTGCAAAAAGCCGGCTACAATGCGGTGCCACTGCCGGTCAGCCATGCTTTCCACACCTCGATTGTGGCGCCGGCCAGCGCGCCGCTGCGGCAAGTGCTGGAGCGATTGCATCTGGAATCGCCGCACATCCCGATCGTGGCCAACGTGAACGGCGAATTCTATCCCACAGGCCCCCAAGCCGTGCCGCGGATGTTGGACATTCTGGCCCGGCAAGTGGCTTCACCGGTGCAATTCATCCAGGGCCTGCGCACGCTCTACGATGCCGGCGCGCGCGTCTTCGTGGAAGTCGGACCGAAGAAGGCCTTGCAGGGATTTGTCGAGGATGTGCTCGGCGACCGGCCCGATGTATTGGCGGTTTTTACCAATCATCCGAAATTCGGCGATATCCCGGCCTTCAACCAGGCGTTGTGCGGGCTGTACGCGGCGGGTTGTGGGGCAGGACAGACGGAGAGCGGGGCGGAAGCCCCGCGCGGGCTCGAGCCCGCCCTCCAAGTTCAGCCGGTGACGATCACCGGCGCCGCTCTCGGACTGCCCGGGCCTGGCCAAATCTTCGACGACGGCAACATCGCCCGCATCCTGCGCGGCGAACAATGCATCGATGTGATTCCTACGCGCTTCCGCCGCGCCATGCTCGACAAGCACATCACCCGCCTGCTCAAGAGCGACAAAGGCGGGCCGACTTTCGAATCCATCACCAATCTGTCGGAAGTCATCAAGCTGGCCGGCCGCGGCGGAGATTTCGATTTGGCAAAAGAGTTCGGCATATCCGCCGACCGCCTGGCCGCCCTGGACCGCGCCACGCAACTGGCCATCGCGGTGGGCCTGGACGCGCTGCGCGATGCCGGCATCCCGCTGGTGATGCGCTATAAAACCACCAGCAAGGGCACGCAATTGCCCGAGCGCTGGGGATTGCCGGACGCCCTGCGCGACGATACCGGCGTGATTTTTTCCTCCGTATTCCCCGGCTTCGATTCCTTCGCGGCCGAGATGGAGCGTTATTACGCCGATCGCGCGCGCCGCGACCAGTTGGCCATGCTGGAGAGCATGTACGCCCGCCTGGTGGAAGCCGAGGGACGCTCCACCGTCGGGCAGGAGATGGCGCGGCGCATCGACGACCTGCGCGCCGAGATGGAGCGTACGCCATACAACTTCGACCGCCGCTTCCTGTTCCACATCTTATCGATGGGGCATTCGCAATTCGCCGAGTTCATCGGCGCGCGCGGCCCGAACACGCAAATCAACTCGGCCTGCGCCAGCACCACCCAGGCCGTGTCGCTGGCCAACGATTGGATCCGCGCTGGACGGTGCAGCCGGGTCATCGTGGTTTCGGCGGACGATATCACCACCGACCACCTGATTGAATGGTTTGGCGCGGGCTTCCTGGCCAGCGGCGCGGCTGCCACCGACGAGATCGTGGAGGAAGCCGCCACGCCGTTCGACCGCCGCCGGCACGGCATGATCATGGGGATGGGCGCCGCCGCCATGGTGATCGAGAGCGCGGAAGCGGCGCGCGAACGCGGCATCCGGCCGATCTGCGAGTTGCTGAGCGCGGCGACCGCCAACAGCGCCTTTCATGGCACGCGCCTGGATCCGGAACACATCTGCCAGGTGATGGAGAAACTGGTTAGTCAGGCCGAAGCCGGCAACGGCTTCCGGCGGCGCGAGGCAGCCTCGAAGATGGTCTTCGTGTCCCACGAAACCTATACGCCCGCGCGCGGCGGCAGCGCCTCGGCGGAGATTCACGCGCTGCGCCGCGTTTTTGGCGACGTAGCCGACAACATCCTGATCTCCAACACCAAGGGCTTCACGGGCCACGCCATGGGCACCGGCATCGAAGACGTGGTCGCGGTGAAGGCGCTCGAAACCGGATGCGTGCCGCCGGTCGCCAATTTCAAAGAGGTCGACCCCGAGCTGGGCAATCTGAATTTATCGAAGGGCGGCGGCTATCCCGTGGAGTACGCGCTGCGGTTGGGCGCCGGGTTTGGCTCGCAAGTCAGCATGACGCTATTGCATTGGCTGGCGCCGAAAGATGGCGTGCGGACCAGTCCGCATGCGCTTGGTTACGCCACGCGCATTGCGGATGCGACTGCCTGGAGCGCGTGGCTGACGGGCGTCGCGGGTCCCGGGGGCGCCGATCTGGAAGTGGTGCAACGCACGCTGCGCGTGCGGGATCGCGTAGCGGAGGCGCGCGTGGCCGAGGTTGTGCGGGAGGCGCCGGCGCCGCCTGCGAGGCCGCAACCGAAGCCGCAGCCGGTGGTCGAGACCAAAGTGGCGCCGCCACCGCCGCCGCCGGCTAAGGTCGAGGCGGCACGCGAAACCGCCCGCCCCGCCGTCGTGGACGATCCGGTAAAGGACCGCATCCTGGCCCTGGTGGCCGAGAAGACCGGCTACCCGTCCGATATGCTGGACCTCGATCTGGATCTCGAAGCCGATTTGGGAGTGGATACGGTGAAGCAGGCGGATCTGTTTGCATCCGTCCGCGAAGCCTATGGTATTGCCCGCGACGACAAGGTCAAGCTGCGCGACTTTCCCACCATGGCGCATGTGATCCGGTTCGTGCACGATCGGCGGCCGGACCTGGTTCAGACCGCCGCTGCGCCGGCAACAAAACCCCAGCCTCTAGCCCCCAGCCCCCAGCCCCACGCAGTTGTAGATCCGGTCAGAGAGCGGCTCCTGGCGCTGGTCGCCGAAAAAACCGGCTACCCGCTCGACATGTTGGATCCCGATCTGGACATGGAAGCGGATCTGGGAGTCGATACGGTAAAGCAGGCCGATCTATTCGCATCGGTCCGCGCGATCTACGACATCCCGCGCGACGAGAATCGCAAGTTGCGCGATTTTCCGACGCTGGCACACGTGATCCGCTTCGTGTATGAGATGCGGCCGGATCTGGTGAAAACCGCGATGGCGCCCGAAGCGCCGCCGTCGCAGCCGCCAGCGCCCAGCATCCAGCCCCCAGCGGCGGCAGATGCCGTCAAGGAGCGGCTGCTGGCGCTGGTCGCAGAGAAGACCGGCTACCCGCTCGATATGCTCGATCCGGATCTGGACATGGAAGCCGATCTGGGCGTCGATACGGTCAAACAAGCCGATCTATTCGCCTCCGTCCGCGCGATCTACGACATCCCGCGCGACGAGAATCGCAAGCTGCGCGACTTCCCCACGCTGGCACACGTGATCCGCTTCGTGTATGAGATGCGGCCGGATCTGGTGAAAGCCGCGGTGGCGCCCGCAGCGCCGCCCCAGCCGCCAGCCCCCAGCATCCAGCCCCCAGCGGCGGCAGATGCCGTCAGAGAGCGGCTGCTGGCGCTGGTGGCAGAGAAGACGGGCTACCCGCTCGACATGCTCGATCCCGATCTGGACATGGAAGCCGATCTGGGAGTCGATACGGTCAAGCAGGCCGACCTGTTCGCCTCCGTGCGCGCGATCTACAACATCCCGCGCGATGAGAATCGCAAGCTGCGCGACTTCCCCACGCTCTCGCATGTGATCCGCTTCGTGTATGAGATGCGGCCGGACCTGACGGCTGCCGCGGCGGAATCCGAAGCAAAGCCGCAGCCCGCTGCGCCGGCGCCCGCCCTTAGCCCGCAATCGAACGCACAGTTCCCGCGCCGCGTCCCGGCGCCCACCCTGCGTCCGCCGCTCGCCATGTGCAAGCCATCCGCCGTCACGCTGGGACCCGGCCGGAGGATCGCCATCATGGCCGATAAAGGCGGCGTGGCGGAAGCCTTGGCCGGCCGGCTGCGGGAGTCCGGCGCGGAAGTCCTGCTGCTCGACGGCGCGCCGATCACCGGCACCGTACACGGAGTCTACTGGCTGCCCGCGCTCGACTACGAAGGCAGCCTGACCGACATGGACTTGGCCACCTGGCGCGAAGCCTTGGGCGTGCGGGCCAAATCGCTGTACACCACCATGCGCGCGCTGTACGAACAGATTGCGGCGCCGGACACGTTCCTGGTTTCCGCGACGCGGCTGGGCGGGCAGCACGGTTATGACGATGCCGGAGCCTTTGCACCAATGGGCGGCGCGGTATCCGGCTTCACCAAGACCTACAAGCGGGAGCGTCCGGACGCCTTCGTGAAGACCGTCGATTTCGAAGCCGAACGCAACGCCGTGGAAGTGGCCGAGGCCCTGGTGGCCGAAACCCTTCGCGACCCCGGCGCAGTCGAGATGGGTTACAAAGGCGGGCTGCGCTGGACCATCAGCCTTGAAGAACAGTCCGCAGTAGACGGACAGCCCGGCATCGCGCTGGACAAAGAGACAGTCTTCCTGGTCACCGGTGCGGCGGGCAGTATCGTATCGGCGATCACAGCCGATCTGGCGGCGGCATCCGGCGGCACGTTTTATCTGCTCGACCTGATTCCCGAGCCTGAACCGGGGAATCGGGACCTGCAACGCCTGACGACCGATAAAGAAGGTCTGATGCGCGACCTGCACGCGCGCATCAAGGCCCGCGGGAAACGCGCCACGCCGGCGCTGGTGGAGAAGGAACTGGCCGGCTTGGAGCGCGCGCAGGCGGCCCGCAGCGCCATCGACGCGGTGCACGCAGCCGGCGGCACCGCCCACTATTTCAGCGTCAACCTGACGGACGCGGACGCGGTGGCGCAAATCGTCGGCAAAGTTCGCGAGCGCAGCGGACGCATAGACGTGCTGCTGCACGCCGCCGGCCTGGAGCGCAGCCGCTTCCTGCCGGATAAAGATCCGCGCGAGTTCGACCTGGTCTTCGACGTGAAGGCCGACGGCTGGTTCAACCTGCTGCATGCCATCGGCGATATGCCACTCGGCGCGACGGTGGCGTTCAGCTCCATCGCCGGCCGCTTCGGCAACGCTGGGCAGGCGGATTACAGCTCCGCCAACGATCTGATGTGCAAGATCGCCTCCAGCTTCCGCACCACACGGCCCGCGACGCGCGGTATCGCCATCGACTGGACGGCGTGGGGCGGTATCGGCATGGCCACGCGCGGCTCGATACCGGAGATGATGGCGCGCGCGGGCATCGACATGCTGCCGCCGGAGGCCGGGATTCCCTGGATCCGCCGCGAATTGACCGCGGGCGGCACGCGCGGCGAAGTGGTCGTCGCGGGCGCGCTCGGCATCATGACGGCGGCGTGGGATGCGGCCGGCGGTGTGGATACAACCGCCTTATTCACGCACGGACCCATGATCGGCAGGATCGCCGGCATCGGCCTGCAAGGCAGCGTGACCATCGAGACGACGCTGGACCCGGCTGTGCAACCGTTCCTGCACGATCACCAGATCGAAGGCAAGCCGGTGCTGCCGGGCGTGATGGGCATCGAGGCATTCGCGGAAGCCGCCTTGTGCATGCTGCCCGGCTGGCACATCGCGGCGGTCGAGGATGTGAACTTCCTGGCGCCGTTTAAGTTCTATCGCGGCGAGCCGCGCACCGTGACCATTGAGGCGGTGTTCCGGCCAGAGGGCGAGGCGGTGGTCGCGGAGTGCCGGCTGAATGGCAGCCGCTCGCTTCCGAATCAGACCGAGCCGCAAACGACTACGCATTTCACGGCGCGCGTGCGGCTGACCAGGCAGGTGCCGGAAACGGTGTCCGCGCCGCCGCTGGGCGAGCCGGACGGAGCGATGGTCGAGGCCGCCAATATTTATCGAGTGTTCTTTCACGGGCCAGCCTACCAGGTTCTGGAGCGGGCGTGGCTCAACGACCACCAGGCCGTGGGCCAGTTCTTCAAAGGGCTGCCCAACGGCCACTATCCGCCGGAGAATCCGCTGGCGATGGCGCCCCGATTGATCGAGCTTTGCTTCCAGACGGCGGCGCTGCGCGAAGTGGCCGGGCAAGGCCGCATCGGATTGCCGCTGCATGTCGGCCAAGTCCGTTTGTGGCGCGCGCCGCACCTGGCCGACGGGCCGTTGTATGCCGTGGTGACACCGGATGCGGAGGAAGGCAGCTTCGCAGCCGACGTGGTGGACACCAAGGGAAACCGCTACCTGCAGCTTCGCGGATATAAGATGGTGGCGCATCCCGATGCGGTGGATGTGGAACCGTTGAGCGTGTTGCATGCAGCGTTGGTGTAGCTTGGATGCCGGGCGAGCTACGCTCGCCTGTGCCGGCACGAGTGCCGGCACGGCACGCACGAGTGCGTACGCCACGTGGTGGCTGGAACAGACGTTGGCGGACCTGCCCGCCGCCGACGATTGGCTGGGCGCCGCGGAAGCCGTCCGCCTGAGCGGCATGCGGTTCCCGAAGCGCCGCGCCGATTGGCGGCTGGGGCGCTGGACGGCCAAGCATGCGGTGTCCTTTTATCTGAAACTGCCCGTCGATCCCAGCTCGCTCGCGCGCGTGGAAATACGTGCGGCTCCCAGCGGCGCGCCGGAAGCCTTCCTCGGGAATGAACCGGCGCCCGTCACCATCTCGATCAGCCATCGCGAGGGGCGCGCGGCCTGCGCGATCGCCGGATCGCCGGCCATGTTAGGCTGCGACCTCGAAATTGCCGAACCGCGCAGCGACGCCTTCGCCACGGACTACTTCACGGCCGAGGAACAGGACTTGGTCGCGCAGGCGACCGAGGCGGATCGCTGGCGGCTTCTGGCGCTGCTGTGGAGCGCCAAGGAAAGCGCGCTCAAGGCGCTCGGCGAGGGGCTGCGCCTGGACACGCGCAGCGTGGCCGTCGACCTGCAGCCGCACTCTTCGGCCGTCGTCTGGCAACCCCTGCGCGCAGAGTACGACGGTAGGGTTTTCGACGGCTGGTGGCGGCAGACGGACAACCTCGTGCGCACCATGGTGGCCGCTCCAGCCCCCGCGCCGCCGCTTACTTATCAAACGTGATGCTGGATTCGCCCGAATACTTGTGGTAGTTGCGGAAGTCGATGGCGTTGCGCGTGCAAGTGTTCGTGTCGCGCTGGCAGCCCATCGATTCCGCGTGCACCGGCACCAGGAACTGCCGCTCGCCAAAGCGGACGAATTCGTAATCCGTGGCCATCTCCACTTTATCGCTCGGGAAAGCTTCGGGGATGTGCGTCGCCTGCATCTCGATGCGCAGCACCCGGTGGGTTTCCTTGTCGACCCACACGGAACCTTGGTAAGAGGGCTGGACCAGTTGCGAGGCAACCATGATGCGCCAGTGGGAACGCTCGCGTTCCACCGAAAAGTCATAAACCAGGGACGTGCGGCCGGCTAAGCGGGACTCCTTGCGGTACTCGAAATCCGCCGCCGTGGCGGGCGAGAACAGATCCGCCAACACGCTGCCGAACTCGCCGGTGGACCATGATCCGGGCAAATCCTCTATGCTCCTCTTGGTGGGTTTGCCGTTCACCGCCAGGTTGCGGTAGCTCTCTTCGCCGTGCTCGTAGACCAGCGCCATGGAAACGACGTCGCGCGGCTGCCAGTTTTTGGAATTCGGTTCGCTCTGATAACGGGTCATCAGCTCCTGGCAGAAGTAGTTGGGCAGACTTTCCAGGAAATTGCCGGCAGCCTCCCGCGCTTTTTCGATGATGACTTCCTCGGGGCGCTGCGGTCCGCGGACCGGCGGCTCGGATTCGGCGGACGCGGGCGGCTGATTTCGGGCCGACAGTTCGGGCGCGGGCGCGGCCGATGGCGCGGCGGGCGGCGGAGCTGGTTCGGCTTCCTTACGGGAAGCGGGGCCGCTGCGCTTCAGCACCGGCGGACCTTGATCGTCGGGATCGATTTGCACGGACCTGACTTCGCCTTTGACGGGAGCGTTGAGGTCCGCGGGATTCGATTCCTCCGGAGAGCGAGCCGGAGCGGGGGCGGGAGCGGCGGCCGGCCCGGCAGGCTGGGCGGCGGGCTTGGCCGGCGGCGCGGGCTCCGGCGCGGCACTGTCCTTCTCTTTGGCGCTGTCCCTTTCGTGGGCGCTTTTGGCGAGCGAAGTCTCCACCGGCAGGATGGCATGCGCGCGATCCTTGTCGGTCCCATCCTGCTGCCACATCACGTTGACGGCTGTCAGGAAACCCTCGTCGTCCTCGCTGGACTCGACTTCCACAAAGTCGCCAGGCGCCAAATCCGCCGCCTTGATGGGGTTGCCCAGCTTTAGGAAATGCGTGGCGTCGGTGCGCTTGAAATTCAGAATGCGATGATCGTCCGCCTCAATGATCACCTCGTCCTTCCGCAGCCGCCGCAGCATGCCGGTGGTGCTGGTCAATTGGGCCGCCTGCTCATCCTTCTTGTGACGGCGCGGGAAGGGAATACCCATACCGCCGTTACTGGGAGGCACGCCACCCGGATATTGGCCGGGCGGATACTGGCCGGGCGCAGGCAGAGGGGCTGCGATGAGGACCAGTGCGAAACCAAACCAATAAGGGCGGAGTGCAGGCATACGAATATCAGGATAGCTGGAGGATGGGACGCGCCGGGCGGGCGGCCGGTTACCGCTGGTTACCGCTCAGGTGGCGGCATGCCGGTTCCACTGGCGGCGCATGGCCGTGGCCATGCGGCGGAAGCCGCGGTCCCAATCGGGAAAAAGATCGATGTATTGCGTTTCCCGCTGGATGCGCAAGGGCACGGGGCAAGCGTCCAGACGGGCCGGAATCAGGAAGATCTCGTCGAGCGGAATGCGCTGCGTGCAATCGAGCGCGTAGCGGATCTCCGCCTGGAACCCGCCCTTCTTCTTGACCGACCAGTGCGAAAAGCATGCCAGGAAGAAATCCGACGTGCTGATGGCCTCTTCAATGGAGCGCGGCCAGTTCTGGCCGGGCAACAGCTTGCGGCGGTCCAGCCAGGGATCGAAGCCGCAGGTTTCCAGATCCTCGAATAGCCGCTCGGCGGCGTCCGCGTCTTCCTGCACATAGGCCACGAACACCTTGGGCCGGTTGCGCGGCTGGAACCGGAAGCCGCGCTGGGCGTCCGGCAGGAACGTGCCCAGCCCATCGATCTCCACGCTAGCGCCTTCGGCCAGGCATTGGCGGACCAGACGGGCCACTTGCGCACTGGATTGCAAGTTATTTTCGTCCATGGCCCGCCGGCTTCTCCTTCTTGAACTGATAACACCCTTTGGGTCCGGGGGTGAACTGGCCCAGCCCAGGGAACGGCGCCGGCTTGCCTTGGCGCAGCTTGGCCAGGATCTGGTTGACGACGCGGTCCAACTGGTCGGCAGCCTCCGCACTGGAGACCCCCGACTGGCGGGCCAGGCGTTTGGCGATTTCCGGTTTCCTCATGCCGATTCCATCCTACCAAGGCAAAACTAGGAAGTTCGATCAAAAGGCGTATTCTTGGCCGTCAAGCTATTGAAAATAAAGAATAGCCGGGAAGACGGTGGGCTTGTGAATTGCCACGGCCTTCGAGCCGCGCGCAGCCGGGTCCTAGCCGGCTCTAGCCGCACCCAGGACACCTATTGCTTTCCCATACAAGATGTGGTACGTTCTATTGGTAAGCAATATGAACGACAAAGCGGACGTATGGCAAGGCACCTTGGCCCTGATGGTCTTGAAGACCATTGAAACCATGGGACCGCTGCACGGATACGGAATCGCGCGCCGCATCGAGCAAACCAGCGGCAATCTTCTCTCGCTGAACTATGGAACCCTCTACCCCGCGCTTCTGAAACTGGAGCAGGAGGGCTCCATCGCCTCCGCATGGGGAGTGTCGGAGAACAATCGCAAAGCGAAGTTCTATAAGCTCACGCGCCAGGGCCGCAAGCAGCTCGAAAAAGAAGCGCGGGATTGGCAACAAGCCACCGCCATCCTGGCCCGCTTCCTCTCTCCCTCGGGAGACGCGGTATGAGGAGGCTGCGTGCATCGTTGGTCCGGCTGGCCGGCTTAGGACCGGCCACCCGGCGGGAACGCGAGTTGGCGGATGAGATTGAATCCCATCTGCAACTGCACATCGACGACAATATTCGCGCCGGCATGCGTCCGGAGCAGGCGCGCCGCGACGCGCTTCTCAAATTGGGCGGCGTGGAACCCACCAAGGAAGCTTACCGCGACCGCCGTTCCGTGCCGCTTCTCGAAAACCTGTGGCGGGACACGCGCTACGCAATTCGGCAGTTGCGCAAGAACCCCGGCTTCACCGGCACCGCCGTGCTGGTGCTGGGCCTGGGCATTTGCGCCAGCGCGGCCATCTTCGCGTTTGTGGACGCCACCTTAATCAAGCCCCTGCCGTATCGCGATCCCGCGCGGCTGGTGGGTCTTTTCGAGACGGTCCAATTCTGCCCGCGCTGCCCTCTTTCGTATCCCGACTACCTCGACTGGAAACGGCTGAACAAAGTCTTCACCGCCGTGGATGCATTCGAAGGCACCGGCTTCACCTTACGCAGCGGCGCGGGATCGGAAATGGCAGGCGGCGCGCGCGTGACCGCCGCCTTCTTCCGCACGCTCGGCGTGGCGCCGGCGCTGGGCCGCGATTTCCGCGCCGGCGAAGATACGCCGGAAGCGCCGCCCACCGTCGTGCTGAGCTACGCCGCGTGGCAGAAGCGATTCGCCGGAAACGCGCACGTGCTGGGCCAGACGGTGACCCTCAACGGGGACGTCCACACGATCGTCGGTGTGCTGCCCGCGGGCTTCCACTTTGCCGCGGCCGGAGATCCGGAATTCTGGGCCGCGCTGCGCACTAACGCCAATTCCTGTTACCAGACACGCGGCTGCCATAGCCTGCACGCCGTGGCGCGCTTACGGGACGGCGTCTCCATCGACGCCGCCGACGCGAATATCAAACTCATCGCCGGCCAATTGGAAAAGCAGTACACCTCCAATGTTGGCCAGGGCGGATCGGCGATTTCTCTCGTCGAATTGGAAGTGGGGCGCATCCGCCCCATCCTGATCGTGCTGCTGTCGGGCGCCGGACTGCTGCTTTTAATCGCCTGCGTGAACGTGAGCAGCCTGATGCTGGTGCGCGCGGAAAGCCGCAAGCGGGAGATCGCCGTGCGCAGCGCGCTGGGCGGATCGCGCGCCCGATTGGTGAGCCAGTTCGTGACCGAAGCGGTTGTGGTGGTAGCCTCGGCGACGGTGCTCGGCGTGACATCCGCACACTGGCTGATCGGGATCCTGATCGGTCTCATCGGCGCGGACCAATTGGCCGGCATGCCCTTTCTCCAAGGCCTCGGGTTGAATTTCCACGTGTTGGTTTTTGCCGCCGCGGTTGCCCTAGCCGCGGCAGTGCTTTTCTCCTTCGCGCCCGCTTCGCGATCGTTCTCACCGGACCTGCGTGAGGGACTTGCGGAAGGCGGCCGCGGTTCCGCGGGCACCACGTGGCGCAGGCTGGGCGCCAATCTGGTGGTGGCCGAGCTGGCCATCGCCGTTGTACTGCTGGTTGGCGCGGGACTGCTCGGCAAGAGCTTCTACCGCCTCCTGCACGTGGATATGGGAATGCGGCCGGACCACCTGGCGACGTTGCAGATCGCGGAACCGCAGGCCATCCGGGCCGACAACACGAAGGTTGTAGCCATGGCGCACGAAGTCACCAACACGGTTGCGCGCCTGCCCGGCGTGGAGTCCGTGGCGATCTCCAGCATGCTGCCGGTGCGCGGCGGCAATACCATGTGGATTCGTGTGATCGGCCGTCCTTTCCACGGTGAGCACAATGAAGTCGGTTATCGGCAGGTCAGCGCCGGCTATTTCACCACGCTCCGCGCGAAGCTCCTGCGCGGCCGCTACTTCACCGAGGCCGACGACGCCTCGAAACCGCCAGTCGTTATCATCGACCACGCACTCGCCGAGAAATATTTCCCCGGCGAGAACGCAGTGGGTAAACAGATCGCCTATACGCCCGCGTCCGCGAAGCCCATGGAAATTGTAGGCATCGTGGAAGACATCAAGGAAGGCCCGCTGGACGAGACCACTTGGCCCACTCTGTATGTCGCCTTCACTCAGGATCCGGACGACCATTTTTCCCTAGCGGTGCGAACATCCAAAGGCGAGCAGGCGCTGCTTCCCACGCTCGCCGCCACCATTCATCGTATCGATCCGGGCATCGCTACTTACGACCCGCGGACCATGCGCGACCGCATCGATAATACGCCGGCGGCCTACTTGCGGCGCTGCTCCGCATGGCTGGTGGGCGGTTTCGCCCTGCTGGCCTTGCTGCTCGGGGCGGCCGGTCTCTACGGGGTGATCGCGTACTCGGTCAGCCGGAGAACGCGCGAGATCGGCGTGCGCATGGCGCTCGGCGCGCAGCCGGCCACGGTGTATCGGCTCATTCTGAGAGAGGCGGGCTGGTTGATCGCCGCCGGACTCGCCATCGGCCTGGTAGCCTCGGTGGCCGCGGCAACGCTCCTGCGCGGCCTGCTCTTCGGCGTGCGCTCGGCGGACCCGGAAACTCTGGCGGCTGTGGCTGCCGGGCTGGGCGCCGCGGCGCTCCTGGCCAGCTATATTCCAGCACGGCGCGCGGCGTCGATCGATCCGGTAGACGCGTTGCGCGCCGAGTAGCGTGCACCGTAGGGCGGGCAATTCTGCCCGCAGCCGGCTTTCAGCCGGCTCCTCGACCTTCTACATTTTTCCGCGGCGTGGCGCAGGCACTCGTGCCTGCCGCGACCGCACTCTTGCGGTCGCCGGCGAGCGAAGCTCGCCGCGGAGCGGGTTCTGGAGAACCCGCGCAGGCCTGGAGGCCTGCCCCACCAAAAAGGCCAAACTCCATGAGGTTCTCGAAGGTGCCGCCGGTGCACGGCGGCAATACCATGTGGATTCATGCGATTCTCAGCGCGGCCTCGATCAATCCGGTTGAGGCACCGCGCGCCGAATAGCGGCCCATTGTAGAATGGGAGCCGTGCGAATCGCTAACACTTGCTTTGGCTTGGTGCTGTGTGCGGCCGTCGCGGCGGCGCTGCCGGCGCAAACCTTCACCACGCTGCAGAGCTTCGATAACACGGACGGCGCCAGCCCTTACGCGACTCTGGTCCAGGCTGCCAATGGGACCTTCTACGGGACAACCCAGTGGGGCGGAGTAGACGGCATCGGGACAGTCTTTGGAATCACGCCGGGTGGATCGCTAACGGCGCTCGATTCCTTAGTCTGCTATTACCTGTGCGGGGCCGGCATCGGAGCGGCGGCGCTGGTCCAAGCCACCAATGGCGATTTCTACGGGACAACGCAGTGGGGCGGGACTGGCAGCCGCTGCTTGTACGGCTGTGGCACAATCTTCAAAATCACCCCGGGCGGCACTCTGACCACGCTGCATAGCTTCAATGTCGGCGATGGCAATGGTCCCATCGGAGGGCTGGTCCAGGGCACCGATGGGGACCTCTACGGCACCACCTCGTCCGGCGGAGCCTACGGACTTGGGACGGTCTTCAAAATCAGCCCGACGGGCACGCTGACGACGCTATACAGCTTCTGCTCCCAAAGCGGGTGCATCGACGGCGCCGCGCCCATTGCGGGGCTCATCCAGGCCAGCGATGGGGACTTCTACGGGACCAACGGGGCTGACGGGGCGCACGGCTCCGGCACGATCTTTAAGATCACCGCGCGGGGCAAGCTAACTACCCTGTACAGCTTCTGCGCCCAAGCTGAATGCGCGGACGGCTCTTACCCCGCGTCGCGCCTGGTACAAGCCGCCGATGGAGACTTCTACGGGACAACCTTGCAAGGCGGGACCAATCCCGGTGGTGCGCCATTCGGGGGCGGAACGGCCTTTAAGATCACACCGGGTGGCGCGTTTACGACGCTCTACAGCTTTTGCTCCCGAAAGGGGTGCGCGGACGGCCAATACCCCTCCGGGATTTCCCAAGCCACCGATGGGAACTTCTACGGAACAACTGCCGGGACAACCTACAAGACGACCTACGGGGGCGATGCCAACGAATATGGAACGATCTTCAAACTCTCGCCGGGCGGCACGCTGACGACACTATACAACTTCTGCGCCCAGGCCGCATGCACGGATGGCCAATTACCTGGGGCGGGGCTGGTCCAGTCCACCAGCGGAGATTTCTACGGGACAACGGCCGGGGGCGGGACCAATACCACCTGCGGTACGCAAGGCTGTGGCACGGTGTTCAGGCTGTCCGTGGGGCTGGGGCCGTTTGTGGAGACACAGCCTACCTCCGGCAAGGCGGGAATGCCCATTAAGATTCTGGGAACCGATCTGACCGGCGTGAGCGGCGTCAGCTTTAATGGCACACCCGCCGCATTCACCGTTTTGTCGCCCTCGCTGGTGAAGGCCACCGTACCCTCCGGCGCGACCAGCGGAACGGTCCAGGTGGTAACTTCACACCGCACGCTTTCGAGCAACACCGCCTTCCGCGTGGCGCCCTAGTAGAGAATGTGGAACCCTGGTACGAAGAAATGGCGCGGCTGGACTTTAGCGTGAATTGCGCTCTCGCTTGTTTTGTTGTGCACCGCGAGTCGGTCGTGGGGGTTTGCGCTACTTTTTCTCGTGGGTTTCCTGGCCTTTTGGCGATTGGAAAATCGTTAAGGACGAGATCTACAAACAGATCGGCCACCCGGCCTGGCGCGCCAACTCAACATAAGTCAAACTTATGTTACAATAACGTTGTTTGCATCTTTTCGAAGCCAAGCTGTTCAAAGAAATCGCCCAGAGCAAGAGCATCAGTAAGGCTGCCGTGCACAACGGCATCAGCCAATCCGCGGCCACCCAGCATGTCCAGGAGCTGGAACGCCGACTTGGCCTGCGCTTAGTGGATCGCAGCACGCGGCCGCTGGCGCTTACCGATGCCGGCAAGCTCTACGCGGATTTCTGCCGTGAAGTCCTGCGCAGGGAGGAGCAATTCCTGGTGGCGCTCGAACGCTTCAAAGGTCAAGCCGAAGGGGCTGTCCGGGTGGCTTCCATCTACTCCATCGGCCTCTCGGAGATGACGCATCTGCGCCAGGAGTTCGAGCGGCGCCATCCGCAAGCGCAGTTGCACGTCGACTATCTGCGCCCCGATAAGATCTACGAAGCCGTCTTAGGCGATCACGCGGACCTGGGACTGGTAAGCTATCCCGTGGCCAAGCGTGAACTGGCTGTGGTTCCGTGGCGCAAGGAGCGTATGGCCGTGGCTTTGGCGCCCTCGCATCCGCTGGCCGCCAAAACGATCCTGCAGCCCGCCGATCTCACGGGCCAGGACTTCATCGGTTTCGACGAGGACTTGCTGATCCGGCGCGAACTGGATCGCTTCTTCCGCGACCAGGGCGTGGAAGTAAACCGGGTGATGCAGTTCGACAACATACAAACCATCAAGGAAGCCGTGGCGTTAGGTACCGGAATCAGCATCCTGCCGGAGCGCACCATGCAGACCGAAATCGAGCAGGGCCGTCTGGTTTCCGTGCCCCTGCATGCGCCGGCGTTGTTGCGCCCCCTGGGCATCGTGCACCGCAAGCGCAAGAAGTTTAATCTGGCGGCGCAGGCTTTTCTGAACCTGTTGCGCGAACAGCCGTTGGCGCACGCTTCATGAACGGGACTCGCGAATTCGGACTGGCAGTGGTGTTGGGCTGTATCGCACTGGCGGCCGGCGCCGACATTGTAGCCGACGTGCGCGCCGCATCCGATGCGCGAAATTTCGCACTGGCGGACCGCGAGATTCAGAGCTACCGCGCGAAGGCGGGCGTGACGCCCGACATGCTCGAAGCGCTTTCGTGGCTGGCGCGCGGCGCCCTGGATAATAAGCAATACGATCACGCGGACAAATACGCGATCGAAACGCGGCAGCTTTCCCTCGAACTACTCAATCGAACGGGTAAAGGCGACGCTCCTATAGTTACCGCGCTGGGCGCCGCCATCGAAGTGCATGCGCAGGTACTGGCGGCCCGCGGCCAGCGCGCCGATGCCGTCTCCTACCTCCAAACCGAAATGGCCACGTGGAGCGTATCGGCCCTGGCGCCCCGCATTCAAAAGAACATCAATCTACTGACCCTGGAGGGCAAAACCGCGCCCGCCCTCGACGTCAGCCATTGGTTGGGAGGGGAGCCCTTATCGCTGGCGGCGCTGAAAGGCCACGCCGTACTGCTTTTCTTCTGGGCCCACTGGTGTGGCGATTGCAAAGCGGAAGTGCCCATCCTGGCGCGGCTGATGGAAACCTATGGCCCGAAAGGCCTGGTGCTGGTGGGTCCCACGCAGCTCTATGGTTACACCGCCGCCGGCGACGCCACGCCCGAAACGGAAACTCGCTATGCCGAGCAAGTTCGACGGCGGTTTTACGCGCCGCTCGGAAGCATGACGGCCCCCCTCGGCACGGAAAACTTCCAAAGATATGGCTGCAGCACCACGCCGACCCTGGTGCTGTTGGATAGCGCGGGGATCGTCCGCCTCTATCACCCTGGCGCCATGAGCTATGACGCGCTGGCCGGTCAGGTCAAGCGCTTCTTAGCTTCAGGCGTACACGGCCCCCATTCTTAGCTTGGCACGCGGCGTAGCTTTCCAGACACCGGATGAGACTATCCACGGCCGATCGCCGGGAATAAAGTTCGGCTAGTTGCTTGTGAACGGACTTGCCGTCGCGGAGAGAAATGTTGTCGGCACCCAGGTTCGTAACCATATACAGTCCATCTCTATCAGAAGTACAGTTGTTGGACAATACCCTGAATCGAGGTATGGATGACCATACCCGCATTTGGGGGTACTCTATTTTTGCAGAATCGCGGCGATCCGGTCGGCGTCGTTGGGCACCACTGTAGGTTGATTGCCAAAGCGTGGGTGGATGGCGGTCCCGCCGGGAGTTTCCAGTTTCCCCGTGTGATAGCGATAGATGTAATCCGGATCCTTCAACAGGTTGCCGGTCAGCACCGCCACCACGTCCGCGTTGGCGTGCATGACACCGGCAGCCGTCAACTTGCGAATGCCCGCCAGCGTGGCCGCCGAAGCCGGCTCGCAGCCGACGCCGCACCGGCCGATCACCGCTTTGGCGTCCGCGATTTCCTGTTCGCTTACTTTCTCCACCACGCCGCCGGAACAAGCCACCTCTCGCAGCGCCTTGGGCCACGACACCGGATCGCCGATCTTGATGGCCGTCGCCAGCGTATCCGGGTGGCTCACCGCGTGGAAGCCGTGCGCGGGCGCGCGCATCAACTCGTAGAACGGCGCCGCGCCTTCGGCCTGAATCACGGCCAGCCGCGGCGTCCGGGCGATGAAGCCCAGCGTGTGCAGTTCCCGCAGCGCTTTACCGAACGCGGCGGTGTTGCCCAGATTGCCGCCAGGCAGCACGATCCAATCGGGCGGATGCCAGTCGCGCTGGTCGAGCATTTCGACGATTATCGTCTTCTGCCCTTCGATGCGAAACGGATTGATCGAATTCAGCAAGTAGATGCCGAGGCGTTCGGCCAGCGTGCGCACCAGGGCCAGAATCTGGTCGAAGTTGGCCTCCACTTGCAAGGTCTTCGCGCCGTATTCGAGCGCCTGTGCCAGCTTCCCGTATGAGATATTACCGTGCGGTATGAAGACAATCGGATCCAGGCCGGCGGCGCTGGCGTAGGCGGCCATGGAGGCGGAAGTGTTGCCCGTGGAAACGCAAGCCACGCGCCGCATTCCCAGCCGCAGCGCCTGCGCCACGCCGCAAGTCATACCGTTATCTTTGAAGGAACCGGTGGGATTGAATCCTTGGTGCTTGAACGTAAGTGCGTCCAAGCCGCCATACCGAGCGGCGGGTGGCGCGGGCAGCAGCGGCGTGTGACCCTCGCGCAGCGTGACCACTCGATCGTACGATTCCAGGAACGGAATGATCTCGCGATAGCGCCAGACACCGCTCTGGTCCAGCGGCGCATTTGACGTGCGCCGCTCGCGCCAGATCCGCTTTAGCTCGGCCGGCGCCGCCGCTAGAGGCGGATACCACACTTCCAGCAGCCCGCCGCAATGCGGGCAATTGTAGATGACTTCGGCGATCGGGAAGCGCGCACGGCAGCGCTCCTCGAAGCAGATCAGTTCAGCGGGCATGGAACTTCAATTATAGCGGTGGAACGCGGTGCGGCTCGCCGCCGGATATACTAACCAGCATGCTGGCCGTACACCTGGAAAACGGACGCGTCGAAACGCGGGACCAGCCGCGGCCTCACCGTCCCGAGGGTTTTGCCCTGATCCGCCTGCTCTGCGGCGGCATCTGCAATACCGACCTGGAACTCCAGCGCGGCTACTACGGCTTCGCCGGCACGCCCGGCCATGAATTCGTCGGCGAGGTGGTGGAGGCGGATTCGCGCGCGTGGATCGGCCGCCGGGTCGTTGGCGAGATCAACCTGGCTTGTGGCGCGTGCGGCTGGTGCCGGCGCGGCCTCGGCCGGCATTGTCCGGGGCGCACCGTGCTCGGCATCGTCAAGCATCCCGGCGCGTTTCGCGAGTACCTGACTCTGCCCGAGCGCAACTTGCACTCCCTGCCGGATGCGCTCCCCACCGAGCGCGCCGTTTTCGTGGAACCCCTGGCGGCCGCCTGCGAAATTCTGGATCAAGTGGCTTTCCCTTGCGGCGCTGAGATCGCCGTCCTGGGCGATGGCAAGCTCGGATTGCTCATCGCCCTGGTGTTGAATGCGTACGGCTACCGCGTCCACCAGTTCGGCAGGCACGGTGAAAAGCTGCAAATCGCGAGCCGCGCCGGCGTTGCCACCGAAGTGGCCGGCGGCGCGCTCCCGGAGATGGCCTACGACTGGGTAGTAGACGCCACCGGTTCCCCCGAAGGCCTGCGCCAGGCCGTGCGCATGACGCGCCCGCGCGGCACCGTGATCCTGAAATCGACTATGCACGGCTTGGTGGGTGTGGACACCGCCCCTGTGATCGTCAACGAGATCACGCTGGTGGGCTCTCGCTGCGGCCGCTTCGAACCTGCGCTCGATCTGCTCGCCCGCAATCTGATTCCCGTCGATGACATGATCTCGGAGCAATTGCCGCTGGCCGATGCCTCGCGCGCATTCGAGCGCGCCGCGCAGAAAGGCGCCCTGAAGGTGCTGCTGCGGTGAGGACGGCGCGCTGGCTTTGGCTCTGCCTCACAGGTGCGATCCTCTGCGCGCAACCGGATTCCGAGGCCCGGTGGAAGGCTTTTCTCACTTGGCTCAGCGCGCGGCCGCCCGACAGCAAGCCCGCCAATCTGATTCGCCCGTATCGCGCGGAACTGATCGACAAAGGCATGGCCGAGGCCGACGCGGAGCGCGAAATGGAACGCTTAGGCAATCTTGCGTTCACCCGCCCCGACGGCGCGAAGGCGCTATGGAACAAGGTCTACGGCGGCCACGACCCCATCTTCATCCAAACGCCGAACGCACTGCTGGCAAGCGCGATTCTCGATCGCAAGCGCGGCAAGGCGCTGGATTTCGGAATGGGCCAGGGCCGCAACACGGTGTTCCTCGCCATGCAAGGCTGGGACGTCACCGGTTTCGATCCCTCCGACGAAGCCATACGGCTGGCGCAGGCGAATGCCGCGAGAGCCGGAGTCAGGATTCATACCGTGGTCGCCACGGACGATCAATTCGACCTCGGCACCGCGCAGTGGGATCTCATCGCGATGACGTACGTTCGTTCGCTCACCGCCCGCGACGCCGATCGCATCGGGCGCGCGCTGGCGCCTGGCGGCATATTCGTCTACGAAAATGGAAGCGACCGCCACAACGAGCTCCTGAAACTGTTTCTCTCGTTCCGCATCCTGCGTTTCGAAGACGCGGACGCTTTCCCGGACTGGAATCCCGGCGAAAAAATTCGCCTGGAGCGCTTGGTGGCCGAGAAGCCACGGGAGTAACATCTCATCATGACTGCATTTCGATTCTGCGCGCCGCTGCTGCTTGCCGGCGCCGCTTTTGGCCAGACGTCCATCGTGCTCCGCGCCGCGCGCCTGTTGGATATCGAGACCGGCAAAATGCTCAAACCGGCCGAGGTCCTGGTCACTGGCGAACGCATCGTGGAGGTGGGCGCGACGGTCACCCATCCGCCAGCCGCCGAAATCGTCGACTTGGGCGACCGCACCCTGTTGCCGGGCCTGATCGACGCGCACGTGCACCTGTTCCTGCATCCCGGCGCGGAAGATCTGCAGACCGTCGAAGAATCCGTGCCGCAGCGGACTATCCTCGCCCTGGGGGCCGCAAAGGCCGATCTGATGGCCGGTTTCACCGCCGAGCGCGACATGGGCACCGAAGGTGCAGGCTCGGCCGATACCGCGGTAC
Organism: Bryobacteraceae bacterium; assembly: GCA_050008575.1. GTDB lineage: Bacteria > Acidobacteriota > Terriglobia > Bryobacterales > Bryobacteraceae > Bog-159. The sequence continues at coordinate 42,514 of JBEKMJ010000045.1, forward strand.
GCAACGCCATCGACGGTGGGCTGGTGCCCGGACCGCGCCTGCGCATCAGCGGCAACGCGGTGGATATTCTGGGCGGCCACGAGGATGCCATCGGCTACAACCCCGCGCAGCATGTGCTGCCCAACGCCACCTGGGCCAACAATGCCGCCGAACTGATCGCGGTGATCCGCGGGCAGTTTAAGGAAGGCGCGGACTTCATCAAGATCTACGAAACCGGCCGTGACGCCCTCAACGCCGGCCAGTTCTTCACGCCCTACCAATACACCGAAGCCGAACTGCGCGCCGCCGTGGAAGAAGCCGCGCGTGTGGGCAAGCGCGTGGCCGTGCACGCCACCGGAGAGCCGGGCACGCTGTACGCCGCGCGCGCCGGAGTGGCCTCCGTCGACCATGCCCTCCAGCTCAGCGAAGAGACCATGCGGATCATGCGCGACAAACAGATCTTCGCCGTGCCCACCTTCACGATCTTCGAATACTTCGCCGACCATGCTCCGTCGTCCCAGGCGGCCGATCGCGAGCGCCGCATGCTGGAATATCATGCCCACGAATTCCGCGCGCAGCTTGCCGCGGGCGTGCCGATGGCCGTGGGCTCCGACGTGGGTCCGTTTCCGCACGGCACGCAAGCGCGCGAGTTCGTGCTGATGGTCAAATACGGCATGTCGCCGCTGGCCGCCCTGCAGGCCGGCACGTTGAACGGGGCGAAGCTGCTCGGCTGGCAGGATCGGATCGGCGCGCTCAAAGCCGGTTATTTCGCCGACATTGTCGCGGTGCCCGGCGATCCGCTCCAGGATATCGGCGTACTGCAGAACGTCGCGTTCGTGATGAAAGGCGGCGCGATCTACAAGCGGTGATTGTGGGGCAGGCTCGCAGCCCCGCTCTTCGGAAGCTCACCCGGCGGCGAATTTCACTTCGCCAGCGTGAAATTCACCCGAATCTCCGTCACCACTGCGGCCGGATCGCCGTTCAGAAGCGTCGTCTGGTACTGCCATTGCCGCACCGCATCCACCGCCGCGGCCGCCAGCAGCGGATCGCCACTGAGCACCTGGAGATGTCCGACCTTGCCGCTCTCGTCGATGATGGCACGCAGCACTACGGCGCCTTCTATGCCCTGGACCTTCGCCTCCGTAGGATAAACCGGCTGCACCTTCGCCAGCAGCTTGGCTTGTTGTACGTTACTGCCGACGCGAATCTCGGTGGGCGCCGCACCACTGCCGCCCGCCGCCAGATGGATGCGCAAGACGCCGGAACCATCGCCGGACAGATTTAGAATCACTCGCAAATGTTCGTCAAATGCGCGCACGCCGGCTAACACTGCGCGCATGCCGCTCGCATCCAGGGCGTCTCCCTGGTGGACGGGCAAGCGCTGCAACAACTCGTCTCGAGCCGAAGGCGTGAGGCCCTCCACCGAGATACTCCCGAGCGTCACGCGCTTGCCCTCCGGCAGGACGTCGCCGAACTGCGGCTCGGCGGGCGCCCCGTCTTTGGGTAGCTTGAAATCCATGGTCACCTGCGTGGTTGCCGGCAGAGTCATAGCTTGAGGCGAGTAGTGCCACTGCAATATGGCTTCCAGCGCCGCGCTCCTCAGCTCTTCAGGGCCGCCGACTACCTTTGCATCGGACACGCGGCCCTCGGCGTCGATATGGACCTCCAGCACTACCGCGCCTTCGATCTGTTTATCCCGCGCCGCCTGCGGATACTTCGGCGCAACGCTGTGCAGCAGGTTCGACTGGGCGTTCCAACGCTTGACTTGGCTGGCGGCCACCAGGCGGCGGGTGTGTTCGTCCAGATGCGGCCACATGCCAGCAAAGTGCTGCGCGAGTTGGGCATCAGTGTCCATGCCCAACGTCATAACACATGTTGCAAATGTCTAGTGCAAAATGGCGGCATGAAATACGGCTAGCCGGCGATAGTTCGAAACCATGCCGTCACTCGTACACGTCGCGCCGGTGAGCGATCCGCGTCACGTCCACCGTCCTGGCCGTGTCGTCAATCTCGTAGACGACGCGGTAATCGCCCATGCGAATCCGCCATTCGTTTTCGCCGCCTTTGAGTTTCTTGCAGCCCGGAGGACGGGGAGCCGACGCGAGACGTTCCAAACGGGGCACAATCCGGGCGATCATTTTGGCGGGCAGCCCATGCAGTTCTTTTTCCGCGCTTGCGGTTAAGACGACGCGATAGTTACGCACGCGAGAGCTTGCCACTGTTGATCAGACCCGCTTTTACTTTCTCCAGCGGAATCCGCTTCTCATGACGCCGCGACCGCGAGACAAGCACATCCTGGATGTCTTCCCACAGTTCCCGATATTTTTTCAGATCGATTTGAACGGCCACCTTGCGGCCCTTCTCATCGGTCACGTACTGGATTCCGGTCATGGGTTCATTATCCTTCAGTTGATGGCTTTGGCGCATTCTACACCCCTTTCCGTGCGCCCGCAACGCTCGGTTCTCTCTCGACAAAATGAAACATTTCGTCGATAGTGCGAATCCCCCTGCCCGGCTGGCAAGGGCTTCAGGCATATGGCACAGGGCAAACTCTTGACAAAATGATGAAGGCTCGGAGAACCAGAAAAACAGGGCAGCGGGAGCCTGAAACGGGCCGTAGGGAAAAGGTCGTGGGGCATGTCGGGGCCGACGACCGGAAACATCTCACCAGCCGGGAGGTCGAACGGCTGATCGAGGCAACCAAGGGCAGCCGCACCGAGGATCGCGACCGCCGTCTCTTGCCGCTGATGTTCCGGCACGGGTTAAGGGTGTCAGAAGCTTGCGGCCTAAAACTTGGTCAGGTGGACAACGAGAGCCGCGTCTTGCATGTCTCCCGGTTGAAATGGTGGGCTATCGACAACCCACCCGCTGCGGCTCGACGAGCTGAGGGCAATTGCGGCCTGGCGGAAGGAACGCTCCCGGATGAAGCCGGCGGGCACCACGTTCTTTGTCAGCGAACGGCGCCAGGCGCTCCACCGCTCCGCTGTCAATCTGCTCTTGCACAAATACAGCGCCGCCGCGTTGCTGCCCCTTCGTGCCCGTCCCCACATGCTGCGCCATGCGTGCGGCTTCGCCCTCGATGTCTGGTGAAATGGGCGCCAACAAAGCGGTGGCGGCATGCTTGCTATTGGCGGCGGCTCCGCTCTTCAGTCCGCTCTGTGATCAACCGCTTGCCCGGCGGGCGATTCACAGCCGAAAAGGCCACCTTGAAGATCCTCGTGAAATGGGCATATGAACTGACCGATGACGAGCTTGTGGGCGGTCCCAAGTGGACCGATTCCGGCAGGTACGACATCGTCGCCACGCCGGAAAGCGATGCGGGAAACGAATCGGTGAGTAGAGACCGGCAAATCAGACCGATGCTGCGATCTCTGTTGGCTGACCGATTCCAGCTCGCGATGCATCGGGAAGCAAGGGAGATGCCGGCTTACGCGCTGTCCGTCGCCATGAACGGGCCAAAACCGACTGCGACTATCCATCCGCCGGGCCCGCAAGCACCGATGAGCGGAAAAGGCCAGATGCGCATCATGACCTTCCAAGCCGCTCCCACATCCTTCATCGCGAGATACCTTTCAGCGCAACTACATGGTCTCCCGATATGGACGGCGGCGCCTCCGCCAGCTTACGTCATCGATAGCGTAGAAACGCCGTCGGATAATTAGAAGGGGCAAGGTTCTTTGGCACTTCACGATGTCGCGCGACGGGTTCATCGCTGGGCCGGCCGCCGAAGGCAAGAACGGGCTCCCGATTAGCGGCCACATCGCGCGGCAATGTCCGCAGGAGGGGGCCCGATCGACGAGATTGGTAATCCACCTGGCGCCCTTATTGCTCGGCGACGGCGTCAGACTCTTCAACTGTCCCGGCCTGCGGGACAGCTTACGAATCTCCGGTTCCGCGTGGTCAAATAGTTCTCACGGCGCGGGCGGATTTCCGGAAATCCCGCTAAGATGGAACAAGTCGCGCGCGTGAACTTCTTCTCCAATCTCACTACGGCCGTCTCCCTGGCTCTGGACTCGATCCGCGCGCATAAACTGCGCAGCTTTCTGACGCTGCTGGGCGTGATCATCGGAGTGGCCAGTGTCATCCTGGTCGGAGCGGCCATCGACGGCTTGGGCGTATACGCCGAAAACATCACCGCCAAGGCCTTCGGCTCAGACAGTTTCCTGGTGGCGCAGATCGCCTCGGTGGGCCGGCTCACCAGCCGCCAATTGGCCGACAAGCAGCGGCGCAACAAGCGAATCCGGCCAGACGACGTGGCCTATCTGCGCGCCGCCACGGGCGACTCCATCGTTTACAGCCCCTATGCGCAGCGCACCGACGACGTGAAAGGCGAGAATCAGGTGTACGAAGGGGCCATCATCCTGGGCGCATCCGCCACGCTGCCGGATATGCGCGACATCCCCGTGGAGGACGGCCGCTTCTTCACCGAGAACGAAGAACGCCTGCGCCGGCCAGCCGCCGTAATTGGCCAGGATATTCGGGACGCCATCTTTCGTGGAGACTCGCCCATCGGGCGCGCCATCCGGGTGTCGGGGACCGAATTCACGGTGGTGGGACTGTTGGAGCGCCAGGGTTCGTCGTTCGGCCGCAGCCTCGATAATCCCGTATACATCCCCATCACGGTGTATAACGATTTGTACGGCGGCCAGCGCGGCACCGCCGTATTCGGGAAGGCCCGCGCCGGCACCGGCCTCACCATGGATGCGGCGCTCGATATCACGCGCGCGGCGTTGCGCAGCCACTTTCACACGCCGCCGGGGAAGGACGACAATTTCGACACCCTCACTCCCGATTCGGTGCGGTCCTTCGTCGATAGCATCCTCGGGGTGATCGCCGCCGTAGTGGTGCCCATCACCAGTATTTCGCTGGTGGTCGGCGGCATTGTGATCATGAACATCATGCTGGTGAGCGTAACGGAGCGCACGCGCGAGATCGGCATCCGCAAGAGCCTGGGCGCGCGGCAAGGCGATATCCTGCTGCAGTTTCTGATCGAATCGGTGCTCCTCTCCCTGGCGGGCGGGCTGATGGGCCTGATGCTCGGCGCATTGGCGGCCTTGGCGCTGTCCACTCTTTTCGGGGCGACGCTTAAGGTAACCGCGGGCTACGTGGTGCTGGCTATCGTAGTGTCCAGCGCCGTGGGCATCGTATCCGGCTGGTATCCCGCCAGAAGGGCGGCGCGCCTCGATCCGGTGGCCGCGCTGCGCGCCGAATGAATATCCGGATACGAGTGAGCCCCGGCGAGACGCTGGCCATGGCCTTGGGCGCCGTATGGGCGCACAAGTTCCGCTCGGGCCTGACGATTCTGGGCATCGTGATCGGCATCACTACCGTGGTGACGGTAGCGTCGCTGCTCACCGGCCTGCGCCAGGGCATCGTCGATTTCTTCCAGGAGTTCGGCCCCGATAATATATTCGTCGCGCGGGTCAGCGGCGATCCCAGTGGCCAGGGCGCGCGCCCCAAGGAACTCAAACGCAAGCCCCTGCGTCCCAGTTACGCGGAGTATCTGAAGAGCCTGGTGCGTTCGATTGAAGATGTAGGTGTCAGTCTGTATATCATCCCCACGGCGGGCAATGTGCTCACCGTAAAGGTTCCGGGTTACGAGTCCGACAACCTGTTCGTCATGGGCGCTACGCGCAATCTCTACGACATCTCGCCGCGCGAGTTGCAGGCGGGCAGGATCTTCACGCGCGAGGAGGAACTGCGCGGGCAGCGCGTCTGCATGATTGGCTCCGCGCTGGGTGAAGCGTTGTTCCCGGCGGGCGATGGCATCGGCCGCACCATCTTTCTGGACGGCGCCGAGTTTACGGTAGCCGGCATCTTCGCGCCGGCTAAGGGCGGCTTCTTCGGGGAGAACGGGCTCGACCGCCAGATTGTCATTCCGCTTGAAACGGCGCGTATCCGCTATCCGCAATCCACCAGTTTCTTTCTCACCGCCAAAGCCCGCCCCGGCCAGCGCGCCGACGCCATAGAAGAGATCCGCGGCGCGCTGCGCAAGGTGCGCCGCACACCCCGCAATGAAGAGGACGATTTCACTATCTCGACGGCGGATTCCATCATCGAAAACTTCGACAAGATCACCGGCATGATCGTACTGATCTCGATGGCGATCTCGGCGCTCGGCTTGCTGGTGGGGGGCATTGGCGTGATGAATATCATGCTGGTCAGCGTAACTGAACGGACGCGTGAGATCGGCGTGCGCAAAGCCATCGGCGCCCGCCGCCGCGATATTGTGCTGCAGTTTTTGAGCGAAGCGGTGGCGCTCACCGGGGCCGGCGGCCTAATCGGTATCGTATTCTCAGTTCTGGTGACTCTGCTGGTAAGCGCCGTCTTTCCCAGCCTGCGTTGCAAGGTGCCGGGTTGGGCCGTGGCTACGGCTTTCAGCGTATCGGTGGCGGTGGGCCTGTTTTTCGGCGTGTGGCCGGCGGTTACGGCTTCGCGCCTGGACCCGGTGGAAGCGCTGCGCTACGAGTGAGGCCCGGGGCCGGTGCTAAACGCCGGGCCGGAATGATGATGACATCTCCCCGCCGATGCTGGCATAATTAGGTAACACCCCCGAGAAGAAAGTGCACGGAACCGCGTGTCGCATATATTTGAGAAGAACCCGCCTTCTGCCGGCGGCGCCGTTGTGCCCGCTTTGAGCGCGCCCGCTCTCGGCGTCGCAGCGGAGGCCAGCGTCCGGCATTTGATCGCCAACGGCAAACACAAGGTCGCGGTGGAAACCGCCAAGGAGATTCATAAGGCGCAGCCTACGGCGGCCTCCGAAGCGCTGCTGTTGGAAGCGTACACCGCGCGGATTGAATCGCTTTACGATCGAAACCTGGTGGCCGAGGCCCAGGCACTGTCGGAGTTGGTGCGCGAGCGCTACCCGTCCACACGGGAGCGGCTAAATGGGCACGCCGGCTCCGCCGAAAAAGAGGCCGGCCGGCTCGAAGAACTGGTGCGGCCGCTGAACGATCCGGAGATCGGCGCGGAACGCCGCGCCGCCATCGACGCCGCTATCGCGCGTGAGGCCGTGGACCTCGCGGCGCTGGCCGATTGCCCAGTCTTGCCCGCGGACCATCCTCTACGCCTGGCTGCGTCCGCGTTGCACCGCGCGTTTCTCGCGGTGACGCAAGGGCCCGTCGACGAAGCGGCAGTCGAACTGCCGGAAGTTTCGCGCCGCAGCCCCCTGGCGCCCTGGAAACTGTTAGTGCGCGCCATCGCTTGCTTCTACCGGATGGAAAACGAAGCCTGCCGGCGATACCTCGCGGCCATCCATCCTGAATCCGCGCCCGCGCCCCTGGTGCCGGCGATGCAGGCGATGCTCGGCGGCCAGCCCGCGCGGCTGACGGTCGCGGCCGCCGCGCTGGTATCGTCCACAACCTCCGGTCCCGCGGTGTTCCGAAGCGCGCTTGAGGCATTGGAGGAAGCTTTCTGCTCGCACAAGAACGGCGCCATAGTCAAAGCCATCCGCGAAGCCGTGCGGGTATGTCGTGAGATCGCGCCCGATCGGGTCGAGAGACTGAAACAGCACATTTCCGTCCGTAGCGCGGCGGCCGATGTGAACGTCAAGAAGGTCCACGAGGCCATGGGCGGGGCTGCCACGGACGACGCCTACTATATGAGGCTCGTCGCGCGCGGGATGGAAGAGCACGGCGACCCCGAGAGTCTCGTGCTGGCCTCCGCGGCCTGGGACCGCTTCCGGCAAGAGGCGGTGCGCGAAGGATGGTTTACGGCGAACGGCCCCCAAGTTGCCACGCTCTATCTCCACATGGCGGGCGTGTTGCGCAAGATATCTCGCGAGTTGCTGGCAGACCTGCAAATAAACGCCGGCCGGCAGAACCGAAAGTCGGCCGAGGAGCTGTATTTCCTGTACCCCGAAGAGCTGTATGAACGCGCTTGCGCCCTCGATCCGCATTTTGAATCGTTCTCGCAGTGGATGGACTGGGCGAAGCGGGACCGCCCCGGGACGGCCGAGAGAGTGGCCGAAGCGTGGCACAAAATCCGCCCGGCGGATATCGAGCCGATACTCCTTCTGATGGAAGAGAAGGAGAGCCGCAACGCCTTCCATACGGCGCTGCAATATCTGGCGAAAGCGGAGCGTATCGACAGCGTGCATCCCGCTGTGCGCAGAGCGCGGTTGCGCCTGCTGGCGGCCAGCGCGATGCGCCATCTCCAACAGAAGAAACCCCATTTGGCGGAGGAGAACCTGGCCGAGATGGACACGCTGCCGCAGTCCCAGCAGGGTGACCGGCCGGCCTTCCTGGCAGCCCTGCGCTACATGGTCTCGACGGTTCGCGGTGCGGGCGATCGAGCCGCCGCGCACCGCGCGGAAGTCGAGCGCGTGCTCGAAAGCAAGGCGGCTGCCGCGCTGCTCATCTTCGGTGTGGCCGATGCTGCGAAGCAGGGCGGGCGCGAAAGAACGCCTCCCGTGGAGGCGTTCGGCAAGGCGGAACGCGCCGCGCTGCCCGAGGCCGTGATTCGGGTCGTCGAACTGGCCAAGGACATGCAAATCAACCAGCCGATTCCGCGGGATTGGCTGGCGGAAATGGCGAAGCAATTCCCGCGCGGCAGCCACGCGCTCAGTGTGGGCCAACTTCAGACCCTGGCGGAAGCCGCCCTGCTCGCGGAGCGCCTCGAACTGGCTTATGCGGTCTCCGCGGCCGGGCTGGAGCGCGGCGGTACTACCGACGCGGGCTTTTTGCTTCTCCGGGCATCGTCGCTGCCGGAGTACATGGAAGAGCGGCGGGCCGTGTGCGCCTTGGCGGCCGCGCAGCTTGCGCGCCCGCATCGCCAGATGGACGTGGTTGAGAAGGCCGTGGAACTGGTAGCCGATTCCCCTTTCGACGATCTCCCCGTCACTCCCGAGCAGGCCGCCGCGGTGCTCCGGAAGGAGAAGGCGGAGCGGACGTTCCCCACCGCGTACCGCCCCGGCCCAGACTATAGCGATCTCTTAGGAACGGACGCATGCAACTGTCCCAACTGCCGCCGCGCACGCGGCGAAGCCGTGAGTCCATTCGAGGATTTTGAGGACGATGACGACGGCGATCCCGGACTCGACGAGTTTCCCGCCGAAATCCCGCCGGGCATGCCGCCGGAGATCGCGAGACTCCTGTTCGATGAGACCCGGAAGGCCGTCCAGCGCGGCGAATCCCTCGATTCCTTGCTGAACCGGGTATTCGGGCCGGAGATGGGATTCGGCGGGAAACGCAAGAAAGGCAGGCGCAGATAATGGACCCCAGAGAAGTGCTCGGCGTCGCCCAGGAAGCCGGCGAAGAAGACATCCGCGCGGCTTACGTGAGCAAGGTGAAGGAACATCCGCCGGACCGCTCGCCAGAGGAGTTCGAGCGTATTCGCGACGCCTATGAAAGCTTGCGCGATCCCCGGCGGCGCATGCGGGACACGCTGCTTTCCGTGGATCCCTTTGCGCCGTTTGCTTCCATTGTCGAACTCCAGGCGCCGCCGCGCCGGTTCGTGGGGCCGCAGCCCTGGCTGAAGGCGCTGAAAATGCTGGAGGTACCGAAAGGAAAGTGAGCGGGGGGATGAGCCGGGAACAGATCCAGCGGCGTTTTGAGGAATGGCTGGACGCCGCGTTGGCCGCCGAGGATCCGCCATGCGGGGTCGACGCGGAAATCCTGGCGGCGATGGTAGAAGGCAGCCAGGGCCGGGTGGAACCGGCGCCAACCGACGCCTACTCTTTGCGCGCCGCCGTGACGGCGCTGACGCAGGAAGTCAAGCTGCAAGGCAGGTCGTTCAAGGAATTGAACGACACGCTGAGCGCGCAGGCCAGCCGCATGGCCGAACGCGAGCGCGAGGTGCAGCGTGAAACCGAACGCCGCTGCCGCAAAGACGTCCTGGGCGTGTTGATCGATCTGCGCGACAGGCTGGGGCGCGGTCTGGGATCGGTGCGCGCCAGCGAAGCGCAGATTTCGCAGGCCACCCGGCGAGGCTGGCGCGCGCGCCTTTTCCGGCAGGCCGGCGAAGATGCCGCCCAAGCCACGCTGACCGCCTTGAAAAAAGGGTACGAACTGGGGCTTGATCGCCTGGACCAGACCCTGGAGGAATTCAACGCGCGCGAGATTCCCTGCGATGGGCAAGCATTCGATCCGCGGCGGATGAACGCCATCGACCGCCAGGAATCGAGCGCCGTTCCCGAAGGCACCGTGATCGAGGTTTACCGCAGCGGATACGAATGGAATGGAGAAGTGTTTCGGCCGGCGCAGGTGAAGGTTTCGTATGTGCCGGCGGGGAAAGAAGAATGAGCGATTTAATTGCCGGCATTGACTTAGGAACGACGAATTCGGAGATCGCGGCGTTTACCGGCGGGCAGGTCCGGGTGCTGGGGCCGGGTGACACGCGCATGCTGCCCTCCTGCGTCGGATTTTCGGCAAGCGGGGATCTGCTGGTGGGCGAGGCGGCGCGCAACCAGCAGGCGTTGTATCCCGAGCGCACCGTGCGCAGCATCAAGCGCAAGATGGGCAGCGAAGAAAAAGTGCGCGTGGGCGGCAAGGACTTTCTGCCGCAGGAGATTTCCGCGCTGATTCTGAGCGAGCTCGCGGAGTGGGCGCGCCACGCGTTGGGCGAGGGGCCGCGGAGGGCCGTGATCACCGTGCCCGCCTATTTTTCGGACGCGCAACGCAATGCCACGCGCGAGGCCGGCGCGCTGGCCGGCCTGGAGGTGGTGCGCATTCTCAACGAGCCCACGGCGGCCAGCCTGGCCTACGGCTACGGCGACGGGTCGCGGCATACGGCGCTCATTTACGACCTCGGCGGCGGCACCTTCGATGTCTCGGTGGTGACGGTGGAAGGCGACCTCACCGAGGTGCTGGCCAGCCACGGCAACAACCACCTGGGCGGCGACGACTTCGACGATCTGCTGGCGGAGCGCCTGGCGGCGGAATTCGAAAAACAGCATGGCGTCGATGTTCGCCAGGGCAACCCGGCGGCCAAGGCGCGGCTCTGGTGGGCGGCGGAAGAAGCCAAGAAGAAACTGAGCTTTGAGCCGTATGTGAAGATCCGCGAGGAGGCGCTGGTTACCAGGCTCTTCCGGCCCTTGCATCTGGAAGTCGAAATCTCGCGCGACGAATACGAAGCCATGATCCGTCCGCTGGTGGAATCCACGCTCGATAGCGTGTCCAAAGCGCTGCAGGACGCCGGCAAGAAGCCCGGCGACCTGGATGCGATTCTGCTGGTGGGCGGATCCACGCGCACGCCGTTGGTCTCCAGCCTGCTCCTCGAAAAGACCGGTTTGGAGCCGCGCCAGGACGTGCATCCGGATCTCGCCGTGGCGCTGGGCGCCGGCGTGATGGCGTCGCGCCTGGCCGGGCGCGCGGTGGAGCGCGTGCTAGTGGACGTTTCGCCATACTCCTTCGGCGTCTCCTATCTCGGCGAACGCGGCGGATTTCCCTATCCACACTGTTATAAGCCCATCATCCGGCGCAATACGCCGCTGCCTTTGACGCGCACCGAACGGTACATGACCAGCCACCCCTTCCAAACGGAGGTGGATGTCCAGGTCTACCAGGGCGACGACGAGGACGCGCTGAAGAACATCCTGGTAGGAGATTTTCGCGTCGAGGGCCTCACCGCGATGCAGGATGCCAATGAGATTCTCTGCCGGATGCGCCTCGATCTGGACGGCATTCTGGAGGTGGCGGCAGTGGAGAAGACGACCGGTAAAACGAAGCACATCCGGATCGAAAATGCGCTGCGCGCCAAGAGCGCCGAGGAGATCGCGGCGGGGCGGAAGCGAATTCAGGAGTTGTATGAGACGCGCGGCGAGATGCCGGACGACGACTGGGATACGGCGGAGGATCTCGCCGAAGACCTGCTGGAAGAAGGCGTGCTCGAAGAAGAAGACGGCGCCCAGGCGATCGAAATACCGGCCCCTGTGGGCGCGGGCGGCGATGCGGACACGGAGCGCCTGCTGGAGCGCTCGCGCCGGCTGCTCTCCAAAATGCACGCGGAAGACCGGGAAGAGGCCATCGACCTGCACGAGAAGATCGATAAAGCCATCGCCACGGGCGACACAGCGGCATTGCGGGAGGCCGCCGGCGCGCTAAAGGAGTTGCTGTTCTTCGTAGAGGGGCAGGGTTGATCCGCTCCATTCAGGTGGCGCACGCACTGGTGCGCGCCGCGTCGGCATTCTTGTCGGCATTGGCGCGGCCAAATGGGGGGGAGTCCCTCGTCCGCGCGCGACCCCCTGGCCGCGCCCCGGGATGGCCCGCATCGCCCACCGGCGGCGTCGAGAATCGCTGCCCGGTCTGCCAGGCGCGTTTTCGCGGCGCGCGGTTCTGCTCTCGTTGCGGAGCCGATTTGGAGCCGCTGATGCGGCTGACGGTGAAGGCTTGGCAATTGCGTCAGGCAGCTCGCCAGGCTCTCGACGCCGGAGACGCGGAGCGGGCGCGAGGGCTCGCCATGGAGGCGCAAGGCGTCCAAAGGACCGAAAACGGAGAAGCGCTACGGCTGCTGGGCGCGTGGTTGAAGACTCTATGAGCCTGCTCGGATTTTGCCAGTGGCTGGGAAGCACGCCCGGCAGCGTCGCGCTGCATGAATCGATATGGGCCTACCCGATCGTCGAGTCGGTACACGTGCTGACCCTGTGCCTGTTTCTGGGCCTCACCGTGATGCTCGATCTGCGGCTGCTCGGAGTGACTTTAGTCCGCACGCCGGCATCGGAAGTCGAAGGGCGGCTGCTGCCGTTGACCATCGTGGGGTTCGCCGTGATGGTGGCCACGGGCGCCCTCTTGTTCTACGCCATTCCCGTCAAGACCTACTTGAACGTTTTCTTCCGGATCAAGGTCGCCTTCCTGCTGCTGGCCGGAGTGAATGTCGCCGTCTTTCAGCGGACCATCGCGCGCAGCATGGCGCGGTGGGATGCCGATCCGGTCCCGCCGTTCCGCGCCCGTCTGGCGGGCGGCGTATCGCTGGCGCTTTGGGCGGGGATTGTGGTAGCGGGACGCATGATCGCCTACAACTGGTTCGACCAGAATCCTTAGTTCAATGTCCGTCCTTTCTTTCTTCACGTGGTGTGAAAATACTTCGCTGGGCGAGGCAATCCGGGCCTCGCGCTGGCTCTTCCCGGCGATCGAGTCCGTGCATCTGCTGGCCCTCGCGGTCATTGGCGGCGCGGTGCTGGTGATGAATCTGCGCCTGCTCGGCTTCGGCATCCGGCGCCAGCCGGCGGCACAGCTTTGGCGCGACACCTGGCCGTGGCTGATGGGCAGCCTGACGGTGATGCTGATCACCGGAATGCTGCTGTTCACTTCCGAAGCGACCAAGCTCTACTATCACGAGGCGTTCTGGGTGAAGATGAGTTCCCTGCTGCTGGCCATGCTCTTCACATTCACCGCGATGCGCAAGGTGGCGCTGGCCGATCCGGTCCGCGTAGGTCCCGTGTGGGGCAGGGCAGCGGCCCTGATTTCGATTCTCCTGTGGTCGACGGTTGGTATTTGCGGGCGGTGGATCGGTTTCTCGTGATGAAAAGCGTGCGATCCAAAGCGAAGCCAAACAAGCGGGACGCCATTCTCGACGCCATGCTCGACGTGGTGGTGGAGCGCGGCTTTCATGAAGCCCCCATGTCGCTGATTTCGGAGCGATCGGGAGCCAGTGCGGGCGTGATTTACCACTATTTCGCAAGCAAGGAAGAAATCATTCAGGCGGTGTACGAGCGCGTCCGCGCACTGAAGCGGGCCAGCCTTTTGGAAGGCTACTCCCCGAACATGGATGCCAAGGATGCGTTCATCCGGGTGGCGATGAATGCATATCGCTTCTATCGCAAGCACCTGCGAGAGCTGCGTTTTCTGGACCAGTACGAGAACGCGGGCTTCGTCTGCCTACCAGATACGAATTCGCAGCCCGATAAGGACCAAACCGGTTTTGAGCGGCGTTTCAGCAGCCGGTCGAAAGGCGGCGTTCTGGGCGACTTGCCTGCCGAGGTCGTCCGGGAGATGACCCTTGGCCTGGTGGCACGGCTGGCGAAACAGCCTCGCAAGCTGGCTCCGCGCGTGTTGCAAAACGTGGCAGAAAGGATGTGGGAAGCCGTAAGGGCGACAGACTAGACCGAACGTTCGGTTTAGTGTGGTAGAATTCTTCTCATATGATCGGCGCACAAATTGGGAGGCTGGCGTGAGCGGCGCATTGGTGCTGGTTACAGGCGGCTCGGGATTTATCGGCGCGCACTGCATCCTGCAACTCGCGCACGCCGGCTATCGCGTGCGGACGACTGTCCGTTCATCGCGGCGTGAAGCCGGTGTGCGCGCGATGCTCACCGCGGGCGGCGCCGAACCGGGAGAGGCGCTCTCGTTCGCTACAGCGGATCTTACGTCCGACGCAGGCTGGGCGAAAGCCGCCGCTGGTTGCGACTTTGTGCTGCACGTCGCTTCGCCCTTCCCTCCGAACGTGCCCAAACAGGAAGACGAGCTGATCGTGCCGGCCCGCGAAGGCGCGCTACGGGTGCTGCGGGCGGCGCGGGACGCGGGCGTCAAGCGCGTCGTGCTGACGTCTTCCTTCGCCGCGATCGGTTATGGTCAGAAGCTTACGGAGCGGCCTTTTTCCGAAGAGAACTGGACCGACCTGAGCGGCGGCGACGTCGGCGCCTATGTGAAGTCGAAGACTTTGGCGGAGCGCGCGGCCTGGGATTTCATCGCCCGCGAGGGCGGCGCGTTGGAACTCTCGGCCGTCAATCCGGTCGGTGTATTCGGGCCGGTGCTCGGGCCGGATTATTCAACCTCCATCCAGATCGTGCAGCGTTTGATGGATGGCGCGATGCCGGGTTGCCCGCGACTGTCTTTTGGCATCGTGGATGTGCGGGACGTCGCGGACTTGCACCTGCGCGCCATGACTAATCCCGCCGCCAAGGGCGAGCGCTTCCTGGCGGTCGCCGGCGACTTCATGACCTTCCAGGAAATCGCTCGAGTGTTGAAGGCGCGTATGGGCGATGCGGCGCGACGCGTCCCGACCAGAATACTGCCCGACTGGATGATACGGCTGGTTTCGATGTTCGACCCATCGGTCTCCCTGATCGTCCCCGAACTGGGTAAGTTCAAGAACGCCACCAATGCGAAAGCCAAGCGCGTGCTTGGATGGGCGCCGCGATCGAACGAAGACTCCATCGTCGCCACGGCCGAGAGCTTGGTGCGCCTTGGGTTGCTTCGGAATTCAAGAAAAGCGGCGTGAGCGCTTCGATGAAACCAACTGGAGGGCGGGCAATTCTGCCCGCAGCCGGCTGTCAGCCGGCTCTGGCGAGCTGCGCTCGCCTGTGGAGTTTCTACATTTTGTCCGCCGCAGTGGGGCAGGCTCGCAGCCTGCGCGGGCCTCGCCGCTGGTAGCACAGGCTTCAGCCTGTGTCTGGCGAGCTGCGCTCGCCTGCGCTGACATGAGTGTCGGCGCGGCAGGCAGGGTGCCTGCGCCACGAGAGGCCCTTAATTGTGCGCCGCTTCGCCTTCTTGTTTGCGCGCCCCGCCCAGGATGTCCACTAACGAATAGTTGCCTTCGTGGCACGCGTATTCGTAGATCGGCCCCTTCGTCGCCAGAAACGGGTATTCAATCGTCCAGGGCCTGGCAAACGCCGCCGGGTCCTCGATTGTGGCCCGATACAGGATGGTGCCCGCATCGACGCGCGTGAATCGTTCCACCACGTGCAGGTTCCCGGTGGATCCCCGGAAGCGCGTCTTGTCCGTGAAATTGGTGGTGTCCACCACCAGCGTATCGCCTTCCCAATGGCCTACCGAGTCCCCCAGCCACTGGCGTACGTTGGGCGGGGCGTGCATCGCGTTCATGCGCACGATGCGCGCGTCGTGTACCATCTCGACCAGGATCAGCACATGGTCCGGAGTCTGCACGATCTGGTAGTTATTGTTGTAGAGAACCGGAAGCATGGGCGGTCCCGACGTGGATCCGAACCCAATCAGGCAGCGCTCGGAAAGAGGCCTGGACTTTACACTGTCGAAGCTGCCGCCATAGGATGCGGCCAGTCTGCGTCCCGCCTCCGGCGTCGAACTGGGAACTTTTCCATCCGGCGGATCGATAATCAGCGACGTGCGCTTGACGCCATCCACGCGGGCGAATTCCGATCCGCGGTCGATGAACAGCGCGTTATATCCGCCTGTTCCCGCGGAGCCGGTGGCAGTCAATAAAGGTCCCTCGGATTTTCCATCGGCCTCGGCCAGTTCGTTGGCGCTCTTGGCTTCCAGCACCTTGGCCTCGGCGTCTGTAAGCGTGGCCTTTCCAGCCAGCGCGGCGGGGCGTTCGAGGGGCGTTACTGTCGCATTGGTCCAGGTGCCCTGCAGGTCGGGATGGCCGTCGGGAGTGCGCGGCACCCCACTTGAGTTCTGCGCCATTATGGGCGCCGCCAGCACCACGAACAGAGCGCCCAGGGATAGTAAAGATCGATAGCACATTTGGATCCGCTCTCCTGTCTTCACTTACTTCTTCTGATCGTAAGGCGCGCCGGTGCCGGAGGAGCCCAGGAACAGCTTTCTGCCGTCGGGCAAAGTGATATCCTTGCCGTTGGCCCGCAGGGATCCATCCTTCGATTGATAACCGTCTACAACTACGGCCGTCCCGGGCGCCACGCTCGTTTTGGTAAAGCCGCGCCGCAGCAGAACGTTGGGGCTGCCGGCTTCCACCATCCACGTGGTCACTTTGCCATCCGGCCCTTTCACATCCACATGAATCCAGGCATGCGGGTTGATCAACTCAACCTTTGAAACGACACCTACCAGGTGTACAGGTCTCTTGGCATCGAACTCCGCGGCAAAGGCATGATGCGCCCAAGCCGGCGCCGCACCGGCGATCAATGCGGCGCAGGCCATCACGGCGATAGTTTTTGGCTTCATTGCAATTCTCCGATAGACTTTTTCATTTCCCGGCTTTCTTCGTGAACTGGCCATACATCAACTCCTCGGCGAATTCCACGCACTTGAATTCCATCAGCCGCGCATCTTTTTCAACGTGCCGATAAAGCGGCATCTTGATTTTCCACGCCCGCGAAAACACCTTCGGATCCTCGATGGTCGCCTCGTACGAAAGAATGTCCGGGCCCAGCGGAGTATACCGTTCGATCACGTGCAGCGCGTCGCTATGGAAATCCCCTGCCCGGTCGAACCACGTGCGATCGTCCAGACCCGTGACGTCGACCACCAGTGTGTCCCCTTCCCAGTGGCCGACCGACTGTCCCATCCAGGAATCCGCGGGCGCCGGCCCGGGATCTTCCAGGAAGATGTTGCGCACGGCGCCGGCATACTCGTAGGCGAAGAAGATGGCCTTGGCGCTGTGAAAGATCTGAAACGGGTACGGCAGGTACGCCGCGCGCGGCACACCCGGCAGGTAACACCGGACTTCAGGATCGGCGGCCAGGCGGTTCTTGAAGTTGGCATCCTTCTTTTCCTTCGCCGCCGGCAGGTACGGGATTTCGCCGCCTTCAACCACTCCCGGGCCCCCGGGTTCGGCGCCGATCGCGCCCATCGCGACCACCAGACCCGTGCGCGCCGCATGTTCCTGAAGGTCCCAATTTGCCGTATTCAGCGCTTGCCAGATGCCGTTCAAGTCCGGCTTTCCATCGGGCATCCGGCGCGGCTGCTGGGCAAAAACTCCTGTGGCCGCCAGGAACAGGACCGCGATCGCGCCGGCTGGCATCGCCGGCTTTCCGAGCAAATTTCGCATCCGTCTATTGTCTCCCAAGTTGTTACGAATCGTAGGCGATCAGCCTGCCGGATACAACCAGCCCAGCCCACAAGAGCAGAGAAATCGATGCGGCCAGCTTGCCTTCGACTGTTTCCGCCACGTCCAGCCGGGCTGTGTCTCCGTAGACCCGCACCCGGAATACGAGAGCATGCACTCCCACCAGCGCGAGCAGCGCCATCTTCACCCAAAACGCGGGGCTGCGATAAAGCTTCAGCGGTTCGGCCCATGCCAAAAGCAAACCGCTGGCCACCACCACTACGAAACCCGCTCGCTTCCACGCCCGGAACTGTTGCACGATGTCCCGCACCGCGCGGCGCCCCATCGCCCAGCCCAGCAAGCGCAGATCGGTCATCAGCACCATCCCGCCAAACAGGGCGATCCCCAGCAGATGGATTCCCCCAATAATCGGGTAGGGAAGCGCGCCCTCCCGGATCGCCGTACTCAGATCCGTGCTTTCGATCCACTCCAGTAGTGCGGGAATCGACATCAATCGCGCCGTCCTTTATACAAATGCGATCATCCGCCCGCCCGCCACCACCGCGGTCCACAGCACCAGCGACAGGCCTCCCGCAAGTTTGGCGGCGAGCGGCGGAACCGCCGACCGTGCCACTTTGCGATGGATCGTGAAGTGGTAGAGCAAAGCCACGAACAGCACCGTCATTTTGAATTGAAACGAGGGGTTGTTGTGGTATGCGACGGCATCCGCCGAAAACATCAACGGTCCGGTGATCAGCATGAGCCCGAATCCTACCCATGTCCACCGATCGAGATCCGCAGCCAGATCCGCAGCGGACTGACGGCGCATCGCCCATCCAAGAAGACGGAGATCCACAATGGCGATGGTGCCGATGGAAAACGCGAAACCTATAAAATGCAGGCTCTGAACCAGCGGGAAAGCCCATTCCGGCCCGTTCATCGCATTCGCCCAAGGACTCGTAGTGAGCCATTCAAAAATCGACGGAGCAGACACTCTAGCCACCCTCTACTTGGCCCGCTCGACAGCAACCGGCTGCGGGAACTCGCAACAGTATAGCGCATTTCCATCGCGGACAAAGGCGACCGGGATGAGGCGTTCTCGGCCTTGCGAGCGGCCACGCAGAAAGCAAAGTAGCGCTCATCGAGTGGCACAGGTCTCTCCGGAGACTGATAAGCGGGCGATAGCCGCCTCGAAGACGGACGCCAAGTCTTCGCCGGACAACCCCGCCGCCATGTGGCGCAGCCTCGTGGCGCGCCCGCATACTGTAATGGCGTGTTTCGTGCCTGTAAACAGAGACGGAACAGGGTCTTGACATATCCTCCGCACGGGCCCGACCCCGGAGCCCTTCGCCTTCTGGGAACTTCAGCCGCAAAGTTTCTCCCGTATTTCGATTGCGTGTCCGTATTGAGATCGGGGGACGAGGCTGTACCCAACCGACAGACTTGCGAGTGCAAAAGGAGAAACCACCATGAGACCATTCACCAACGTGTTAGCCGGCTGTGGCTTAGAGGCCATGAGGCCAAAGCGGAGACTGTTAATGACCAATGTGCGCTGCGTCTGCATATTCATGTGCGCTGTCCTGGCCGACGTTCAGCTTCACGCCCAGGCGCCCGCGACGCCGCCTCTGCCTGACGCTGTACAGGCGGTTCCGGAGCAGCCCGCCCGGCTACAGACCATACTGCCCGAGGGCACACCCTTGCGCGTGCGCATCAACCGCACGGTATCGTCCGCCGACGCCCACCCGGGCGACAACGTAGATTTCGAGACGCTGGACGAAATTAAGGTGGGTGATTTTATCGTCGTTCCGCGAGGCTCCACGGCAATGGCGACGGTTACGGCGGCGCAAGCCAAGCGCCGGATGGCGCGGGGCGGGAAGCTCGACATGACCGTCGATTATGTGCGCCTGCCATCCGGAGAGAAACTGCCGCTGCGGGGCATTCAGAATAGCAAAGGCGGAGGGCATACTGGCGCGATGGCCGCCGGGATGGTAGCGACCGCCATTGTGTTCTGGCCCGCGGCGCCTCTCTTCCTTTTGGTGCATGGCAAGGACATCACAATCCCCAAGGGCCACGAGGTTACAGTCTATACGAACACCGACTACAGCATCTCAAAGGCCAGCGCCGCCGCCGCTCCTCCGGCAGCTCCAAGCGGTGTCTCGGGAGCCCCGCTCACTAACGAGGATGTGGTCATACTTAAAGCCGCGGGCTTAGGCGACAGCTTGGTCATCGACAAGATCAAGGCATCCCCAGCCGGCTACCATTTGGATCCTTCCGACCTAATACAGTTGAAGCAGAATGGCCTTTCGGATGCGCTTATTGGAGCGATGTTACAGGCTAAGCGCTAAGACGCTCAGGCACGTCCCCCATTGCAGTTATCGAGGAAGAGACTAAAGCTGTTATCGCCTCGTAGGGAGTGAGATCATGCCGGATATGGAGATTTCAATGCTGGAGCGTTGTACTGGCCGGCAGCTCAAGGAATTGCTCGCACTCGGTTCTCCGGGCAGTCTGCGACGCGGTTTTACCACCTGGCTGCGGCAGTCGGATCGCGATGCCGCCCAGATGGGTGCGGTGGATGGCTCCATGTTTGGGGGCGGCGCCGCGCGCCGGGGCTGCATAGGGCGCACATAGAGAAGGAGCACATGTCGATGAAGCGAATCGCCGATTTCGTGGAGGTGGCATCCGCTGTTGTCGCGCTTTGCGCGGCAGTGACGATTCCGCTGCCGGCCCAGACTTTCAGCACGCTGTACAGTTTCTGTCTCCCAGGCTACCCCTGCACGGGCGGCGACCAGCCGTCTGCCGGGCTGGTCCAGGGCATCGACGGAAACCTGTACGGGACAACGACTTGGGGCGGAGCCAATAACACCTGCTGCGAAGGGGCCGGCACGGTCTTCAAAATCACAACGAACGGCGCGCTTACGACGCTATACAGTTTCTGCGCCGAAACCGGGTGCGCCGACGGGGCGAATCCCTACGGCACGCTGCTCCAGGCCGGCAATGGGGCCCTTTATGGGACTACCGCGTCCGGCGGCGCCTACGGCGGTGGAACGGTCTTCAAAGTTACTCCGAGCGGCACACTTACGACCTTATACGGCTTCTGCGCCCAAAGCTACTGTACGGATGGCCAGTCGCCCAGAGGGGCGCTCATCCAGGCCAGCAACGGGGACCTATACGGGACAACCTACTACGGCGGGGTCAACTCGGTGGCGCACAACGGGAACGGTGGCACGATTTTCAAAATCACGCCCAGCGGCACGCTGACGACGGTGTACAGCTTCTGCGCCCAAAGCGAGTGTGCGGACGGCTTAGGCCCCTACGCCGGGTTGGTCCAAGCCAGTAACGGGGATTTCTACGGGACAACGCAAGCTGGCGGGGCGAAGGGTTGCGAGTACGGCTGCGGCACAGTCTTCAAAATGACGCCGGGCGCGACGTTGCATAAACTGTACGACTTTTGCGCTCAAAGCGGCTGCACGGACGGTTACCTCCCGACCGCGGCGTTGGTCCAGGCCGCGAACGGGAACCTCTACGGGACAACCCAGGCTGACGGGCCGTCCGGCGGTGGGACGTTGTTCCAAGTCACTTTGGATGGCAAGCTGACGACACTATACGGTTTCTGCTCGCAAGCCGGGTGCGCCGACGGTTACGGCCCCACCGCGGCTTTGGTGCAGGGCACCGACGGGAATCTCTATGGGACCGCCCCCGGTGGCGGCGGCTCTAACTGGGAAGGGACTGTTTTCGAAATCACCACGAACGGCACGCTGACTGCGTTATACGCCTTCTGCGAACAAAGCGGCGACAGTACAGGTAACTGCCCGGACGGCGCAGTTCCCTCCGGCGTATTCCAGGCCACCGACGGGAGTTTCTACGGGACTACCCAATATGGCGGCGCCGCCCTAGCCTATGGCGCCGTCTTTGGCCTGTCCGTCGATCTGGGCCCGTTTGTGCAAATACTGCCCGCGTCAGGCAAAGTGGGGGCGGTTGTCAAGATTCTGGGGACCGATCTGACCGGCACGACGGCTGTAACGTTTAAAGGCGCCGCGGCTGCGTTCAAAGTAGTTTCCAGTACTGAGATTACGGCCACGGTTCCAACTGGCGCTACCACTGGGACGGTCCAAGTGACGACGCCCGGCGGCCCGCTCAACAGCAACGTCGCGTTCCGCGTAACGCCGTAGAGAGCGACTCGTGGCCGTTTTTTTTGAGACGCCAAAGGAAATTCCGGTAGTGGGTCAATTTGGTTTTGGAGGGCGGGCAATTCTGCCCGCAGCCGGCTTTCAGCCGGCTCTGGCCGCCTGAAAGGCGGCTGCGGCCAAAGATTGGCCGCCCTCCAAAACCAAATTGACCCACT
>JBEKMJ010000046.1:0-60246 GCA_050008575.1 Bryobacteraceae bacterium
GATGCCAAGCGATCATTTGGTTTGCAAGCGCGGAAGCCAGGCGTCCCGATGAGCCGGGACGCGGCATGCACAAGTGCGTGCCGTGAGGCGAGCTTCGCGCGCCGAAGAGCGGGCCTGCGAGGGCCGCGCAGGCTGCGAGCCCGCCCCACTACGGCCAAGATTACATAATCGCCTTGCGCACGCCGGCCAAACGGCAACGCCAATGCAACCGCATGTGTGGGCATTCCAAAACCGGACGGAGCTTTATTCCCCCTGCAGCCACGCTGCAGCCACCTTGCAGCCATGTGGCAGCCATGTGGCAGCCGCCTTGCGGTGAGCGTAACAATGTGTTAAATATATCTTCAAGTCGGACAAACTTGATCCAACTGAACCCGCGCCGCTCCGGCCGTGAGCGGAAACCCGCGGGCCATGTCTTAATTGCCAATAAGGAAGGCTTCCAGTGGAATCTGCGAACCGTAAACTCATCCGTCCTTCTCTGAACGAGATCAAGGAGCAGATCGCCCCGCCGCGCCGGCCGCAGAAAAAACCCGTGCCGCCCGATCAGACCAACGCCGAAAACTTCTACTATGTAAAGCAGATGCAGTCCAAGACCCCCATGGTGTTCGTGCTCAAGGATGGCGAGACTCTGCACGGCATCATCGAGTGGTACGACAAATGTTGCTTGAAGGTGAACCGTATCGGCGAGCCCAACGTGCTGCTCTACAAGCCGAACATCAAGTACATGTATAAGGCGTAGGTAGCACGGGCTTCAGCCTGTGTCAGGCGAGTTTCGCTCGCCGAAAGAGCGGGCTGCGAGCCTGCCCCCAATGTGCAAACTGCCCGCACGGGCTTCAGCCTTTGTTGCGCTTGCGCATCGCCAGCCGTATTTCCCGCCGTTCACCGGCTTCCCGATAGCGCCGCTGTTCCTCTTCCGTTTCCGGGATAGCCGGGGGAATGGCGGTGGGCCTCCTTTGCGCATCCAGCGCGACGAACGTCAGATAGGCGGAACAGGTGTGCTGCTTCCGGCCGGTCATCAGATCCTCCACCATCACCTTCACGCCGACTTCCATGGACGTGTGAAAAACCCGGTTCACTTGCGAATGCAGCACAATCAACTGCCCGATGCGAATCGGATGCAGGAAATTCATGTGGTCGAACGAGGCGGTCACCACCGGCTTGCGGGCGTGGCGCATGGCGGCCATGGCGCCGGCGATATCCACCAGGTGCATGACCTTCCCGCCCAGCAGGTTGCCGAGGCCGTTGGCGTCGGTGGGCAGCGCCAGTTCCGAAATCTCGGATATGGACTCGCGCACCGGCTTTCCCGGGCCGCAATCGACATGGGAATCGGGTGCGCTCATGGGCGGCTGGGGTCGCCTGTCCGCCGCAGATAGCTGCCGATGTACGCCTGCGCCTGTTGGGTGACGCAAGCATCCGGATGGGGGCTGCGGAAGCCGCCTGCGGCGCGCGAATATTCGAGCGGGCCGTGCGCGAACGGCAAATGATCTTTCTCCATTACCCAGTAGATGCGGACGAGCCCGTCCCGGCCGTTAGAAATACTGAACCGCACCGCATCGGGAGCATCCGCGGGAACGTGCGCGCATTTCCCTCTGGCGTAACCGAAATTGCAAAGCCGCTGCAAGGTATTGGCATCGGGCAGCCACTCGCTGGCCGGCGCGGCGCGGCATACGCCGGACCAGGCATCGCCCAGCGGCATGGGCGGCATCCTTCTCCCAGTGGCTATTGGCATGCGCTCGACCGGAAAGAAACAAGGACACGCCATTGGCAGGTATGGTAACACAGGGGTATGAGCAACCGGCTGGAAGTGCTACGGAACATGGTGGCGCAGAATCCCAACGACAGTTTTTCGCGCTACGGTTTGGCGATGGAGTACGCCAATTCCGGCGATCGGGAAAGCGCCATCCAGGAATACCAGGCGCTGCTGGCGGTAAATCCGAACTATTCGGCGGCTTATTATCACGGGGGCCAGACGCTGGAGAAGTTGGGCCGCCGCGAGGATGCCAAGGCGCTGTACCGGCAGGGGATTGAGGCGACTACGCGCATCGGGGATCTGCATACGCGCAGCGAAATACAGGCGGCGCTGGATTTGTTGGGGTAACATGTCCAAGCTGTAGCCGATAGGAAAGGCCACGCCACGCAAGGACATTGCGGATGCGCGGAGATCTTGGCGGGACTACCAGAGCGGGAAGCATGCCGCGAAGCGTGCCATTTGGCGATTATCTCATTGAGTCTCTCGATAACAGTGGACTGGTGGAGGCATATCTCAGCGCGGCCTTGGAGGAAGGCGATCCGTGCATGTTTCCGCTCGCTTTGCGGGACGTAGCACAGGCGCGGGGAATGAAAAGCGCGGCAACCCGAGCCTTGCAGAGTCTCGCGCGTGCCCTGTTGGACGGCCTTGGCTTTCAGCTCGCGGTGGAATCCAAGGACGCGGCGTGAGAGGCAATTCAAAACGCGCGTGGAACTTGCATCTTGCTCCAATTACCGTTCTGGTCCCGACCCCCATCCCGGTCCTACCTACCTAATTCGGCTTGCTTCCCGCCAGGACATTTTTCAACGGCGCCACCCGTCGAAATCCATGAAGCGCTGGCTGGCATCGCTCGATTCGACGCCCGGAGTCCATGTTTGCCCAGTAAGACAATGGCAGAAACGGCCGTGCTTGCAAGCCCACATACCCTTCGGTCAGCGGTAGCCCCGGTCACCGGGAGAGAATTACGTTTGAACCTCTCGATCTCGAGGCCATGAGTTTCCACTTAAGTGACACGCATCTAACCACCCGATCGGGTGAATGTTGCGGATGCGAGCGAAGTTCATTCAGTATGTCCGGGGGCCGGAGCGTGCGGTTGCCCCGAGATAGTTATAAGAAATAGCCGATCCCGTATGGATGCGGCACTGTCCGTAAGAGCTTCAGCGCGCGCCCGCTGGTTCTGGGAAGCCTCCAAGAATGCTATGGCCCAGCCTATGCATCGCCTGGATGGGCGGCGCGGAGTTGTTGCAGCGCTTCCCGCATTCGCCCTGGCTCACGGGGCTGGCAGCCTCCCGCTTTTGATTTGGATGTTCCTCCCCTGCCGTGTATATTCCCCACCCTTCGACTTTCCTTCGGATTCCTCGAAGGCGGATGCAGATATCTTTCCGTTGGCCCTTTGTGTCGGCCTCGCCGTGTGGCTCGTGAAGCCTCCCTGGAGCCTGAGGTCACTAGTACATCGTCCAGTTAGTTCTCGATAGATCGATGTTGCGGCCAAAGCGCCATATCCGCGCTGGCTGACAAGTGAGTATGGCGTTTGTGGGGCGGGCAATCCTGCCCGCAGCCGGCCTTTCGATCACGACGAGTCGCGCCGTGAAAGCAGGAGCCGCCTGAAAGGCGGCTGCGGCCAAGATTGGCCGCCCCACGGTGCCAGTATTCTATAAGGAACTATCTGTACGATGTACTAGGGATACTCATGGCGGCCTTGCTACCCCCTGTGGCCCCAGCGGGGGCAGCCAGGGCCAATCCGGAACGTCTCTGGTACCCAGTACCGCTTCCGCGCGTTAATGTGACATTTTATCCGTGTCGCGTCTACCGGATGGGGTATACTCTGGCATGCGACAACACTCCATCGCCTGGGTTACGTTCGCGCTGTTTCTGGCGTCCACTTCGTGGGCCGGTTCTTTACATCGACAGGAACTCACTCCGGCTCCCCAAGGGCCATATCGCGTCGACCACAACCAAATCCTCGATTCCGCCGGCCACCCATACCTGATGCGCGGAACCCAATTGACGGATTTCCATCCGCGAACCGCCGCCTGGGACAACCGCGGCGAGCCCGATTTCGGCCCTCACTCGCCGACCTCGTTGACGGCCATCCGGCTGCGCTTCAACATGAACGCCGTTCGTTTGCCGCTCGATATCCGCGAAGCGGACGGCCCGGGCTACTTCGCGGAACTGGCGAAGGTGGTGCGCCGCGCCAACCAGCTCGAACTGCTGGTGATTCTGGCCGCGCGCGAGCCGGGCGCCGCGTTGCCCTCGTCCCGCGGCGTGGAGTTCTGGACGCGCTGCGCCGCCGCCTTTAAGGATTATCCCAACGTGATTTTCGAAGCGTTCGCCGATCCGTCCCCCGCGGCTGTTCCGTCCGGCGTCGATCCGCATTCCGCCGCCGGCTGGGAGATCTGGCGCCGCGGCATGGCGCCCCTTGTCGAAGTCATCCGAGCGGCCGGAGCGGCGCAACCCATCGTGCTCACGAGTTGGAATGACGACCGCATGTTCGAAGGCGCGGGCGATGCGCCGCTCTCGGACGGCGGCAACGTCGTCTATGGAATTTCGCCGCGCTATGCCACCACCACCACCGATGCACAGCGCGAGGCGCGATTCGGATTTCTGGCGCGCCGCGCTCCAGTGACGGCCAACGGCTGGGATCTGGAGCTGGACAGCCCCGCTGCATGTGCGGCCATCCCCTCCGAACCGGGAGCCGTGAGCGATATGGTTCGCGCCAATCTGGAGGATCTGGATGCCCGCCGGATCTCCTGGACGATGTCGGTCTTCACCCCCGGCAAGCTGGTGAAGGAGCTTGTGGTGGAAGACGCCACCACGCTCCAAAACGGCTGGACCTGCGGCCCGCAAAGGCGCACGTGGGCGGGCCTGGGAAGAGTGCTCGCGGGTTATCTGCGCGCCACCGAAGAGCGCGGGATTTTCGTCGTCGGCGCCGCCGGCGGCGTGGATATTCCGCGCGGCGGCTTCGCCAACGGGTATGGCCCGGTGATGGCGGAGCGCGATGCTCAGGCACATGGCCCGCACCTTCCGCGATCGCTTGGCGGTGTCGCGGTTCAGGTGACGGATTCCGCCGGTGTCGCGCGGCGCGCCGGCATCTTCTGGGTGTCCGCCGGTTGGGGACAGGTGAATTTTGTGGTGCCGGAAGAGTCGGCGCTGGGGCGGGCGCGCGTGACGCTGCTGCGCAACGACGGCAGCCGCCTGCGCACTACCATCACCATCGCGGATACCGCTCCCGGATTCCGTACCCTGGTCAATTGTGCCGGGCCGGCCGTGGGAACTGCCATCCAGGTGTTCGCCGATGGACACAAGTCCACTACGCCCATCGCCGCCTGCCAGAACCTCGAATGCCGCACGCTGGCGGTCCCCATGAGCAAAGGCGCGGCCACCCAAGCGCGGGTGCTGGTCAGCGGATTCCGCAACGCCGCTTCGGCGCGCGATATTCAAGTGACCATCGGCGGGAAGCGTGTCCCGGTAATCTCCTACGGGCCCGACGGCGACCCCGGCATGGACCAGTTGACGCTCGCGATCCCGCCTTCCCTGCGCGGGCTGGGCGAGACCGATTTGGTCGCGCATGTGAACGGGAGAGTCGCCAACGTGGTCCGCATCCGCATCGGCGGCTGATGCGCGGCCGATGCGCCTCGTGCCCATTGCGCTGCTCATTGCGGGAACCCTGGTGGCCGGCGAATCCGGCGGATACCATTGGAATCTGCCGCGGGGTTTTCCCATACCGCGCGTGCCGGCCGGTAATCCCATGTCCGAAGTCAAAGCGCGGCTCGGCCGGTACCTTTTCTATGACCAGCGGCTGTCGGTAAACGGCAAGCAATCCTGCGCCACGTGTCACCGCCAGGAGTTGGCATTTACGGACGGCCGCGCCACCAGCGTCGGCGCCACCGGCGAGATGCATCCGCGCAGCGCCATGAGCTTGGTCAACGTGGCGTACAGCGCCGCGCTCACCTGGAGCGACCCCGCGTTGCGCTCGCTCGAAGAGCAGGCGCTCGTCCCCATGTTTTCCGAGCATCCAGTCGAACTGGGGCTGCGCGGGCACGCGGACGCCGTGCTGGCCGCGCTGCGCGCGGACCCCATTTACCGCGAGCTCTTCCCCCTCGCGTTTCCGGAGCCGCATGCGTCGCACAATGTCTTTACCATCGCCAATGTCGCGCGGGCGCTGGCCACCTTCGAGCGAACCATCGTTTCCGCGCGCTCGCCTTACGACCGGTTCCATACCGGCGGCGAAGAGGATGCCATTTCGGAATCGGCCAAGCGCGGCGAAACCGTATTCTTCAGCGATCCGGTGGCGGCCTGCTTCCGCTGTCACGGCGGCTTCAACTTCAGCGATGCCGTGGCGTTCGAAGGCAGCGGCGCGGGCGCGGTGAAGTTTCACAATACGGCGCTTTACGAGGTGTACGCCGGGCCCAACCGCGGCATCTTCGAGCACACCCGCAAGCCCTCCGATGCCGGCAAATTCAAAGCGCCCAGCTTGCGCAACATCGCGCTCACCGCGCCATACATGCACGATGGCAGCATCGCCACCCTGGAAGAGGTGCTGGACCATTACGCCGCCGGCGGACGCGGCCACGGCAATCCCAATAAGGACCCGCTGATCCGCAAGGTCGAGCTGACCCCGCAAAACCGCGTGGACCTGATTGCGTTCCTGCGCTCCTTGACCGATGCAGCACTGCTGCGCGACCCCAGGTTCTCGAATCCGTGGAACTAAGTGGGCAGCGTCGAAAACCAACCTGGAGATTGGCTATTTCAGTTGGGCAGCCCTCGTGGCGCACGCTCTCAGCGTGCTGTGTCGGCACTCTGCCGACACAGGCGAGCTACGCTCGCCTAAGCCGGCTGAAAGCCGGCTGCGGGCAGAATTGCCCGCCCTCCAGGCTTGCGCGTCCTCTCCGCTTTTTTCTGAAGCGCAAACTTCTCGGTGGTCTTCTCGAGATCGCGCACGTCGGCAAGCGTCGGCTTACCGGCCTCGGCTAGCTGTGCCATCATTGGCTGCGGCCGCCCTCCGAAGAAACTCACGATGCTTGCTACACTAGCCGCTATATCTTATGTTCAAAAACGCGCTCACCGCCCTAGCCCTCGCCGTGGCATCCTACGGCGCCGCCTACGCCCAGGTTTCCTGGCTGGACCAGGAGGCCCATCGCCCTTACCAGCGCCAGCCCGGAACCGACGGCAAAACGCCCACCGGATATACGCCGCAACAGATGCAGCATGCCTACGGCGTCGACCAGATCGCCAATCAGGGCGCCGGCCAGATCATCGGCATCGTCGACGGTTACGACTACCCATCGGTGGAGTCCGACTTGGGCGTATTCACCACCCAGTTCAACCTGCCCGCCTGCACCATAGCCAACGGGTGCCTGACCGTGGTCTACGCCACGGGCACCAAACCGCCCCCCAACGCCGGATGGTCCGGCGAGACGTCCCTGGATGTGCAGTGGGCCCACGCCATTGCGCCGCAGGCCAAGATCCTGCTGGTAGAGGCTCCCAATGGCAGCGTGAAGTCCCTGCTGGAGGCGGTGCCGGTGGCCGTGCAGAATGGCGCCACCACCGTCAACATGAGCTGGGGCACGAACAACGAGCCAGCCAACGAGCAGTCCCTCGACCCGCTCTACTTCAACAATGCGTCCGTCACCTACATCAACGCCTCCGGCGATAGCGGCATCAACCTGTTCGGCTACCCGGGCGCATCGCCGTTGGTGGTGGGCGCGGGCGGCACCACGGCCAAGCTCGATTCGAGCGGCAACATCCTCAGCGAAACCGCCTGGAGCGGCAGCGGCGGCGGCGAGAGCAAATACTTCCCCGAACCCAGCTATCAGATCGGCGCGCAAAGCTCGGGCCAGCGCGGCGTGCCGGATGTCGCCTACAACGCCAGCCCGGCCACCGGTGTACCGGTCTATGACAGCGAAGCCGGCAACTGGGCGCAGGTCGGCGGCACCAGCGCGTCGTCGCCGCAGTGGTGCGCGATCGTGGCCATCGCCAACAGCATCCGCGCCGGCATGGGAAAAGGGACCATCGGCACCGACTTCCTGAATGTGGTCTACGCCAATCCGACGGCGTTCCACGACATCACGAAGGGCGCCAACGGCAAGTGCGGGACTGAATGCGAAGCCGGCCCCGGCTATGACTTCGTGACGGGATTGGGTAGCCCCATGGCGCCGCAGGTCGTGGACGCGCTGGTGGCCGCTCCCTAGCGATACTTCCTTAAGCACCGGAGGGCGGCCAATCGTGGCCGCAGCCGCCTTTCAGGCGGCTCTTGTTTCTACGGCGCCTACCGTCAAGGCAGGATTGCCCAATACCTCTTACGTTTCTCGCTCCGGAACATCTGCATTAATTGTGAGGGAGGACTCTCAGTCCTGTCAGGATGGGCCTGCGGCCCACGAATCGTGATGGAAACCTGGTGGGGCAGGCGTCTACGCCCGCGGCGGGTCTCCAGACCCGCCCCATTCCCTGCAAGCGCAGAGGGTTTTCTCACCGTGCGGCCGGCGTCCACGCCGGTTTCTTTGTGCTCGGATCAGGCTCATTTCGTTGAGGGGAAGAGCGGGCCCTGGAGGACCCGCGCAGACCTGGAGGTCTGCCCCACAAACGGGTGTCTCGCTTGCGGGCCAGCGCGGATCCGGCATTTTGGCTGCGCCGCCAATCTATAAGGACTAACCGGACGATATACTAGGGCTCCCACTGGAGGCGGCGCGCGCGGACGAGGGCGTCCGCCCCACTGCCCCGCTACAATAAGTTCTTATGTCCTGGTCAACCGTCCGGGTGCCCGCGTCCAGCGCCAACCTCGGACCGGGCTTCGACGCACTCGGCCTGGCGCTGTGTGTGTATCTGGATTGCCGCTTCCGCGCCGCCGAACGGCTCTCCATTACCGTGACGGGACGCGATGCCGCCGCCATCTCCACGGGCGCCGACAACCTCATCTGGCAGACGGCTCTCTCGGTCGCCGCCGATGTAGGCCTGCAATTGCCGCCCATCGAACTGATCGTCGATAATCAAATTCCCCTCGGCAAGGGTCTGGGATCTAGCGCCGCCGCGCTCACCGCCGGCGTAGTCATCGCCGACCGCCTGTTGGGTCTGGGTTGGCGCCCGCCGCGCATCCTGGATGAAGCCGCGCGCCTGGAAGGCCATCCGGATAACGTCGCCGCTTGCGTCCTCGGATCCATCGTGGCCAGCGCCATCGATTCCGGGGGCGCCGTGCGCGCCGTGCGCCTGGAACTGCCCGCGCGCTTCGGCATGGCGCTGGTGGTGCCGGATTTCGTCCTGCCAACCGCCGAAGCGCGCGCCGTCCTGCCCTCTTGCTATACCCGGGAAGACGCCGTGTTCAACGTGCAGCGTGCCGCCTTGCTCATCGCGGCGCTGGCGGCCGGCGCCACGTCGGCGTTCCCCGCCGCGCTCGAAGACCGCTTCCACCAGCCCTATCGCGCGCCGCTGGTGCCCGGCTTGACGGATATTCTGAAGCTGCGCGCCCCCGGCTTGTTAGGTTGCGCCTTGAGTGGCGCGGGGCCGTCCATCCTGGTGTTCTACGAGCGCGAGTACGAAGCCGTCTGCGACCTGGTCCGGCAGATCTTCCAGCTTCATGGACACGCGGCGGAGATCCTGCACACCCAAATCGCCGAGCGCGGCTTTGAATTCAGGGATGAGCTGCCCCCCTAGTACATCGTAACTGGCAGTTCGGTTGCACCGTGGGGCGGCCAATCTTGGCCGCAGCCGCCTTTCAGGCGGCTCCAAGCGCGGGGCTAAAGCCCCGCGCGGGATAAATCCCGCCCCCCAAGAACGCTTGCCCCAAAAGGCCAAAGTCCAGGCAGCCGCCTCCTGCTTTCACGGCGCGGCTCGTCCTGGCCGCAAAGGCCGGCTGAAAGCCGCCTGCGGGCAGGATTGCCCGCCCCACAAAATCTAGGCTTCTTCGAACATCCCCGTCTTCCGATTCTTCCGCACCCGGTCCCACGTGAAATACCGGCCATTCATCGCCACATACACACCCGGCGGCAGCGTCTGCGCGAACGCCAGCGCGCTGCCCAGGTTGAATAGCCCGTCCGAGCTGCCGAATTTGTACGGAATCATGGCGCCGGTCAGCACGATGGTTTTGTCCGCCATGCCTTGCGCCAGCACGCCGGCCGTCTCTACCATCGTGTCGGTCCCATGCGTGATTACGATGCGGCGCTCGGGTGCGCTCCGGCATTGCTGCAGGATGATCTGCCGGTCGCCGTCCGTCATCTGCAGGCTGTCGATCATCATCAACGTGCGCACCTGCAAGTCCAGATTCGACCGGCCCAGCTTCAACATCTCCGGCAGATGCGAGTCCTTGAAGAACAACTCGCCGGTCAGCTCGTTATAAGCTTTGTCGAACGTGCCGCCGGTGATGAAGATTCGAATCGGTTCCATCTTACGCCATCTTACACGGCGCGCCGTTTGTAGCCCGTCTCCAGATTCGGCAGAAATGCGGTCAACAGGCCGATCACCGGCAAGAACGAACATACCTTATAGACGAAAGCGATACTCGTGGCATCCGCCAGCCAGCCGAGTATCGCCGCGCCGATGCCGGCCATGCCAAATGCCAGGCCGAAGAACAGTCCGGAAATCATGCCGATTTTGCCCGGCACCAGGTCGTGCGCATAGACGATGATGGCCGAGAATGCCGAGGCCAAAATCAGCCCAATCACTACGCTCAGCACCGTGGTCCAAAACAGATTCGCGTAAGGCAGCGCCAGCGTGAAGGGCAGGATGCCGAAAATCGAGCACCAGATCACGTACTTCCGGCCGATCCGGTCGCCCACCGGCCCGCCAATGAAAGTCCCCGCCGCCACCGCGCCCAGAAACACGAACAGGTGGATCTGCGCGGACCGGATCGGCAGGTGGAACCGGCTCATCAGGAAAAACGTGTAGTAGCTGGTCAGGCTCGCCAGGTAGAAATACTTCGAGAAGACCAGCGCCATCAGCACTGCCAGCGCCAAGCCGGTTTTTCGCCGGGACAGTCGGGGCCGCCGGTCGTGCAGGGCTGCCGCCGCTTTCGCCCGCACCGCGCCGTGGCCCTTGTACCAGGCCCCAATGCGCGTCAATACAACGATCGCCAGCAGCGCCGCCGCGGAAAACCACGCGATGCTGCGCTGTCCCGCCGGCAGCACCACCAGCGCCGCCAGCAGCGGTCCCAGCGCCGACCCCGCATTGCCCCCCACCTGAAACAGAGATTGCGCGAGGCCATGTTGCCCGCCCGACGCCATCCGCGCCACCCGCGACGATTCCGGGTGGAACACCGACGATCCCACCCCCACCAGCGCCACTGCCAGCAGAATCATGCCGAACCGCGGCGCGTACGCCAGCAGCAGCAAGCCCGAAAGCGTGAATCCCATCCCCACCGGCAGCGAATAAGGCGTCGGCCGATGATCGGTATACATGCCCACAAAGGGCTGCAGCAGCGACGCCGTGAGCTGCACGCTCAGCGTGATCATCCCGATTTGCTTGAAATCCAGGCGATACGCCTGCTTCAGAATCGGATAAACAGCCGGAATCACCGACTGCAACATGTCGTTCAGGAAATGGCAAAAGCTGATGGCCGCCAAAACCCCAAACGCCGTGGCAGCCCTGGTTGCCGGGCTGAGACTCGTCTGACTCGACACTGTTGATAGTCTAGCAGCCTCGTGGCGCACCCCCTCGGCGTGCCGTGCCGGCACTCCTACCGGCATAGGCGCTTCCAGCGCCTAATACCACCCTATTGGCTGCTCGTTCAGGTTGATATACACCTGCTTGGTCTCCAGATACTCTTCGATGCCCCACGGCCCTAACTCGCGGCCGAACCCGGATTGCTTGTATCCGCCCCAGGGCGCCTCCACATAAGTGGGCTGCATGTGATTGACCCATACAATCCCCGCGCGCAGGGCCTTCACCACCCGGAATGCGCGGAAGATATCGCGCGACCAGACCGCCGCGGCCAGGCCATAGGGCGAGTCATTGGCGATCCGGATGGCGGCCGCCTCCCCATCGAACGGAATCACCGCGGCCACCGGTCCGAAGATCTCTTCGCGGGCAATGCGCGCGGAGTTATCCACATCCGCGAAGATGGTTGGCTCCACATAGTAGCCCCGCGAAAACCCCGCCGGACGCCCGCCGCCCGCCACCAGCCGCGCTTCCGATTTGCCGAGTTCCTGATACCCCCGCACGCGCTCGTACTGTTCCTGGCTCACCAGCGGCCCCATTTTGGTTTCGCGGTCGAGCGGCGCGCCCAGCCGGATACGCTTGGATTTCTCCACCATGGCTTCCACGAACTTGCTGTAAATGGGCTTCTCCACCAGAATGCGGCTGCCCGCCGAACACACTTCGCCCTGGTTGATAAACACGCCGAACAGCGCGCCGTCCACCGCGGCTTCGAAATCGGCGTCCGCGAAGAAGATGTTGGGCGACTTGCCGCCCAGTTCAAGCGTCACCCGCTTCACCGTGTCGGCCGCGCTCTTGACGATCAGCTTGCCTACCGCCGCGCTGCCCGTGAAGGCGATCTTATTCACTTGCGCGTGCGCCACCAGCGGCGCCCCGGCCGACTCGCCCAAACCCGTGACTACGTTCACCACGCCCGGCGGAAATCCGATTTCCGCGAACCAGTCCACGATTTCGAGTGCAGTCAAAGGCGTCTGTTCGGCGGGCTTCAGCACGCAGGTGCAGCCGGCGGCCAGCGCGGGCGCCAGTTTCCAGGCCGCCATCAGCAGCGGATAATTCCAGGGGATGATCTGGCCCGCCACTCCCACCGGCTCGCGCAGCGAAAGGCTGAGCGCGTTGTCGGGCACCGGATTCACCTGCCCCAGAACCTTATTCGCCATGCCGCCGTAATATTCGAAACAGGTTGCCGCGTCGCTGACGTCGTACTCCGCTTCCACGATGGGCTTGCCGCAATTGCGCGATTCCAATTCGGCCAGCGCCGGCGCGTGGGCGCGAATGCGTTCGGACAGCTTGACGAGCAGCCGGCCGCGGTCCTGCGCGGTGGTCTGTGGCCACGGTCCGGATTCGAAGGCGGCCACCGCGGCCCCGACCGCACGGTCCACGTCGGCCGCATCCGCGTCGGGCACTTCGGCGATAATCTCTTCGGTGGAGGGGTCGTAAACGGGTAACCAGGCGCCGCGCTGGCTCTCCACGCGCTGCCCGTTAATGTACATGCGATGTCGAGTCATATGTACGCACCGGCGAGCTTCGCTCGCCTTAGCCGGCTAAAAGCCGGCTGCGGCCAGGATTGGCCGCCCCACCCTACGATCTCTTCCGTTTCGCCGGAGCCGCCGGTCCGCAGGTAAGCCCCAACGCCTTCACTTGCGATTTCGCCCGGCTCGCCAGATCGTTGGAAGGGAAGCGCTTCACCAACTCGCAGAATTCCTGCTTGCCTTGCGTGCGCTTGCCCATCTTCACCAGCGTGGTGCCCTTCATGTACAGCGCGTCGGGAGTCTTGTTGTTGTCCGGATATTTTTCCAGAACCATATCGAACTCCGCCAGGGCATCCTCCAGGTTGTTCTGTTTCGCGTGCAGTTCCGCGACGTAAAACTGCGCGTTGGGCGCCAGGTTGGTGTTGCCGTAGTACTTCAAGTAAACGCCGAATTCCTGCAGCGCCAAGTCGTCCTTCCCGCCGCTGCGGTCGCGCATGGCGTTTTGATACAGCGTCTCGGCGGGAACAGGCGGGACACTCGCCGTCGGCCCCGGCCCCGGCCCCGTACCGATAGCGGACCCCGTAGTTGGCGGAGGCGCGGCGGCGGGCGACTGGATCGTGCGCACGGCGTTCCCGATGTCGATCATCTGCTGCTGCAGCTTACCCATCTGGCTGGAGACGTCGGCCATGGCTTCGCGCATGGAGTTCACATCCGTACTCATCTGGTCCAATTTGGCGCCCACGCCAACCACCGGGTCCACTACGCTCTTCTGCTGGTCCTTGAAGCTCTGCTGCAGATTGTTCTGCAAAAGAGCCACCGAAGTACTGGTCTTGTTGGCCGAGTCGAGCGCCTGTTGCACCAGCACTTGCAGGGCTGAAAATTTCTCGTCCTGCGAGCGCTGCAAAGCCCGCATCTGTTCCTGCAGAAGGGCCACATCCCGCCCCAATTCCAGGATTTCTTTACTGGCGGCCAAGGTTAGCGAAGGACA
Source organism: Bryobacteraceae bacterium (assembly GCA_050008575.1). Lineage (GTDB taxonomy): Bacteria > Acidobacteriota > Terriglobia > Bryobacterales > Bryobacteraceae > Bog-159. Next base: position 13,844 of record JBEKMJ010000046.1, read on the forward strand.
AATCAGAAGGGCCGGCAACAGCCTGCGCCAAAAGGTCATAGGATCTCCTCATGAGCGGGAAGGGTGGGCCATCCCGCCGGTTGCGGATGGGCCGGGACTCACCCGGCCCCTTACCCGATTTTACTGCCCTGTGGAGAAGTGCGCGCGGCGGTTCTTCTGGTAGCACGACTCGTCGTGGTCGGTGCACTGCGGACGTTCTTTGCCGTAGCTGATGGTCTTCAGCTTGTCGCCGGGAACGCCCAACTGCACCAGGAAGTCCTTGGTGGCGGCGGCGCGCTTGTCGCCCAAAGCCAGGTTATACTCGGCCGAACCGCGCTCGTCGCAATGGCCCTCGATGGTGACGCTGGCATCCGGGAAGCTGGAGAAGATGCCCTTCAACGCGTCGGCGTCCTTGGTCAGCAGGGCGCGGGCATCCTCGCGGATATCGAACTTGTCGTAGTCGAAGTAGGCATCCTGAACGCTTCCGGTGAGCATCTGATCCAGGGTCGGCTTCGGCGCGGCCGGTGGCGGCGCCGGTGGCGGCGGCTCTGTTACGTTCACCGTGGCCGTGGCGGTCTTGGTGCCGCCGGGTCCGGTAGCCGTCAGCGTGTAGGTGGTGGATGCGCCCGGGAATACTCGGCGGTTGCCGGTGGCCTGCACCGTACCAATGCTGTTATCGATGGAAATGGCGCTGGCGTCCGTCACATTCCAGTTCAGCGTGGACGACTGGCCGCGCTCAATCGACGAAGGCTCAGCCGTAAACGCGGTGATGCTGGGCGCCGCGGGCGGCGGCGGGGGGGCCGGCTGCTCCTTCACCGGAATCGGTGGCGGCGGCGGTGGCGGCGCTTTCTTCTTGCAACCCGCCGCGAACATCGCCAATGTCAGGCAAATGCCAATGCTGCTGATTCTGCGTTTATTCAACATGAACTAAATCCTCCTGAAATCTCGTGGTGCGTCGCCACTCCCGGCGACGATTGCCGTCATTTTGCCCATACCGGGGTCGAGTTCCTTCCCGCCGTCGTTAACTGTTTGAGCTGCGTGCCGTCCGCCAGCATTGTCCAGATCTGCTCCGTCCCGCTGCGCGTGGACATGAACGCAATATGCCGGCCGTCCGGCGCCCAACTGGGGTTCTCATTGCGCCCGGCGCCGTAGGTTAACTGGTTAAAATTGCGCGAGGCCACATCCATCAAGAAGATATTGAAATTGCCGGTAGCGAACCCCCGCGTCCAGGCAAAAGCGATCATCTGTCCGTTGGGATGCCAGCACGGGTTCGACGCCTCTCCCTCGCCGTTGCTCAACCGCTGCACGTCGGTCCCTTCCATGTTCATCCGGTAAATTTGCTGCGGTCCCGACCGGCCCGAGACAAACACCAGATCGGTTCCCGTCTTCGGATTCACCTTCGGCTCGACCTCCAGCGCAAACGTGTTCGAAATGCGGCGCAGATTGCTGCCGTCGATGTTGGCGGCATAAATCTGCGCCCGGCCACTGGCGGTGGAAGCGTAGAGCAACTGCTTGCCATCCGGTGTGAAATCCGGGGTCGCATTCATAGACGCGACTTGATTATAAAACGGCAAACGCCGTCCCGTATCCGTCGCGAGAATAAATATAGCAGGATTCCCCCGAGCGAAGCTAGTAAACGCGATTTTTGCGCCGTCCGGCGAAACCGCCGGCATGATGGATAACGAATTCAAATGCGTGATCTGCCGCTGGTTGGAGCCGTCCGGATCCATCACCCAGATCTCCTTTTGCTTTTGTCCGGTACGGTTCGATACAAAGTAGATCTTGGTGCCGAGCAGCGAAGTGCCGCCCATCTGGGCTATGATATCGGCGGCGAATTCATGCGCGGTTTTCTTGGCTCCCGGCTCGTCCGGAGAACCGAAATACCGTTTGCCCAACACTTGCGCCTGCGAAACCGAAGTCTGGCCCACGTTGAACAGCCAGCCGTACAGCACCAGTACGTTGTTCTGTACCGCCGTATAGCCAAACACCAGATAGTTCGCCGAAACCGGCGGCGAGGCCCAGTCCGAGAGCCATGCGCCGCCACCGTTCGGCGGCTGTTGCCCTGGCCGGGTGGCCTGGGCGGCCGGCGGCTCCCGGAAATCCGATGGCTGCTGCGGCGTCTGCAGCGGGTACATGGTTTTAGGAACGATTTTGAAAAGCCCGGATGCGTCCAGGTCGTTGTACAGCGTTTCGTTGAACCCGTTCATCAGCGGTTGGGCCGCGCCGCTGCCGCGCAGATCGGGTACGGCGATTTTGGTAGCCGTGCCACCGGATATTCTCTCCCTGATATCCGGCTGCTGCGCCGCCAGCGCTAGAAGCAGCCCGGCAAAACCGGCGGTGAACCAAAATGCTCTCTTCATCTATCGCCTCAACTCAAACCAGAATTCGACGGCCGCGTCGTTGCGCTCATAAGCCGCGGGCAATGGAGGGAAAGGACTCGCGTCGCCTATGGCCCGCTGTGCGGAGTAGTCCAGTGCCAGGTTTCCGCTGCTCTGCACCACCCGCACGTTGCGCACCGAACCGTCCCGCATCAGATCGAACGTGACGATAGCGGCCGGAAGAGTGTGGATCCGGGGATCCACATCTCCCGTCTGCCACTTCTCCGCGACTTTTTGCCGCAGGATCGTCGCGTAGTTTCCGAACCGGTTGCCAAAAGGCGATCCCTGCCCGAACCCGACGCCGCCCGACCCCACCTGCCCCACCATCGGCGAAACCAACGCCGGACCCGCCGCGCTATAAAGCTGATTGGTACGGTCCGGCTGCTTGGCCCGCCAGTTGTTCGCCGCCGACCGCGCCACCGCGGATGGCTTCGCACGATTGCGGCCTTTGATCGGGATGGCATCCGGTTCCTCCTCCGGCGCCAGCTTCTTCGGCTTGGCAGCGGGGGGAGGCGTCGGTACCGCCGATTCCGTATCGTTGGCCAGCGGGTTGACGATGCCGCTCCGGGACGGCAGCGGGATCTTGTTCACCACGTTGATAGCGATGCTTCCCGGACCGCCGGAGTTTGCTTCCCCCCACGCTTCGTGAGGCCTGGAAAGTACCACTCCCCACAAAACCAGCGTGCCGAAAACCGCCGCGTGCAGCGCCATCGATCCCAACAGCGGTCTGTTCAGCGAATCCGCCTGATCCAGAATGTCCGCGTGCGGCATTATCTGCGCCTCTTGTCCGCCGCATCCTCCGGCTGGGTGACCACGTTGACCTTGAACTTCGCCTTGCCGAGTTCGCTCATCACCTGCGCGATGGGCTCCCAGAGGGCCTCTTTGTCCGCGCGCAGGTAAACTTCGGTCGCGCCGCTGAACCGCGCCGCGATCGCCGCCGGAAGGTCGTTGATGTTGGCCTCTTTTTCGTTGAGGTAGAGCGTGCCGTCCTTGGTAATGTTCACCACCGGCAGCTCTTTGGCGCTGTCCGCCACCGCGCGCGTCTTGGGCACGTCCACCTGGATGCCGAACTCCATCACGTGCGCGGTCAGCATGAAGATAATCAGCAGCACCAGCATCACGTCCACGAACGGTGTGACGTTGATCTCGGAAAGCGAGCCCTGGGAAGCGCGCCGGCGCGACCGGAAGCCGCCGCCATAGCCGCCGTTTGTGGAGATCGCCACGCGCTACTCTCCGAAACTCCGCTCCGCCATATTCAGGAATTCCAGACCGAAGTCCTCCATGCGCGCGCCGATCTCCCGAATGTTGTGGCCGAAGTGGTTATAGAAGATGGCGGCCGGAATCGCCGCCGCCAAACCCGCAGCCGTGGCGATCAGCGCGTCGGCGATGCCCGGTCCCACCGCGCGCAGGCTGGCGCTGCCCTGCATCCCCAGCTCCTGAAATGCGCGGATGATGCCCAACACCGTGCCGAACAACCCGATAAACGGGCTCACCGAAGCCGTGGTTGCCAGCCAGCTCATGTTGCGCTCCAGCTTGGTCAGTTCCTCGCTGGTGCCAAGCTGCAGCGAGCGCTCGAGCGAAATCTTGTTCGTTATGGAACCGCGCGCCTGCATCTGGCGGTGCACCTCTTCGTAGCCGAACTCGAAGACCGACACCAGGGGCGCCGGCTTGAACTGTTCGCTGGCCACCATCACCGCGTCCAGGCCGTTGGCCTTGCGGAACGCCCGCAGAAAGCGCCGGTCCGCGACCCGCGCCGTGCGCAACGCGCTCCACTTGGAGAAGATGATGGCCCAGGAAAATACGGAAAAAAATAGCAGGATGGCCAGAACGGCGATGGTCAATGGGCCGCCGCGGCCAACCATCTCCCAAATGTTGATCTGTAGAAGGAATGCGGGCGCTGCAAACGTCAAAGCGTCTCCCAAATTTTCAATCTAACATACGGACGCGGCGGCGCACGCAGTTGTTGGACGTGGCGCACGCCCCCGGCGAGCAGTACTCAGCAGCCCTTTGCAGTGCATCTACCGCCAAAAAGAGCCGCCCGATGAAAAATCGGCGACTATCACGCCAACGATATCCGCCCCAGCCGGGCTCGTTGGCGCTTGCCCGCAACTCCGCCGCTAGATTCTCGACGGATGCCCGGTCCGCGGTACTATGCGAGAGGAACAGCTTAATGAACGTAGCGTAGAGTCGCCGCCCACGAAACCAAAATCACCCAAATTCCTCAACCACTTGCCGCCTTTGCCTCCCGCTGCCCGCCCTCCCACGTGCTGTCATATAGATAGAAGGGCGCCCGTCATCACCACCAACCACCAACCACCAGCCACTAACCACCAGCCACGACGGCCGCAGGCCGTCCTACTAACCGCCTCATCCCCCGCGCAGTCTAAAGGATAGCTTGATGGAATTGAGCGATAGCGTGGCAGTCGCGCAGGCCCGCGCCGGGAACTCCGGCGCTTTCCGCGTCCTCGTCGAACGCCATAGCCGCAATCTCTTCCGTCTCGCCTATCGTATGACGGGCCATCAACAAGACGCCGAAGACGTGGTGCAGGAGACCTTCCTCCGCGCCTACCGGCAGCTTTCCAAATTCGACGACCGCGCCAGCTTCGGCACCTGGCTCTACCGCATCGCCGCCAACTGCTCGCTCGATCTGATCCGCGCCCGCAAACGCCGCGCCACCCAAACCGAACCCGCCGCCGAGGAAGGGGCGCCCGACCCCATGCAGTCGCTGCCGGACCCCGCCCCCGCGCCCGACCGCCTCGCCCTCAGCGGCGAAATCGGCCTGCAGGTCGCCGCCGTCCTCGGCCAGCTCAGCGAAATGGAGCGTACCGCCTTCGTCCTGCGGCACTACGAAGGCATGTGTATCGACGATATCGGCCGCACCCTCGGCGTCGAACCCAACGCCGCCAAGCACAGCGTTTTTCGCGCGGTCCAAAAGCTGCGCCGGGCCCTCGAGCCCTTAGTGAGTTCCGCATCATGAATCACTTGACCGAAGAACAATTCGTCCTGTATTACTACGGCGAAGGCGACGAATCGCCGGTGGTCCGCGCCCATCTGGACGCCTGCGAAGCCTGCCGCGCGGAGTACGCCAGCCTGCAGCGCGTGCTCAACGTGGTGGATTCCGCGCCCGTGCCGGAGCGCGACGCCAATTACGGCGCGCAAGTCTGGCGCCGTCTGCAGCCGTTGCTTGGCGGCCGGCGTTGGTCTGGCCTTTCCTGGTGGCCCGCCCCGCGCTTGGCGGCCGCCGCCCTGGTCGCCACCCTGATCGTAGCTGCGTTTCTTGCCGGACGCTATTATCCGAAAGCGCAGCCCGGTCCGCAAACCGCCAGCGCCGGCCAGGTGCGCGAGCGCATCTTGCTTGTCGCGGTGGGCGACCATTTGGAGCGCTCCCAGGCCGTGCTGCTCGAAGTAGTGAATGCGCAACCCGGCCAGTCTCTCGATGTGGCCTCCGAACGGGAACGCGCCGGGGACCTGGTCGCCGACAACCGGCTCTACCGCCAGACCGCCGCGCGCGCTGGCGATACCCGCGTGTCGAGCGTGCTCGACGATCTGGAGCCCGTGCTTCTGGAGATCGCGCATGGGCCGGACCTCCTCACGCCGGAGCAAGTGGAGAGCCTGCGCCGCCGCATTGAAGGCGACGGCATCCTGTTCAAGGTGCGCGTGGCCGGGTCCACGGTGCGACACCGCGAAGAAAAGGCCGCGCCTCCTGCAAACCAAAGTACTCTATAAGGAAAAGACAAAATGTTGAAATTACGTTTATTCACCGCCATCTTGATGGGCGGGACGGCCGCGCTGGCCCCCGCCGGGCTGGCCCGCGCGCAAAGCGTGGAAGCGCCGCAAGCCGAGAGCTTCCTCCAGCGGTCCGCCGGCAAGCCCGACGACGACCGCTTCCAAAAGGGAAAGGCCGCCATCGATGCCGGCCGCTGGGACGAAGCCGTCGAGGCTTTCAGCGCCGTGGCCTCCGAGAAAGGCGCGCACGCCGATGAAGCGCTCTATTGGAAAGCCTATGCCTTGAACAAAATCGCCCGCCGCGCGGAGTCGCTCACCGCCTTGGCCCAGTTGCGCAAGCTGTACGCCAACAGCCGCTGGCAGGACGACGCCAAGGCGCTGGAAATCGAGGTCCGGCAGGCTTCCGGCGAAAAGGTGAACCCCAACGCCGAACCGGATGAAGACCTGAAGCTGATGGCCCTCAGCGGACTCATCAACAGCGATCCCGAGCGCGCCCTCCCCATACTGGAAAAGCTGCTGCAAGGCGGTCAGTCTCCCAAGCTGAAGGAGCGCGCCCTGTTCGTGCTGGCACAGAACGATAACCCCAAGGCCCGGCAGATCTTGTTGCAGACTGTGCGCAATGGATCCAGTCCCGACCTGCAAATGAAGGCCATCCATTATCTGGGCGTCATGGGATCGAAGGAAAACCGGCAGGTACTCGCGGACCTGTATGCCGGTTCCAACGACGCGAACGTCAAGCGCGCCGTGCTGCACGGCTTCATGGTTTCCGGCGACCGCGACCATCTGTTGCAAGCCGCCAAGTCGGAGAAAAATCCCGACCTGCGCATGGAGGCGATCCATCAGCTCGGCATTAGTGGCGGCCAGTCGGAGCTTTGGCAGCTCTATCAGGCCGAGCCAACCGTGGAGGTGAAGGAAACCATCCTGCATTCCATGTTCATCGGCGGCAATTCCGACAAGCTGCTCGAAGTAGCCCGCGGGGAAAAGGATGCGCGGCTGCGCAAGGCCGCCATCCATAGCCTGGGCCTCATGGGCGGCGAGCACACCGGCGCCGCTCTGGTCTCGATGTATAGTTCCGAATCCGATCCCGCGCTGCGCGGCGAGATCGTCAACGCCCTCTTCATTCAGGGCAACGCCAAAGCCATGGTGGATCTGGCGCGCAAGGAAAACAATCCCGAAATGAAGAAGGCGATCGTGAGCAAACTCTCGATCATGGGTTCCAAGGACGCCACCGAATACATGCTGGAGCTTCTAAACAAATGAGACCGATTTTGTTTTTGCTCTTAGGCATCTCCGTGGGGGGCGGGCTTAAGCCCGCGCGGGGCTTGAGCCCCGCCTCTTCCCTCGAACAAGCCTTCCGCGAGCAATACGCCCAGCCCCAGCCGGCCTGGATAGGCTACACGGTCCCCGCCGCTCCCGGCCACGACCGGAACTGCGACTATAACCAGGGCATCCGCGCACCCGGCCCGGTACACTTAGAACCGCCCGGCCAGGTGCAAATCATGCTCCGCATTGAGAACAACCATGTAGGCAAAATCCGCCCCATCTCCGGCGATTGCCAGCTCGATGCCGACGGCGTCCCGCTGCGCTGGATTCGCGACGTGCGCCCCGCTGAAAGCATCGCGTTCCTCGCGGCGTTCGTCACCGCGGACGCCGACCATGTCCGCGACGGAGCCGTCGCGGCCATAGCCCTCCACGCGGATGCCGCGGCCGATCAAGCGCTGGAACGCTTCGCCGCCACCGGTCAACCCGAGTCCCTGCGTGAGAAAGCCGTCTTCTGGATGGGCGCGGCGCGCGGCCGCCCTGGATACGAAAACCTGCGCCGCATCGTCACCGGGGACGCCAGCGATCCTATCCGCGAGAAAGCCATCTTTGCCCTTTCCATCAGCCAAGAGCCCCAGGCCGTGGACACGATGATCGCCGTCGCGCACAACGACGCCAGCGGGCACGTGCGCGGGCAGGCGCTGTTCTGGCTCGCGCAGAAGGCCGGCAAGAAAGCCGCCGGCGCCATTTCCAGCGCCATCGATAACGATCCGGATACCGAGGTGAAAAAGAAGGCCGTCTTCGCCTTGCAGCAGCTTCCCGATGGCGAGGGCGTGCCCATGCTGATTCAGGTGGCCCGCGCCAATCGGAATCCCGCCGTGCGCAAACAGGCCATGTTCTGGCTGGGCCAATCCGGCGACCCGCGCGCGCTGGCCTTCTTCGAAGAAGTCCTGCGGCCTTAGGCGCGGCCAATCCTGGCCCGGCGGCACGCAACTCAACGGATGGCGGCAAGGGGACCAAAGCCGCGCTCATGTTTATCCTCTTCCACAAGCGCGTCTGTGGACCATTCAACGCAACAGGTACTCGATCCGCTCGCCGTCTGAAATTGCGAGAGATGAATTCTCAGAATCGACGGTGCTAGAAACTAGAGGTCCGCCCCACAAGTTACCTGGTGGAGAGCAGCGCCGCGGACGTGACCGCGCTCTGCGCGGCGAAGTAGTTCTTCTGCGCGAGGCTGCGATAGACTTCGCCCGCGATACCGGCGGCCAGAGGCCCGGGCGTGGAAGGCATCCGTCCGCCGGTCAGCAGTACGACTACCACCAGCTTATGATTGCCGACGTCGTTGAAGGACCCGAACCACCCCAGGTGCGTAGTGCTTTCGGTGCAGGTGCCGGTCTTGCCGGCAATAGGTTCATCCTGCTGAGCGCGCCGCGCGGTACCGTATTCGACCGCCGCCAGCATGCCGGGCTTCAGCTCCGGAATCACGTTCCCAATGTCCAACTGGCGCTTCACGCGCGGCACGAGCTCCGTGCTTTCCTGCGGGCTGCGCGGGTATTGCAGGTAGTAGAGCGTGCCGCCGTTGGCCAGGGCCGACATCAACGCGGCCAGTTGCAGCGGCGTCTGGGCGATCTCTTCTCCAAAGCTGGTGAGCATGCCCACGCCGCCATTGGTGGGCGGCTCGGCGGGAAAGCGCCCGGGGCTCTCGCCGGCGATATTCAAGCCGGCCTTCTCGCCGTATCCGAACAGGTGCGCGTAATAACTAACTTTATCGAAACCGAGCTTGGCGCCCAGCGTGGCGAAATAGAAGTTGTTCGAGTGCGCCAGAGCCTGCGTCAAGTTGTAGCCGCCGTGGCGGAAAAGCTTGCCATCGCCGCCGACCACTTTCTCACTGAGGGCCGCCAGCGCGACCGAAACCTTGATGGTGGAGCACGGCTGAAATCCGCTGCCCAGGGCCAGCTTCTGGTTGACGATGCTTAAGACGCGGCCCGTATTCGGATCGACGACCACCACCGATCCGTTGTATGCGCCCAGCGCCTCGACGGCGGAACGGCGCACTTCCAGATCTTCGCCATCGGCGTTGTCGCCCGCGGTGGAATCGGCATAAGTCGGTTCAGTCCAAGGTCCGCCGCGCACGACCACCGGCCTTGGCGCCGGCACGCGATAAGAAGCGCGCTGCACCAAAGCGTTACTCGAATGATGGACCACCGCGGCGTGCGGCGCGGTGGCGCGATGCACGGCCCGATGGCGATGGCGCGTAGTGGCAGCCAAGCCAACGTGGGATACCAGGAAGAAGACGGCTGCGATTTGCAGAAGCCGGGGGAGGCTGATTCGAGACTTCATCATACGTCCAGACACGAGCGCCCAGGTAGTGAAACCTGTAGTAGTTCGCCAGAACCTAACAAATACAGAACGCCGGCCGGAGCAACCGGATAATTTGATTGTGCACGGAGTGGTGTGCTTTCGTCAAGTATTCCGTCATTAAAATATGCCAAATGGATAATATCCGCGTGGCGCACGCCCTCCTCTTGCCGGCAAGGCGGTGGGGCAGGCTCGCAGCCTGCGGCGGCCTCGTAGGCCGCCTGCCTCGAAGCTTTGCCGGCGGCCTACTTTGGTTTGTGGCGCCAGAGAGAGGTTCCCGAAGGGAATACGTCATTCGTACCGTAGGGCCACCGTCGGATCGACGCGCGCCGCCCGCCGCGCGGGCAGGTAACACGCCGCTAGCGCGACAGCCGCGAGCAACGCGGGCACGGCCGCGAATGTGGCCGCGTCCGTGGGGCCGACGCCGTAGAGCAAGCTGCTCATCAGGCGGGTCAGTACCAGCGCGCCCGCCAGGCCGATGCCGATGCCAACGAGCACCAGCACGAAGCCCTCGCGGCCGATCAACCGGAGCACATCCTGCGTCTGCGCGCCCAACGCCATGCGGATGCCGATCTCCTGCGTCCGCCGGCTGACGGCATACGCCAGCACGCCATAGATTCCCACGGCCGCCATCACCAGCGCGGTGGCGGCGAAGACCGCCAGCAGCAGCATGTTGAAGCGCCGCTGTGAAATACCGTCGTCCACCACGTGGTCCATCGCATACACGTCGTGCACCGGCTGATCTTTGTCGATGGCCCACACCTGCGCGGTTACGGCGGATGCCATGCGCAGCGGATCGCCGGCGGTCCGCACCACCAGCGCCAGGTTGGGAAACTGGCTGCGGGACGGGAAGAACATTTCGGGACGCGGCGGGCTATCGAGGCCCAGTTGGCGCGTGTCGGCGACCACCCCGGCCACTACGCGGCGCCAGGCGTTCGGGCCGCTGTCCGCGCTCGAACGGAGCGCTTTCCCGAGCGGGTCCTGCTTGGGCCACAGCTTGCGCGCCAGGCTTTCGTTGACGATGACTTCGGTGGGGTTGGGCTTGTCAGCCTCCGCGCGCGTAAAGCCGCGGCCCGCGACCATGCGCATTCCCATGGTGGCGATGTATTCATCGCTGACTTCGCGGGTGTCCGCTACGGGGCCTTCACCGGGTGCGGGCGCGGCTTGCCCTTCCACGCGAAAACCGGTCATCCGGATGCTTTCCATCGGCAGATCGTTTACCACCGCGGCGGACCGGGCTCCCGGCAGCGCCGCCACACGCTCCAGCAGGCCGTTGACGAAGGCGCCGGCTTGCTCCGGCTTGGTATAACGGTCGCCGCGCAGGTCGATCTGCATGGTCAACAAATGGTCGACGCGAAATCCAGGAGTAACCTGCATCACGGATCGCAAGCTGCGGATCATCAGTCCGGCGCCCGCCAGCAGGATCAGGGAGAGCGCCACTTCGGCCACCACCAGCGCGCGGCGGATGCGCGCCGAGACACCGCCTTCGCCCGACCTCCCGCCGCGGCGCAGTGCGTCGTTGGGATCCTGCCGCGCGGCCAGGATGGCCGGCGCAAGTCCGAAAAGCAGGCCCGTCAAAACCGTTATCGCCAGGGTGAATGCCAGCACGCCGCCGTCGATCGTCAGATCGTTCAGACGGTGAATATCGGCGGGCGCCAGCGCCACCATGCCGGCGATGGCCCAATGCGCCAGCAGAATTCCGGCCCCGCCGCCGAGCGCGCTCAGCAGCAGGCTCTCGCCGAGCATCTGCCGCGCCATGCGCCAGCGGCCCGCGCCGAGCGCCACGCGGACGGCCATCTCCTTCTCGCGCGCAGCGGCGCGGGTAAGCTGCAGATTGATCACGTTGGCGCAGGCGATCAGCAGCACGAAAGCCACCGCGCACTCGAGGACCAGCAAGGTGCGGCGCATATCGGCGCCCATATCCTCCGCGGAGAGCGGAAAGACGGTCGAGCGCCAAGTGCGGTCCAGTCGCGGATATTTTTGTTCCAGGCGGCTGGCGATGAGGGCCATATCCGCGCGCGCCCGCGCGATCGGCACGCCCGGCTTCAGGCGCGCGAACACATACAGCCTGCGGTCGGTGAGGTGCTGCGCGTTGCGCTGGGGATCGACATCCGCGGGCACCCAGATTTCCGGTTTGAATTCCTCCATGCCTCCGCGCAGCGAAGGCAGATGGAACTGCCGCGGCAGCACGCCGACGACGGTGTAATTGGCGCCGTTCATGACGATGGTCTGTCCCACGATTTTCGGATTTCCGCCAAAGCGCCGCTGGTAGAGAGAGTCGCTCAACACCACCACGCGATCCTTGCCCGGCTCGGATTCCTGCGGCGTGAACGTGCGGCCGAGCAGGCCTCCGACGCCCAACAGGTCGAAGAAGCCGGGCGAGACGGGCGCGGCTTTCACCTGTTCAGGCTTGTCGCCACCGGTGAGATCGAAGCTGCTGTAGCGGAAGAAGGCGATGCCGTCGAAGACGCGGTTCTGGTCGCGCCATTCGATAAAGTTTTGGAGACACGTCTGCACGCGTTCGGCCACCAGGCTATCGAGCGCGGGGTTGGCTTCCCACACCATGACTAGATGCTGCGGATCGCGGAAGGGCATGGCGCGCAGCAGCATCGCGTTCAAGACGGAGAAGATGGCGGTGTTGGCGCCGATGCCTAGCGCGAGAGTGATAGCCGCCGCCAGGGTGAAGCCGGGATTCTTGCGCAGGACTCGAAGTGCGTGCCGCATAAAACCTTTTAGCCACGGATGAACACAGATAAACGCCGATAAGACAAGTCAAAGCCTCGGTACTGGCGGTTTCAGTGTTGTCCAGGGAAGAACTCCTTTGCGCCGAGTCCGCCGGCGGAAGACCTTGTCGCCGGCAGTTACATAGAGCGTGTCCAGGCCCGGCCCGCCAAAGACTATATTGCTTAGCGGACCGTCCTGCGGCTTGCGCACGATGCCCTCCACGCGGCCGGGCTGATCGCAAATCTGCACGCCCATGTTGGTGGTGACGTATAGGAACCCTTCGCTATCGACGGTCATCCCATCCGCGCCGGTGGCCGATGTTTCGTCCGAGGCCTCCAAATGGTAAAACGCTTCAGCGTTGGCCAGCGATCCATTTTCTTGCACCTGGAAGGACCAAACCCAGCGGCCGTTGCTATCGTCCACCAGCAACAGCGATTGGTCGGGCGAGAAACGGATGCCGTTGGGAAAGGAAATCCCCTCGTACGCCACGCGCTTATTTCTTTGGACGTCGATGTACCAAATCCGGTGCGCCGCGGGATCTGTAAAATATACTTCGCCGCGCGCGCTCACCGCCAGATCGTTCGATCCGACGCCTTCGGCCAGCACGGTTTCGGCGCCGTTGGGCGCATACGCCACGATGCGCTTACGGCCATTTTGGGCGGCATACAGCCGGCCATCGGCGCCGAACATCAGACCGCTGGCGCCGCCGGAATCTTCGCGGAAGACGGTGGCTTTGCCATCCGCGCCGATCTTATAGATACGGTTGCTGGGGATATCCACGAAAAAGACGTTGCCATCCCGATCCACTGCCGCGCCCTCGGTGAACTTATGGCCGTCGCTGACCATCTCCCATTCGCTGGCCGGATCGAGGATGCTGGCCACCACCTGACCTCCGCCAGTGGGTTTGCCGACCGGCTTGGGATAGTCGCGCCAGAGCCAGCGCAGCGCGTCGGGCAGGATCGCGCCGCCATGCTTGGCATTGTGGCCTTCGTCGCCCACCACGAACTTCGAATCGTAGCCGGCGAATTCCAGCGCCGCGGCCATGTCCTGATTGGCGAGGTACCAGCTTCCGGCATAAATGTTGAGATCGTTGCGGCCATCCTGCAGAAAGATGCGGAGCGGTAGGGGCTCGGTCTTGCGAATCAGGTCGGCATAGACGTTGCCGCCGCGCAGATCGGTATAGCTGCCGATCGAACTGAGCACGCGATGGAACGCATCCGGGCGATTCCACGCGGCGGTGAAGGCGGCGATGCCGCCGGAGCTCAATCCCGCCAGTGCGCGATCGTTGGGGTCCTCGGAAAGCTTATATTGCTTGCCCACTTCCGGCAGGATTTCCTCCAGCAGGAAGCGCGCGTAGCGGCCACCCAGGCCGTCGTATTCGAAGCTGCGGTTATAGCGGGCCTGCCGATCGGGCGAGGTGGCGGGCAGCACGCCCGGATTGATAAAGATGCCGATGGTCACCGGCATCTCGCCTTTATGAATGAGGTTGTCGAAGACGATGGGCACGCGCCACGAGCCGTCCTCTTTTTCGTAGCCCGCGCCGTCCTGGAAGATCGTCACGGCGGCGGGGTGGTCCGGCCGATATTGAGCGGGGACGTAGACCCAGTAATCGCGCACGGTGCCGGGGAAGATCCGACTTGTCCAGGAATGCTGGGTGACGGTGCCTTGCGGCACGCCCGGCTGGCGCTGGGAATCCGGACCGAGGGTGTAGTCTTCGCCGTTGAGCAGGGCCGCGGCGGATAGCAGCAGAATGGTCAATGCGCGCATGTCCCGGATTCTAACAGGGAGACAGGCGTCAGAAGGCCGAAGTCGGAAGCCAGGAGTCATACGTGCGGTAGGGCGCGGCGACGGGTCCGGGCAGGGGAAGAATGCCCACGAAAGTGTGGGTGCCCTCGCCGCCGCCGAATCCGACATATGCGCGAAACACCACTTTAGCGCCCGACCAGAGGGTCAGGCCGCCGCCAAAGCCTTGGCGCATTCTTGCCAAGCTGAGAGCCGATGCCTGCGCGGCGACCTGTCCGGTATCGTAGAAGACCATGATACCGAGCGGCTTCCAGATCCGCCGATTGAATTCGACTTCGACGACCATATTGTCCGGGTCGCGGAACCGGTAATCGGGAAAGGCGCGCAGCGCGGGGTCGCCGTTGATATCGGTGCCGCCGAGCGTATCCTGCAAATAGAACGGCACGGTATTGCCTGCCGAGGTTTGCGCCAGCGTCAGCCGGCCGTAGACCGACAGGATGCTGTCGCGGCGCAGGGTCTTGCCTGCGTGCTCCAGGTACAGATTGTGCAGCAGGTCCGCGCGAAAGCGCCCGAAGGAATACCGGCCGCCGCCTTCGTCCCGATAATATTCGTAGCCGGCCTTGTAGATCAAACCGTACGGCGAGTCATTGGGCAAATGCGGGCGCACGTAGAACTGGTAATGCGTGAAGGCGGGTTGTGCCTCGATGCCTGGCGCCAGCGAAGGGTCGGCGCGGTAGTCGTATGCCACCGAGCCGGCAGTGTTGGTGGAGGCTGGGCCGAGCGACGGCCAAAAACCTTCGATTTTGGCGCCTACATTCAGCCACCAAGCCACGGGGATCGAGACTCCCACGCCCACGCGGATGTCCCGTTCCGTGTAGAGAGCGAGAGCGCCAAGGCTGGATTGCGGCCCTTCGCCATAGTAATCGAGCTTGGTCAGTTGCTGGGCGGTGGCATAGGGCTGGATCTGGAACTTTTCCACGATCTGGCGCCCGGCCGGAGTGGTATCGCCGATCTTTACCGCCGGCCGCGTTTTAGTAAACTGCGCGACGAAATAGCCTTCCCAGGCGCCCTGCACCGACCCCATGCCGCCTACGTCGAAGTTGTTCTCCCAGCTTTGTTTGAACGTAAACAAGCGCTTGTATCCCAGCCCCAATCCCAGGCCGTTGCCCGGTGCGAACATCTGGGCATTCAAGTGGAGCGGCGTACCGTTGACGATCGCCTGGCCGCATTGGCCATCCTCGGCGCGGTTGAGCAACTTGGCTTGCCAGGCGGGTTCGCAGTAGTTGTCGATAGTATGAGCTTCCTTGGCAAGCTGGTCGTCGAAGGGCCGCGCGTATGCCAGCGGGACCGCCAGCGCCAGCAAAACGATGCGTTTCATTGGAGGCCCCTGAGCCGGCTGGCGACGTCCTGCAAATAAGCGGATGCCTGCTTTTCGGTTTGAATATCCGACGGCAGTTTGCCCGTGCGCCGCTCCGGCTGAAGGTACTCCCGCTCCGCCCGGTAGGCGTGCGTCACCATATCCTTCTGCAAGTTGGAAAGCGGCTTATTCTTGCTGGATGGCTGCGGCTGGCCGGGCGCCAGAGCGGCAGCGCGCGCGGTGAGCATGGCGGTATGCGCCTGCAGGGCGGCAGCCCGCGCCGCTGACGGAACGTTATCCGGCGTGGCCAGATTCAGGACTTGGTCGAAGGTCGCCGCGTTCTGGTCGCGCTTGGTGAGGAATGTATTCGGCCAATCCGGCAGGAACAATTTGCGCGCGGTGGCGATGATGGAAGTGTGGTCGTAGAACGTATTATCGGCGCTTCCGATCACCGTGCCGGCCTGGATGTATGGGGAAACAATCACGGCGGGAACGCGCACCCCAAGGCGCGTAAAATCGAAGGCCGGATTGGCCGAAGTCAGGCCGTCGGGGTTTTGGCAGGGGGGCGGCGCGACGTGATCGAACAGGCCGCCGTGCTCGTCGTAGACGATCAGCAGCATGGTTTTCCGCCAGACATCCGGATTCGCCGTCAGCGCCGCGTAAACCTGCTGAATGAGCGTCTCTCCGTCGCGCACGTCGTGGTCGGGATGCTGGTCCGACGGCTCATGCGCGCCGCCGGTGTCGTCGGCATTGTAACGCGGCTCGATGAAGCAGTAATTGGGCAGGGCTTGAGGATCCTTGCTGTCGTTCAGGAAATCGTCGAATAAGCCAAAGTATTCCGTCTGATTGCCCAGCAGTTCTTTAAAGGTGAGCGCCATGGTGGCGTCCTGGTAATAAATCTTGGCGGAAACCCCTTGCTGGTTGAGCAGCGCATAGATCGTATGCAGATTGCCGAGGAAAGGGGGGCCCACCGCCGATCCCAACGAGGTGGCCGCATGCGCGAAAGACCGGTTCGGCAAGGTGGGGCCGGGGACGGACGAAAACCAACGGTCGCAGACCGCATAATTCGTCGCCAGGAAGGTGAGGTTAGGCAGCGTTTGCGGCGAGAAGCACTTCATCACGTCCTTGGCGCGATTGGGATCGTTGCACACCAGGTTGTAACTTTGGATGAATCCCTGCATGGGGGGCGCGGTATCCGGCGTGGCCTGCCGATTGGAAAAGATCTGGACGTTTACGTCGAACAACTCGTGGCCCGGATCGGGTTCATAGTCCCCAATGTATTGGGCATCGTTGGAAACCTGCACCGGCGCGCCGCTGGCGTCCGGATTGGTTTCCGCGCCGGTAAGTCCATCGATGCCCGGAATGCCGGAAAACCCAAGCATGTGGTCGAAGGACCGGTTCTCCAGCATCAAGACGACGAAATGCTCGATTCGGCTGTCATTGAACGGCATAAGCCTCCCGCATCGCTACTAAGTGACGCGAGGGGCGGATACGTTTCAGGAGGGCCGCCGTCGTCTTCCCAGCGCGCGAGGGCCAGCCGCTCGGCCTGGCGTACACTAGCGCGGTCGTAGGAGCCGCACCAGGCAATGGTGCGGCAGGCCAGGCAGTCGCGCAAGGATTGCGAGAACTCGGCGAAGAGCAGGCATCGGCCTTCGCGCACGAATGCGGCATTGTAAGGAATCGGCATGATGGTTCGCTCAGCTACCGGCCGGGTTGCCGCACTTCTATCCTCCCGACCGCATGATAGGGCTGGGCGAGGAGCGAAACTGGCGGGCATTTGGGCCAAGACGTTGGTTTGGCGGGGAAAATAAATCGGCGTAGAGTGTGACGCGCTCGCGCGCGTTGGCGGCCTGCGAGGCCGCCGCAGGCTGCGAGCCTGCCCCACAATGGACTGCCAGATCTGTCACACGGCTGGACAGATCTGTCGTTGCCGGGCTCGTTTCACATATGTAAATGATATTTGTTTTGTTTGGCTTACGGCGAGGCAGCCAAGGATCGGGCGTGGTCCGAGGCGTGCTATGGAACACGCTGCGAGGGGAATAATGAAACGCCTGGCTCGAATTGCCGCCGTAGGGATGATTTTGATGGCTTGCGGCAGCCTGTTTGCAAACAATTCCAAAATCTCTCCGGACCTGCAGCCGTTGTTGTCGAACCCGTCCGGGACGGTCAACGTGATCGTGCAATACAGCGCACCGCAGAAGTGCGGCGGGCTGCTCGGCTCGATTCTTTGCCCAGTCGTGAATCTCTTGGGCGGCGTGGTGAATTCGACGTTTACGCTGCTGAATGCGGTCGCCGCGACAGTGCAAACCAGCAACCTGGTCGCATTGTCCAATCAGTCCAACGTGACCTATATCTCCCTCGACCGTTCGCTGGTGGCGACGCTCGACTATACCACCCAGGCAGTCGGCGCCCCGCAGGCGTGGAACTTGGGATGGAAGGGAACCGGCATCGGCATCGCGGTGATCGACAGCGGTATCTACCTGCATCCGGACCTCAACGTGGCGGGGACCAATCAATCGCGCGTGGTCTACCGGCAGAGCTTCGTCCCGAGCGTGCTGAACGACGATTACGGGCACGGCACACACGTGGCCGGCATTCTGGCCGGCAATGGCAGTTCCTCGCAGGTGCCCGGCTCCTTTCGCCTGCTCAGCGGCGTGGCGCCTAACGCCAACCTGCTGGATCTGCGGGTGCTGGACGAAAACGGCGCGGGCAGCGACAGCCTGGTGATCGCGGCCATCCAGCAAGCTGTGTCGCTGAAGAGTGCGTACAACGTGCGCGTAATCAACCTTTCGGTGGGCCGCCCGATTTATGAGAGCTGCGCGTTGGACCCCCTGTGCCAGGCAGTGGAAACGGCCTGGAAGGAAGGCCTGGTGGTAGTGGTGGCGGCGGGCAACCTGGGACGGAACGGCTATTCGACCATCACCGCCCCAGGCAACAGCCCGCACGCCATCACGGTAGGCTGCATGAAGACCAATGGGACTTATTCCACGAGCGACGATACGATTGCGAGTTATAGCTCGAGAGGCCCCACTTATATCGATTTGACGGCGAAGCCGGATGTAGTCGCTCCGGGCAACCTGGTGGTGTCGCTGCTGGACCCCGGATCGACGCTGGAGGCGCAGTTTCCGGCGAATGTGATGCAGCCGTCGTACTATACGGCGTCCGGCAGCGGACCCGCCATGTACTTCCAACTCAATGGAACCAGCATGTCCACGGCGGTAGTGGCCGGCGCGGCGGCGGTGATGTTACAGCAGAACCCCAGCCTGAGTCCCGACACTGTAAAAGCGCGGCTGATGCAGACGGCATCGAAGAATTTTCCGCTCACGAGCACGGCCACCGACCCGGAGACCGGCATCGCTTACGTCGACACATACGACACGTTCACGGTGGGAGCCGGTTATATGAACGTCAATGCAGCCCTCGCCAGCACGGCCGTGGCAACGGGCAGCGCGGAATCGCCATCCGTGGTTTATAATCCACTGCTGGGTCTGCTGAACCTGGTGCCGGGTTCCGGCGTGGTTTGGGGAACCAATGCGGTATGGGGAGTCAACGCGGTGTGGGGCACTACTCTATTGAGTGGAACGAACGAGATTCTGGGGAGCAACGCCGTTTGGGGGACCAATGCGGTGTGGGGCACCAACGCGGTGTGGGGCACCAATGCAGTCTGGGGGACGAACGCCGTGTGGGGCACCAGTACAGGGTACGGCGACGAGAACTAAGTGGCGCGGGCGCCAGCGCCTCACAACCTTAGCGGCGCGACAGTTGCCGTAAGACGACGGTAGCCCCATGAACCTCAAATCGAAGATATACGTTCTGGCGGTCAGCCTGATGGGACTCGGTTCCATTGGGTTGTGCCTCTACAAATGGGATTC
Organism: Bryobacteraceae bacterium; assembly: GCA_050008575.1. GTDB lineage: Bacteria > Acidobacteriota > Terriglobia > Bryobacterales > Bryobacteraceae > Bog-159. The sequence goes on from JBEKMJ010000046.1 coordinate 33,241, forward strand.
GCAGGACCTGTCCCGCTTTTTCTGTTACCTGATCGTGTCGGCGCTGGCGGCCGGGCTTAAAGTAAACCTTCCCGGCATTCCCGGGACGATGTCGGTCGGTTTCCTTTTCGTCTTTATCGGCATCACCGAACTGGGGCTGGCGGAGACAGTGGTTCTGGGATGCGTAGGCACACTGGTTCAATGTCTTTGGAAGCCGAAGAAACGGCCCACGCCCTACCAGATCGTTTTCAGTATTGCCAGCACCGGGTTGGCGATCCTGATCGCCTACTCGTTCCATAACGCGCCGTGGTTACACCGGTTTGACCGGGGCAGCCCCCTGCTGCTGATCGTCACCGGCCTGCTTTATTTCGGAGCGAACACGGCTCCCATAGCGGGCGCCATCGCCCTTTCCGAAAAGAAGCCTTTCGGCGAGACCTGGTATAGCTGTTACTTCTGGTCGTTTCCGTTTTACATGTTAGGCGCTTCGGTGGCGTGGATCATGGGCTTGGTCAGCAAACAGTTGGATTGGCGAAGCTCCGTGATGTTACTGCCTATCATCTACCTGATTTTCCGTTCGTACCGGTTATATCTGGGGCGGCTGGACGATCAGAAGCGGCACGTGGAGTCGATTGCGGCGCTGCATTTGAGAACGATCGAAGCCCTGGCGCTGGCCATTGAAGCCAAGGATCACAAGACGCACGAGCACCTGCATCGTGTGCGCACCTACGCCGTGGAACTGGGCAAAGATATGGGGTTGACGGGCGGAGACCTGGAGGCGTTGCGGGCGGCGGCCCTGCTGCACGACATTGGCAAGCTGGCGGTGCCGGAACACATCATCTCGAAGCCGGGCCGGCTGACGCCCGAAGAATTCGAAAAGATGAAAATCCATCCCGTGGTGGGAGCGGAGATCCTGGAGCGCGTGGCGTTTCCCTATGCGGTCGCGCCCATTGTCAGGGCGCACCACGAGAAGTGGGATGGCACCGGGTACCCTTACGGCTTGATGGGCGAGGAAATTCCGCTGGGCGCCCGCATTTTGACGGCGGTGGATTGTCTGGACGCGCTGGCTTCCGACCGCCAATACCGGCGGGCCTTGCCGCTCGACCAAGCCATGGGCGAAGTGGAAGCGCAGTCCGGCCGCGGCTTCGATCCGGCCGTGGTGACCGTATTGAAGCGGCGCTTTGTGGAGCTGGAGCGCATGGCGCAGACCCAGCCGATGGATGCAACACGGTTGTCGACGGATGTCACGATCGAGAAGGGAGCCGCGCCCGCCGCGGGATTTCAGCAGACTCGTCCGGTGTTGGCCGATAGCGGCGGGCATGACTTTCTCGACTCGATTGCGGCGGCCCGCCAGGAGGTGCAACTGCTGTTCGAGCTGGTGCAGGAACTGGGCAACTCCTTGAGCCTGGACGAGACTCTTTCGGTGGTGGCGGTGCGCTTGAAGAAGATCGTTCCCTACGACGCCGCCGCTATTTACGTGCGTGACGGCGGGAAGCTGATTCCACGTTACGTCACCGGAGACGATTTTAGGTTCTTCTCGTCGCTGGAAATACCCATCGGCGAAGGCCTTTCAGGGTGGGTAGCGGAAAACGGGAAAGCGATTGTGAACGGAAATCCCGCGGTGGAGTCGGGTCACCTCACGAATCCTTCGAAGTTCAGCAGTTTGCGATCGGCGCTGGCTGTGCCGCTGGATGGATCGAGTGGCGCGATCGGGGTGATGACGCTGTACCGGGCGGAAGCCGATTCCTTTTCGCGCGACCATTTGCGCATCCTGCAAGCCATCAGCAGCAAGGTATCGGTGGCGATTGAGAACGCGCTCATCTTCAGCCGGTTGGAAGATTCCGCGACTACCGATTATCTTTCCGGACTGCCCAATGCCCGGTCGTTATTCCTGCGTCTGGATGCCGAGCTGGCAAGGTGCCGGCGGAGCGGCGACCCGCTCTGCGTGGTGGTTTGCGACCTGAACGGATTCAAGCAGGTGAACGACCATCTTGGCCATCTGGAAGGCAACCGGGTGCTGAAGCAGGTAGCGGATACGCTGCGAGACCAATGCCGCGAGTATGACTGCGTGGCGCGCATGGGCGGAGACGAGTTCGTGCTGTTGTTGCCGGGGGTGGGCGGCGACTCAAAACAGCAACGCATCGACGAGCTGCGGCGGATCGCCATTGAGACCGCGATACCCGCCGAGAGAGTATCCATGAGCGTGGGCGCGGCCTGCTATCCGGAGGACGGGGCGGATGCCGAGGAGTTGTTGGCGGCGGCGGATAAGCGGATGTACTCGGCGAAGCACGCCAAGCGGGAATCCGTCGTGATCGAATTTCCGGCGGTCCCGGTTAAGACGGCGTACACCGCGCCACGGGTGGCGGAAGCGGCGCGGTAGGAGGAAAGGCAGGTCCGGAAACCCGCCGCAGGCTGCGAGCGTAGCTCGCCAGGCTGAAGATTGGCCTTCTGGTGGGGCAGGCCTCCAGGCCTGCGCGGGTTCTCCAGAACCCGCGCTTCGGCGAGCGCACTGTGCGTGTGTGTTGAATTTCTACATTCTGTCCGCCGCAGTGGGGCAGGCTCGCAGCCGGCTCGCAGCCTGCGCGGGGCTTTAGCTTTAGCCCCACTTTAGTTTAGTTAGGCGAGCGTAGCTCACCGAAGAGCGGGCCTACGAGGCCCGCGCAGGCTGCGAGCCTGCCCCACACCTAAACAGAAAATTAGCGGACGCGGCGGGCCAGAGCGCGTACCACCATGCGCAGGCGGTCCGGCCACGGTAGCCGAGTCAGGTTGACGCGCACCACGCCGTTGGTGAAGTAAGTCTTGCGCGAATAGTCGATGGCGACTTCCACCACGACGGGACGATTGGATTGAGTGAGGGCGCAGGCCTGGCGCAGGATCGCATCGATGTCCGAGTTTTTGGCCAGCATCAGATATTCGGCGCCTACTGCGCGGCAGAACGCGGGCAGGTCGTAATCCGGCAATTCACTGCAACTCTTGCGGCCCAGCGCGGTCTGCTGGAACTGGGCGATTTGCGCCAGTTCGCGGTCGCGCAACAACAGCACCATCACGGGCAATTGGTTTTGCGCCGCAGTCAGCAATTCCAAGCCGGTCATCAGGAATGCGCCATCGCCTGCCAGCGCGACCACGGGCCGGCCGGGACACGCCATCGCCGCACCCAATGCCGCCGGCACCGCATAGCCCATGCACGAATAGTCGATGGGGGCGAGGAACGCGCGCGGCTGGTCGAGGCGCAGGCATTCGACGGCCAGAAAGGTTCCATTGCCGCTGTCGGTCGTATAGATGGCGGCGGGGCCCACTGACTCTTGCACCGCCTCGAGTAACTGCGGCGGCGTGACTTTTTCGGCGTCCGCGGGAGCGTCCCAGCCCGACCATACCTTGGCATGGCCGGCACGGATGGATTGTCTTAGTTGGGGGTCGGCCTGGCGCGCCGGAAGGTTGCTCAGCAGCGCGGCGATGAACGGAGCGGCGTCGGCGACCACCGGTAAGTCCGCGCGATAGTTCTTATCGAGCGAGCCCGGATCGATATCCACGTGGACTAACTTGCCGGGGATCTCCAGCCCATAGCTTCCGGTTCCGACTTCGGAGAAGCGGCAGCCGATGGCCAGGGTCAGGTCGCAACCGGCGGCGGCTTTCTGCACGAACGGCGGCGCGGCGGCGCCAAATCCGCACCACAGCCACAGCGGATGGCTCTCGGGAAAGATGCCTTTGCCTTCGAAAGTGGTCGCCACCGGAGCTTCGAGGCGTTCGGCCAGCGCCACCAAGCCGGCGCCGGCGCCGGCGGCTCCCAGCCCCAGATACAGAAGGGGACGGCGCGCGGCGGCCAGTAGGGCGCGGGCCTGGTCAAGGTCGGCGGCGCGGAACGCCGGCGGGGCATCCGGCTCCTCGCGGTAGGCATCCAGGTCCACGTCGTGGCGGAAGATATAATGCTCCGCGGGAACCTCCACGAAAACCGGCCCGGCGGGTGCGGCGCGCGCAATGCGGCAGGCCCGGCGAATGGTGGAGTAGAGATCCACACCCTTTTCGATCAGGAACTGCGCCTTGGTGACGGGACGCGCGATGGCCATCTGATCGACGGCATGCAGTTGAAACGCCTTGCCGGTATCGCGCCGGATACCGCAGGCCAGCACCAGCATGGCCACGTTATCCAGATACGCCTCCGCGATTCCCGAGAGGGCGTGCGTGAGTCCGGCGCCGGGAACCACGTTGGCGGCCGCCAGTTTTCCCGAGGAGCGGTATACGCCGTCGGCCATAAAGGAAGCGCTCTGCTCGTCGGTGACCAGGATCGGGCGAACCTTGGTGGAGCGGGCGAGCGAGTCGTACAGTTCGATATTGTGCGTGCCGGGAATGCCGAAGGTGAAGGGGATGCCTTCGTCTTCCAGGGCGCGCACGACGATGTCGGCGCCGGTCATTTTCATAGGAGCGCGGGGACCTCCTCACGGATGCGCTGGGCCACGCGGCCGGCCAGCGCCATGATGGTGACGTAGGGGTTGATTTCGAGCGAATTGGGGAATAGGCTGGCGTCCGCCACGTAGAGCCATGGCAGGCCGTGCACGCGGCCGTAGGAATCGGTGACGGAATCGCGCGGGCCGCTGCCCATGCCGCAGCCGCCTTGGGGATGCGCGGCGGACACGGGCGTCTTACCGGGCTGGAACTCGGCGGTGGCGGCGATTTCTTCCAAACGCGCGGCGTCGCCGGCCTCAATGGCCGTTGTGCGGGCGACGGGCACGTGGACGCGCACGGCTCCCGCCGCGAATAGAATCTTCGCCGCCGTGGTGGCGCCGCGAATCAATCCATGGATAGCTTCGTGCTGGAAGCGGTAGTCAACCACCGGCCGGCCGGCTTTGTCGATGGTGACGCGATTGTGCCGGTCCGCTTCGTCGCAAGCCAGCACCAGGATCATCTGCAGGCGTGGGAAGGCGCGCATGAAAGCGCTGTGCGGCGCGCCGAAACCGGCGAGGCTCTTGGCCGTGATAAACGGAAAATACATGCAGGTTTCCAGGACAAAATGCTCGCTCTCCGCGAACTGATCGAGGTAGTAGCTCTTGGGGAAGCCTACAAAGTTGGTGATGGGTTGCGCGTGTTCGCCCACGATGATAAACGCGGGATGCGTGGTGAAACCATAACCCAGCCTGGGCAGTGTCCTGCCAAGGCCCGAGTGCAGCAGCAGCGCCGGTGTATTCACGGCGCCGGCGCAAAGCACCACGATCTTGGCGTCGATCTGGTAATCGCCCGGCGCCCACGGCGACGGATCGCCCTTCGCTCCGGCGGGCTTGGCGGCCACACGCACGGCCAGCGTTTTCTCGCCGACGGTCAACACCTGGCAGCGGGTGATCACTTCCACGCCGTTCTGCTCAGCGCGCGGCAACTGCACGCGGTCGGTGCCCTGCTTGGCTTGATTCGGACAGCCTAGATTGCAGAGGCTCGATCCGCGGCAACCTTTGATATTGACCGGAAACTGTTGCACGTCGTAGTTCAGCTTGCGGCAACCTTCGACGAAGAGTTTGTTGTTTTCGTTGATAAGGCCGTCTTTGAGCAGGTGCACGTTGTTTTCGGCCATGAACTTCCGCGCGCGGCAATTCAGATCGGCATGCGTGAGGCCGGGCACATTCCATCTATTGATGACGCGCTCGGGCGGCAGCATGGAAGTGCCGGTGTAGACCACCGTGGAGCCGCCGTAGGCGCAACCGAAAGCGATGGTCATGGCGCCATCGGCGGTGAGGAAGCCGCCGCCGTCTTCGTATAGCGCGCCTGCCATTTCCAACTCGCCGCCGGTGAATTCGTCGTCGCGCAGGCGGGGACCTTTTTCCAGCACGGCGATGCGCAAGCCTTGGCGGCAGAGCGGCGAGAGTTCCTGCGCCACGGTGCCGCCGCCCGCGCCGGAGCCCACGATGACGATGTCGTAAGCGAGCCTACGCATGGTCATTTGTGGGGCAGGCTCGCTCTTCGTGGGGCAGGACTCCAGTCCTGCGCGGGTTCTCCAGAATCCGCTCCTGGCACGCTAAAGCGCGCGCCACCAGGCAGCCCAAAATGGCCAATCTTCAGAGTGTCGAGACGAGTCTCGACACGCCACGCAGGATTGCGCACGCCCCGTTGGCTCACCGGAGCGCCTCCCAGCCTCGCGGACTGGCGGCGTAACCGATGGCCTGGGCTGCTTGCGGCCTGCCGTAATAACCGGCCAACACGATGGTGCGCAATCCCCAGAAGCCCACCCGGATCTTCTGCATGCGATCGCTCTGCAGGTGCGCGAGGACCCGCGTGCGGGTGCCTGGGCTCAATCGCGTGAAGGGCCGGCCGTAGCGGATGACGGGCAGCCATTGGATCGCGCCGAGGAACATGCGGAGCTGCCGCTTGAGCGATTCCGGACGGTCGCGCAGCAGCGCTTCGATAACTTGACAAAGGTCGCGCCAGCCTTGGTCGTCCAGGTCCGCGGCTTCCGGAACGATGGTGGAAACCAGGGCGCGGAAGATGGCGGGGTCCGGGTTGAGCGGCATGCCACCCTCACGTTATCACGGCGCTGGAGAGGTCGGCCCTCACAGGAGCAGCGAGGCTGAAGCCCCGCGCGGGCTCAAGCCCGCCCCCCATTCTTGTTCAGGGCGTCGAGCAGACGCTCGGTGGCCGTCGCAACGTCGCGAACGGCGGCGTCGAAGACGTCCTGGTTGGCGCGCGAAGGCTTGCGGAAACCGCTGACTTTCCGCACGAATTGGAGAGCCGCGGCGGAAATCTCCGGGGCGGTGGCGTGCACGTCCGGACGCCTGAGTACTTTGATGCTGCGGCACATGGCGGAAGCCAATATTATCGTACAGAACGCGCCCCCTATGCGGCGGCGAAAATATCAACTATAATCAGGTCTGAAATTATAAGGAGGCCCGATATGGACCGCACGGTACGAGAACGATTTGCCCGAATCGAGGAAATGGCCGCCCGCGTGGAAGAGGATGCCGGGAGCGCCAAGTGGGATTCCGCGCTGGCGCGCGCGCTCACGTTGCGCGACGACGCGGGATTCATTGTGGATTGGCTGCGGGGCCAGGCCGACTGCCGGTTCAGCGCCGCGCCGCCGGCCAGCGCCGACACTTGGGAGCCCACCGCCGAACCGCCGCTGGGCAATGTCAGCGGGCCTTTGAGCGGAACGCTGGACGCGGATTTGCCGGTTTCGAGAGAATAGCCGGGAGCGAGACTGCCGGACCCGCTGGCTCAGTTCGGGCAGGGGCGGTTGAGCAGTGCGGTCATGATGCGGTTGACCACGTCTTCGCGGAGATTCTCGTCGGGCGCGTCAAAGGGGGACACCTGGATATGCACCAGTTCGTGCACGATGGTGCACTCCATGTCCAGCTTGAGGTCCGCGCCCCTGAGATTGTAATCCAACGGGTCCAGCACTTTGATGGTACCGGTCTTGCCTTGCGGATCCCACTCGGCGTTGCCCCAAGTGTTCTTTTCCAGATCGTTTTGCCTGACCAGCCGTATGGTCAAGCGCCAATCGTCCATCCCGAGCCGCCGTTGCCAAGTCTTCAGTTGCCGGTCCAGATGGGACTCGACCGGGGACATGGGGAAGCAGCCCATAACGCAGAGAAGCAGCGCCGCTAACACACGCATGTTGAAATTGTAGCCGAAGTTGTACGGAGTGGCACTACGGTTCGGTACAGTTTGAGTACTCTCTTTGGTTAACGGGCGCCGCCGCGCTAAACTCGGAGCAGGCCGCCTTTTTTGGGCCAAGGAGAGACGATGAGCGATACGAGAGCGGAAGACCGAGTGGCATTTTTTCTGCTGGGAGCCGCGATCGGCGCGGCGGCGGCACTGCTCCTGGCGCCGGCGTCGGGCGAACGCACTCGCCGTAGATTAGTCCGCAAAGGTGAAGAGGTCGCGGATTACCTGATCGACGCGGGCAAGGAATTGGTGGAGAAATGCGAGGACCTTTACGAGCGTAGCGGGGAGCTGGCGGAGGATGCGACGCGCGAATTGTCGGGAAAGTATCGCGCGCTGCATGACCAGAGCAAGCAATTGCTGGAAGAAACCGAAGCGATCCTGCACCGCGCAAAGAAAGCCGTCAAGAGCGTGTAGTTGCGGGTCGTATCGCGGGGATGCCCGCCGCGGGACCGTCGAGTTGCAGCTTTACGATGGTGTCCAAGGCGTGCCGATGGGCCACCCGCACCCGCACTTCGATGCCGGATGCGGACTGTCTCACCTCCGCGCGGCCGCCCGTCAGCACGCTGTGGCGCAGGATGCGGCGGGGGATGGCCGGCAACGCGATCGTTTCGGCCGGCCAGCGCAGGATGTGCAGGTAGATGGCGTCCGCCTTGTGCGTGCTGCCGCCCCACCAATTTCCTTCCGCGAGCCTGAAACGCTCCTCATCGGTCGTCCGCTTCTTCTCATCCGGAGCGATGAAGGGACCGCCGCGCGTGGCGTGGATGCTTTCCCCATATTTCCTTAGAAATGCGCCCATTTCGCGCAACCGGGCCGCATGCGACTCCTCGATCAGCCCGTCCGGCCTGGGACCCACGTTAAACAGCAGGTTGCCGTCGCCGATTGCGCAGCAGACCAACCCGCGCAGGCACTCTTCGATAGGACGCAGCACGTCGTCCGGATTGTACGCCCACTGCCGGCCGACGGTGGCGCAGGTCTCCCATGGCCGGTTGTTTTGGAACGCGCCGATTTCCTGCTCCGGGGTATCGTAATCGGCCGGGATGCCGGCGCGGTCGTCGATCACCAGGTCGGGCTGCAACTGGCGCATCATGCGGATCAGCCGCGGGGCGTCCCAATCCGCCGCCACGCCGTCGAGACCGTCGAAGAACCACATGCCGGTCTTGCCGTAGTTGGTCAGCAACTCGCGCACCTGCCCGTGCAGGTATTCGATATACTTGGCGTGCGCCGCGCCGTTGCGATAATCGGGATGATGCCAGTCGGGTTGCGAGTAGTACACGCCCCAGTCGATGCCGCCGCAGTGGCAGGCATCCGCGATTTGTCTGACAATATCTTTCCCATACGGCGAGCGCGGGCTGGTGACCTTGTAATCCGTCAGCTTTGAATCGAAGTTGCAAAACCCGTCGTGGTGCTTGGAGGTGAACACCAGATACTGCATGCCGGCATCCTTGGCAAGCTGCACCCACTGGTCGGGGTTGAACTTCACCGGGTTAAAGATGCGGTAGAGGTTGTCGTAGATCTCTACCGGCACGTTGCCGGTGTGGGCGTCGTGCCGCCCGCGGCGCTCGCCGGCCCGAGACCAACTGATCTCGGTGCCGACGATGCTGACCGGACCCCAATGGATGAACATGCCGAAACGCTTGTCTTTCCAGCGCTCGATGGCGGCAGTGGGCGCGCCGGGATCGGCCTGTGGCCAGGCGGGCAGGGCAGTGAGGGGAAGCGCGCAGAAGGTTCGGCGGTGCATTGCAGGATGAGTGTATTGCGCAGCCCGGCGCGTGTCAAGCGAACGAATCGGGTTACTTGTTAGAATTGCATAGTGGCGGAATCGTTTGAGAATGCCGAGGAAATTCACCCTGCGGGCGCACAGGCGATGTTCCGGGCTATGACGGCGGAACCGGATGGGTTGCCCAAGATCGAGCGCTCCGCTCGTGGGCTCGGCGTTCGGATTGAAGGCCTAATCCGCGATCTCGTCGTTCGACCGGATGGCACGGTCGAGCCTGGGGAGAGGCGGAATGTGGGCTGCGCTTGATGCCGCACTAAATGCTCTCGTGGAGCCGAGCCGCCAACGTTCTCTCCGCGATTTCGACTCAGCCCTGGCGAGCACCCGCCCACTCTGGACCAAGGCCCATGACTAGCGACCTGGCGCGCTACCGCGAGCTCGAGCTTCGGCTGTGGATGACTCGGTGGAGGCATGCGGGGCAGGAATCGGCGGAAGAAGACGTCATCCTCGACGAGATGGAGGAAGTGGGGCTAAACCTAATCGAGGATGAGAGAGCCGTCTTGCGCCTTTAGGGGCCGAGATGCTGGCCGATGGAGTCCCCCGCGTGGCCTCCTCAGCTTGCCGACACGATGTATCTCCCGGCATCGGCGCCTTGGACTTACAGGGATTCCACTCGCCTGGCGAAGCCATTCTGTCAGGAGAGGCGGCATAATGGCGAGCGCGCTTAGCGACGCGGCGGAACAGTTGCAAAACTGGTTTCTGAGCGTCTGGCGTCTCACCGAAGAGAGTCTGTTCGGCATGGTGCCTGAGGGGCCACACCGCGACACCGTCGTGTTGGATGTCCTGAAAAGGAACGCCAGGATACTCTCCCGAAGCGAGCTTGATAGCGAAGGCAAGCTCTACTCCCCCCTATGCTTTTTCCTGGCTGCCGCATGCCAGACGCTGGGGACCCCTCTGGCCGTAGGGCATTGGCGGGCGGCGTTGCACACTGTGGTTCACCTGCGACAGCGTATAGTGACCGCCCGCGCGGAATCGGCGAACTTAGGATTGGAGATCGGCAGCCCCACAGTGCTCTTTAAGCAGGAGTTCGATGAAGCGATCAACCAGGCGGCTGTCGCGGGCAGCGTTAGCTACCTCAGCAAGGAGGACCGGCTGGTCGCGCTCGGTCTCGCCGTCAACTGGGGAATGCGGCTTCTGCTTGCCTATGCTTTGGATTGCGCTCGCTCGATGAACGGCTCCAATCGGAAGGACCTTGCTTGGATTGCCAACCTTGTGGAACCCGTGCTCGCGACTTCGCCAGTTCCCACCGAAAATGAGGTCCATGGAGAATCGCGAAGCCGCGTGCCGGGAACGAAATAACGGGATTCGGAACCGACCGCCGGCGGGGGCGGCTTGCAGGCGCGCTTCCATTCCAAGCCTCACCCCAGACACGTCTCGAACTCGGGTGCAACTGGAGTACAGTGGAGGTGACGGATACCACGAAAGGCCGGTCTCCATTGATACGCCAGCCACGCTTGATTGATGTCGATGCGGCGAACTTCGACACACTGCCCTGCTGCGGGATAAAGAGCCCCACTCATCCGGGCCGCCAGCAGAAGCACTGCTGGATGCAAGCAAACGCCAGGTTCGGTCTGCGGGCTAAGATGCTGCTTGCCGCGGACGGCGAACCGAGCGGCTACATTGAATACCTTCCGGGCGAGTTCGCTTGGCGTGGTGTTGAAGCCGGCGGCTTCATGTTTATTCACTGCGTTTGGATTTTCTTCCGGAAACATCGGCGGAAAGGCTGGGGAAGCGTCATGGTCGAAGCCTGCTTGGACGATGCGAGAAAGGCCGGGATGCGCGGCGCCGCCGTGATGGTCCGGGACGGTCCATGGCTGGCCGACCACCGCCTTTTCCTGGCAAACGGTTTCGAGCCCGTCGATACCGCGCCGCCGGACTACCAATTGCTCGTTCGAAAGTTCGATAATGGCGCTGTCAATCCGGCCTTCAAGAGAGGTTGGGACCGGAAACTCGGGCAGTATGGCCGGGGCCTGACCATGATCCACTCAAGCCAGTGTCCGCACGTCTCGAAATTCGCGGCTGAAATCGCTGAGACAGCGGAGAATGAGTTCGGTATCAGGCCCACCATGGTCGATCTCAAGTCGTGGAGCGACGCCCAGGATGCGCCGACCCCCTACGCAACTTTCGCTCTGATTTACAACGGCCGGTTGCTGGCCGATCGCCAGATCAGCCGCACCCGCTTCCGCAACATCATGAGCAAGTGCGCAGCGAGCGGTCTCGCCGAGTAGCCGATAGCGATGCCGTGTCCTGTTCACCCAGAGTTTGGGCGTACGTTTTGCCGTAAGCTAAGGGTAGAAGAGTTCCTTACGGCCTTGCTTCCAGGCCGTTTTGAGTTCGGGGGTTGTGATGTCCCAGTCGGGCCGGTGTTTCTTGGTAACGGCACGCAGATCCTGACGGAGATCTTCCGGAGTAATCCTTGGGACAGAAACCTCCGCGGCTGAGGACGAGGACCATTGGATGTTGTCCTTGCAGTTCAGAGAGCTTCCGGCGTTTCGCGGTGTGGTCGGAAAGCTCGTAGTCGGGAAGATAGCCCCTGGAACAATGTCTGATCGCATACGAAATCCTCAGCGGCAGGATGCGCGTTGCCCGGTTATTGGAACATTTATTTTCGGGTCTCCCCAGGCAGGACTAGAACTAGAAAATCGAAATAGAATGGAACCCTACCCGGTCACGCGCCCAGAGCCTTCAAGATAGCCTCCGGATCGTACACGCACCCGCCCCACGTGCCCCCGCTGACCTGTTGCAGCGCCGCCCAGAGCCGCGTCTCGGGCGGCAGATCCGGGTCGGGCGCAAGGTCGGCCCGCATAGGCCGCATGGCCAGCACACGGTCGCCTTCCGCCACGCCGAATAACGCCGCGCCGTGCCCAACCAGGTTTACCGCGCCCTCCAGGTTCACCCGGTCCACTACGATCTCGACGATGTCCCCATCCAGCACCTTGCCGATGGGCCCGCCGGCCAGCGCTTCGGGCGAGATGTGGCCGATGCATGCGCCCGTGGAAACGCCGCTAAAACGCGCGTCGGTGAGCACCGCCACATGCTTGCCGAAATCCAGGTATTTCAGCGCCGACGTGATCTGGTAGGTCTCCTCCATGCCGGAGCCCATGGGGCCGCGGCAGATGAGCACGATCACATCGCCCGCCTGCACGCGGTCCCGGCCGTGGCTCTTGATGGCGGCGATGGCGGCGGCCTCGGTGCGGAATACGCGCGCCGGGCCGGTCTTGCGGTAGACTCCATCGGGACCGACCACGCTGGGATCGATGGCGGTGCTCTTGATCACCGAGCCTTCCGGCGCCAGATTGCCGTGCGGGAAAGTGACGGTGGACGTGAGTCCGGCGCGGGCGGCGCGGGACGGGTCCATGATGACATCGTCCGGGTCGATGCCGTCGCGCTCCTGCAACAGCCGGCGCAGCTTCGCGCGGCGCGTGGAAGACTCCCACCAGTCGAGCGTAGCGTCGAGCGTTTGGCCGCTGACGGTGAGGACGCCGGTATCGAGCAGACCGGCACGGCGGAGGTGCAGCAGCACTTCGGGGACACCGCCGGCCAGGAAGACTTGGACGGTGGTGAACGAGCGCGGACCGTTAGGCAGTGCGTCTACCAAGCGCGGCACGCTCCGGTTGGTGGCGGTCCAATCCGCGGCGGTGGGGCGCGCGAGACCGGCGGCGTGGGCCACGGCGGGCAAGTGCAAGATCAGGTTTGTCGAACCGCCGAACGCCGCATGCACCACCATGGCGTTGCGCACGGAAGCATGCGTCAGGATGTCGCGCATCTTCAGGCCGCGGGATTCGAGGGCCAGCGCGGCGCGCGCCGAACGGCGGCCCATATCCAGCCAGATGGGGTGTCCGGAAGGCGATAAAGCCGAGTGCGGCAGCGACATCCCCAACGCTTCGCCGACCACCTGGGAAGTAGCCGCGGTGCCCAGAAACTGGCAACCGCCGCCGGGCGTGGCACAGGCGCGGCACAGATTCTCCGCGGCCGCCTCCAATGTAATCTGGTTATGCGCGAAGCGTGCGCCGACGCTTTGCACGCGTCCGGCATCTTCGCCGTCCGCGGCCGCGAGCGTGACGCCGCCGGGCGCGAGCACGCAGGGCAGATCGTGCATGGCAGCCAGCGCCATCATCATGGCGGGCAGGCCTTTGTCGCAGGTGGCTACGCCGATCACGCCGCGCCGCGTGGGCAACGACCGGATCAGGCGGCGGAAAATGGTGGCTGCATCGTTGCGATAAGGCAGGCTGTCGAACATGCCGGTAGTGCCCTGCGTGCGGCCGTCGCAGGGGTCCGTGCAATAGGCCGCGAAGGGGACCGCGCCGAGCGCCTTCAGTTCCCGCGCGGCGGCTTCCATCAGCAGGCCGACCTCCCAGTGGCCGGTGTGATAGCCGAGGGCGATGGGCGCGCCGGCGCTGTCGCGCATACCGCCGTGGGTGCTGAGGATCAGGATTTCCTTGCCGCCCAGCGCGCCCGGGTCCCAACCCATGCCGGCGTTCTGGCTCCATCCGAACAGATCGCCGGAGGGGCGCGTCAGCAGCATTTCCGGAGTTATCGGGACTGTGCCCGCGGGACCGGGCGCGGTGGTGCGCACGTCGAAGAGCGAGGGGTCGCCGGAATCGAGAATCGGGTTGCGCATCACGGATTGGCAGGCGGGGCGAACAGCTCATGTGTACCGAGCGACCGCCAGAAAGCGAAGAGGGCGATGCCCAGCAGGAGCAGGCAGGTCGCCAGTCCAAATGGAGCGTACCAGGTCTTCCAGTCCGCGCCCAAGCTGATCAGGTTGAAGCTGTCGATGAAGAAGACAGCAGCCATGGTGGACACCAGCCCCAGCCGGAGCAAGACAAAGACCAGCACGGAATAGATACTGATGGAAATCAGCGCTTGCAACTTCCAGTTGGGCGATGTGAAAACGTTGCCGCTGGAGAGCACCAGCAGCAGGGCGGCCATGATCGCCGCGGGCACGTCTTTCTTGACCATCAGGCGCATGCCGCAGATCGAAAAGAAGACCAGCAGTCCGAAAAACAGAGAGCCCTGCATGGCGATGGCATGCGCCGCCAGCCAGTGCCGTGTTCCCAGTGCGGCGTTGATCCCTGTCAAGCCGTCCATTCCCGGGTTCTGCCAGTCGCCCACCCCTTGGGCCGCCACCCAGACCGCCGCGCCCACCGTGGCGCCAATCAGGATGTGGGAGCCCACCTGCGCATCCAGCCACCGGCCGGCCAGCAGGCGGTTCCAGGTGACGATGGAATGCGGCCAGCGCGCCCGCACCAGCGGCTCCAAGGCGATGTACAGCAGCGCCAGCACCGCGCCCCACATCAGCCATACCGCGCAGTTCGCGAAGAAGAACGGGATCATGGACTCATCGGCCACCGGGTGCATCGTACCGATCCACGCCAGGAGCCCCAACAGGCAGCGGGCGACGCCGATGCGCAGCGCGCCTTTGCGATCGACATGGCCCAGTATCCAATTGCGACGCGCCAGCGATATCACGCCGAGCAGACCCATTACCGAGAGGCCCAACATCACCATCCAACGCAGACGGGAAACGAAGGTTCCTGCCAGCGAGGCTGGGGCGGCGGTGTTCTTCGGCCAGTCGAAGCGGATGTTTGCCTCGGTAATACGGCCCTTCCACGAAGCCAGATCGACGGTCAGGTTCAGGCTGGGAAGACGCGGATGCGGCCCTTTCCAGGAATGCGCTTCGCTCGATGCGCCGGCCGGCACAAACGTGGCGGGCACCTCGGTAAACGCGCCCATGTCGAGTCCGGCGGCGCGGAAAACAGCTTCGGGCGCGACCGGCGGTGCGAGCGCTTGCGCATCCTGGTATGGGTTGGCCTGAAAATAGCGCAACCGGCCGGCGCCATCCAGCAGCACATGCACCATCCCCTGCGCGGTGGGAGTTGGATTATCGGGTGTCACCTCGCCGTAGGGATCGGCAGTCAGTGGCGCGAGGCTCTCACGGTAGTTGGCGAAAAAGGGCGCCTCCGCCGCCAGCCATTCGTCCCAGTGGTGTGGCTGCGGCAATTGCTGGAGGCGGTCGAGCAGGTCGCCGCGATTATTGAGCGTCAGAGCCGTATCGGCCGGCCGCTTGGGATAGCCGAACGACGAAGCCATTTCGCGCGCCTGATGCGCCAGCACGTCGGGCGGATTGTCGAGCGGCGTATGCATGATGGCGCCGAAGCGCGCGCGCAATGCCACCGCCGCGCACAGGCAGACTATGATCGCGAGCAGACAAGGGATCGAGTATCTGGGCGCGAGACCTTCCAGTTTGCCCGCCGAGGCGACCAGCTCCGGCGACGGCAGTTCGCCCGCGGCCAAGGCAGCAGCCAGCGGATCTCCGCCCGGCAACGCCGCCGCGACCGATAGAACATTCGCCGGACGCCGGGCCGGATCCGGATCCAGGCAACGGCGGATGGCTTTCTCGACGCCCGGATCGATATCGGCGGCGATGGAAGTCATGCTGGTCAACTGCGCGGATTCCTGCTGGCGCAGCATGTCCTGGATCGTCTTAGCGTCGAAGGGCCGCTTGCCGGTGAAGAGTTCGTAGAGCACCAAGCCGAGCGCGTAGATATCGCTCTTGGCGGTGACCTCCGCGCCCCTGAGCTGCTCGGGCGCCATGTACGCGGGCGTGCCGTTGCGCACCTCCGCGCCGGAAAGCTGCTCGGCGACGGCGGCCAGGCCGAAATCCATGATGACCACGTCGCCGCGCTTGTTCATCATGATGTTCTGCGGTTTCAGGTCGCGATGGATGATGCCGCGGTCGTGTGCGGCGGCCAGGCCGGCACAGAGTTTGCGCGCGGTTTCGAGCGCCTTATCGGCGGGCAGGCGTCCGATGCGCAGCAACAGCGATGCCAGATCTTCGCCATCCACGTACTCCATGGAGATGAACGGCATGCCCTCGACTTGCCCGATGTCGTACACGCGGCAAACGTTCGGGTGCGAGACTTGGCGGGCGATGCGGACTTCGCCATGAAAGCGCTCGAGCAAGCGCTGGTTTTGGGCGGCCTCTTCGGGCAGGAACTTCAACGCCACGGACTGGCCGAGGGCGAGATCCGTGGCGCGGTAGACTTCGCCCATGCCGCCGCGTCCCAGCAGTCCGATGATGCGGTAGCGGCCGCCCAGGAGAGTGCCGGGGAGGAAGCGGCCTTCGTCGACATCGGAGGAGGACGAGAGGTGCGAGATAGAGGAACTGGAAGGCTGGGCCACGGTTTCGGCGAACGAAGGGTCGGCGCGGCGCTCCATCAGTACAATTCTACTCTGGCGGCCCTACTCCTGTGGAGACTCGAGGCCAACACGGATTTCGACGGAGGATGAGTTATTCGAGCGTTTTTCGACATCGATAAACGTTTTTCGACCGGCAGTGTGATAAAGTGGTTTTCGACTGCATGCGCCGATTTGGTGCTGTTTTCGACTTCAAAAAAGGGTTTTCGACGCATGAAGCGTAAATCGGCTCCTAACCCCGTTTTCCAGGAGAAAACCGTCCCGGCCGGCGCCAGGCCGGCCGGATGGGCGGCGCTTGCTCAATCTCTCGCTCTGCGCGGGCCGGTCCGGCGCCCGAGTTGCGTTGCGGGCCAGCATGTTGGCGGCAGCCATCGGCAAGAGGGAGCCTGGACCGTCTTCGATAGACGCTACTGGCCGGGCGCCTCGTTTGCCGATCACCTGACTTTCGCGCTCCGCCATGAAGACCTGGATCTTCTGATTCTGAAGGGGGTCTTCGCAGCGGCGCCCCGGGCCAAGGTCGAGGCCTTCGTCCGGGCCGCCCCCACCGGCATTCCGGCGCGGCGGGCGTGGTATCTCTACGAAATCCTGACCGGCCGCACTCTCGACGTGGACGACGCGCCCAGCGCCGCCGCCATCGATCTTCTGGATCCCGAGGCGTATTTCACGAGCAAGCCGCGCCTTTCCCGGCGCCATCGCGTGCGGGACAATCTCCTGGGCACCGGCCGGTTCTGTCCGACGATCCGGCGCACCCAAACGCTCAAGGAATTTCTGGCGCTCGACCTGGCCGCCAAGGCACGCGAAACCGTGGGGCGCACAGGGCCCCATCTGGTGGCGCGCGCCGCCAGCTTCATGCTGCTGGCCGACAGCCGGGCCAGTTTCGAAATCGAGGGCCAGCGTCCGCCGCGCAACCGGTTGGAGAGATGGGGCCGCGCGGTCCTCGAAGCCGGCAAGAACCGGCTCACGCTGGACGAGATCATTCGCCTGCAGCGCGTTCTTATTGAGGATACGCGCTTCGTACACGCGGGCCTGCGGCCGGACGGCGTCTTTCTGGGAGAGCGCGGCCGCTTTGGCGATCCGCTTCCGGAATTCATCGGAGCGCGCCCCGACAATCTGGCCGACCTGATGGCCGGCCTGGTGGAGGCCAACGACCGTATGCGCGACGATGGCGTGGACCCGGTACTGAAGGCCGCGGCTACCGCCTTCGGGTTTGTCTATGTCCATCCGTTCCAGGACGGAAACGGCCGCGTGCATCGTTGCCTGATCCATCACGTGCTCGCCGAACGGAAGTTCACGCCGCCGGGGATGGTCTTCCCGGTTTCGTCCGTGATGTTGGACCGCATTGACGATTACCGCGCCATCTTACAGGCCCACTCCAGCCCACTGATGCCGTTCATCGAGTGGCGGCCGACACCCGATCGCAACGTCGAGGTGCTCAACGAGACCGCCGATCTCTATCGATACTTCGACTGCACCGGCGAGGCGGAGTTCCTGTATGCGTGCGTCCGGCGCACCGTGGAACAGGACCTGCCGCGGGAGATCGACTATCTGCGCCGGCACGACGACGCCATACGCCGCATCATGGATGCAGTCGAGATGCCGGACCGGGTGGCTGAAAACCTGGTCGTGTTCATCAGGCAAAACGAGGGAACTCTTTCTAAAAAACGGCGCCAGGGCGAGTTCAAGAAACTGCGCGCCGCGGAAGTGACTTTGATCGAGGGGATTGTCAACGATGCGTTCACAGGATTCTGAAGCGCGCCTCAAGTTCACCCCTAAGGCAACCGGCGCCCGAAGTGCGACGCTGCAGGTCAATGACGACGGCGGAGGCAGCCCGCAGACGGTGCGCTGTCGGGAACGGAAACTTAGAGCACGGCATGGCAACCACGGCGAGGCCGTTTTCATCAAGAAAAGATAAACAACCGGCCAAAATGGTCGGCTTAACCTTTTTATCGCGCCGTTAATAAATTGAGTTATTGGCGTGGACACCACCTGACCGAAGCCTTATACTCTTGTAATCCACTCCCCATTCCAAACCGGAAATATCGCGCAAGTCCTTCGCGGCTGCCTGGAAACCGGCGCCTCCAGCCGCTGGGAGGCGTTCATTGGCCTGGCACAACCCGTGATCGCCGCGGCGGTTTTCAGAACCATCGGCCGGTGGGGAAGCCGCGATCGCTCGGTCGCCGACGATTTGATTCAGGACACATTCGCCCGGCTCTGCGCGCACGATTTTCGCGCATTGCGGAACTTTCGCGGCCAGGATTCCAACGCGTTGAACGCTTATCTGAGAGTGATCGCGGCGTCCGTGGCGACGGACCGTTTTCGCGCGGAACATGCCCCTGCATTGTCTTTGGACGATCCGGACGGAGCTCCGGCGGTGGTCGACGACCGTCCTTCGCGCGAAATCGAGCGGAATCTGCTGCTGGATCGAATCGACAAATGTCTGGACACTCAAAAAGAAAGGGACCGCCGGATTTTCTGGCTGTACCATCGTCACGGATTCGCGCCAAAGTCCATTGCGGCTCTGCCGGCGGTCGGAATGGGGACCAGCGGCGTCGAGACGCTGCTTTACCGTTTGACGAAGGTAGTGGCCGATTGCGTGAAAAAAGGCGGTCATTTCCGCACGGCGGTTGAAGGAGGTGTGGCCTGAACCACGTCTTCATAAATGTAGAAAAGGTGTTTCTTGTCTGAGCATGAGACGGCGCACCTGACGGACGGGCGGATTATTGCCCTGTCGGACGGGGGCGGCGATGCGGCGGCCGAACTGCATCTCGAGTCGTGCGCGGAGTGCCGTGAACGCGTGGCCGAATGGCGCGACGCCCGCGCCTGGATTGCGCCTGTGCGCGCCGGCCCGACGGCTCAGGAGACGCCGGATTGCCCGACCATGGAAGACTTAGCCAGCTACGCCAGCGGAGGCCAAACGGACGCGGGCGCGAGTCCGATCGGCGAACACGCCGCCGGTTGCGACCGCTGCGCGGCGATCCTCGGTGACAGCTTGGAAGGTCTTTCGGAGACTGCCGAAGGCGCGGCTCCGCTGCTGAAATCGAGTGGCCGCGAATGGCGCCGCCGGATGGCGGGAACTTTCGATTCCCAGGGGCAACCTGCCAGACCGCACTACTGGAAGTATGCCGCCGCCGCGGCCATTTTTCTAACGATCGCGGGCAGCCTCGCGCTGTGGTGGAGCAGCCGGCGCTCCTCCGAGCCGGCGGTTTTGCTGGCCAAAGCTTACACGGCCGCCCGGCCGTTCACCTACCGGCTGCCCGATGCGGGCTATGCGCCGGTGCGGCAACAGCGCGGAACCAGTTCCGCGTTCGATCGTCCGGAGGCGCTGGAATCCGCCGTTGCGGCAATTCGTCGCGGCCTGGCTGCCCAGCCACAGGCGCCCGTCCTGTTTGCGTTGAAAGGGCGCGCGGAGTTGCTGGAGCGGGACTACGAATCCGCCATCGCATCGTTGACTCGCGCGACCTCGTCCGCTGAAAGCGATCCGGATGCGGTGGCCGATCTGGCCACTGCCTATGCCCTCCGCGGCGAAGCCGAGAGCCGGCCCATCGACTACGGCCATGCCATGGAACTGTTCCTGCAGGCACTGCGGAAGCGGCCTGCCGACCCGCGCATCCAGTTCAATCTCGCGCTCACCTACGAGAAGCTGTCGCTCGTTGACGAGGCCATCGACACATGGCGGCAGTTCCTGCGCGAGAGTCCAGCGGCGGGATGGCGCCAGGAAGCCGGGACGCATCTGGCCGCGATGGAAAAGATCAAGGCCGATAAGAAGAAGGCGGACGCCCGGATTCTGCGCGATCCCGCCCAATTCCTGGCTGCCTACTCCGGAACGGCTTTCGATCCGCTCCCCTGGTACGACGTGTTTTGGACCGAATGGCTGCCCAAGACGGCTTCCGACAGGGCCGCGGCCGGCGCGGCACGCCTGATCGCCACCGGCTTCACGCGGTTTGGAGAGTATTCACTGATCGAAAGCCTCAATGCCGCACCTGGCGCCGCCAGGGACGCCGGTCTGGCGTTGCTCGCGAGCGCCATGGCCGCCAATCGAAAAGGACATCCGGGCGATGCGCTGGCTACTGCGCGCGAAGCCGCCGCGAAGCTGGACGCCGCTGGCTTACGCGGCGCCGCGGCGCTCGCGCGGAATGAATTCGTCTACGCCGCGCGCTGGGCCGACATGTACCGCGAATGCCAGGGGACTTCGGATGCGATCCTGCGTGTCATCGGCCCAAGGTATCCATGGCTGGAGGGGAACGCGCATCTTGAACATGCCGCCTGTCTGGTGCGCCTGGGAGAGGACGGTTTGGCCCGGAGCGAAATCGAAGGAGCCGAAGCTCGGTTCATCCGCGCCGGTTTATGGCCGCAGGCCTTGCGCGCTGCGCAGTTCAAGGGCGTCGCGGACGGTTACAGCGGGAACTACGTTCCCGTCTGGGATACAGCGCCGGAGGGCCTGCGGCGCTATTGGACCACGCAGGCAACCGATTACCGGGCGCAGGCTTTCGAAATTGCCCTGCAAGAGGCTGCGTCGGGATTGGGGTGGCGCGAATCCTCCGTAGTCCTCTATCGCGCGGCGATTCGCTCCGCGCGCGCCACCGGCAACGGCGAAATCGAAGCTGCCAATCGTTCCGGCCTCGCCCAGTTGCTCCAGCAGATGCGCCACTATCCGGACGAAATCCGCGAACTGGATGAAGTCAATCGGTTGCTCGATGGCATGGTTCAAACGCAGGACGTGCGCACTCTGCGCTGGGAAGCCGCCTTGCGGCGCGTGGAGTCCGATCTGTCAACGAACGCATCCCGCGACCCGTTGCCAGAACTGGAACGGCTGGCCTCCGACGCCGCCAGCAGAGAAGTGGCGCAGCGCATCGATCTCGAGCAGACGTTGGGCATCGCATTCCAGGCGCGCGGCGATTTCCCGCACGCCGAGGCGGCCTTCCGCCAAGCGGTTCAGCTGAACCTAAACCGGACCGAGTCCATCCGATCATGGCTCTTTCGGTCTCCAGCCATCGAGTCGGCGGCGCTCTCATATCGAAATCTTGCTCAGATCGCGCTAATCCAGCAGCACGATCCGGCAAAGGCCCTGGCGACTTGGCGGCAGTACCGCCCCGGCTCCCGCGTTGCGCGGCGTTCGATCGCCATGGCCCTCCTTCCCCAGGGAATCGCGATTTGGACGGCGGCCACAGGTACCGTCAATGTGCGCTGGGCGGAAGCGCCAGCCGATGACCTGCGGCGCCTCAGCGAACGGTTTCTGGCTTTGTGTGCATCGTCCGCCTCTGACACGAGCGAAATTCGCCGGCTGGGGAATCGGTTGTATCGCGAGCTGGTACGCCCGGAGTTGAAGCGGCTGGCCCCCGGGATCGTTTCTCTGACGACCGATTCTTGGTTGGCGGCCATCCCCTACGGCGCGCTCACCGATGACGATGGAAACTACCTGTTTCGCCGATTTCAATTCGTACATGACTATGGCCCTCCGATCAGGACCTCTGCCGAGTCCATAGCGCCTGGCGCAACGGTTTTGATCGCGGCGGCGGCGGCGGCGGCCGCGCCGGGAGGCCCTCCATTGCCCGTCCTGCCGGCGGCGGAACGGGAAGCCTCCGAGGTGGCGGCCCGATTTTCCCATGCCACGGTTCAGCGCCAGGCTACCGTGGAGTGGCTGGCGGCGAACGCGCCGCGCGCCAACATCTTTCATTTTTGCGGACACGGCTGGGCAAACGGAGGCAACGGCGCGCTGATCCTGCCGCCCGGCCCGAATGGCGAGCCGCGATTCGTCACCGCGGCCAATCTCGCCGGACAGAACTGGTCGCAATGCCAACTGGCGGTCCTATCGGCCTGTCTGACGGCGGCCGGTGAAGCGCGCGGCGCAGTGAACAGCCAGAGCCTGGTGCAGGCGCTGCTCGGCGCAGGCGCCCGCCGTGTGGTCGCCGCCCGATGGAGCATCGACTCGGAGGCCACGCGCGCGCTGATGGACGGGTTTTACGCACGGCTCGTCTCGGGGAAGTCCGTGCCCGAGGCGTTATCCGGGGCCGCTGCGGACGTGGCGGCGTCTCCAGGCTGGAGCCACCCGTATTACTGGGCCGGCTTCGATGTTTTTGGCGCGGCCTAGACGCCGCTTGGAGGACTTAGAAGATGACTATGGAGAATGGATCATACGATTGGTCGCGGACGCGAACTCTGTACGTCGTGCTGCAGGGCGAGTTCGCGTTGTACCGGCAGCCGTCTGGAGACAACCAGGTGAACGACACGATCCGGATCGTGGCGCCGAACCTCCCGGCCCATCAATACAAGGCGGGACCCTGGCTCACCGACTGGAAGAACCAATGTGAACTTCCTTGCCGCTCGCTGACGTTTAAGAATACTTTCGGCGACCAGAAAGGGTACGATGGAAACCACTGCCCTCACTCGATTCCTGAAAACAACACCGATTCGATCTTGACCTTGGGCGAGGAGTTGCCTAACCCCGAGGGGGCCCGGCTCGATATTACGGCGCCCATGCCCGTGGCGATCCTGTCCGGCCTGGTCGAGACCACGGATACGGTGAAGATCACGGTGAACCACGGCTATGGCGGCTCCAAGTACCCTCCTGTTCCAGACTTCCCGACCCTAATCCCCATCCTCGTCTATAAGTGGTTTGTAGGTTGTCCCCCGTACCTGTGGGACGAGGCGACCTGCACTAAGTGGTTGCCCGGCGGACCGTCCGAATATTTTCAGTCGCTGCACATCTACGCGTCGAGCGCCTGCGCGGCAGAGGAGCATAATGTGGAACATACCAAAGCTGCGTTCCATGCCGCCGCGGCGCTTCTTGGAGAAGATGCATCGGTTGACTGGGATGCGGATGGTTTTCCCATGATATTTGCGACCCCACCTGCCGGACTGTCCTGGGCGCAGGTGAATCTGACCTACTCGGATGTGGTCCTGTTCGATCCGTGCGATCCGCGGTTGACGCTGAATTATTGGGACTATGTGAAAGATCCGAACAAGCCGCAAGCCATCGGAGACGGCTTGACTAGCGCCAGCACAGGTAACTGCGGCCCCATCATCGGCGGCGGCGGCCATTAACACGAGCGCGCGGGAAGCAGCCCCGCTTCCCGCGCTTTCCTGAAGGACTTTCCCGCCTGACCCCGTCTCCATTAATAGACAGAGGCAAGGCTCGTCTCGGGGAAGTGTGTGCCCGAGGCGTGATCCGGGGGCGTTGCGGACATTGCGGCGCCTCCACACTGGAGCCACCCGTATTACCGGGCCGGCTTCGATGCATTTGGCGCGGCTGGACGCCGCTTGGAGGGGAAGAGTATGCCCGACGAAAATGACCTGAAAGCATTCGAAAAGGACGATGAGATAGCCGATCGGCTGCACGATTGGTCGCAGACCCGAACGCTCTATTTGATCCTGCAGGGCGAGTTTTGCCTGTATACCGAGAAGTGTCCCGACCACCCCATCAGCGACATTCTCCACATCGCGGCGCCGGAGATTCCCGGACATCAGTACAAAGCCGGACCCTGGCTCACCGACTGGAGGAACCAGCGTCAACTGCCTCCCTGCGAGTTGAAGCTCAGGCACGCGTTCGGCGACCGCAAGTACGGCGGCGAGCACAGCCATCGTTCAACGCCGGAATGGAATGACGACATCATTACTTCGCCCGGCATGACCACTCCCGATCTGAGCAATGCACGGGTGCATATCGCTACTCGTATGCCGTTGGCCATCCTGCCCGGCGCAATGGAACATGCGTCCGATACAGTGACCATCGAATTGTTCGATAGCTCCGGCAAGGTCATCGGCACGAAGTATGTGCCACCTAATCCGGCTCAGATCCTGATCCTGGTTTACAAGTGGTACAGTGAGGCGCGGCCTTACCTCTGGAGTCCCGACACGCGCGATGCATGGCACCCGGGCGGCCCGTCCGAGGATTTTCTCTCGCTGCACGCCTACGCCTCGAGCCCATCCATAGAGGAGGAAGATGATCCTCAACATGCGCGGGAAGCGTTTACCGCCGCGGCCAAGATTCTCGGGGAGATCGCAAGCATCGACTTTGGCGATGCCAAATTTAACGCCTTACCCGCAGAGCCGCCCGCCGGGCTGGCATGGGCGCAGGTCAATCTGACTTTCGCACACGTACTCGAGCTCCATCAAACCAACCTGCTCACTTTGGACGATTGGATGAGCCCGAACTGCCCACCAGCCTTGCTCACGACTCGGGAAGGCGGTCTCGGTAGCGGTAGCTCGGGCAACTGCGGCCCCCAAGGCGGCGGCCACTAACCCCCGGGGCGCGGGAAGTAGCCCTGCTTCCCGCGCATTTCCTGAAGGAGTTTCCCTCCCGACTTCGTCTCCATCCACAGACAGAGGAGACCTAATGACTGTTCCCACTCCATCCCCCAGTGCGTCTGGGAAAGACACTTTCGAATCTATCTATGGCGCATTGCGGGCGCAGGCGCGCCAGTATCTGCGCCGCGAGCAAAATGCGAATTCCATGAGCGCCACTATGTTGGTTCACGAAGCTTGGATTTCACTCGCCCAGTCGCGCAACCTGCACGTCAGCGACAGATCGCATTACCTCCGGCTGGTCAGCCGGGTGATGAAGAACCTGCTGGTCGATCGCGCCCGGCGCAAGCACGCGGCGGCGCATGGCGGCGACCTGCAGCGCATCGAATGGAACGACGCCAACGTGGCGCTTGAGGACGATGCCAGCTTGACCCTGGCGATCGCGGCCGCTATGGACGACCTGGCGCTGCAATCCCCAAGCCTCGCGGCGCTCGTCGAACTGCGCTACTTTGGCGGCTTTACCGAAGCGGAGACAGCGCAGATCATGGGAATCTCCAGCCGCTCGGTCCGCCGGCAGTGGCGCGTGGCGCGGTTGCGATTGCTCGAAACCCTGAAATCGGCCGGCAAGCCAGGGAGCCAGCCCCATGAATAACCGGTTCGAGCTTGCCAACAGCGTCGTAGAAGAGGCGCTCGATCTTGCAGCCGGCGAGCGGGATGTGTTTGTGGCGGCGGCGTGCGGCGCGGACGCCGTTCTGATTGCGGACGTGCGCCGGCTCCTGGCGATCTCCAGCGCGGTGGACGGCTTTCTGGATTCCCCGCCGGACGACTCGGGCGAAATTCGTATCGGCGACCTGCTGGGCGGACGCTTCCGTATCGTCGAGCCACTGGGCGCGGGAGCCATGGGATCCGTTTTTCTGGCGGAGGACCTGCAGCTTGGGCCCGTGGCGCTGAAGACTCTTCACCCGGAACTGCGCGACGTTCCGCGGGTGATGGAGCGTTTCCAGGCGGAGATCGGAACCGCGCGCGCCGTGCGTCATCCCAATATCTGCGCGGTTTTCGATTTGTTCACGTTCGAACGGGCCCGCGGCGGCCCGCTGGTTGCTTTTACCATGCAATACCTGCAGGGCGAAACGCTGGCCCGGCGGCTGGCGCGGGGTCCCATCCCCCCAGGCGAAGCCCTACGGATCGCCCACGGCATCGGCATGGCGATCGACGCCTTGCACGCCGAAGGCATCGTACACCGCGATCTGAAGCCGGATAACATCATGCTGACCAGGGGACGAGATGGAGCCATCACGCCGGTCATCATGGACTTTGGGCTGGCAAGCCGGCCGGGAGCCGAGGGGCCTCCCGTCTCGGGTTCACCCGACTACATGGCGCCCGAACAATTTCGCACCGCGTCCGCCGCGAAATCGGCCGATATTTATGCGTTCGGCCTCATTCTGTTTGAAATGATCGCGGGCGCCCGTCCGTTCCCCGCCGAGGATCTCTTGCCCGCGGTCATCCGGCGAACCACCGAAGATGCGCCGCGCGTTTCCGATGTCGCACCAGGGGCGCCGCGCGCGTGGGATGAGGCGATTGCCCGCGCTCTTTTGCGGGAGCCGTCGCTGCGGCCCGGTTCGGCGAGGGAACTGCTCGACCAGATAGCGGCCGCCTCGCGCGCTCCGGAGGCGCTCACCGTGCGGGCCGGCGCCCGCTGCAGTCACGCGGCGCCCCGGCCGGCGCACCATCAGCGCATGAATGCGTATCCGAGGTAGAAAACGTTGTTATCGACGCCCGGATTCAAGCTCGTCGTGCCGGCGTTCGAGATATGAAAAAAGCGGTAGCCCAGGCTCACCGCGCCGCGTTCGCCCACCCGCCAGCGGATTCCGCCGCCCAAATCGAAAAAGAAATTCAACCCGGTTGCGTCGGGCAAATTGAACGGAATCGGCTGGCTGGAAGCGACGATCCCACCCGCGGTTTCCGCGAACGGGTGCACCCGGCGCTGGCGCGCCAGGTCTAAGGTAAACCCTAACGGAGCGATGGCAAAACCATAGACTGCGTGGGAGGGTACACCGGCTTGATTGGGCTGGATCAGGATGGCTGCCGGCATCGCCGCCGCGGTGTAACTCACCGAAACAGTGTTCCAACTCCAGCATCGGTATCCGTAGGCGAACCCAGCCACCGCCAGCCGG
>JBEKMJ010000047.1:0-60020 GCA_050008575.1 Bryobacteraceae bacterium
CGAGTTACCACGGGCGTGCTGCCCGTGACTAATGGCGTCACGATGAATTTCGCCGTCTGCGAAGCCGACTCTCCGGACGCGAAGTCCTTGATCACAACTTGTATTTCATAGGCGCCTTCGCCAATGGTCGGTACCCATACGAAAGGCTGCGAGGTCCAGTTACCGGCGCTGCGTGTACCTACGTTGAAATCTTCGACCAGCGCCAGAGACCCGCTTGGTTGCGCGACATTGAACTGGAAGGTGAGCGGGCCTTTTCCGCTGTCCGTGGCGGTCGCGGTCCACGTGATGGAAGTGCCCAGCGGCTGGGGCGATGTAGATGACGGCGACAGGGAGACGATTGCGACCGTGGCATAAGCCGGGGTGCAGGCCGCCGCGAGCAGGCCTGCCAGCCTGTATAAAACGTTCTTTGGCGTTTTCATGAAATGATCCTCCTTCTGATGACCCGAGTTGGCACGATTGTATCATGTTCAAATGGCTCCCGATTCGTGGGGCGGGACTCCAGTCCTGCGCGGGTCCTCCAGGACCCGCTCTTAAGGTAACGAAATCGGCCCTGACAGCAACGCGGCGTTGCATACTTTTTCGATTCTCCTTCCCTCGTATCGCAAGCTTGTATTCCTGCGAGCCTGAAAAAGGGCCTGGTACCGCTTTTTCGTGAAATCATTGACACCCGCAACGCGGCGTGCGGACAATGGCCAACAGGAGGCCACATACCATGAAAGCACTCAAGCTTCTCGTTTTCACGATGCTCGCCGGTGCGCCGCTCATGACGCCGTGCAGCGGTCAAACCTTGACCACCCTATACGCTTTCGCGGGCGGGCCTAATGGAGCCGGTCCCTATGCCGGACTCGCCATGGGCGCGAACGGAGCGCTCTACGGTACTACGCTGGGCGGCACCACGGGCAACGGCACGGTCTTTGAGCTGATACCCCCCTTAGCCGCCGGCGGAGCCTGGACGCAACGGGTGATTCGCGAGTTTGCCGGACCTCCCAGCGATGGCTATTATCCGACCGGCACGCTGGCCGTCGCTCCGGACGGAGCCCTCTATGGCACAACCTACGAGGGCGGCTCGTACGGGGCCAGCATCAAGGCGGGCATGGCATTCGAGTTGACGCCGCCGTCATCCGCGGGCGGCGGCTGGACGGAGAGAATCATTCACGACTTTGGAGGGCCCGGCGATGGAAATAGCCCCGAAGCGGGTGTCGTCATTGGCCAAGACGGAACGCTCTACGGCACCACGGCGGGCGGCGGGGCCTTCGGCTCGGGCTTGGGTTTTGGGACCGTGTTTGCCTTAAGTCCGCCTGCGGCGCCCGGCGGCGCGTGGACCGAAACCGTGCTCTATAGTTTCGGGCCCGACGATAGCGGGGGTGGAGGCCATCCATGTGGCGGCTTGGCGATCGACGCCAACGGAGTTCTCTATGGCACGACCGAACAGAGTAATACCAGCGGCTACTACGGCGCCGTGTTCGCGCTGCAACCGCCCGGGGTGGCTGGCGGCGCCTGGACGGAGCAGGTGCTGCATCGCTTCACCGGGGCTCCCGGCGACGGGGCGAAATCGCTCACCGGTCTGATCCTCGGCCAGAATGGCGTACTCTACGGGACCACGCTGAAAGGCGGCGCGTCCGACCTGGGCACGGCGTTCGCGTTAACGCCGCCCGCGGCGCCGGGTGGCGCCTGGACGGAGGCCATTCTGCACAGCTATGGCAGCGGCACCGATGGCTCGTACCCGGGTGGAACTCTGGTGGCCGGGTCCACGGGTGCGCTCTACGGCGCCACCGGCATCGTCGATTGTCTCCAGCAGCCGCCCGGCGAAGGGACCGTGTTCGCGCTGGAGCCACCGGCTGCGCCGGGCGGCGACTGGACCAATACCGTTGTCTACCGATTCCTCGGCGGGTTCCCCGCCAATGGAAATCTGTGGCTCGGCTCTGGCGGGGCGCTTTACGGCACCATCGCGGGCGCCTGTGGAGCGCCCAACAACGGCACGGTGTTCGCGCTCACTCCCAGCTAGCCAACGGCCGCGGACGGGCCGCCCAGCGCGGATTGCGCTCGGCGGCGCGGAAGAAATACAGGTTTGCACCGTCGGCGCGATCAAGCCTACAATCTGGAGCTAGGGCGAAACCGTTTTCCCCCGCCCTTAGAATGACTAAGCCATGAAACGCGCCTACCTGGAACTCTCCTTTATCGTTTGCGCCTTACTCGGCCTGGGCAGCCCTCGCGCAGCCGCCGTCCAATATCTCTTGGGCCGGGCGGATTACGTGTCGGGCAACATGCCGTCATCGGTTGCTGCCGCCGATTTCAACAAAGACGGTGCGCTGGATCTGGCCGTCGCCAACTCCGCCGACAACACCGTCTCGATCTTTCTGGGTAAATCGAATTCCACCCTTGCAGCTAAAGTAGACTATGCCGTAGGCAGCGGACCGGTCTCGGTGGCCGTAGCCGACTTCAATGGAGACGGAAAGCTCGACCTGGCCGTGGCCAATGAGGGCTCCAGCTCGATCTCGATTCTGCTGGGAAACGGCGATGGCACTTTCCAATCCCACGTGGATTATCCCACCGGCCTCGAGCCGGTTTTTGTCGCCGCGGCGGACGTGAACGACGATCGTAAGTTGGACCTGGTCGTGTCCACGTCCAGCCTTGCGGTCTCCATTCTATTGGGCCGCGGAAATGGCACATTCGCTCCGGCAGTGAACTATCCGGTTACGGGCGGAGCCGGACTGGCGACCAGTGGCGCCGCCGTAGTCGCCGATTTCAATGGAGATGGAAAGCCCGATATCGCCGTGGCCGTGCCATTCGAAGACGTCGTTTCCGTGCTGCTCGGTAACGGCGACGGCACGTTTCAACCGTATGTCCAATACCCTACGCCGTTTGAACCCATGTCCGTAACGGCGGCGGACTTTAACCGGGATGGCAGGATCGACCTGGCGGTCGCGGCAGAGAACGTCGAGACTGAACCCGGCCTCGTGTCCATCTTATTAGGAAACGGCGATGGCACATTCCAAAGCCACGTCGATTACCCCGCCGGCCAATGTTCCAATTCCGTAAGCGTCGCCGATTTCAACGGCGATGGCAAGCTTGACCTGGCCGTAGGCAACGTGAATTGCGGCAAATCATACCCCGAGCTTGACTCGGTTTCGATTCTCTTGGGCAATGGCGATGGAACCTTCCAGCCCTACACCACCAACGGCACCGGCGCCAACCCTACCTTCGCCATCGGGGATTTTAACCACGACGCCAGATTGGACCTGGCCATCGCCTATCAATCCTGCTTCACCTGCGGCGCCGGTACCGTTTCCATCCTCCTCGGCAATGGGGACGGCACTTTTCCGGGCGCCGCCACGATCGCGGAAGCCGGTACGCCTGTAACGGTGGCCGCGGCCGACTTCAATCGCGACGGCAAGCTCGATCTGGCGGTGGCGAATTCGACTACCGCTGCCGTCTCCATTCTATTAGGCAATGGCAATGGCGCCTTCCAGCCGGCTGCGAATTATCCCGTGGGGCAAACGCCGGGATCTTTGGCCACCGGCGACTTTAATAATGACGGGATCGTGGACTTAGCGCTCACTACCTCCGCCAACACCGTTGCCATTCTGCTGGGCAAGGGCGATGGCAGCTTTGGTTCCAGTAATAGCTATGCCGCTGGACAGAATCCCTCGGCCGTCGTGGCGGGCGACTTCAACCGCGACGGGAAACTGGACCTGGCAGTCATAAACGGCGTGTTCCCCCTCTCTGGTTACGGCAACGGCATCTCGATCCTGCTGGGTAATGGCGATGGAACGTTTCAAGCTCCCGCCAATTTTTCGGCGCCTTTCGGTATTTCGGACATGGCCATTGGCGACTTCAACGGCGACGGCATCCTGGACCTGGCCGTCTCGACTCAGGACGAAAACCCGGCGTCCATTTCCATCTTCCTTGGAATCGGCAACGGGTCCTTCTCGCCGGCCCTCACTACATCGATCCAATACGGCGGCGCTCTGGCGGTTGCCGATTTCAACGGCGACGGCCATCTCGACATCGCCGTCGGTTCCCAGTGCAATTGCAACCAGTTTGCGGTGCTGCTGGGAAACGGGACCGGCACGTTTCAGCCGGCTGTCCTGTACACCGCGGGCAATGGTCCACAAGCCATCGTGGCTGGCGACTTTACCGGAAACCACGTGCTCGACCTGGCGGCCGCGAATTTCCTCGATAACACGGTCTCCATCCTTCCCGGCAACGGAGACGGTACATTTCAGCCACACCTGGACTTTTCCGTTGGCGGCGATCCGCAGATCATGACCACGGGCGATTTCAACGGCGATGGCACGCTCGACCTGGTCACGGGCAACCAAGACACTACCCTGTCGGCTCTCATGTCTACTGCCACGCTCGCCATCTTCCCCGGAAACGTGGACTTTGGAGCGGAAGCCGTAGGCAAAACCAGTGCACCCATGCAGGTCAAGTTGACTAATCCCGGCACTACCCCACTTACAATGACGGGCATTCACCTGGGCGGACCCGATGCCACGGACTTCCATGAAACCACCAACTGCCCGGCTAAGTTGGTTATAGGTCACAGTTGCGACGTTAATGTGACCTTTACTCCGGGTGCGACGGGCGCCCGCTTCGGCCTTCTGACCCTGTCCGATACCGCCCCCAGTCCACAAAGCATCCGGCTAAAGGGAACCGGACAATAGCCCCGGGTTCCGTCTGGAAGAACCGAGCCGCGACCGTTACCGAGCCGCGACCGTTACCGAGCCGCGACCGTTACCGAGCCGACCGTTGCCGAGCCGACCGTTGCCGAGCCGCGACCGTCAGGGAGCGGTTTCCCCAAAACCGTTATGCGCCCCGGCGCCGCCCTGCGCCTTGCGTTCCGCTTTCGGCTTCGCGATAATAGCACTCCAGAGGCCAGTCTATAAGTGCTATGAGTACTGTCGAATTGGGCAAGGAAGAGTATCGCCGCATTCTTACAGCTTACTTTCAAGCGTTCGGAACTCGCGATTTCTCGCCCGTACGATTCTCGTCCGATATTCAATTTCTCAGTCCGATTAGCGGGACTACCATGAAGGGCCCCGCGGAAGTCAGGGCATTCGTGAGCGGTGTCGCAACGCGGGTTGCAAACGTGAATATTCTGTCCACCACCGTCGACTTCCCAACGGCCAGCGGCGTATGGCAAATGACGACCACAAAGGGCGTTCAGTATACGTTGAACAACTTCTTTCGTCTCGACGGCGAAGGACTCCTGTATATTTGGCCGATGTTCGACCCAAAGGCCGTCATGAACGATCCTGCCGGCTTGCTTTCCTGGCTTACCGGCAAAGGCTACTGAGCGCCGCCGCGGAAATACGAAGCAAACCCAATTTGCCGATAACCCCCGTGTTTTCAACGTCAGTTACCGGCAAATCGGCGTACACGAAGCCAACTCGCCCAGCGTCCAACCGCCGCGGCCGCACCCGCGCCAAGTTCTATAATTATCATTTACAGACCTTTTAATCTGCAATATAATGAGGTAGACCCACTTGGAGGTGGGGGCACGTGAACCTGGCCGGCCAGTTCCGCCACAAGGTCGTCACCGCCGAGCGCGCCGTGGAAGCCATCCGGTCCGGCGACCGCGTCTGGATCCATGAAGGCAACGCCACCCCCGCACCCCTGATCCAGGCGTTGCTGGGCCGCGCGCCGGAGTTGCGCAACGTCGAGATCGTGCACATGCTCACACTCGGCGCCGCCGATTACACTCTGCCGGAGTACGAAGGCCACTTCCGCCACAGCGGCCTTTTCCTGGGTGGAAATGTGCGCCCGGCGGTGGCCGCCGGACGCGCCGACTATACGCCCATCTGCCTGAGCGAAATCGAAAAGTTGTTCTGGTCCGGAGAAATGCCGCTGGACGTGGCTCTGATCCAAACGTCGCCCCCCGACGAGCATGGCTACCTCAGCTTGGGCACCAGCATCGACTGTACGCTGAGCGCCGCACAGTGCGCGCGTTACGTCATCGCGGAAGTCAACCAGCGGATGCCGCGCACGCTGGGCGATACCTTCCTGCACGTCGGCAAGGTCTCGGCCATCGTGGAAACCTCGCGCCCGCTGCTGGAACTGCCCCTCGTGCCGGCCAGCGACATGCAGAACCGCATCGCGCGTAACGTAGCCACGCTGATCCCCGATGGCGCCACGCTGCAACTCGGCATTGGCGGCCTTCCCAACGCCGTGCTGGAGGCGCTCTACGACCGGAAGGATCTTGGCATCCACAGCGAGCTGTGCCCGGATGGCGCCGTGCCGCTGATCGAAGCCGGCGTCATCACCGGCGCGCGCAAGACGCTGCACCCGGGCAAAGTGGTGGCCGGTTTTGTGCTGGGCACCAAGCGGATCATCGACTTTGTCCACAACAACCCGGTCTTCGAATTCCATCCCACGCACTACACCAACGATCCGTTCGTGATCGCGCAAAACGACCGCATGGTGGCCGTCAACTCGGCGATTCAGGTGGATCTCACCGGCCAGGTTTGCGCCGATTCCATTGGGACCGCGCCGTATAGCGGCTTCGGCGGGCAATTGGATTTCATGCGCGGCGCGGCGCGGTCGAAGGGCGGCAAGCCCATCGTCGCGCTGCCCTCCACCGCCAAGCAGGGCCGGGTCTCGCGCATCGTGCCGATGCTCGATCCGGGCGCGGGGGTGGTCACCGGCCGCGCGGATGTGCACTACGTGGTCACCGAGCATGGCGTCGCCTATTTGTGGGGCAAGAACCTGCGGCAGCGGGCCGAAGCCCTGATCGCGATCGCCGATCCCAAGTTTCGCGGCGAGCTTTACGATTTCGCGGCGCGCGCGCACTATCTGCAATGTGGGGCAGGCCTCCAGGCCTGCGCGGGTTCTCCGGAACCCGCTCTTCGGCGAGCGGAGCTCGCCATGGAGGTCGCATGACAAACAAATCCGGCCGTGGCATGGTCGAGCTGAATTCCGAGGAGTGCAAGGGCTGCGGCCTGTGCGTGGAGGCCTGCCCGCCCAAGGTCCTGCTGCTGGCGGACCAGTTGAACCGCTACGGCTATCACCCGGCGAACTACGCCGGCGTGGGCTGCACCGGTTGCGGCATCTGCTTCTTTGTGTGTCCCGAGCCGGGCGCCATCATGGTGCTGCGGGCGGCGGCCTAAGGAGGATTGGCGTATGTCGAAACAAATCACCAAGGGCAACGAAGCCATCGTGAAGGGCGCCATCCTGGCCGGTTGCCGCGCCTTTTACGGCTATCCCATCACCCCGGCGAGCGAAATCACGGAAGCCGCCGCGCTCTACATGCCGCAGGCCGGCGGTGTATTTCTCCAGGCCGAAAGCGAAGTGGCTGCCGTCAACATGCTGTACGGCGGCGCCGCCACCGGCTTGCGCGCCATGACCGCCTCCAGCGGTCCCGGCATCAGCCTCATGCAGGAAGGCATTAGCTACATCGCCGGTTCCGAGTTGCCCTGCGTGGTCGCCGACATCATGCGCGGCGGACCCGGCCTCGGCAACATCGCGCCGGAGCAGGGCGATTATCGCCAGGTGGTAAAGGGCGGCGGGCACGGCTGCTACCGCACCTTGGTGCTGGCGCCCAATTCCGTGCAGGAGATGGCCGACCTGACCATCGAGGCCTTCGACCTGGCCGACCGCTATCGCAACCCGGTGTTCGTGCTGGCGGATGGTTACATCGGGCAGATGATGGAACCTGTCGAATTTCCGGAGGCCAAGGCGCCGCCCGCGCGCCCGGATTGGGCGGTGTTCGGCACCGCGGAAAGCCGCCGCAACCTCATCAGCTCCATCTACCTGGAGCCGGACAAACTGGAGGCCCACGTCCTGAAGCTGGAAGCCAAATACAAGCGCGCCGAGCGGGAAGAGGTGCAGTTTGAAGACTGGCGCACCGAGGATGCCGAAATCGTGCTGGTGGGCTACGGGATCGTCTCGCGCGTGCTGAAGCAGGTGGTCGAGCAAGGGCGCGCGCGCGGCATGGCGCTGGGACTGCTGCGGCCCATCACGTTGTATCCGTTCCCCAGCCAGCGGCTGCGAGAACTGAGCCGCACGGCGCGCCAGTTCATGGTGGTGGAGTTGAGTACCGGTCAATTGGTCGAGGATGTGCGCCTGGCGGTCGAAGGCCGCTGCCCGGTCGAGTTCTACGGCCGCGTCGGAGGAAACGTACCCAGCGCCGAGGAGGTGCTGGAACAGTTACACACAGCCGCCAGCCACCAGCCACCAGCTACCAGCCACCGAACCCGGGAGGTCCCAGCTTATGTCTAGCTACACGGTCACGCACCAGAAGGCCAAGTCGTTCTACGAAACCTACGAGCGCAAAGCGGAGTTGCAGCACCAGACGCACTACTGCCCCGGCTGCGGGCACGGCGTGGTGCATAAACTGATCGCGCGCGCCATCGACGAGCTGGGCATACAGGATCGCACCATCCTCATCAGTCCGGTAGGTTGCTCGGTCTTCGCCTACTACTATTTCGATGTCGGCAACATTCAAGTGGCGCATGGACGCGCGCCTGCGGTCGCTACGGCGGTCAAGCGCAGTTGCCCGCAAAGCATCGTGCTCGACTATCAGGGCGACGGCGATCTGGCGGCCATCGGCTGCGCGGAAATCGTGCACGCCGCCAATCGCGGCGAGCCCATCACGGTGATCTTCGTCAATAACGCCATCTACGGCATGACCGGCGGGCAGATGGCGCCCACCACGCCGCTGGGCGTGAAGAGCACCACTTCACCCTTCGGCCGCAACCAATGGAACGAAGGCTTCCCCATGCACGTCAGCGAGCTGCTGGCGTCGCTCGAAGCGCCGGTCTACATCGAGCGCGTGGCGCTGGGCAACAACAAGCAGGTCATGAGTACGGGACGCGCGCTGCGCCGCGCCATCGAGAACCAGGTGCGCGGCCTGGGCTTTTCATTGGTCGAAGTGCTCTCCCCTTGCCCCACGATCTGGAAGCTCGATCCGCTCGACGCGCAGCGCCGTGTGCTCGAAGAGATGCCCAAGACGTTCCCGCTGGGAGTCTTTCGCGACCGAACCAAGGAAGCGCAAGTCCGCCCCGCCGCCGCCCCTCCCCCAGCCTTATCCGACATCCCAGCCATACTCGGACTGACCGAACGCGTAGACACAACACCAGCCACCAGCCACCAGCCACCAGCCACGGCGGTCGAAGGCCGCCCCGGCGCCGCCCCAACACCAGCCACTAGCCACCAGCCACCAGCCACGGCGGTCGAAGGCCGCCCTGCCACGGCGGTCGAAGGCCGCCCTGCCACGGCGGTCGAAGGCCGCCCCGCCACGGATGCTCGCCTCAAGATTGCCGGCTTCGGCGGACAAGGCGTCCTGCTGCTCGGCGAAGTGCTGGCCGAAGCCGGATTGACCGCCGGCCTGGAAGTCTCCTGGCTGCCCTCCTACGGGCCGGAAATGCGCTCCGGCACTTCCAACTGTCACGTGCGGTTATCCACGCGGCCCATCGATTCACCCCTGGTGTCGGTCCCCAACGTTCTGCTGGCCCTCAACGAGCCTTCGCTGCGTAAGTTCATCGGCACGGTACAGCCGGGCGGCTGGGTGATCTATAACGGAACCGCCCTGCCGGACGACTGCGCGCGCGCCGACCTGCGCACCGTCGCGCTGCCATTCACTAACATCGGCGACGACTTGGGCGCGGCCAAGGCCGCCAACATCGTCATGCTGGGCGCGCTGCTGGAAGCCACCGATATGCTCACCGAAGAGCATGTCGCCGCGGCCTTGCGCAAGCTGGTGAAAAGCCCGCGCTGGATCCAAATCGACCTGGCCGCCATGGCCCGCGGCCGCGCGGAAGCGCGAAAGGAAATCCGCCATGAAAACTGAAGATTGTTCCGACGTCGTTGTCTACTTCGATAATGGATATGTGCCGCTGCACGATGCCAAGGTCAGCATCCTGACGCATGCGTTGCATTACGGCACGGGCGTGTTCGACGGCATTCGCGGCTATTGGGACGAACGCCAGGAACAGCTCTTTCTGCTGCGGCCCATGGAACATTTCCGCCGCTGGAAGGCGAACTCCGGCATCTTGCGCATCGGCATCCCGCCGGACGCTTCCGACCTATGCGGCATCGCGGTGGAGTTGATTCGCCGTAACCGCTTCCACTCGCACGTGTATGTGCGGCCGCTGGCCTATAAGTGCGCCGAGCGCATCGGCGTGAATCCCGACGACCGCGACGCGTTTTCCGTAATCGTGGTTCCGTTCGGCGATTACCTGGATAGCAAACATGGCCTGCATGCCGGCGTGGTTTCCTGGCGGCGTATCGAGGACAACGCCATTCCCGGCCGCGCCAAGATTTGCGGGTCCTATGTGAATAGCGCGTTGGCGGGCGACGAAGCGCGGCGCAACGGCTTCGACGAGGCGATTTTCCTCACCGAGGCCGGCCACGTAGCCGAAGGCGCCACCTGTAACATCTTCCTGGTGCGCGGCGGCAAGCTGGTCACGCCGCCCGGTAGCGAGAATATCCTGGAAGGCATCACCCGCAATTGCGTCATGGAACTGGCGCGCAACGAGCTGCACTTGGACGTCGTCGAGCGTCCGGTGGACCGCAGCGAGCTGTATCTGGCCGACGAGATCTTCTTCACCGGCACGGCCGTGGAAGTTGCCCCAGTCACGCAGGTGGACCATCGCGCGGTAGGTTCCGGCGCCATCGGACCGGTAGCCGCCGAGCTGCGCTTTCTGTACCTGGAGGCCAGCCGCGGCCGTCTGGAAGACTATCGTCATTGGCTGCTGCCGGCCTACGATCTCGCGCCCGCGGAATCCGTCGAACCCGAGCCGGCGCTGGTGGGCGCGGGCGACGGCGACTTGTGGGGCGTGTAGTAGCGAGAACAAAGCTTACAGGGGCAGGTAAGCCACCACACCTGCCCAGTCCTCAGGCTCGCTGCACTCGGTGATGAGAAGGAGTTCTTCGACCGCCTGAGAGACCCGCAGATTCCTGCCCAAGACGATGACTCCCGACATGGGCCTCCCGAGACGGACGAACTCCCACGCGAAACCGACCAATGTCTGGACGTCGCGGGTCAGGAGAACACGATCTTGCTCGGCGGCCCACTCCAGCAAAGTCCGATCTTCAGCGCCCGTCAATCCGGCATCCTGTCCGCGAACTACATCCACCGTCGGGTTCCGGCGCAACAGGCCGCTGATGACCTGGCGCTTCAGATTCTCATCGGCCAGGAACGCGATCACGCCGGCTGTGTCTTTCGCGCCAGAATCCGGCGCCGGATCTCGGACAGCGGAGAACGGAGCTTGATCTCTTCGATAACGTGGGCTTCCTGTTCGCGCAGGGTATCGAGATAAGCGTCGACCACATCGCGGTGGCCGAGATAGTACGCGATTACGGCGTATACGTCGGCCAAGTCTACGGACGGGTATTCCTGGTAGATCTCTTCCGGAGTGGCGCCTTCCAGGAAGGCGTCGATTAACGTGAGAGTGTGACACGAGTATCGGCTATACGGCAGACGCCATGTGCATCGAATCGAAGCGGAGACGGAATAGCTTTGATATCGATACCGGCCATAACGCGCCGATTATAGCAAGCGGGCGGGGGGTATAATTACATCGAAAGATGCGGTGGATTACTGCTCAAGATCTCGATCGGTGGGCTGACACGCAGATTGGCAGGGCTGAGATTGCCCGGCTCGTTGGAATGTTGATCTGCGCGACTGCGCGGACGGTTCATTCGTTCCGCTTCCCAAGCGGCGACTCTGCACAGATTCCCGGATTCGACGGGCATTTGATTGCCGACGGCGTTCCCCCTTATGTCCCTGACGGCGAATCTGTATGGGAGTTCGGAGCCGGCCAAGACTATTTGGCCAAAGCTAACGACGAGTACCAAAAGCGCACGGCTGATCCGGGGTCGGTTGATCGATTGAACTGCACGTTTTGTCTTTGTGACGCCGCGCGAGTGGAAACGCGACAATCCCACCCGCATCGACTGGGCGAAGCTTAGAAGCGATGAGCGCCAGTGGAGGAAGGTGCTGGCGATGGACGCGATTGACCTTCAGCAGTGGCTTGAGCGGTGCGAGGCCGTGGTCAAGGATTTTGCATCCGAGGTAAAGGGGTTGGTGCAGACTGACGGCGCACTCAGCGTTCGGGAGTTCTGGGAGTTATACGCGGCCGCATTTCGACCGAGGTTAACCGAGCAGGTCGTGCTCTGCGGGCGCCAGAAGCCGTAATGGTGCGGTCGAAATCTGCCGGAACTTCGCGCCCGCGGAAGCCGCCGAACCGGAGCCTGTGCTGGTGGGCGCGGGCGACGGCGATTTGTGGGGCGTGTGACCGGAGGTTGTGGGGCAGGCGTCTACGCCTGCGGCGGGTCTCCAGACCCGCCCCCCCCAGCCTGCCGTTGGTTTCAAAAAATCTCCCCCAAACACCGCCCCACGCTCCCACTCGGCGTCTCCACATCCAGATAAGTCGCCAGCGTAGGCGCTATATCGTTCACCGAAATCGCCTCGTTGAAGCGCCCCGCCTTGATCCCCGGTCCCATGAAGATCACCGGCACGTGCGCGTCGTAGCTGAAGGTCGTGCTGTGCGTGGTGCCCTTCGATCCGTACAGCCAATACGGCTCCAGCAACACATACAAGTCCGGACCCCGTGGCGCGTAAAACCCGTTCATCACCCGCCGCCCCACCTGTAAATCCACCGCGCCGCTCAACAGCATCTCCCGTGTGTACACGCGAAACACGTGCGCCACGCCCCGCGCCGCATCCGCCGCCGTGCGCTCCACATCCGCCGCATCCAGCTTCTTCTGCCGGATCGATTCCCGGTCGAAATAAAACGCCGTTTCCCCCGGACTGAGTATCCACTTTCCCTCTCCGTACTTCGCCGCCAGGGCCCCTTCCACGGCCTTCCGCACTACCCCCTGCGGCATCCGCCCGCCCGGCATCCTGCGCGCCGCGTTCACCTCCGGCACCGGCGCCACCCCGTGATCGGCCGTCAGAATCACCAGCACATTGCCCATCCCCACCGCGGCGTCCAGAAAGCTGAACAGCTTCCCGATCGCGCGATCCGTCTGAATGGACACCTCCTTCACCTCCGGCGAGTCCGGACCCGCCGCGTGCCCCACATAGTCGTTCGCCGAAAAACTCACCGCCAGCAAATCCGTCACATTCCTTTGTCCCAGCTTCTCCACCTGTACGGCGCGCTCCACGAAGTCTTCCACCAGTTCGTTGCCGAACGGGCTGCCTTCCAAAGCGGCATAGACCGAATTGTCCGCGGGCAGCGTGTGATCCAGCCAGCGCGCCCCGCGGTATTTATCGGCGGGCCGCGCCGCGTCGTACGCCGCCACCCAACCGGGCAGCTCCGCGAAGTAGAACGTGCTGCTCACAAAACTTCCGGCCCGTGGGTCGAACCAGTACGCGCCGTCGGCCATGTGTCCCGCCGGTAGAATCGCGCTGCGGTCCTTTAGCGAGATGCCCACTACCTTGCCGCCTCCGCCCGCCATCTTCAGCTCGTCGCCTACGGTGCTCACCAGCAGCCGCCTGGGCGAAGCTCCCGCGCCATCGGCGCCCAACGGCTTTACTGCATCGTCGCTCACGCTGGTCACCGTCTTGCCCGTCTCACGCTCGTACCATTCGTTGCCTACAATGCCGCTCATCGATGGCGTGGCGCCCGACAGGAAAGTGCTATGCCCCACCGCCGTCACCGTCGGATAGTGCTCGTACCGCGCGTTCGTGAACACCGCGCCTTCAGTCAGCAGACGTTTGAACCCCCCGCGGTATTCGCCGCGAAAGCGCGTCAGGTAATCGTACCGGAA
This sequence comes from Bryobacteraceae bacterium, assembly GCA_050008575.1. Taxonomy (GTDB): domain Bacteria; phylum Acidobacteriota; class Terriglobia; order Bryobacterales; family Bryobacteraceae; genus Bog-159. The sequence goes on from JBEKMJ010000047.1 coordinate 13,717, forward strand.
CTGGTCCACCACGATAGCCAGCACCAGTTTCGGCGCCGCCGCCGCCGCCGCCGCATAAACCGTACCCAATAACACCAGCAGAAGTCTCAGCATGATCCTTCCATCATATTCGTGTGTGGGGCAGGCTCGCAGCCTGCGGCGGCCTCGCAGGCCGCCAAAGCGTTCGCCAATCTCACTAAATTATTTCCCCCTTTCCCTCCAACGCCTTGGCCCAAACGACCCGTCGCTCCCCATCCCCCCACCCCGTACCCTCAAATCGAGGAAAGCTTATGCCGTCACAATCGCAAACCAATGCCAATCGTAAAAATTCTCAGCAAAGTACCGGACCCCGCACCGCAGCGGGCAAAGCGCGCTCCGCCCGCAACAGCACCGTCCACGGACTCACCGGCGCATCCCCCATCCTGCCCGGCGAAGACCCCGCCGACCTCCAGGCGCTCACCGATCAATACCGCGTAGACCTCCACCCCGCTGGCCAAGTCGAGGACGACCTCGTCGCCCGTTTGGCCGTCGCCACCTACCGCCTTCGCCGCATCCTCCGCATCGAAGCCGGCTATCTCGACTACCGCGTCCGCGCCTGCCCCGTGCCCGAGATCCACAATCGGGATGGCGTCACCGACCCGCTGGCCTGGGCATTTCAGCTCGATTGCACCCAACACAACGTCCTCGACCACCTGAACCGCTACGAAAGCCGCATCCAGCGCGACTATTCCCGCTGCCTCCGCGACCTGCACACGCTGCAAGCCGCCCGCCAGAAAATAAGTGTCGAAACGAAGCCGAAATCCAAAGCAACTCCCGTCCCGCCAACGTCTTCTGGAAATTCCGACGTCCCCCAGGAACCCACTCCGGCGCCTCCCACCCCCGCTCCGGCCACCTGACCCCCAAAAACAATGCCCACCGAATATGTAATAAACGCCTCCACTCACGAACCTTGCCCGCAACCCAAACCCCATCTGTCCCCGCACCCTGGAGTTTGGCCATTTTCAGTGGATCGGCCCTCGTGGCGCAGGCACTGATGCCTGTCTCCATGGGCCGCGGGGGCCCACCAAATGCGCATGAAAGCCGAGTTGTGGGGCAGGCTCGCAGCCTGCGGCGGCCTCGTAGGCCGCCTGCCTCGAAGCTCTGGCTGGCTTTTTGCAGGGCTTGGTGGCATAGGCTTTAGCCTGTGGAGGCGAGCGAAGCTCGCCTGTGTCGGCAGGGGTGCCGGCACGGCACGCACGAGTGCGTGCGCCACGAGGGCTACTCAACTGAAATGGCCAATCTCCAGAAGCGGGCGTAGCTCGCCTGGCAGCCGCCTCAGGCGGCTGCGGCTTGGACGGCCGGCTGAAAGCCGGCTGCGGCAGGATTGCCTGACAGGATATGGCGCTTTGGCCGCAACATCGATTTATAAAGAACTAACTGTCCGATGTACTAGCGTCTCTGCCCGCAAACTTCACCATCGGCCGGCGCCCCCGGTACCTGAATCCGCGGTCGTCGGAAACCCCGCCGGAGTCCCTCCCGTCTCAAGTAGCATGGCCCTTCCCACCGCTTGGCGGGGCAGGCGGTTCCCCCTGCCTGCCGCCTGTCTGCCGCTCCTGATCCTTTCGCTCGCGCATATCGCGCGGTCCGCGGACCGGATCACTCTCGCCGTCGACGATAGCCGGCGCGCCACCCTGCCCGGCCATGTCAGCCCGCGCATCGCATCGGCCGCGGATCAAGGCGTCGTGGACCCGTCCATGGAGCTGCCCTATGTCCTTCTGGTGCTCGCCGCCTCCCCCAGCCAACAGGCCGATCTCAACCGGTTACTGGCGCAACAGCAGGACCCTTCCTCGCCTTACTACCACATTTGGCTCACTCCCGAGCAATACGCGGACCGCTTCGGCGTAAGTCAACCCGACTTGGACAAGATCGTTGCTTGGCTCGGCCGGCATAATCTTACCGTCAAGTCAGTCGCGCGCGGCCGCAATACCGTCGCCTTTGGCGGCGCCGCCGGCGCGGTCGCCACCGCCTTTGGCGTCGAGATTCATCGTTACCTCGCGGACGGCGAACTGCACTACGCCAACACCGCCGACCCTACCGTGCCCGCGGCCTTCCAAGGCGTCGTGCAAGTCGTTCAAGGACTGAATGACTTCCGCCTGAAACCCATGCTGCTGCGTAGCGCGCAGCCCCGTTTTGACCTCAGCGGATCTCACTTTCTCGCTCCCGACGATATAGCCACCATTTATGACATCGCGCCTCTCTATAATGCCGGCTTCACCGGGACCGGACAGACGCTTGCGGTCATGGGACAAACCGATATAGAGTTAACGGACATCGCGCAATACCGTAGTTACTTCAATCTGCCGGCCAATAGTCCGACCTTGTTGTTGGTCCCCGGCAGCCCGAATCCAGGACTCAGCAGTGGCGACTTAGCCGAGGCCGATCTCGATCTGGAGCTCTCCGGCGCGGTGGCGCGCAACGCCACCGTCCTGTTCGTCTATTCCAACGATGCTGTCTTCTCGTTCGAATATGCAATCGATCAGAACATCGCGCCCGTCATCGGCATGAGCTACGGTAACTGCGAGGTGCAACTGCCGCTCTCCGAAGTGGAGGCTTTCGATAGCTGGGGCTCGCAAGCCAGCGCGCAGGGACAGACCATCTTCGCCGCCTCCGGCGATAACGGCGCCGCCGATTGTTTCGTCTCCACCGATCGTTCCACCACCGACGGCAATACCACCGAGTCCGTCGATATGCCCGCGTCCCTTCCGCAGGTGACGGGTGTGGGCGGCACCACCTTCAACGACAGCGGAACAGGTTATTGGAGTAGCACCAACACCGCTAACCATGCCTCCGCCCTAAGTTATATCCCGGAGACCGCCTGGAACGATAGCAGCCTCACCGGCACGCCCACTGCCAGCGGCGGCGGCGCGAGTTCGATTTACCCGAAGCCCTCGTGGCAGACTGGTCCCGGCGTCCCCGCCGACGGTCACCGCGACGTTCCCGATGTGTCGCTGGCCGCCTCCCCCAATCACGATGGCTATTACATCATTAGCGGCGGAAAAGCCCAGATCATCGGAGGCACCTCCGTCGGCCCTCCGCAATTCTCCGGAATTGTGGCGCTGCTGAATCAGTACCTCGTCTCCAAAGGCTTTCAGCAGGCTGCCGGGCTAGGCAATATCAATCCGGCGCTATATCAGAATCTCTGGCCGGTCGCGGACGTGTTTCATGATATCGTCACGGGGAACAACATAGTCACTCCTTGCGCCGGCCAGTGCACTTTGTCGCCGTTTGGGTACGATGCCGGCGTGGGCTACGATCGGGTTACCGGCATAGGAACTCCGGATGTCTATAACCTGGTTACCGCCTGGGATGGCAGCGGTGTAACCGCCAAGTCGACCGCTTCCATGGCAGTCGCCGCCAGCCCCAATAGAGTCGCGTTTACCGATACCACCACCCTCACCGCTACTGTCACTAGCTCCGGTGGCGCCACACCCACGGGCACGGTCACCTTCTCATTGCCGACTGAGTCGCTCGGGACGGCCACGCTCGACTCCAGTGCGGTGGCGACCCTGACGCTCAGCGCCGTGCAGTTGGCCGTGGGCGCCAATACCGTCACCGCGCAATACAACGGCGACAACGCCCACTACGGCGCATCGTCTTCGGTCAGTATCGTAGAGACAACGCCGGCTAACGGCTTGCCCTTGGTCGGCGGGCTGGCCAACGCGGCTTCATTCACCGACTCACTGGCTCCCGGCGGCATCCTGAGTATCTTCGGCACACAACTGGCTCCCGCCACCGGCAGCGCACCCGGCTTGCCTCTGCCCACCATGATGGCCGGCACGACAGTCACGATCGGCGATTACCTCGCGCCGCTCTATTACGTTTCGCCGACGCAGTTGAATGTGCAGATTCCATACGAAGTGAGCCCGGGTTCTTCCATAACGCTGCGCGTGACCAATAACGGCCTGAACGTCTTCAGTTCTCTCAACCTGGGCGCTACGGCCCCCGCCATCTTCACCACGAATGCGCAAGGCACGGGGCAAGGCGCAATCCTGAATACTTCTTATCAGTTGGTAGACGCGTCCCATCCGGCCACTCCCGGCAGCACGTACCTCCAGATCTATTGCATGGGCTTGGGCGCCGTAAGTAATCAGCCGGAGGATGGCGCCCCGGCGTCCTCGACCACGCTGTCCCAAACCAGTTCCACCCCAACGGTGACCATCGGCAATCTGCCCGCGAATGTGACTTTCTCCGGCTTGGCCCCTGGCTTCGTCGGCCTGTATCAAGTGAATGCGCTGGTGCCCGCCACGGTGCCCGCCGGTGGTGCCGTGCCGGTCGTCGTCTCCCTCGGCGGAGTCGCTTCCAACACCGCCACCATAGCTGTCGGCCCGTAGGGCGGCGCCATGCGCCGCCGTTCTTGCGCCGCCGTTCTTGTGCCGCCAACTACCCAACCACCCGCAGCCCCAACCCCGGCCGGTCCGGCAGCATCAGCTTCCCCTTCTCCACCAACACCCCCGTGAACGGATCGTTGCCAATCAGCAGATTGCCGTCCAGGTCCGCATAGTCCACCAGCGGCGACAAATGCGCCGCCGCCGTCACCGATACCGAGCTCGAAATCATGCACCCTAACATCGTCTTCAGGCCCAGTGACTTCGCCACCTGGATCATGCGATGCGCTTCCAGAATGCCGCCCGCCTTGTCCAGCTTCACGTTTACGCCATCGAACGCGCCCGCCAGTTTCGGAATGTCCGCCGCGTGCCGGCACGCTTCATCCGCGATCAGCGGCACGTGTACCCGGCTATGTACCCAATGCATCTCGTCCAGCATCTCCGCCGGCATGGGCTGTTCCACGAACTCCACGCCCTGCCTGGCCAGCCACTCGATCTTGCGCACCGCCACTTCCTTGTCCTTCCATCCTTCGTTGGCGTCCACGCGCAGAGGCTTGTCCGTCGCGCTGCGCACCGCCGCGATGGTAGCTTCGTCGCTGTCTAAGCCTACCTTGATCTTCAGCACCGGAAAATCGGCCGCCTCCCGCACCTTCTGCCGCGTCGTCTCCGGATTGTCGATGCCGATCGAGAACGTCGTCACCGGCGTATCCCGCCGGTCCAAACCGAAGTAGCGGTAGAGCGGCACGCCCAGCTTCTGTCCCACCCAATCCATCAGCGCGATATCGATCGCCGCCTTGCCCGCCCACTCGCCTTCCACGCGGCCGAACACCTGTTGCATGACTTTGGCGAACTGCCACGGATCGGCCGCCGCCAATAGCTCGCGCACCGATTCCACGGCCTGCCGCGCGCCTTCCGCATTCTCGCGATAGCGCACGATCGGCGCGCCCTCGCCGTGGCCCGTAATGCCGTCGTTGGTGTATGCCACATGCAGCGTGTCCCGGTAGTCGCTCGATGACATCGTCGTCGTCCAGGTGTGCCGCAGCTTCAACCGCTTGATCTCCGTACGCACTGTCGCGCGCGGTGCGGCGTGCCCCGGGCGTGCCAGCAGCGCGGGCCATCCGGCCTGCGCCAGGAAGAAGTCACGGCGGTTCATTTGAGCCTCCTCGATGCCACCAGTAAGCGCGCCCAGTGCGGGTCGCTCAGATCCGAGATCTGCACCACGGGCCGCACCCAAGTTGTCGCGCTGATGAATTTGCCATCCCCGATATACATGCCTGTATGCGTAATGCGATCGGCGGCGCTGCCGAAGAAGACCAGATCGCCGGGCCGCAGTTCCTCGCGTTTCAACGCCGTCACCCCCTGCCACGCGGCCTGTAAGTCGGCGTCCCGCGGTATCGTCGTGCCGCGCCGCCGGCACAGCATCTGCGTGAAGCCGGAACAGTCGTAGCCGAAGCTGGATGTGCCGCCCCAGGTGTACGGCAATCCTACAAAGCGGCGGCTCAATTCAATCGCCGCTTCAATCGACAGTGGCTGCGCGTCGAAGGAAACGTCGCCGCGCTGCACCCACCCGGTGCGGTCGTCCGGCAGGCGGATTTCGAGCCATCGCGGATCTTGGCCAGGCTCGCCAATCACCTCCAGGCGCGTCTCGAACGGTACCGTAATCAACGGCCGGCGCTGTGTGACATTCGGCTCGCGATAGATGTGCGCGAACAAGCTCTCCACATGCGCCACGCGCCCGCCCTCCGCGTAGTGGGTCCCGCTGCGCACGTCTCCGTCCGCCATCCAACCCGTGTAGTCGTCGGGCGTGCGCACGCGCAGCCAGCCCGGCCGCGTCTCCACCACTTCGATGCCGGTTCCGTAGATCGCCTGCGAAACTACCTCAGAGTCTTCCGCCGGTTGCGCGTACATATTGGCGACCGGCTTAAGGACCACGTGGGGCAGGCTCGCAGCCTGCGGCGGCCTCGCAGGCCGCCCGCCGCCAATCCAATCCGCGATATCGCCGATAACCTCCCCAGCCACGTGCCCGCCCTTGCCCTCGCCCGCCACGAACAAATGGTTCAGCATCGGATAACTCCGCATGGTCACGTCCTTCTTATGACCTAACCCCGCCTTCCACAAGTCGAAATCCGTCATACGCACCTGGTAGTCGCGCTCGCCTTGCAGGATCAGCATGGGTATCGGGCTCGCCGCTGCCAAGGCCGGCGGATCGTAGCCCTTCAAATCCGCCTTGTACCTCTCCGTGACGCCTGACATAACCACCCACGGATCGTGCCGGATTTCCGCCAATCGCGCCTGTTGGGCCGCCGTAGGCTCGCCTTCAAGACTCGCCAGATACTCAGTCTGCTCTACGACCAGTTCTTCAAGCGGCCGCGCGTTGCCCGCCATCACCACCACGCCCGCCAGAGTGGCATCCGCCCGCATGATGCGCGGCATCATATAACCGCCCTGGCTATGGCCCAGAACGAAGATACGCCGCGCATCGATGCCATCCTGTTTTCGCAGCCAAGCCGCCGCCAGCACAGCGTCTTCCACCGTCTCCTGGGTCATGGTGAAGTTAGGATCGGCCGCGCATTTCTGCGGGTACACCTTGGTGCGCTTGTCATAACGCGCCACCGCGATGCCGCGCGTCGCCAAACCCTCGGCCAAATCGCGGAACACTTTGACGCCGCCCACGCTCTCGTCCCGATCGTTCGGTCCCGATCCGTGCACCAGCACTAAGGCGGGCCACGGTCCTTTCCCCTTGGGGACCGTCAGCGTGCCCGGCAGTTTCCACTCCTCCGCCCCCACGCTGATGTCGTGCTCTGAAAACGAATCGGGCTTGCTGTAGGGCGGTGTCTCATACGCCGTAGCTTCCGGCTCCGCCGGGCGAAACCAGGTGCCTTGAAGCTGTCCCGCGGCATTCCAACTCGCTATGAAGTTCAGCGCCGTCCCGGACCAGTGCACCTGGATTGTGACTGTCGCCGCATCGCCGATGTGGCGCGTCCGCGGCGCGTCCTGGCTTTGCGGCCGCCCCAGCGCGCTCAAGATCCGGCCCGCCTCCGCCGCGTAGGTTTCGCGCGGCATAGCCTTCTTCATTTCCGGCGACCACTGCGCGTAGAACGCGTCGTACCTTCCCGCCAGCACCGTCTCCAGCGCCTGCTGCGTCCGCTCTTCTGGCGTCTGCGCCGCGGCGGACCACCCGCCCGGCGTCGCCACGAGGGCCAGCGCCCATACTGTGAGACGATTCAGGCTCCGCATACACCTATTGTAAGAGCGTACAGGCGGCCAGCCGCGCCCGGCTTTCGCGCGATAATAAAAATATAGGTGTTGGAGTTCACCTTGAACCGCCCCTTGGGCAGATGACTCCTACGAGAAATCTTCCCAATGGCCACCCAAAGTCGGTTGAACGAAGCGCAGCGCCGCAGGCTTCTTGGCAACGCCCAGTACGCCGACAAGCTCCTGTCGGATATCGAGCAAATCGTCAACGCCGCGGAATCGAAATCGATTTTCCCGCAGTACATTGCGGATCTTTCTCTCCCTCAAGCCCAGTTGATTCGCAGCTATATCGCCCGCTTCCGCAATCAACTGGCGCGCGCCATGGACGGTTTGAATATCGTGTCCGGCCGTCCCGCCCTCGGCTCTCTCCACTCCATCCGCGTGACTCTGGCATTCGTGCGGGTTGCGGTCCAGGAGATGGCGCCCCATTACCTGCGCGGCTATGGCGAGCTGCCTGAGAGTGCGACGCCCCAGCTCCAAGGGCTTTGCGCCGAACTGGAAGGGTTGCTGGAAAGACTGAGTGCCGCCCTGGCGGATGCTCCGGCAGCCGACCTCCAGGCCCGCCTGGCGCGCCTGCAGCAAGCCGCGGGGGGACTCGATGCGCTCCGCCTGCTCGATCGCATCGTCGCCGATCGCGGACTGGTGGAATTGCGGCCTCGTCTCGCGATGATCGTCGAACGCCTGGAATCCAATCGGTTTGAGATTGCCGTGTTCGGCAGAGTCAGTTCGGGCAAGTCGTCCCTGCTGAACCACGTTCTTCATACCGCGGCATTGCCTGTGGGCGTGAATCCCATCACGGCGGTTCCCACCAGGCTGATCCACGGCGGCCAGGCGCTGCTCACCGTGACCTTCGCGGATCGCGGCGTGGAGGCGCTGCCGATCGAGCGCCTGCCGGAGTTTGTGAGCGAACTGCATAACCCGGCTAACGGCAAAGGGGTCGTGCGCCTGGTGGTGGAGCTGCCTTCCGAACGCCTGCGAACCGGGCTCGCATTTGTTGATACACCAGGGCTCGGTTCGTTGGCGACGGCGGGAGCCGCCCAGACGCTGGCGTATCTGCCGCAGTGCGATCTGGGTGTGGTCTTGATCGGCGCCGCCAGCCCCCTGAACGACGAGGACCTTTCCACCATCCTGCGCCTCTATGAGGCGGCCATCCCCGTGAAGGTTTTGCTGAGCAAGGCGGACCTGTTGTCGCCGGCCGATTTGGAATCCGCGCTCCAGTACACCGCCGGCCAGCTTCGCGCGCATTTGGGCGTGGAGATCGCCGTGCATCCCGTCAGCACGGCCTCGTCGCACGCGCATCTCCTGGAGCAATGGTTCTCCGAACAGATCGCGCCTCTCTACCAGCGGCAACGCCAACTCGCCGAAGAGTCCAGCCGCAGGAAAACCGCTGCGCTGCGTGAGGCCGTCGCCGCGGCGCTCCAGGCAAAACTGAACGGAAGTGGAACCGGTCCGGCGCTCGAGGACTCGGAACTCCTCGCCCTGGAGCGCGACTTGCGCGAGGCGGCCGGCAAGCTCGAAGAAGCCCGCGTGTTCTGTCTGCGCGCCTCCGGCGAAATACGCGGCTCGACGCGGCATGCGCTGGCCGCGGCGGCAGATGCCCTCCTGGAAGTGTGGAGTAGCGCCGCCGTCGTCAATGCTATCGCGCAAACGGCCTCCTCTGCCACTCAGGTGTACGCCCATCTCCAGGATCTCGCCCGCGCACTGGCGGCGGCCTTGCAGCGTACCGCCCTTGCGCTGGGCAGCCCCGACGCGCCACCCGAGGAAGAGCTCCTGCGCGCCGTTCGTGAGATGCCGCCCTTCGACGCCCCACCCATAAACGGCGCCCTCGATCGCCCGTGGATCCGGTTTCCCAGAGCGTTGGCGCGAAAACAAATCTACGGTAAGCTGCAACTCGTGCTCGAAGAGCCGCTCTCGCAGGCATTCACCACCTACGGACGGCTCGTCGAGAACTGGACCCGCGGCGCGTTGGCCGAACTCCAGTTGAGGTTCGATTCCGCGGCGGATGCCTATCGCGCGCAGATGGCCAGGTGGATATCCCGGAGCGCCGTGACGACCGAAGAGCAACAGGCCATTCGCGACGACTTGATCCGCCTCGGTGAGGTCGGCGGATGACTACCATGCCGATCCCGGACCGCGGCGCCGTCGATTCCCGGCAATATCGTTTCGCTTTCGCGATAGACGCGTTCTCCGCGGTTCCAGCCGATTTCGTTTTGCCGCCCGATATTGACGCGTTCGACGCCGGCGTGTTTCTTCCCCGCGACGATGCGGACTGGCTGGGCCGCCGCAAATACCCTCCGCGCATTCTGCTGCTGCGCGGCCGTGAGGTTCTGATCGTGCCGCATCCAGCCGCCGGAGAGCACCCAGTCCGAATTCCACTGGACCGTATCGAGCGGCTCGAGTGGGGCCGCATCCTGCTGATCGGCTGGATCGCCCTGACCTGCGATGGCGGCCAGATACGGTTGCAGTACAACACACGCTCGCGAGGCCCGGTCGAGCAATGCATCAAGGCGCTCCAGGATCGCTGGCTGCCCCCAACCCCAACGAACCTGACTCTTTTCGCGGGCGCCTTCGACGTGCCGCTCGACCTGAAGTTCAAGTACGCGCGGTCCGCGGAACTCCTCGCCGGAGAAACGCCGTTGGCGCAATTCTTCCAGCCGCCGCCCGCCGCCGATCTGGTGTTACTAACTTCGCGTAGGTTATTTTGGATCACCGAAAGGCGCAAAGGGAGATACGAACGCTACGGCACGGTAAGTCGCTCGGCTAGATTAACATCGGTGACAGGAGTGACGTGCGTCGACAGTAAGTTGGCCATGTTATTCAAATCTGGTGACTCATGGTGTATTCCCCTCCGCGAAGAGCAGAGACAACAAGTACAACAGTTCGCAGCCCGGTTGGAGGGCGGGCTTTAGCCCGCGTGGGGCTTAAGCCCCACTGACCCGCAGCCGCCGCAAATCCTCGCGGATGCGCGGCGTATCCCGTCCAGCCGATGCGATCAGCTTCTCGATGGTCGCGATCAAAGTGTCCAGCCGTCCGATCGAATCCCTTTCCAGCGTGACGAGCGCCCCGCCCGCCGCCTCCTCCCACTGGGACGCCAGGCGCGATAGGTTCATAAACACGACATCGGCCACTCTGCGTTCGAAGTGTCTCTTCACCGCGACTTGTAACAGTGACATAGGCACAGCCGCCGACACTAACTCCCAGTTATGATCGAAGATTCGGCCGACCCTTATATCCGGCGATCGCGGCTCCTGTGTAGTAAGTTCCACTTGAGTCGTCTCCAAAGGTACGCCCAGAGTCTCCATTGCCTGCTTCGCCAGCCGGTTCCGAAAGTCCTGAAGGCACTGCGAGAGCTGGCGGCTGGCGCGCCGGGCCGGTTCCAGGAACTCGCCGCGATGCTGCCGCGACAGGGCGGCCATTTCTCGCGTCACGCCGGCGCGCAGCCATTCGTCGAAACGCTCCATCGCCACGCTAAGGCTGCGCGTCCACGCCGGGAACTCCCGCTCCAATCCGTCGAGGAGCCGCTGGCGTACAGGCGCTTCATCCCGCCGCAGGATCTCTTCGCACTTGGCCCGCGCGCCCGCGGCCGCATGCCGCGCTGCCAGCCGCAACGCCAGACGCGTGTCGTCGAGCGACTCCTTCTGGCCCACTACGCGCTCGCGCAGTTGCTCACGATCGGAATCGGCCGCCTCGGCCGCCTTCAGCGCCACCTCGAGATAGCCTCGGCACTCCGCTGCGAGCGACTCACTCTTGTGCCTCAATATAGCCGCGTGTTGTTCCCCGGCTCCAGCGCGCGCGCGCGCCAGAAGTTGCTGCTCGAGTCGCTCGCGCAGACTCTCGAAGCCGGGCCGGATCGAGTAAGGATACACCGGCACCGCGCCATTCCAGTAACGTCCCAGTTGCGCACGCACGAAGCCCTCCACCTCCGTCCGCTCATCGGGGGCCAGCGTATCGACCTTGGTCAGCAGCACCGAGATGTTGGGAGTGAAGCGGCTTAGGTCGCGAATCAGCTCGATGTCGTGCGCGGAAAGCGGCGCATCGGCCCCCACCGCCACCAATGCCAAACCCGTGTTCGGCAGCCACTCCGTGGACGCATCCGTGTTGTGCGCGAACACGCTGTCGAGCCCCGGCGTGTCCACGAAACAGATGCCGCGATAGCGCTCCATCGCGGGCAGTTCCACTTGCACCGCAGCCACCTGCTTCACATTGGCCGGATTGGCCGTCTCCGAGACGTACTCCGCGATCTGTGTGGGCGCAATCGCCGCGGCGTGTCCATCCAGGAAGCGGACTTCGGCGCGCTCTTGCGGGCTGAACCCGATTTCAGTGATCACGGAAGTAACTGGTACCACTCCCACCGGGAGCAAGGGCGCGCCCAGCAGATGGTTTAGGAAGCTGCTCTTGCCGGCCTTGAAGCGTCCGAAGATTGCGATGTTGAGAGTCCCGGCGCGCGCGAACGCGCGGCAGCTCTCCAGGAAGTACCGCAGGTCCGCGATCTGGTAACGTTCGCAGAGTTCCGCCGCCATCTCCAGCACGGGAATCGGCGGTCCGCTCATTTCAGTCCATAAACGCCGGCAGCGCGTCCATGCGCAGCGGCACAAACCTGACGTGCCTGCCCTGCCTGTACTCGGGCCGCGCGGCCAGGCGGCACATAGTCACGATCTGTCCAGGGTTGCCCCGCGCGGAGTGGAGCACTTGCCTTCGGAAACCGTCCAAATCCAATTCGTCCAACTTGTATGCCGCAACGGCGACCTCAAACAGCCCGGCAGCCTCGGCGCGTTTAAGCGGCTGCAAAGCGATCTCTTCCCGCGGGTCCCATAACAGCCGCCTAAGGTAGCCCAGGGATTCCCGCGACCGTGCAGTCACAATCAGACAATTGTCCGGACTATGATAGATGCCCTGTAAGAACCGGTACATGCGCGGGTCGGCTTCCGGCGCATCATCGAGAAACACAGCCCGCGGCGCGTGTGCTAGCGATTCCAGGATGGCCGGCTTTAGCGACATGCTGGTGGCGCCGCTGCTCACACGGCAGGCCAGCATTGCCGCTAGCTGCACCAGAAGATCGTGTAACACACACGGACCGCGAATGAGTAGGTGAGGTACGGCGCATACGGAGACGGGCTCCGCCAGTAGCCGGGTCTTACCCATGCCAGGAGCGCCGGTAATCAGCCGCGATTGCCGCGCCCGCAGCGCGCACACTAACTCCCGGACCTCATCCCGCCGGCCTCCCAGCGGAATCGGCCGATCGTCGATGGTGCTCCAGTCAGCCGCCTTTTTCATCCGCAGCCGGCGCCTTCTTTTGCACGCGAACTAACCGCACATCGGAGATCGCCATCAGCCCCGTGTCCATCATCTCCTCCACCACTGGCGCCAGGCGGGCCAGGTTATCCTCAGTGTCTACAATCGAAATCAGGATGGGTTGATCGTGTCGCGTCAGATGATGCTTATGCATCTCCGCTGTCTCGCCGTATCCTTCCAAACCGCGGAAGACCGTCGCCCCGGCAATCTTCATCTCCCGGCACTTACTCACAATCGCCTCATACAACGGCTTGCCGCCATAGCGGTCGGATTCCCCAATATGGATGCGCAGCAGCTTAGCGGGTTGTCCCGGCAGCATCGGGTGCCTCCATCGCGGTCTTGCCGCGCACCAGCCTGACCATCTCTACATCGGAGGTCACGATCAGGCCGTCTTCCAGCATGCCTTCGATCGCTTCCGCGGCCGCCGCGATCTTATCGGGCGCGTCGATTACCGAAAGCATGATGGGCAGGTCCCGCATAGGGTGAAAGACGCTGCGCTTGTGCGCGTGACCCTTGGCCCCATATCCCAGGATGCCCCGATACACTGTGGCGCCGGCGATGTCCATCATGCGCAGCTTGTTCACAATGGCGTCGTATAGCGGCTCGCCATGCCACTTATCCGCTTCGCCCAGGAAGACCCGCAGCAGCGTGGCCGGCCCCTGCTTGTGTTCGTGCGGCAGTTTCGGCTCGGGCTTGGCGGGCTTGTGCGCGAACTTCACCACTGTGGTGTCTTGCACCTCGATTAGCCCGTCGCTCACCATCTCATACAGCGTGGGCAGGATCTCTTCGACCTTCGCCGCCGTCTCGATGAATTCGATGCGGATCGGCAGATGCTGCGCCAGCACCTCCACCTTGGGCGTGTGCATCAGTTGGTGTGCACCGAAGCCGGAGTAAGCCCGCGTGGCCGTCGCTCCCGAGACTCCCTTGTGCATCAGGTAGGTCATGATGGAGTCGTGCAGCGCCATTATGTGGTGCTGCGTGTCTTCGTTGATGAAGATAGTGACCTTCTTAGCGGGACCCTTAGTCAGCATATCCCCCTCCTGCGTTACCGAGCCACGGCCGTAAGGCAGCGGTTACTTGCCTCCTGCCAGAACCGACCCCAGCCACACCCCGAGATAGCCGAGCACCACGCTGCCCCCCACGTAAACCAGACCCAGCCAGCGCTCGCCGTCGCGAACCGCCTGGTAGGTTTCGTATTCGAAGCTCGAGAACGTCGTGTATCCGCCCAGAATCCCCACCACCAGGAACAACCGCCAGTTGGGATGCGGATGGAATCTCTCGGTCAGCAGCGTCGTCAGCACGCCGATCAGAAAGGAGCCCGTGACATTGATGACTAAGGTACCCAGCGGAAAGCGGCCGCCGTACTTCGCCATGATCCAGGTGCCCGCCACATAGCGGGCTAAGCCGCCTAGGCCGGAGCCTGCCAGCACTACCAGGTATTTGTCCAACCGTATGAGTCTCCTTTCGTGTCATATATCCAAATCCCCCACCGGCTCGCCAAACGACGACTCTTTCAACTCCCGCGCCTGTTCGGGCAGCAGGTGGCGCGGCATGAAGCGGGCATTCGCGATAGCGGTCGGAATCACCGCGCTGCCGATGACGGTAGCCACCAGATGCGAATACTGCGTCTGGTCGATGATGCGATGGTTGAGGCCGAACAGCGCCGAAATCGTGCCGAAAGTGAGTCCGGTGGACATCATCAGAGAGTAGTAGATGCCGTCGTGCCCGCGGTAGCCGAAGGCGCGCACCGTGGGCAACAGACCGGTGAGCTTCGAAACCATCTTCGCAAAGAACAGAGTAACAAACGCGAGCGGAGCGGCCACTAGCGCGGGCACCGAGACGAAGCTGCCGGCGCGAATGAAGTAGAACGGCGTCAGCAAGCCGAAGGTCAAAGTGCGCAGGCGGCGGATCAGGAAGTGGTCTTTGCCGACCGTCCCGGCTAGCACCATTCCAATCAGGTAAGCGGGCAGCACGGCCTCGCTGCCAGACCACACCGCCAGCCCGCCCAGTCCGAAGAGTAGGAACAGCAGATACTTAGTCTCCAACTCCGATACGCGCCCGCCGTAGCGCGCGAAGAACCATTGCGTCACGAATGGCAGCGCCAGGAAGAACACCAAACAGGTTCCCAGGAAGATGAGCGTCTTGACGGTAAAGGGCGAGAAGATCAGCCCCAGCGCAATCACCGTGCCCAGATCGTTGATGAAGCACGCCGCCAGGATCGCTTTGCCGTAGATCGTCTGATTGAACCCGAGTTCCAGCATCACCGCGTAGACCACCGCGACGGAAGTCGTCGAGAGCGCCACGCCCGCCAGCCAACTGGGACGCCACCCCCAATGCAGCACGAAGTGCGCCATCATCGCCGCGCCGAAGAACGGCGCGAAGAACCCGGCCAAACCAACCGCCGTGGATTCCTTCCACTTCGCGCGGAAGACGGCGGGGTCCAGCTCGGCGCCGGCCAGGAAAGTGAGCACGATGGCGCCCGTGCCGGCCAGGAAGGTGATCCACTCCGCCTTGGCGCTCAGCAGGTTGCGTCCGATCAGCGCGCCGATCGCGAGCTGCGCCACCGTGCCCACCACGATTTCCGAGAGCGCCGTCGAGATGCGCAGCCAGTTGGCCGCCAGCACCGCTACCAACGCCAAAGCCAGCCAAAGAGCGGCCACGAACCACATTTGATCCATTACAGGATGTCCTCAATCTGTTTTGGTGATTCGGTGCGGGACGGTTTGGCCATACTCCCACAGATGAACCACTGTAGGAGTCATTGGCCGCAGTGACGGCGTTAAGCGAACTCCACCGCTCTCTATTCAAACTACATCGGATTACTTGCGAAATCAAGCGCTACTACTCGTGCCGCAAAGCCACCATCGGATCGACTCTGGTAGCCCGCCGCGCCGGGATATAGCAGGCCAGCACGCCGATGCCCAGCAGGCCCAAGCCGACCTCCGCGAATGTGGCGGGATCTGTAGCCGTCACCCCGAAGAGGAACTGGGCGATCACCCGCGTGAGACCGACGGCCAGGGCCACGCCAATCGCCACTCCCATCAAGGAAAGCTTCAGACCCAGCCCGGCGACCAGCCCGAGTATGCTGCGTCGTTGCGCGCCCAGCGCGACCCGGATGCCGATCTCGTGCGTGCGCTCCGTGACGAAGTAAGACATCGATCCATAGATGCCGATCGCCGCCAGCAGCAGTGCGATCGCAGCGAAGATCTCCAGCAGGCGCGCGTAAAACTGCGCATCGCCAATGGACCGCGCGAGCGACTGTTCCATGGTCATGATATTCGTGACAGGCTGGTCCGGATCCAATTCCGCAACCGCCTTCTTCACCTCCTTCGTCAAATCGGCCTCGCGGTTGCCCAAGCCCGGGACGGACCGCACCATCAGCGTCTGCGCCAGATGTGACAGGATGCCTCCGCCACGGTAGTCCGAGTCTTGCTGCAGATAGGACGTATAGACGATTGGGTCCGGCTCTCTCTCCGGCAAGTACCATTTCACGTCGCCCACCACTCCCACGATCTGCCGGGGTTGCTTTTGATCCAAGTCAATGAATCGCAGCACCAGCCGCTGGCCGATAGGATCTTCGTGGGGGAAATAGCGCCGCACGAAAGTCTCGTTGACCACCGCGGCCCAGGGCGCGCCTGGCAGATCGGCGCCGCTCAAGTAGCGGCCCTTCTTCAGCCGAATTTTGAGGGCGCGGAACAAGCTGGGACTGATCTCGCGGAACCCCGTCCGTGGCATCTTATCCGGCGGCGGGGCTGGGCGTCCCAGCACGGAGAAGCTATACCCGAAGCCGTATGGCGTGATCATGCCCGCCGACTCCACACCCGGAATAGCCGCCACTTTATCGAGGAGCCGCCGGTAGAAGGCTGTGACCAAAGGAGTCGCTCGTTCGATGTCACCGCCCGGCACTCGCACCACATAGGGCTCGCCTTCGGACAGCGAGAGATCGAAGTTCATGACATGGGTTGGATCGAAACCGGGGTTGACTTGCTGCAAGCGGAGCACACTGTTGATCATCAAGCCGGCTCCCACCAGCAGCACCATGGCCAAAGCGATCTCCGCAACCGCCAGGACATGGCGCGTGCGGCGGCCGCCTTTGCCGGCGGTGGTCCGGCGCTCGCCTTCCCGCAAGGCCAGATTCAGATCCGTCCGGGCAGCCTGGAAGGCGGGCGCGGATCCCACCAGAAGGGCCGTTGCTAACGATACCGCCAGGGTAAACAGCAGCACGCGGATGTCGAGAGTGACTCGATCGCCTTCGGTGAAATCCATAGCGACCGCGAGAAAGAGTCGAATGCCGGCGAACGTCAAACCGATGCCCAGCATGCCGCCCGCCAAACCAAGCACCCCGCTCTCGATGAGCAATTGCCGCATCAAGCGGCGGCGGCCGGCGCCCAGCGATGCGCGCACCGCGAATTCCGTGCGGCGCGTCTCGGTGCGCGCCTGCAAAAGGTTCGCGGCGTTGACACAGGCAATCATCAGGACACAAACAACCGCACCCAGAAGGGGGTAGAGATAGCGGCCGGCCCCTTCGTAGAGCGCTTCGTGCAGAGGCATGACTCTCACGCGCACGCCCTTGTTCGTCGCCGGATAGGCTTGCTCCAGGCGGTGCGCGATCACGTTCATTTCAATCTGAGCCTGGCTCTGGGTGGCGCCGGGCCGCAGGCGCCCGATGGCGATCAGCCAGTGATCTTTGCGCTCCGAGTAGCGGGCGCTCTCCGCGTCGATGGGGACCCACATGTCCAGCGGGCCGCCGTAGAACGAGCCCAAGCTCGGCGGCATCACGCCCACCACGGTGGACAAGACTCCGGAGACCTTGAAAGTCTTGCCCAGCACCTTGGGATCGCCGTTGAAGCGCCGCTTCCAAAACGGGCTGCTGATGACTACAGTTTGCGTTAGATCCTGGGCTTCACTAGCGGTAAAGATGCGGCCGAACATGGGACTGGCGCCCATCAGGTGAAAGAAATTCGGAGTGACGAATTGCGCCCGGGCCTGCTCGGCCCCGCCGTCGCCTGCCAGCGATGTGGGTTCCGTGAAGCTGGTCAAGGCGATGTCTTCGAAGACATGGCTTTGCTTTCTCCAATCGGCGCCGTCGGCGATGGCCGGGGGCTCTCCCGAATTCTGCCTGCCGGCTTCGGTCTCCTCGATCGTCATCAGCCTGCCGGGTTCCCGGTAGGGCAGGGGACGATACAGCACCGCGTTCAGCACGCTGAAGATCGTGCTGTTCGCGCCGATCCCCAGCGCCAGCGAGAACACCACCACCGTCAGGAACGCGGGGCTTTTGCGCAGGGTGCGCACCGCGAAGCAAACATCCTGCCAGAGCGTTTCGAACGTAGTAAACGTCCACATTTCGCGCGTATCTTCCTTCCACAGGGTGACGTTGCCGAAGCGGCGGATCGTCGCGTAGTGCGCGTCCTCGGCTCCCAGGCCAGAATTCCGCTGCTTGCGTTCACGCATGGCCAGGTGGAAGCCGATTTCATCTTCCAGGTCGCGGTCGAACGCGCGGCGCTGGATCAACGCCCTGAACCGCAACCGGATAGTCGTGCGCCAACCGGACATATCAGGCCTCCATGATGCGCGCGACGGCCGAAGTCATGCGGTCCCAGCGCGCCGACTCCTCGCTCAATTGCTTACGTCCGGCGGCGGTCAGCTTGTAGTATCGGGCGCGCCGGTTGTTCTCCGAGACCCCCCATTCGGCGGCCACCAGCCCGCGTAACTCCAGCCGGTGTAGTGCGGGATAGAGCGCGCCCTCTTCCACGCGCAGCACATCGCCGGTGGTTTCTTCAATGAACTCCGCGATGGCGTAGCCATGCCTGGGGCCGCGCGTGAGGGTCTTCAGGACCAGCATGTCGAGGGTGTCCCGCAGAAGCTCGCCGGGATTCTTATCTTTCATAACGATTGTCCCCGGAACATTTCAACATCAGCTTCCGCTTCTTGTAGTCCAGAGTAACTGCGTCCCACTGGTTGAGGATATCGTTGCCGAGTATGCCATCCACCTCTTGCCCCAGCGCGGCCTCCAGCTCCCTGAGGCTCTTCGCCAAGGCGGTGATCTGGCGGATCTGGCGGCCGCCCACGGTGAGTTCATCGATACGCACCAGGTTCCACTCGATTGGCACCGAGCCGGAAGTGGTCACCGTACTCGCGGTCAACGTCCGCAGCACCGCGAGATGCAGCCGGTCAGAATTCACGATCGTGTCGCTGGCGGTATCGATCACGAATATCCGGGGGACGCCGTTCACTGTCGGTCGAACCGAACCGATGCGTCCGCTGAAGGTGACGGGCGCAGTCGCTCCCATGCACGATCCGCTGTGTTTCGGGTGTGGCGCCGCGCGCCCGGCCGCCGCCACCAGCGTCAACGTCAGTGCATCCACCACCAGCACCGGCCGCCATGCCCGTGCCGGGCGGAGCCTGTAATACTTAGCCCGCCGCCGGTCCTCGCCGACGTTCCACTCGGAACTCAGAATGCCTTCGAACTCGAGCCGGTGCAACGCCGCGTAGAGTTCACGTTCTTCGAGCCACTGCGGTCTTTCTGAAAAGTGGCCGATCGCCTCGGCGATGGCGTAGCCGTGCATCGGGCCGTTGGCAAGCGTGTGCAGGATCGGTCGATCGATTGCCGCGTCTTGCCCCATAATAATCTTAGGGAAGTATGCCACACCTTGCCGCCGGGCGCAAGGCCCCGTCGAAAACCTCTTGTGGGGCGGCCAATCATGGCCGCAGCCGCCTGTCAGGCGGCCAAGCCGGCTGAAAGCCGGCTGCGGGCAGAATTGCCCGCCCTCCGCCATGGCGACAGACTCATAGCCTGCGCGGCCTGCGGCTTACTCCGCCGCGACCGCCCGCCGCGCATTCACCGCCGCCCCCACGATCGCCAGATCCTGGCTGCTTGAAATAGTCTCAAACAAGCTCCCCTGCAGCGGCGTCATCTTCACCATCTCGTGAATGTATTGCGCTACCAGTCCCAGGTCCACATACTGCGCATTCGGACCCATGATGAAGAACTTCCCCGGCCCATCCAGATGAATGCTGCTGGCCGAGGCGGCCGCGAGCGCGCGATGCCAAAGCTTCACGAAAGCGCCGCAGCGCGCATCCCCTTCGCGCGCCGTGGCGAAAACCTCCTCCGGCTCCATATCCAGAAAGCGCAGGCGCATGGCGCGATGCCCCATGATGCCCTCCAGGTGACCCACGCCTCCGCAGCCGCAGTAATGCTCCTTGGGATCGAGCGACACCACCATGTGTCCGCCCTCCCATACGCCTTCCATTTGCGGGTAGCGTCCGAAACCGACACCGTCGCCCAGGTACCAGATGCGGATCAGCTTTTCCAGATGGCCGCGCGTGGCCGCCACGCCCGCCGCGATGGCATCCGCGTCGTTCAGGATCAGCACCGACGCCTTCAACCCGCCCCGCACCAGCACTCCACACAAAGCCGCGGCGAATGCGAAACCTTTGATCTGTTGCAGGTTTGGCGATTCCTCCACCACGCCGTTGCGAATTACGCCCGGGAAACCCACCCCGACGCTGTCGATCCGCCGGTCGCGTGCGGATATCAAAACCTGTTCCCCGATCAGCTCCGCGATTTCGTCGCCGGTCAACGTCCGCAGTGCATCGGGATTCTCCACCCCTTCGGGATAGACCCGGATCGGGCCCGCGAGCGCATTGTCCTCCACCACGCCTACCGCGACTTGCCTGGTCGCCAGAACGCCGATTGTATGCCCCATGTTATCTCTCCACCTACAGGCTAAAGCCCGTGCTGCCTACAGTCGCGTTAGTTTATTCAGGCCGTTGAACGCGGCGGCCTTGTAACATTCGGCCAGCGTCGGATAATTGAAGACCGTATCCACGAAATACTCGATGGTCCCTTTCAGGATCATCACGGCTTGGCCAATGTGCAGCAACTCGGAAGCGCCCTCCCCGATGATGTGCACTCCCAGTATCTCCTTGGTCTCCCGATGAAAGATCAGCTTCAGCCGCCCCGTGGTATCGCCGCGAATCTGCCCGCGCGCGATCTCCCGATAGTAAGCCACGCCCACTTCGTACGGAACGTCCTCGTCGGTCAACTGCTCTTCCGTCTTGCCGATGAACGATATCTCCGGAATCGTGTAGATGCCATACGGATAGGTTGCCGGATTGGAATGCACCGGTATCCCCAGGGCCGTGGCGGCCGCGATGCGCCCCTGTTCCATGGAAACCGAGGCCAGGCTGGGGAATCCGATCACGTCGCCCACCGCGTAGATATTCGGCTGCTTGGTTTGGTAACACGCATTCACCGGAATGCGGCCGCGGCTATCCGCCTCCAGTCCCGCCGCCGGCAGATTGAGGTCTTCCACGTTGCCCTGGCGGCCCACCGCATACAGCAGCGTATCGCCTGAGATTTTCTTCTTGCTCATCAGGTTGGCCACCACGCCGGTGGGCGTGTCTTCCACGCTTTCCACTTCCTCGTTCAGGCGCATGGTCACCCTGTGATCGCGCAAGTGATACGAAAGCGCCTCGATGATCTCCGCGTCCGCGAACTCCAGCAGGCGCGGCCTTTTTTCCACCAGGATGACGCGCACCCCCAGCGCGGCGAACATGCACGTATATTCCACGCCGATCACGCCGCCGCCCACCACGATCAGAATCTTGGGCACATCCGCCATCTGCAGGATCTGGTCGCTGTTGATGATCGTGCGTCCGTTCAGGGGCACCTTCGGCGATACCGAGGGCTTCGTCCCCGTGCCGATGATAATGATGCCGGCCTCGTAGTCCGAGACCCCGCGGCTGTTCTCCACGCGCACATGCGTCGCGTCCACTAACTGCGCCGTGCCGTAGATCACCTCGATGCCGTTGCGCGAAAGTTGTGCCTGTGTAATGTCGGTTTCGGTCTTGATGACGTGCTGGATGCGGAACCCCAGGTCCGCCATGGAGATCTTTTCCTTCACCCGGTAGCTGACGCCGTAAATCCCCTGATAGTTGAATCCCGAGAGGTGCAGCACCGCTTCCCGCATGGTCTTGCTGGGGATGGTGCCGGAGTTGATGCAGGTGCCGCCCACCACCTCGCGTCTCTCGATGAGCGCGACGCGCTTGCCGGACTTGGCGCCCTGTATGGCCGCACGCTGTCCGGCGGGGCCGGAGCCGATGACGATCAGGTCGTATTGTTGCATAGCGGATCTGGGTGCTCATTTATCTTAACCCGGATTCTCTCGGTCACAGCGTTCAAATCTCCCGCAGCCCGCTGAAAACAAGACAAAAGGGCCGTACGGCAGCGGGCCTCGCATATGCCCGCATGCTATTCTCAGGTCGCATCTTGTTGGTGGGGCAGGCTTCAGCGCGAACGACCCCGCGGGTCGTTACCAAGATCGGAGAACTGACGCCGGGACGTGGCGCAGGCACTCATTGCCTGCCGCGCTGACACTCGTGTCAGCGCAGGCGAGCGTAGCTCGCCCAACACAGGCTGAAGCCTGTGCAAGCGGGACGTTAGCCCCGCTAGATCAGTGATTTGCACGATGGTTCTCTGGAGAGCCTGTCCAGGCGAGCAAGGCTCGCCCATATCGCGCGCGCGGTCGACTGACCACCAGTCAGTATGGCAAAATGGCCGCGGTGCAGGCGTACCGGCTGTTTCGCGATCCAGACGCGCAGAAACGTCTCTGCGGTAATGTCCTCGGCCAGCGCGGTGTCGCCGCACCAGTAGAGGGCAAACCGGCACACATCGCGCGCGTAAGCGCCGTACAGCTTCCCGAAGCTGGTGGCCTTGACCTCGCCCGGCATGGATTCGGTATCAGAATATCCGGCAACGGGCCAAAAGTTACGAAAGCGAGAGCCGCGAAGTCCCCATGGGCAAAGCGGGTCTTCGATCCGAGCGGGAGCACCACGCCGGTCCGCGTGCCCGCGACTTGAAAGACTGGCTTGCCGTCGGAAACAGGGGGCGCACCGACCTGGGCCGTTTGCTCGACGGCACCGAAACGAAAAGCCGATGCAATTCGGGTAAGCCGAGAAGTTGGACACCCTGGAAGGGATTCTTGAACCGTATCCAACTCCGGCTGGCTGGCGACGAGCGCGAGAGGGAGATTGTCGCCCAAGCCCGTGAGATACGGGCGCGCGCGCCGCTTAGGGTAGGCGGGCTGGGTTCGCGGAAGAGCGGGGCTGAAGCCCCCCGCCGGCTAAAGCCCGCCCTCCGAGTTATCCAAGATGCAGATGTTGCGCAGGTTGCGGTAACGCTCGGCGTGATCCAGACCGTAGCCCACCACGAATTCGTCCGGAATGCGGAAGCCCACGTAGGAGACTGCCACGGGCCGCTGGCGGCGGTCGGGCTTATCGAGCAGCGCGGCGATGCGAATCGAGCGCGGCTTGCGCTGCTCCAGCAGATGGATCAGGTAGTTAAGGGTGACGCCGCTATCCACGATATCTTCGACGATCAGGAGATCGGCGCCTTCGACGGAGAAGTCGAGATCCTTGGTGACTTTGACCTCGCCCGAGGTGGACTTGCCTTTGCCGTAGCTGGAGATGCCCATGAAATCGACGAAGGCGTCGATGTGCAGGGCGCGCGCCAGGTCGGACATGAAGAAGCAGGCGCCTTTCAGAATGCAGATCAGATGCAGGTTGCCGTTGGGGTAATCGCGATCGATCTCGGCGCCCATTTCGCGCACGCGAGCTCCGATCTGTTCTTCGGGGATGAGGACGCGGAGGGAACTCAATGGGCCTCTAGTCCGCCACCGCGCCGAGGCGGGTGCTTTCGGGGCCAATGTGGATGTGGGCGCCGGTGGCTTTGCCGGGCGCGGCCTGCCAGAAGGCGAAGTACGGGATGCCGCGCGATTCCAGGTACCGGCGCAACCAGACGCCTTCAGGCTGGTCGGGGCTCACCGCCACATCCACGCGGCCGCGGTGATCGAAGCCCATGGCGCGATGGACCGCGGTTTCGCCCATGGCGCTGACGGGCAGCGGTTTGGCGAAGCGATGCGCGAAGGCGGTGGACACTTGCTGAAATTGGGCCGGGGTGAAGACGCCGGCGCCATCGAAGCGGACCGCTGCGGGGCCGCTGCCGGTGGGGCCCTGTTCGCGCGACTGGCGAACCTGCTCAGCGCGCGCCATCTCGACGAGTTCGCGATTGAGGTTGGCGCGCGACACCGCCAGATCGTATTCTTTGAGGGCGTAATCGACTTGCTCGATCAGCGGGTCCAGATCGTTCTTCGCCACGATGCCGGAATCGGTGAGGCCGCGCAACCGCGCGAGCTGCTTCCGGCGCCGGTCGAGGCGGCGTTCGGCGGCCGCCACCATTTCGGTCGATTGCTCCTCGGCGATGTCCTGGCCGTACATGGTACGGCGCAGCACCGCCATATCCTGCGCGTCGCCCAAGGCGTCCTCGGCCTGCTCGAGTTGGACGCGCGGGAGGGCGCCGGCTTCGACCAGGGCGCGCAGCCGCTCGATGGCGAGGCGGGCGCGGAGCACGTCGGGATCTTCGGAACCGCTCGCGGACGGACCGCTCCCTGACGGTCGCGGCTCGGTAGTGGACGACGGTCGCGGCTCGGTAGTGAACGACGGTCGCGGCTCGGTAACCTGTTGCGGCGATTGCGGGGCTGCGCACAACAGTACTGAACCAACCGTTAACCAGAGGAGAAAACGCATGAGTGGATACCTATATTGTAGTACGATACGGTCAGGGAGCGTGTTCTGACAAAGGTTGACCTAAAGCACTCCGACCCAACCGAAACCCAAACGTGGCTGGTGGCCGTCCGCGCAGCCGAATCCAAGAAAGCTACCGACATCCGCGTGCTGGATTTGACCGGCATCACCGCGTTCGCGGATTACTTCGTGATCTGCACGGGGGCCAACGCGCGCAATGTGCAGGCCATCGCCGACGAAGTTGGATTGCGGCTGAAGCACGCCGGCGAGCTGCCGTTCAGCGTGGAAGGCTACACCCAGGCGGAGTGGATTCTGGCGGACTACGGTAATTTTCTGATACACATTTTTTCACCGAAGTCGCGCGACTATTACGACCTGGAGCGGCTGTGGCGCAACGCCAAGACCGTTGAAATTCCGCCCGAGTGAAGATTTTCCTGTACTACATCGGCAAGCCGCGCGACGCGCACGCCAACGCCATCGCCGCGGATTTCGTGAGCCGCGCCGCCCGCTATGCGCCGTGCGAGATGCGAGAGATCCGGCCGCAGCGCACGGGGCACGCTGAATTTTGGGCCAAGCATCCCGCCGCGCGGCGCATCCTGCTGGATCCCGCGGGCAAGCTTATGGATACGGCGGCGTTCCTGGCGATGGTATCGCAGGCCGAAATGGAGGGCCGCGACCTGGTCTTCGTGGTGGGCGGCGCGGATGGTCTGCCGGCGGATTGGCGGGGCCGCGCGGACATTTTGCTTTCGCTTTCGCGCATGACGTTTCCGCATGAATTGGCGCGCGCCATGCTTGCCGAGCAGATCTATCGGGCATTTGCCACGTTGCGGGGGCATCCGTACCCGCGTTAGCAGCGGGCGGGTCCGGAGACCCGCCCTGCGGTCGAAAATCCGCGCCTTGGCAGGCGCAACCGCCTGCCCCACCACGCTGCGCGCCGCGGAGAGGGGGCGGGCGTGGACGCCTGCCCCACCAGGCACTTTTTGCTACTGTAGTTCAATCACTATGTCCTGGTTCAAGAAGGAAAATGCGGCGCCGGCGAAGGTGGCGCAGATCAACGACCCGTCGCGCAAATTGCGCACGGAGGGGCTGTGGCTGAAGTGCGAGGGCTGCCGGCAAATCATCTGGAAAAAAGACCTGGAGTCCAACTGGAACGTTTGTCCGAAGTGCGGCGCGCACATGCGGATGGACGCAGCCGCGCGGCTGAAGCTGCTCTTCGATGGCGAATACGAGAGGTTCGATACGGAGCTGCGCTCGTCGGACCCGCTGGACTTCTTCGACTCGAAGCCTTACCGCGAGCGACTGGATGGCATGCGCATGGCCACCTCGCTTTCCGACGCGATGATCTCGGCGGCCGGCGCCGTGGCCGGACGGCGGGTGCATATCTGCTCGATGGAGGCGCGCTTCATCGGCGGCAGCATGGGATGCGTGGTGGGCGAGATGATCACGCGCGCGATCGAGCGTTCCATGGCGCGGCGGATCCCGCTGGTGATCGTGTCGGCGTCGGGCGGCGCGCGCATGCAGGAGGGCGCGGTGAGCCTGATGCAGATGGCCAAGATATCGGCCGCGCTGATGCGTCTGGATGAAGCCCGGGTGCCTTACATCAGCGTGCTGACGGACCCGACCACGGGCGGCGTGACGGCGAGCTTCGCCATGCTGGGCGATCTGAACATCGCGGAGCCGGGCGCGCTGATCGGATTCGCGGGACCGCGCGTGATCGAGCAGACCATACGGCAGAAGCTGCCGGACGGATTTCAGCGGTCGGAGTTTCTGTTGAAGCACGGGATGCTGGACGCGGTGGTGCCGCGGCTGGAGTTGAAGAGCTACATCTCGACGGCGCTGCGGTTCTTTGTGGATTAGGGCGCCGCTCCATTACGCCCGCGGCTCAGTAAGCCGCGCTCAGTATCGCGATGAATTATCCCGACTCCGTCCGGTTCCTCTACGCGCTGGGCAACGAGGTCAAGACCGCCAAGCTGGGCCTCGAGCGCATTGGCGTTTTGCTCGAAGCGCTGGGCAATCCGCAGATGGCTTGCCGCATCGTACATGTGGCCGGCACCAATGGCAAGGGCTCCACCTGCGCGCTGATCGAATCCGGGCTGCGCGCCGCGGGATATCGCACGGGGCTGTTCACGTCGCCACACCTGGTGGAACCTACGGAGCGCATTCAGGTCGCGGGACGTGGGGTCGGCGCGGACAGGTTTGCCGCGGCGTTCGACCGGGTGCATGCGTGCGCGGAGACGCTGCTGCGGCAGGCACGCATCGATCTGCATCCCACCTATTTCGAAAGCGTGACGGCCATGGCGCTGTTGTTGTTCCGCGAATGTTGCGTGGAGTACGCGGTGCTCGAAGTGGGGCTGGGAGGGCGCCTGGATGCGACCAACGTGGTCATGCCGGAGTTGTGCGTGGTGACGCCGGTGGATTTCGATCATGAAGCGTATTTGGGCAAGAGCCTGGAATCGATTGCCGGAGAAAAGGCGGGGATTCTGAAGCCTGGCGTGGGGGCCGTCTTCGCGCGACAGCGGGCCGAGGCGGAGCGCGTGTTGGAGGCGCGGGCCGCGGCATTGGGCGCGGGTGTGACGCTTAGTTCCTCGGTGGAGGTTTCCGATGTCACGCTGCATGCGCGGGGCAGCGATTTCGTGTGGGACGGGCTACCGGTGAGTTGCCCGCTGCCGGGCGAGCATCAGGTGGAAAACGCCCGCACGGCCATCGCGGCGCTGGGGCAACTCGGCATCCCGCCTGAAGCCATTCGGCGGGGCATCGCGCAAGCCACATGGCCGGGGCGTTTGGAGCGCGTGGCCGCGAATCCCGAGATCGTTCTGGATGGCGCGCACAATCCGGCGAGTGCGCGCGCGCTGGCCGAATATCTCGACCGTTTCTACGAACCGCGCCGTGTCTGGCTGATCTACGGCGCGATGCGCGACAAGGCGGTGGAGGAGATGACGGCGATCCTGTTTCCACGGGCGGCGCATGTGATCGTGACGGCGCCGGCGCAGGCGCGGGCGCTGCGGCCGGAATCGATCCGCGAGCTGGCCGATCACGACGACATCCGGGTGGCGCCGCATATTCGTGCGGCGCTGGCGCTGGCGGCTGGCGCGGCGCGAGAGGACGCCGTCTTCGTGACGGGGTCGTTGTTCCTGGTGGGCGAGGCGCGCGCGTTGCTTACCCGCGCTTGACGGGCGTATACAGATGTGTATACTATCGGACTGGACCGGCAACGAGTTCAAGCGATGGCTGGCGTCTCGGGGCTGCACCTTCGAGGAAGGAACCAAGCACACGAAAGTGTTTTTCAAGGGCAAGTCTACGTTGTTGCCGCGGCATGGCGCAAAGGAACTGCCCACAGGCACCGTCCGGGGCATTCGAAGAGATCTCGGTTTGAAGTGAAGGGGAGAATCCAATGATTGCGTATCCAGCAAAGTTCGACTGCGAAGACGACGGCATCACGGTGACTTTCCCGGACATCCCCGAAGCCATCACTTGCGGCTACTCCGAAGCGGAAGCCATGGAGTACGCGCTGGACGCGATCATCGCCATCTTCACGGAGTACATCAAACACCGCCGCGCCATTCCACGGGGCAGCAAGGCGCGCGGCAAGGGCATGCGCACGGTGGTTCTGCCCGCGCTGGAGGAGGCCAAGATCCGGCTATACGAGGCGATGCGCCAGGCTGGAGTCCGCAAGTCGGAACTGGCCCGCCGCATGGGTTTGCAAAAGAGCCAGGTCGATCGCCTGCTCGATCTGCGCCACCGCTCGCGCCTCGACCAGATTGAGGCAGCCCTGGCCAAGCTGCACAAGCGGCTGGTGGTGCACGTCGAGGATCTGCCGCGGGCGGCAGCGTAGACGTTGTGATGGAAATCTCGCTTTCCGGAGCGCCTTGCTGCAAGCACTCGGCGCGCCGGACTGGGATGGCCATAACCTGGATGCTCCGTGGGACTCGATCGCGAACGGCGACACAATCCAGGTGACCACCATTTAGGCTAAGCATCGCGGGAGTCGCGCGGATGCCGTCGACTTGCAAGGCTCTGGTTGACCGCTTCGGCGCTCCGATTTCCCAAGCGCGAGTTAAGGGCCGGCCCGTCGAAATCGTCTGCCTGTAGCCGATGAGGCTGCGCGTCCCGGCGAAGCGTCCGGCGTCTGCGTGCCGGGGTGCTATACTCCCAACTTCGGTATCTTCAAAAGGGGCCATGTTCCTCAGCCGCCTGCGCGCCTATCTGCTCATCGATCCCCTCATTGTCATAGCGACGGTGGTGCTGGGTTCGGCGTCGCTGCTGGCTTCCGCATTCGACAAGCGCGGCCGCACGCAGCATGCGATCGCACGCCTGTGGGCGCGCATCCTGTTGGCAGTCAGCGGGGCGCGCATCCGCATAGAGGGAGTGGAGAAGCTCGACACGGACGCGGCATACGTGCTGGTGGCCAATCACTCCAGTTACATGGATACGCCGGCGGTGTTGCTGATCCCGCTGCAGATCCGGTTCTTCGCCAAGGGGGGATTGTTTCGAATCCCGCTGTTGGGCGGACACCTGCGGCGCGCGGGACATCTGCCGGTGGTGCGCGACAATCCGCGGGCGTCGCTGAAGAGCTTAACCGAGGGCGCGCGGCTGGTGCGCGAACGGGGCGTGTCGGTGCTGCTGTTCCCGGAAGGCGGCCGGTCGCCCGATGGGCTGCGCGAGTTCAAGGAAGGCGCGGCTTACCTGGCGATCAAAGCGGGCGTGCCGGTGGTGCCTATCGGGATCATGGGCATGCGGCGGGTGATGCCGATGGGGTCGTTGCACGTGCGTCCGCATGCCGTGACCATGCGGATCGGCGATCCGATTCCCACCGCGGGCATTAAGCTGGATGCGCGCGGCGAGTTGAACCAGACGCTGCGGCGCAAAGTGGCGGAGTTGATTGGAGAGGCGGGGATTGGCGATTAGCGGTTCCGCGGGTCGAGTCCATCCCACAGAGCGCGCACCATGGCGCGCACCAGTTTCGGTTCGAATTGGCCGCCGTGTGCGCCCAGCCGCTCAAAGAACGGGATGGAGTGCGCGGCGGACCAAATCAGCAGCGCCGCCGCTCCGGGGTCGATCGCGCCGAGCCTTCCGGCACGCTGCTCCCGAACCAGAAACTCGACCAGTTGCCGGCGCAGCAGGAGCATAGGCGAGTCCGGATGGCGCTTGGCAAACTCTTCGAACCGAAAATTAGGATGGGACATCAAGGGCAGCAGGACCGGTAGCGTCTCGCGGAAATAGGCGATCATCGAAAATGTGATTTTCTCCAGCAGGGTGCGTCCCTGGGAGTGGGGATGATGAAAGAGGCGATTCAAGTCCGCCGACGGCGGAATCATAGCCGCGAAGAACAGGTCTTCCTTAGTCCGGAAGCGCTGGAAGATCAGGCCCTCGGACACGCCGGCGCGGCGCGCAATTTCCCTGGTGGATGCCGTGAAACCTTCCTCCACGAAGATGCGGCGGGCGACGCCCAGCAGTTCATCGTCGGATATGGCCTTTTTTCTACCCATTCCCTCATGGCTTGCGGGCCAGAAAATAGAGTGTAGCTGGACGCGAGCCGGATTCGACCACTTGGAATCCGGCATTGCGCAGGAAGGCTATCCAGCGGTCCGGGCCGGGCAGGCGGGTGTGCATGAAGAGCGGACCCCAAGTCCACTCGACCCAGAGATCCTTGGCGACGACCATCAAGAGAAACTGGCCGCCGGGCTTCAATACGCGGGAAGCTTCGCCAAGAGCCTGATGTATCCCGTCACGGTTCAAGTGGTCGATGGCGTAGGCGCTGACGACGGCATCGAAGGCGGCCGATTCGACGGGCATCTGGCGCATGTCGCCGGCCTGGATCGCGGCGCGCCGCTCGACACCGGCGGCTTTCAGGTTTCCGAGCAGCCTGGCGCGGCCCTGATCGAGGATTTGCTGCCCGTTCCGCAGGTCGCCGAAGTGGCGCGCGTATTCGTCGCTGAAACGGTCGAGCGCCACCACGAAGGCGCGTGGCCGGGCCTCCAGAACCATGAGGGTGGAGCGGCCGGTACCGGCGCCCATGTCGAGGACCCGCCCGGCGCCGGATGGCAGGAACGATTGGGTGGGCAGCGGCGTGCGTCCGTTCATGTTCAGGTCGAAGCGCACCGCCAGGAACGCGGCGACCGACCAGAGCGTCACGGCGCCGAAGACGGCTAGCGGCAGCTTGGGCCACTTGCGGGCGAAGGCCAGCCAGAACAGCGGCAGGGCGATGGCCGTTACCACGAGGTGGCCGTAGGTCCAATACCAAGCGTAGCCGAAATTTATATGTGAGTGCATACTTATTTATAGCACGGGCTTGGGGGGCGCGCAATTCCGCCCAATTGCCATTTAGTGTTTTTGGCCGGGCATCTGCGTCGATTGTGGGGCAGGACTCCAGTCCCGCGGGCCGGCGTCCACGTCGGCCTGTGTCGGAGCGGGAAGCGGGTCCTGGAGGACCCGCGCACGGTCGAAAACCCACCGCTTTTCTACAATCTGTCCGCCGCCGTTGGGCAGGCTCGCAGCCTGGCTCGCAGCCTGCGCGGGCCTCGAAGGCCGCTCTTCGGCGAGCGAAGCTCGCCCACTCAGGCTAAAGCTAGTGCCAACAGGAGCGGGTCTGGAGACCCGCCGCAGGCGTAGACGCCTGCCCCACAGGGCTTTAATCACGACTGAACCACCCGTTTACGGGCGGGCGCGGGACATCCAGTTCCGCCGCGACCGCACGATCGTCCCGATCGGCCGGGCCGGGGTTCAGAATGGCCAAGCGCGGGCCTCGCTCCGGGTCGAACCAACCCAGGCGTACCTGATACTTTCCGGCGGGCAACGAACCGGGGAGCGCCAATACGTATCGTTCGCGCACGATATCTCCCGGCTTCCAGCGCGCAGTGGGCAGCCATCCCGATTGCGGCCAGTGATCCTGCTGATAAACCGTTTGGCCGGTGGAATCGGTGACGTGCACGAACACGCGCAGATCGGCCGCGGGCGTCTTCAGGCACACCCAGTAGTAGACCACTTCGAAGGCGGCGGGCCAATCCAGCAACGGCCGCACCGAGGCCCCGCGAAACTCGATCTGGTTTGCAAAATTCACGCTGCGCGGCAGTTGAATCCCGCCGGCGGGAAGTGCGGCGAGCGGCCCAGGCGCGGCAGCCAGATCGAAGATTTGCCAGGGCGCGTCCTCGGTGGTCAGTCGCGCGTATCGCCCGGCTAAGGCGGTAAAGAACTGACGCCGCACGTGCGCGTCGGCAGCGAAGGTGTCTGCATAATAGCGAGCCCCGGCTTGCCTCAGGCGCTCCAGCCGTTCAGGGTCATAGCTTCTCTCCAGCAGCCACCCGCGACGGTCTGCGAAGTAGAGCACGTTGGGGCTGCCGCCGGTCTCGGTCGCAAGCAAGTCGCCAGGCGCGGTCAGATGATTCAGCGCCACACCCAAGTCGCGGGGCAAGCGGTCCGGACGGTACATCGGCAGCGCGCAATAGACCGCTCCAACGGCAAAGACCGCGAGCACGATGGCCACAACCGGGTATCCGATCCGGTAGCGGGCAGCTCTGGCCAGAGCGATTCCGGCGAGCGCCGCGCCGCCGGGGAGCAGCAACGACAGGTAGTAAAGGTTGGCGGGCAAAACGCCGGGCATCGACAACAACGTTAATGCCGCGCCCGCCACCCACAGGCGGAAAAGCCATGCGGCCCGGCCGTTGCCCGCGCATAAGAAACCGAAAGCGGCAAGCGCCAAGCCCAAAGGCGAGAATGCCTCGGCCGAGAGAGCCCGCAGAATCCGGCTGGTGAACGGGCCTTGCAGCCAGAGGTTCAGATGGTGTCCGAAAAGACCGCGCTGCATGGCCAGCGCGCTCAGAACGCTCTGCGATTCCATGGCGCGGGCATGCACGGAGTACCAGGCCAAGGCCGGAATCGCGGCGATCAGGGCGAAGATGTAGGGCCCCTTGCGAAACAGCAACCTACGGCCATAGGCCAGCCAAAAAAGATATAACGCGGGCAAGGCGACGAAAACGACCGTCAGTTTTTGGAGCATGGCGAGCGCCGTCCACGCGCCGGCAGCAGCCAGGCGGGCGCCTTTGTCATCGTCGCTCCAACGATCGAGAGCGTCCAAACCGGCCAGCGCCAGCGCCAGTGCGGGAATGTCCGGCATGAAGGCGCGGCCAAAGAACTGATGGTAGGGAAGCAGCGCGTAAATGAAAGCACCCATCCGCGCGGCGACTGCGCCGGCGCGCCGGTTGAGCAAATCGTACAAGCAGTAAATTCCCACGAGAGAGAAAGCGACGACAACCAAACGGGCCAGCGTGTCGCTCTCGCCGAAAACTTTGTATAGGACCGCCGCCAGAACGCTTTGGATCGAGAATTCGGCGTTGAAATAGCTTGGGGCGCTGGGCAGGTTGCCGAGCCAGGCTACCTGTGGGTGGAGCAATGGGAAGCCATGCCGGGCGAAGTCGCGTGCCAGCATCAGCGTGATGGTTTGCCGCCAATTGTGGTAATCCCAGACCGGGTAACCCAGGTGGAAAGTGCGCAGGGCCAGCGCGGACAGCAGGATGAGGTAGAGCCACCGGTCGCCGCGTTTGGCCGGATGTTGCGCCATTTCTAAGGAACAATCCGGACCAGGGCGAGCGCGTGCGGCTGCAAAGTCAGCGGCTGGGTGAGATCCTGCTCAACGGCGTCCGGCAGTGCGGCCGCATCGCGGAGAAGTTGGATCTGATGGCGGGTGGGGAACGCGGGACGGCCCATGGCTTCCCAGGCCGGAAGCGGCGAACCGTGCTGCGCGTCCACAGTTTGAATGCGGGCGCGGTGCGGACCGGTCAGGCCGGTTACGTCCAAGCGCACTTCGCGCGGCGATCCGGCTTCCTCGGGCGCGGCGTAGTTCCAAACCGCGATGGCCAGTTGCCCATCGGCGTCGCGGGTGACCAGTGCATTCTCGGACGCCACCGGAATGCGCTCCTTGCCCAGCATATGGAGAAGCCGGAAGGCGTTGAAGGCGGCCTTGGGAATCCCATCCTTGGCGATCAGTCCGAAGCCGCCGTAGAAAGGCTGCTTCACCACGCCCTGCTCCTCGAAAACATCCGAGAAAGTCCACAGTGACATGGCCGTGGTCAGTCCATCGCACAGCCGGATATTGTTGGCCAGCCAAGGTCCCATGAAGGG
Organism: Bryobacteraceae bacterium; assembly: GCA_050008575.1. Lineage (GTDB taxonomy): Bacteria > Acidobacteriota > Terriglobia > Bryobacterales > Bryobacteraceae > Bog-159. The sequence goes on from JBEKMJ010000047.1 coordinate 47,304, forward strand.
TGCGTCGGTGACGGCCGTTTCGGCCATGTAGCTGGCGTTGTACTCGCTCCAGATTATGGGCAGATCGGGACGCGGCGAGCGATGTACCTGGTCGTAGACTTTCTTTACGGCGCGGCCCACCATGTCGCGGCGCGGGATCGCCTCGTGCGTGCCGAAGATGTCCTCGGACTTATCGTTCCCATAGACATGCGTGGAGACGAAGTCCACCGGCGAGCGCTGGTCGGTACAGTGGCGGATAAAACGGTCTACCCATGCCGCTTGCGCGGTGGCCGGTCCGCCGACACGCAGGTTCGGACTCACGCTCTTGAGCGCGCGCGCGGTGTGATCGTATAACTCGTAGTAAGTGGGTTCGGCGGGCTGGCCGCCCCAAAACGGGAGGTTCGGCTCGTTCCAGACTTCGAAATACCATTGCTCCAATTCCGGCTCGCCGTAACGCGCCATCAGGTGACGGGTGCACTGCGCGATCAGTTCGTCCCAGTGGGCGTAGTTATTGGGCGGCGCGACCAGCGGCTTGTACCAGAACGGAAACCCCGTGGGCGACGAAGCCAGTTTGCGCGGCATGAAGCTCAGTTCCACGAATGGGCGGACGTTGCGGTCGAGCAAGCCATCGTAGATCTGATCGAGGTACGAGAAGTTATAGACTGGGTGGCCCTGCGCGTCCTCGTCGTAAATTCCGTTTTCGTCGTCGAGAATGGCGTGAAAGCGGACGTATTGCACGGAGGCGATGGCGCGGGTGGCGTCCAGGTCGCGGCGGTAGGAGTCGCGCAGGGAGAGATTGGCGCGCCCGGATCCGAACATGACTTCCCAGAAATGCGGGAAGGGCCGGGCGGCGGCGCGGGCGTCGATGGCGATGGTTTCACGCGGTTGCGCGAAAGCGGGAACGAGCGGCAGCGCCGATAGAAGTAAGAGTTTCAACATGGCTGGACCCACTGTATTTTACAACATGAAGAAAAACGGGTCCGCATGCGTTTTTTTGTGGGGCAGGCTCGCAGCCTGCGGCGGCCTCGTAGGCCGCCTGCCTCTTCTTGCCGGGCTTGGTGGCATGGGCGTTAGCCCCGCCAAGACGAGCTTCGCTCGCGGCAGACGAGCTTCGCTCGCCGCGGAGCGGGCCTGCGAGGCCCGCGCAGGCTGCGAGCCTGGCTGCGAGCCTGCCCCACTGAGGCGCGCTGAGAGCGTGCGCCACGCGTTTGTTGTGGGAGAATGGGGAAGAATGATCGTCGCCGACGGCATCTACTACGCCCTGGGACTGACCGCGGCCGGACTGCTGGTATCCTACCTGGCGCATCCGTGGTTCGGACTGCCGCTCTACGTTCTGGCGGCATTTTGTCTTTATTTCTTCCGCGATCCGGAGCGCGCGATTCCGGCCGGGCCGGTGGCGGTTTCGCCGGCCGATGGCAAAGTAGTAGCGGTCAAGCGGGAGACCGCCACGCAAACGCGTATCAGCATATTCCTGAATATTTTCGACGTGCACGTGAACCGCGCGCCGATCGCGGGCGCCATCGCGGAAGTGCGTTACTCCAAGGGAAAGTTTCACGTTGCCAGCCGCGAGGAGTGCTCCACGGAAAACGAACAAAACGTGGTAAGCGTGCGGGCCGAGGGCACCTGCGTGGTCTTCAAGCAGATCGCCGGCCTGATTGCGCGGCGTATCGTATTCACTAAGCGGGCCGGCGACCTAGTGGCGAAAGGCGAACGTGTGGGGCTGATCAAATTCGGGTCGCGGGTGGATGTGCTGTTCGGTCCGGAGTGGGAGATTATTGTGCAGACGGGACAGCGGGTCCTGGCGGGATCGAGTGCGATCGCCCGGCGGCGCGATTTTGCGGGGGCGGACCTGGCCGAAGCCCGGAAACTGGTGGCGGAAACCCGGGAATTGGTGCATGCCCAAGCTTAGGAACCCGCTGATCGACCGGCACTCTCCGGATCGGCGTCCCCGCCGCGCGGCTTACGCGTTGCCGACGCTGTTCACGGCGGGCAACATTTTCCTGGGTTATCTTTCGATCCTGCGCTCGTTTCGCGGCGCCATGCTGGCCGCGGCGGGAGTTGCCGGCGTGGCGGCCGCCGCCGACGATTTTGAGATTGCGGCGAAGGCCATCGGGATCGCAGTGCTGCTCGACGGGTTGGACGGCATGATCGCGCGCCTGACGCACACCACCAGCGATTTCGGCCGCGAGATGGATTCGCTCGCCGACGTCGTCAGCTTCGGTCTCGCGCCCACGATATTGGCATACGCCTGGGGCGTTCAGTTCGTGGACAGCGGACTGCCGCATCAGTTTCAGCATCAGTTGTTTCAGGCTGGATATTTCGTCGCCTTCTTGTTTCTGCTGTGCGGCGCTGCGCGGCTGGCGCGCTTCAACGTCCAGAAGAATCCCATTCCCACGAACCCCGGCCGTCCCAACCGGAAGTATTTCGTGGGGCTGCCGATTCCCGGGGCGGCCGGGACGGTGGCCGCCAGCGTATACGCTTTTTACGGCGAACCGATCGGCTACTGGCCCATCGCGGTGGTCTGGCTGGCACTGCTGGCGCTGCTGGGATTTCTGATGGTCAGCACCTGGCGCTATTACAGCTTCAAAGGACTCAGCCTACGGCAGCCGCACACGCCTCTAATCGTCATCCTGGTGGGCGGACTGGTTTTCGCCATCTGGAATTACGGCCATGTGGTGTTGCCGATCATGGCGGGCATCTATGTAGGCGGCGGCATAGCGATTCGCGTGGGAGGGATCGTGCGGCGTCACGTGCTGCGCCGCCGTCTGGGCGCGCCGGAGCGTCAAGTTGGCTAGAACCTCGTGGGGCAGGACTCCAGTCCTGCGCGGGTCCTCCAGGACCCGCTGTTCGGCTGACGAAATCGGATGTATGCGGGCACGCCCAGGCCGACGTGGACGTCGGCCGCAGGACTGGAGTCCTGCCCCACCAGGAGGCCCGTCCGACCATGGCTAGGTCGCAAACGTGGGCGCTGATCGGCAGCGAATCCCTGTTAGGGCGCGAAGTGCGCGACCTGATTGCCGTGGGCCACGTGCCGGTGGATCTGAAACTGATCTCCGAGGATCCCGAAAAGGCCGGCGCGCTCACCGAGCAAGGCGGCGAACCGGCGCTGGTTTGGGGGCTCGATGAAGCCGCTATGCGCGATGCGCCCGTGGTGTTGTTGGCGGGATCGGCGGCATCCGCGCTGCGGACCCTCGATTTTCGGGCCGAGACTCCCGGAACCATCGACCTGACGCACGCCGCCGAGGACCATCCCCGTTCGTTCATTCGCGCGCCTTTTGTGGAGCCTGACGGATTCCGCGCGCCGGAAGACGCGGTACACTCGATCGCGCATCCGGCGGCCATCGCCATCGCCCTGGTCCTGCCGCGCCTGCATGCCCAGTTTCGCGTGCGGCGGTCGGTGATCCACATCTTCGAACCGGCCAGCGAACGCGGCACGCCCGGGGTGGAGGAGTTGCAGCAGCAGACGGTTGGCCTATTGTCGTTCAAAAACATGCCCAAGAAAATCTACGACGCACAACTCAGCTTCAACATGCTGGCGCAGTATGGCGAGGACGCGCCGGTAGCGCTGGAATCCGCCGAATTGCGCATCGAGCGGCATCTGGCCACGCTGCTTTCGCGTGGCGCGGGCCTAAATACCCCCGTGGCGCCCATGCCGTCGCTGCGGCTGATTCAAGCGCCGGTGTTTCACGGATACAGCCTCTCGCTGTGGGTGCAATTCGAAGAGAATCCGGGGGTGGCGGCGGTGGAATCGGCGCTGGCGGACGACCGCATCGATGTGCGGCGCTCCGATCTGGAGCCGCCCACGGCGGTGGGTAACGCCGGGCAGGACGGCGTGGCGGTGGGCGCGGTAGCCATGGACCGCAACGATCCGCAGGCTTGCTGGTGCTGGTTGGTGGCGGATAATCTGCGGCTGGCGGCGGAGAACGCGGTGGCGGTGGGGAGCCAGTTCTTATGAGAAACGCGGCAATTGCGGTATGGGCGGTGGCGCTGTGCGGCAGCGGGTGTGGTTATCACGTGGCCGGCAAGTCGGACATCATGCCGCTGACCATCCATACGATCGCCATCGCCCCTTTTGTGAACAAGACGATCCAATACAAGCTGGCGCAGCGGCTGCCCGCGGATATCACGCGGGAGTTCATCGAGCGTACGCACTATAAGATCGTGACCGATCCGAAAACCGCCGACGCCGTGCTGGATGGCGGGGTGATGAACTTCGTATCTTACCCGATCGTGGCCGATCAAAGCAGCGGACGCGCGACCGTAGTGCAGTGCAGCGCCTATTTGAGAGTTGTGCTGACCGAACGCGCCACGGGCAAGGTACTGTTTTCGCGGCCTTCGTTCGAAGTGCGGGAACGGTACGAAATCAGCGTCGATCCGCAGGCGTACTTCGATGAGAGCGGGGCGGGCATCGAGCGGCTGGGCAAGGACGTGGCGCGCGATGTGGTGACCTCGATTCTGGAGAAATTTTGAAGGCATGACTCCCGCGCAGTTTTTGACTCGCATGGAGCGCGGCTCGGTCGCGCCCGGCTATTTGTTCATCGGGCCGGAAGCTTACCAGCGGCGGCGCGCGCGGGCGGCGTTGCTGAAGGCCCACGAATACGCGGTCACGCAATACGATCTGAACGAGACGGCGCTGGCGGAAGTCATCGACGACGCGCGCGCGCTATCGCTGTTCACGTCCGAAAGGGCGATCTTCGCCGGCAACGCGGAAGCCGCGCTTCCGCGCACGAAGTCCGACGAGGACGCCGAAGATAGCGAAAGCGCCGCGGGTTCGGCCGATGTGCTGGCCGTCTACATGAAGGATCCCACGCCCGGCGTAGTGTTGGTTTTCGACGCGCCGCGGTTCGACTTCGAGGGCGATGACAAGCGGAAGCAGGAGCGTGTGCGCAAGTTTTATGCATCCCTGGGGGACCCGGTGGAATTCAAGCGGGCGTCGGCCGACGACGCGCGCAGGGAGGCGGCGGCACTCGCCCGGCGCGCCGGTTTGAGCTTGGATCCGGCCATGGTGGATTTGTTGGTGGAGGCGCTGGCCGCCGATCTGACGCGCATCGCGGTGGAAGTGGAAAAGATGGCGCTCTACACACAGGGGCGGCCGGTGACCGAGGAGGATCTGGCGCTGCTGGTGCCTGACGCGCGGGCCACTACCATCTTCGCGCTGGTGGGAGCGCTGGGGCGGAGGGACCGGTCGCGGTCGCTCGAAATCCTGGACACGCTATTCCGCGATGGCGAGTATTTGCCGGTGGCGCTGTCGTTCCTGTCGGCGCAATTTCGTGCGGCGCTGGTAGCCAAGGAGTCGGGCTTGCGCAGTCCGCAGCAGATCCAGGGGCACTTCGCCAGGATGGGTGTGCAGATGTGGAGCTCGCGCGCGGAACAGGTGTTTCAAACCGTGGCGAAGTTTTCCCGGGCGCAACTGGAGCGCGCGATGCAATTGACGTTCGAGGCGGATAGGGACTTGCGCAGCGCGCGGCCCGACGACCGAATCGTAATGGAGCAGTTTATCTTGCGGTTGACGATGGAGGGCGGGCTCTAGCCGGCGCGGGACTCAGTCGCGCTGCTATGCCGTGGCGAGAGTCTTCACGCGCAGGTGCAGCTTCGATTTGTACCGCGCCGCGGTGTTCTTCTTGATGATACCGATCTTGGCGGAGCGGTCGATCAGGGAGAAAGTCGCGGGCAGCAACTCGGCGGCCGCCTTGGCGTCCTTGGAAGTGAGAGCGCGCCGCATGGCGCGGATCTGGTGGCGCAGGCGGGACTTACTCTGCCGGTTGTACTCGGTGCGCTTTTCGTCTTGTCGCACGCGCTTGAGCGCGGAAAAATGATTGGCCATCTGAAGCAGACTGATCCTTACAAGAGATTCGTAACACACAGGATACCGCAAGGCGTGGGGTCGGGTCAACTGGCGGCTAGTGGGGCTCCGTTTTATCGTCTCCGGCCGCCTCTGTACCGTATGCGGCCAGTTGATCGAGATCCATGTTGCCTCCCGACAGGATGACGCCCACGTTCGCGATGCCAGCCGGCAGTTTGCCAAACAGCAGCGCGGCCGCACCTACGGCGCCGCTGGGTTCCACCAGAATCTTGAGCCGCGTGAGCAGGAACTTCACGGCCGCGCGGATTTCGTCGTCGGTGACCAACAGAATCCGCTCGACCCATCGGCGGATAATCGGGAAAGTGAGTTCGCCGGGTTGCGGCGCGCGCAGACCGTCGGCAATGGTTTGAGGCAGCGGGATGGAGCGCCGCTCGCCCGCCTGGAACGACAAGAATGTGTCGTTGCCGTCGGCTGGCTCGACGCCGAACAGCCGGATCGAGGGCCGCATCTCCTTCGCGATGGTGGCGCATCCCGAGAGCAGCCCGCCACCGCCCACCGGTGCGATCAGGGCATCCAGATCGGGCAAGTCCTCCAACAGTTCGAGCGCCGCGGTTCCCTGTCCTTCCGCGATCATCGGATGGTCGAAAGGCGGCACCAGCGTGGCGCCGGACTCCGCCAGAATGCGGGCGGCGATGGACTCGCGGCTTTCCGTCAGGCGATCGTAGGGCACGATGCGGGCGCCGTGCGCGCGGGCTGTTTCGAGCTTGGAGCGCGGCGCGTCGGCGGGCATTACAATGGTGGCGGCAGCGCCGGCATAGCGGGCGGCGATGGCCACCGCGATCGCGTGATTGCCGGAGGAAAAGGCCACTACGCCGCGCGGCAGGTCGGCGGGCGGGAGGGAGAGAATCAGGTTGGATGCACCGCGGATCTTGAATGCCCCGCCGGTCTGCAGGTTCTCGCATTTGAAGAAGACGCGTGCGCCGGCGGCGTCGTCGAATTCGCTTGAGACGAGCACGGGCGTGCGTTTGGCGAGCGGCCGTATGCGGGCAGCGGCGGCGCGGACGCCAGCCGGGGTTATGGGGGACACGGCTTGATTGTAGCGCTGTGGCTTGTGGCGAGGCCAATCGGTCCGCGGGCCGTTTCTTGTGGCGGCCATCCGGAGTTTGTACGTTTTCCGTATGGAAATGCCTTGGTGGGGCAGACTCGCTGTTCCGGCTGTCTCGCCATCCTGCCCGCAGGCACGGCCTCGGAGGCCGGCCCGATGGAGCACACGCTTAGGGGCCGCCTGGCTGGGCCCAACGGTTGGCGTCTGACAAGACTGGAAAGCTCTACGGCTTGGCGTATAGCGGCGGACACGCCAAACTGACGAGACGGGCACGAATTGCTACGAGCGCCTACGAATTGACGAAACCGTCAAGGCCCGGAAGGAGCAGGTGCTCTACATTTTTGAAGGGCCAACCGGCGGCCCGGCCGGTCCGATCTTCGACAAAGCCGGCAATCTTTACGGCACGTAGTGTGGGGCAAGTATGGATTTGGCGAGGTGTTCAAACTGGAGCCGGCGAAGGCGCCGGGCGCTGCGTGGACCAGGTTGTCCACCCACGACCTTCAAGGCCCCGACGGCACTTTTCCAGGACCTGGCTTGGCCTTCGATAGCCAGGACAATCTCTTCGGCTCCACCCTGGGGACCCGGGATATGGATCGCCCTATCGCAATGTCCACGATCTGAGTCCGGCATCGGACGGCACCTGGCCCGAGTCGGTGGTGTACGACTTCACCCCGTATGCCATTGGCAACCCTCCAAACGACGGCCCGGTTTTTGCGCGGAGGCGATCGTCTTTTATGGCGCCGCCTCCGAGGGCGGCGAATTCCGGCGCCGGCAGCAGCGGCTGACGTACGGAACTACGAAGTACTCTACAACTTCACGGGCGGAGCCGGCGGTGCGCCCGATTTTGGACTCACATTTAGTTTAGGGGTGCGCTTTACGGCACCGCGCCGCCGGGTGGTGACATGACCTGCGGCAGCAGGCGGGTTATGGGGATGGCTGCGGGACGATCTTCCAGGTCGTTCCTGAGTTGTAAGTGGCGGCTGAGGCTTTGCGCCGAAGTTAGTCTTGAACGCCAGGATCGAGATCCGCCGCGGGCTCGTCGTCGGCTTGCACGACAAGGGAAACCAGGTCCAGGCCATTACTGTTATCGCTCGGCGAGTCGCCGTTCATAAAAGCGATCGTAGTGTGCCCCGAGGCCGCCGTGATGGTGGTGGCAAACTTCTGCCAAACCTGCTTCGATTCTCCGGTGCCCTTCGAATTGGTGCCCGTGAAAACCTGCTTGCCGTTCACCAGCACGTTCACCGTGCTGCTGACGCCCAAGATGCCGCCGGGATCGTCGACATTGCCAATATAGAAAGTGAGCGTGTACGCCGTGCCGGCGGTGGTGGCCACGGTTTGCTGGACACCGGTTACGGTATTGCTGTTGCCGGTCAGATCGAGCCATTGGCTGCCCCCTGCCGCGGGAAACGTAAAGCCCGACTGTTCAAATGTCCCACTGACGATGCCCACGTTGCCGGTGGCGCCGACTACTTTCCAGCCGGTGAAAGTGTCACCCGTTGAAACCAGTTCGTAACTGCCCGCAATCACCACCGGCGTCTCGAAGCTACCGTTCTTGATCAAGTTGGCGCCATGCGCGGAATTGGCCAGCAGGCCGGCGGCCGCCGCGAGGCAAAGGCAAAGCACATTCATTGTCGGTTTCATCTACCCTCCAAAGCGCTTCGTCGTGCGCCCCTATTATACGTCGCTTACGCGCTGCGCTGGCGCGGTTCTTTCCGAGGTGAGACCGATTAATGGCGGACGAGGTACGCCGGGCAGCGCCGGATCGCCCGGTCGAAAACCCACTGCGGTCGGCGGGTCTGGAGACCCGCTGCAGGCGTAGACGCCTGCCCCACAGCGAGAAATCACGCGGCGCGGCGCGGGCCGGGCGGCAGGATTCCGGCTAGGTGCAGCGGGTCCGTGGGCGAGACTTCGGGAAGCCCGCCGGATTCGCCGCTGCGGCGGACGGCGCGCAGCAGGTCCAGCGCTTCGGGCAGCGCGAACTGTTCCCCCAGGAAGGCTTCCGCGAAGCGGCCGCCGCGGATTTCGCCGCGCGCTTCCATGCGGCGCAGTTCCACCAGCAGGTCGCGCCAGGCGGGCGCCAGGGTTTCGCGGGCGGCCAGATCGCGGAAGACCACGCCCCAGCGCTGCAACAATTGGCGGGCGAAAGATGCCGGCGAGATCTCGCCCCACGATATGGCGGGTCGGCGCAGCAGCGCCCAACGTCCGGCGGCGTGGCGGGGGCGGGCGAGACGGCCACGTCCTTCGCCGCGGCGGCGCTTTGGATCCACCAGCGCGCGCAGGTTCTCGAAGCCATCGGCGGTGACCAGGCCCGCAGCCACAAGTTCCCAAAGCGCGTCTTCCACTTCGCTGGCGAGGCGGCCGGTGGCGCGCGCCAGTTCGGGGAAGAAGGATGCACCGCGTTGCTGCAATTCGGCCAGCACCTCGCGCGCCGGATGCGAGAGCGAAGCGTCGGATGCAGGCTCCGGACCGGCCAGCAGCCACTCGGCGTCCGCGCGCAAGAACAAGGTCAACGGCGCGACGCGCGTGGGACGCACCTTGTGCGTCCGGCCGTTTTCGTTGTTGTCGAACGCCGGGTGCGGCGAGAGACGGCCCCACATCACTTCGCCCGACAGGCAAAGCTGGTCCAGGAACTCGGGACTATAGTGCGCCACTCGGCTGGGCAGGATTTCGCCTTCCCACGCCGCGGCCGAGATCTCGTATCCTTGAAGCTGCTTGATGACGTGCAGTACGCCATCCGCGCCATGCAATTGCGAGCCGGGAGCGAGGTGCTGCCAGCGGTGCAGGAAGCGCACGAAATCGGCGGTGGTTACGGGCTCGATCTCGCGGCGCAGGCGACCGATGGTGAGGCGGTGTATGCGCGCCAACAGGCGGCGATGGCACCATTCGGGCTCGTGGTCGGGTGCACCCGGCGTGAAGCGGCCGCGCAGGATCTGGCCTTCGGCTTCTAGTTGCGCGAGCGCGGCATCGACCAGAGCTTGCGGCATCGCCAGGCGCGCGGAGAGTTCGGAGGCGCGATACGGGCCGCCGGATTCGAACCAGCCGCGCAGGATCTCGGCGGCGCAAGCTTCTTCGGTTTCGGTACGGTTGCCGGGGAAGTGGATTGGGGGCGCGAGGGTGGCGTCAGGGTGGACGCCGAGGGCGATCGGGGTTCGTTCGGCGGAGACCCAGAAAATAGGAGAGGCGGCCTGCGAGGCCGCCGCAGGCTGCGAGCCTGCCCCACTTAGTATGGCAGCACGGCCGGCTTCGACCAGGGATGAGAAGAACGGCTCCCATTCGGGTACGGGCGGAACGGCGATCAGCGTCAGCAACGCTTCGTGCAACTCATCGGGGTCGCGCACCAGCGGCCATGACTCCGCGGCCACTTGCACGATGGCGTCGGGATCGAGCGCGCCCGCGCCTTCGACGAAGTCGGTGCGCACGGTGCGCCGCAATTGCACGGCGCGAGCACGGCGCTCTTCCAGCGGCGCATCATCCAGAAACGCGTAAGGGTTGGCGTTGAGGATCTCGTGCGAAAAGGGCGTAGCTTCGGGCGTATCGATGGCGGATGTGCGGACTGAACCCGCGCGGATGCCTTCGAGCACGGCGATGAGGCCGTCGAGATCCATGGCCTCGTGCAGGCAGTTGCGAATGGTTTCGCGGACCAGCGGATGGTCCGGGATGCGCGGCGGTCCGGTGAGGTTCTCGGCGCAGGCGGCCTGGTCGGGGAAGGTGGCGGCCAGCAGGTCGTCGGAGCGCATGCGCTGGATCGGCGCAGGCACGCGCGCGCCGTGCGAAAAACGCAGGATGGCCAGCGCGCGCGAGGCATTCCAACGCCAGCGCGCGGTGAACATGGGCGCGTCGAGCAGCGCCTGGGTGAGCACGTCCTCCACGGTTTCGGGACGCAGGAATTCGAAGACGATGTCGAGCGGAAACGAATGCTGCTCGCCGAGCGACAGCACGATGCCGTTGTCGGTGGCCGCGGCTTGCAGCTCGAAGTTGAAAGTACGGCAGAAGCGCTTACGCAGCGCCAACCCCCAGGCGCGATTGACGCGTGCGCCGAATGGCGCGTGCAGCACGAATTGCATGCCGCCGCCTTCATCGAAGAACCGCTCGGCGACCACGTGCGCGGAGGCGGGCAGTACACCTAGGGCGCGCGCGCCGGATTGCACGTAGCCGATAGCCTGCTCCGCGCCCAGACGGTCGAGGCCGGCATCGCGCAGCAACCAGTCGGGCTGAGGCGCGGCCAGGATATCCGCACGTAGACGCGAAACTTCGGCGGACAATTCGGCGGTGCGGCCGGGCGCTTCGCCGTTCCAGAAGGGAATCGACGGAGCCGCGCCGTGGGCATCCTCCACGCGCACGCGGCCGTTTTCCACGCGACGGATGCGCCATGAGTTCGTGCCCAGCAGGAACACATCGCCGGACATGCTTTCCACGGCGAAATCTTCGTCGACGGTGCCGACGGTGGCGCCTTCCGGCTCGGCGACCACCAGGTAGTTGGCGTTATCGGGAATCGCGCCGCCGGAGGTGATGGCCGCCAGGCGCGCACCGCGGCGGCCGCGCACGATATGATTCACCTGGTCGCGATGCAGATACGCGCCGGCGCGCCCTCGTGCGGTCACGATGCCATCGCTGAGCATGGCGACGATATCGTCGAAATCGCGGCGGTCGAGCGCGCGGTAGGAATATGTCGAACGGGCCAAGGCGAACAAGGCGTCTTCGGTGAATTCTTCGCAAGCGCAGGCCGCCACGATTTGTTGCGCCAGGATATCGAGCGGCGCGGCGGGGATCTCAGTCCGGTCGAGCGCGCTCGAGCGAATCGCCCGCACTAGGGCGGCGCATTCGATCAACTCATCGCGTGTGGTGGCGAAGAGACGGCCGTGCGGACGCGCTCCCACCCAATGCCCGGAGCGGCCGATGCGCTGCAGGGCCACTGCGATGGAGCGGGGCGTGCCGATCTGGCAAACCAAGTCGACCGTGCCGATGTCGATACCCAGCTCAAGCGACGCCGTGGCTACCACCGCGCGCAATTCGCCGCCTTTGAGGCGCGCTTCCGCCTCCAGGCGTAATCGCCGCGACAAGCTGCCATGATGCGGCAGGACGGAGTTCTCGCCGAGGCGTTCCTGGAGCTGGTGCGCCACGCGCTCGGAAAGCCGGCGGGTGTTGACGAAGACCAGCGTGGTGCGGTGCGCGCGGATCAGATCGGCCACGCGATCGTAAATCTCGGCCCACATTTCGTTGCTGGCTACGGGGCCAAGTTCGTCCTTGGGGACTTCCACCGCCAGTTCCATATCGCGGCGATGGCCTACGTTGACGATGTGGGCAGTTTCGCTGAGGAACTGGGCCACCTCTTCGATAGGCTTCACGGTGGCGGAGAGGCCAATGCGCTGCGGCTTGGCGCCGCCGGCGGCCGCGACTAGCACATCCAGGCGCGCGAGCGTGAGCGACAAGTGCGATCCGCGCTTATCGTCGGCCACGGCGTGGATTTCGTCGACGATGACGGTGCGGGTGGTGCGCAGCATGTCGCGCGGCTTCTCGGCGGTGAGCAGGATGTACAGCGATTCGGGCGTGGTTCCGACAACGGCACTTCCAGATTGATATGGATATCGTTGCTCAGCGCCTTGAGCGGCGAGACGTAGACGACTTCCGTCTGGTTGGGCAGCGGGCCGAGGCGGGCGGCGCGCACCAGGCGATCAAGACAGAGCAGGAAGGCGGCGAGCGTTTTGCCGGAACCTGTGGGCGCGGAGATGAGGATGTCGTGGCCGGCGCGGATTTCCGGCCAGCCCAGGATCTGCGGTTCGGTGGCGGCGGCGAAGCGCTGGGTGAACCAGTCGCGGACTAAGGGGTCGAA